>JBGAHH010000037.1:0-37099 GCA_044226265.1 Casimicrobiaceae bacterium | reverse complement strand
ACCGCGTTGCGGACCTCGACGGTGTTCACTTCCGAGACGATGTCGAAGCTGGGCATGGCGCGCTCCCGTGGGCCGGCGGAACGCTAGCACGCTGGGGTCGGCCGCGGCAAACCGGCCGAAGGCCGGGGGCGCCCGCGGCGCCTCGCGCCCCACGCCGGTGCCGGGCATGCGTCCCGCGCCAGTGTGTCTCGCGCGCCACTACGGGGCGAGCGCCATGATCGCGGCGGGCGTCGCCGCTTGCGAAGCACCGCGTCCGTTTGGCACGCTCTATGCATCGCTCCGGCCGACAGGAGGTCCGACGCATGGACACCGTGATCCCGATCGCCGACCTGCAGCCGATCTACTCGGTCGCCGAGGTCGAGCGGGCCGCCGAGGACGGCGCGGCGAAGCGCAACGAAGGCCTGAAGAGCTGGTACGAGCGCATGCGCGAGCTGGGGGGCTCGCGCTACATCATCAAGCCCTCGACGACGGCCGCGGTCGACGACCTCGCCGAAGGCTCGCCGAACTTCACCGCGGTGATCGACGACCTGCGCAAGTCGCTCGCGCTCGCGATCGCGGGGCACGAGGCGGTGCAGTTCCTGCCGATGCTGCTGCTGGGCGAGCCGGGCCTCGGCAAGACGCACTTCGCGAAGCGCCTCGCGCACGCGCTCGGGACCGGCTACGAATTCGTGTCGATGAACTCGCTGACGGCGGGCTGGGTGCTGACCGGCGCGTCGTCGCAGTGGCACCACGCGCGGCCGGGCCGCGTCGCGCAGACGCTGGTGGAGGGCGAGTACGCGAACCCGGTCATCGTGCTCGACGAGATCGACAAGGCCGGCGGCGACCACCGCTACGACCCGATGGGCGCGCTCTACGCGCTGCTCGAGCGCGACACCGCATCGCATTTCAAGGACGAGTTCGTCGACGTCGACATGGACGCGTCGCACATCCTGTGGGTCGCGACGGCGAACGACGAGAGCGCGATCCCCGAGCCGATCCTGAACCGGATGAACGTGTACGCGATCGAGCGCCCCGACGCCGAGGGCTCGCGGCGCATCGCGCAATCGGTCTACGGCGAGATCCTCGACGCGCACCGGTGGCCGTTCCCGGCGGAGCCGTCCGAAGGCGTGCTCGACCGGCTCGCGGCGATCCCGCCGCGCGACATGCGCAAGCTCCTGCTGGACGCGTTCGGCACCGCGCAGCTCGCGGGCCGCGACCACCTCGTTCCCGAGGACATCGACGCGAAGAAGCTCTGCGGGCGTCGCGCGCGCGTGGGGTTCTGAGCGCCCCCCGGGGGCTGCGCCGGGATGCCCTAGACGCTGTCCTTGCGCGCCTGCGCGCGCAGGCGCTCCGCGGCCCGGATGCCGTCCTCGAGGCTCTCGAGGTTGGGGTTGATCGCCAGCGCGCGCCGCCACGCGTCGATCGCCTTGTCGTAGCGCTGCTGGCGGAAGTAGATATGCCCGTAGCCCGACAGCGCGCCGTAGTGATGCGGGTTGCGCTTCATCACCTGGTCGCAGTCCGCGAGCGAGCGCGCGTCGTCGCCGGCGAGGAAATAGACGGTGGCCCGCTTGTTCCAGCCTTCGGCGAACGACGGTTCGCGGCGGATGACCTCGCCGTAGGTCGCGATCGCCGCCTCGTAGCGCCCCGCGGCGACCTCGCCGGCTCCGCGCTCCATCAGCGCGTCGATCGCCGGGTCGCCCGAGCGGCCCCACATCATCCAGACCGCGCGGTCGGCGAGCGCGCGCACGAACGGGTCGTCGTCGGCGAGGCGCGGGAGCACCTCTTCGTCGTCGGCCGGGAGGCCGTTGTGGGCGAACCAGACGATCGCCTCGGCGCGGCGCTCGGGCGAGCCCGCCTTCAGGCCCGCGATCGCGGCGTCGCGCCCGGCACGCGTGTCCGAGCCGGGAGCGTCCGCCCGCGCCGGGGCGGGCAACGCCAGGACGGTCGCGACCAGCAGCACCGGGAGAAGCATGGCGGCCTCCGTCGCCGCGCGGGAGCCTGCGCGGAAGCCTTCCATGGTAATCCCGCGCGGGAGCCCCGGGTCCGCGGCCGCGCGCGCGGCGCGAGGGCCACGACGGCGCCGGCGGACGCTAGTCGCGATCGTCCCCGAGCGCCGCCTTCCACATCGCCCACGGACGATCGATGACCGTGCGGCCGGTCTCCTCGTAGAGGCGCGCCTCGTCCGCGTCCAGGCAGGTGACGGTCCCGCCGAGCGCGATCGCCTTCTGCAGCGCGGCGGCGTTCGTCTCCGTGTAGATCGCCCGGTACACGACGAGCGGCAGGCTGTCGCCGACCGCGCAGAACCCGTGGCCGCGCATCAGCACGACCGCGGCGCCGCCGAGCGAGTCGGCGAGTGCCCGCCCCTGCGCGGCCTCGCGGACGAGCATGTCGGTGGCGCCGAAGCGCTTGCGGATTTCGAACACCGGCGCGCCCGCGCCCAGGAAGCTGCCCATGTGATACACGGGCCTGAGCGGCACCGACGACGCGGCGAACGGGATCACCGAGGGCGCGTGGCTGTGCACGATCGCGTGCACGTCGGGCCGGGCGCGATAGATCGCGCCGTGGATGTGGCGCTCGAGGTAGGGGCGGCGCGCGTCGTCTCCGACGGGATTCGCGTCGAGGTCGAAGCACATCAGGTCCTCGCGCGTCACGAGCTCGGGCGCGAGCGAGCGCGACAGCAGGAACCGGTCGGCGCGCCGCGGGTCGCGCGCGCTCACGTGCCCGAAGCCGTCGAGCACGCCGCGCTGCGCGAGGATGCGGTTGGCGGCGACGAGGTCGTCGAGGAGCGCGTCGAGGGCGGGGTCGTCGGGCATCGCGGCGGGCCGATGGTAGCGCAACCGGCCGCGGACTCAAGCGCCGTCGAGCGTGCGGGGGAAGCTGTCCTTCAGGAGCCGCGAGAGCGCGCGGTCGGCGAGGATGCGCCCGCCGGTCTGGCAGCGCGCGCAGTAGTTGCACTCGTTCTCGGCGTACACGATGCGCTGCACGGGCGAGCCGCAGACCGGGCACGGCAGGCCGTGGCGTCCGTGCACGGCGAAGTCCGGGCGGAACGCCGTGACGTTTTCCGGGAACGCCTCGTCCGCCTCGCGCTCGAGCCTCGCGGTCCACTCGACGAGCACCTCGCGCATCGCGGTGTAGAGCCTCGCGCCCTCGCCGGCGTCGAGCTTGCGCGTCTGCGCGAGCGGCGAGAGCTGCGCGCGATGCAGGATCTCGTCGGAGTAGGCGTTGCCGATGCCCGCGATCGCGCGCGGATCGGTGAGCACGCGCTTGAGCGTGCGGTTCTCCTTCGCGAGGATCGCCTCGAACGCCGCGAGGTCGAGGCCGAGCGGCTCCGCGCCGCCCGGGTCGAGCGCGGCGAGCGCCGCCTCGCCTTCGACGACGTGCAGCGACGCGCGCCGCTTCGTGCCCGCTTCGGTGAGCGCGAGGCGGCCATTCGGAAAGTCGAAGGTCGCGAGCGTGATGCGCGCGGGCGGCTTCGCGCCGCGGGCGAGCCAGCGCAGGCGCCCCGCGACCATCAGGTGGATCACGACGAACAGGCCGCCGTCGAGCGCGAGGACGATGCGCTTGCCGACGCGGCGCAGCCCGTCGACGGTCCGGCCCTCGACAGCCGACACCGGCGGGACGGCGGTGCGCAGCAGGAACGGATGCGCGATCGTGACGCGCTCGAGCGGCCGGCCGACGACGCGCGCGGCGAGCGTGTGACGATAGGCTTCGAGATCGGGGAGCTCGGGCATCGCTCGCGCGCCGGTGCGCGACGGCCCCGTCGGGAAGCCGCGCTTCGCTCGGTGCACTAGAATAGCCGGTTTCCGCTCCCAGCGTCCGCGCCCCGCCATGTCGCACATCCTGCAGGACCTTCCCGTCGGCCAGCGCGTGGGCATCGCGTTCTCCGGCGGCCTCGACACGAGCGCGGCGCTGCTCTGGATGCGCGAGAAGGGCGCGATCCCGTACGCGTACACGGCGAACCTCGGCCAGCCCGACGAGCCGGACTACGACGACATCCCGCGCCGCGCGAAGCAGTACGGGGCCGAGGAGGCGCGGCTGGTCGACTGCCGCGCCGCGCTGGTCGCGGAAGGCATCGCGGCGCTGCAGGCGGGCGCGTTCCACGTCACGACCGCGGGCGCGACGTATTTCAACACGACGCCGCTCGGCCGCGCGGTCACCGGCACGATGCTCGTCGTCGCGATGCGCGCCGACGACGTCCACGTCTGGGGCGACGGCAGCACGTACAAGGGCAACGACATCGAGCGCTTCTACCGCTACGGCCTGCTCGCGAACCCGAACCTGCGCGTCTACAAGCCCTGGCTCGACGCGCGCTTCATCGACGAGCTCGGCGGCCGCAAGGAGATGTCCGAGTATCTGGCGCGCGCGGGCTTCGGCTACAGGATGAGCGCGGAGAAGGCGTACTCGACCGATTCGAACCTGCTCGGCGCGACGCACGAGGCGAAGGACCTCGAGTTCCTGGACAAGGGCATCCGGATCGTGCAGCCGATCATGGGCGTCGCGTTCTGGCGCGACGACGTGCCGGTGAAGGCCGAGACCGTGACGGTGGCGTTCTCGGAAGGCCGGCCGGTCGCGCTGAACGGACGGACCTTCGGCGACGAGGTCGCGCTGATGCTCGAGGCGAACGCGATCGGCGGACGCCACGGGCTGGGCATGAGCGACCAGATCGAGAACCGCATCATCGAGGCGAAGAGCCGCGGCGTGTACGAGGCGCCCGGGATGGCGCTGCTCCACGTCGCGTACGAGCGCCTCGTGACCGGCATTCACAACGAGGACACGATCGAGCAGTACCGCGACCACGGGCGCCGGCTCGGGCGCCTGCTCTACCAGGGCCGCTGGTTCGATCCGCAGGCGATGATGCTGCGCGAGACCGCGCAGCGCTGGGTCGCGCGCGCCGTCACCGGCGAGGTGACGCTCGAGCTGCGCCGCGGCAACGACTATTCGATCCTCGACACCGCGAGCCCGAACCTCACCTACAAGCCCGAGCGCCTCACGATGGAGAAGGGCGCCTCGTCGTTCTCGCCGCAGGACCGCATCGGCCAGCTCACGATGCGCAACCTCGACATCGCCGACACGCGCGAGAAGCTGATGATCTACGCGAAGACGGGGCTCATCGCGCCGTCGGAGAGCTCGCCGCTGCCGCAGCTGAGCGACGCGAAGCGGCGGGAGGGCGGCTAGCCCCAAGCGCCGAAAGGCGAGAAGAGAGGGTGTCGTAGATAGGGTTTGGCTCCCGCGTGTTCGACGACACCCGCGGCGTCGCGCAGTGAACCGGGGGATGTCGACGCCGTTCGCGACAGCAGGGCGCAAATCTCTACCTACGACACCCTCTCTTCTCGCCTTTCGGCTTGGCTGCCCGGCTGCGCCTAGTCCACCTTGATCCCGAGCCTGCGCACGATCGGCGTCCACCGATCCGCCTCGCCCTGGATCAGCGCGGCGAAATCGGCCGGCGACCCGCCGACGAGGTCGAAGCCGAAGCCGTTCATCTTCTTCACGATCTCCGGGTCCTTCAGGATCGCGCCGACCTCGGCGTTGATCTTCTGGACGACGGCCGGCGGCGTGGCGGCCGGCACGACGAGGCCGTTCCACGCGAGCGCCTCGAATCCGGGATAGGTCTCGGCGACCGCCGGGAGGTCGGGCAGGAGCGGGAAGCGCTTCGGCGTGGTCACCGCGATCGCGCGGAGCTTGCCCGCCTGGACCTGCGCCTGCAGCGGCTGCATCACCGCGAAGATCATCTGCGTCTCGCCCTGCACCGTCGACAGCACGGCCGGCGGCGAGCCGTTGAACGGCACGTGCACCGCGTCGATGCCGGCCATCGACGCGAGGAGCTCCGCGTTCAGGTGCGACGAGCTTCCGTTGCCGACCGACGCGTAGTTGAGCTTGCCTGGATTCGCCTTCGCCCAGGCGACCAGCTCGGCCACCGACTTCACCGGCAGCGCGGCGTTCACCGCGAGCACGTTGGGCTGGCTCGACGTGATGATGACGGGCGCGAGGTCCTTCTTCACGTCGTAGGGCACCTTCTGGATCAGCGGGCCGGTGGCGAGGGGGCCGTTGAACCCGAGCAGCATCACGCTGCCGTCGGGGGCGGCGCGGGCGACCTCGGCGGTCGCGACGGTACCGCCGGCCGCGGGCTTGTTCTCGACGATCACCGGCTGGCCGAACTTGTCCTTGAGCTTGTCGCCGATTGCGCGAGCGAGCACGTCGAGCGAGCTGCCCGCCGGCGCGGGCACGAGGATGTGGACCGGCTTGTCGGGCCAGGACTGCGCGAGCGCGGCGCCGGCGGCGAGCGCGGCGGCGAACGCGAAGGCGAGGGCTGCGGGACGGCGGAATCGCATGGGTCGGTTCTCCGGGAAGGTCGCGTCAGCCGGGCCGATGGCAGACGGCCTCGACGTTGTGGCCGTCGGGGTCGAGCACGAACGCGCCGTAGTAGTCGGGATGGTAGTGCGGCCGCAGGCCCGGCGCGCCGTGGTCGACGCCGCCGGCCTCCATCGCCGCGCGGTGGAACGCGTCGACCTCGAGCCGCGTGACCGCCGCGAACGCGACGTGCGTGCGCGGCGAAGGCTGCGCCGCGTCGCCCTCGACGATCCAGAACTGCGGGCGATCGCCGCCGAAACCGGCCCCGCCTTCGAAGCGCACGAGCTCGGTGACGCCGAGCGGCGCGAGCGCCGCGGCGTAGAACGCCCGCGAGCGGTCGAGGTTCGAGACGGTCAATCCGACGTGATCGAACATGCGCTCCTCCGCGTCAGTCGATGCGCCCGCACACGAGGTATTCCAGAAGCGCCTTCTGCGCGTGCAGCCGGTTCTCGGCCTCGTCCCACACGACGCTCTGCGGGCCGTCGATCACCTCGGCCGCGACTTCCTCGCCGCGGTGCGCGGGCAGGCAGTGCATGAACAGCGCGTCGGGCGCGGCGACCTTCATCATCGCGGCGTCCACCTGCCAGTCGGCGAACGCTCGCCGCCGCGCGTCGTTCTCCGCCTCGAAGCCCATGCTCGTCCAGACGTCGGTCGTGACGAGGTCGGCGCCGCGGCAGGCGTCGCGCGGGTCCGCGAAGGTCTCGCAGCGCGACGCGATCGCGTCGGGCAGGTCGCCGCGGCGCACCGCGTAGCCGACCGGCGAGCTCACGTTCACGCGGAAATCGAGCGTCGCGGCCGCCTGCAGCCAGCTCGTGAGCATGTTGTTCGCGTCGCCGATCCACGCGACGGTGCGGCCGCGGATCGCGCCGCGGTGCTCGATGTAGGTGTAGACGTCGGCCAGGATCTGGCAGGGGTGGTGCTCGTTGGTGAGCCCGTTGATGACCGGGACGCGCGAGTGCGCGGCGAAGCGCTCGATGATGTCCTGGCCGAACGTGCGGATCATCACGACGTCCACCATCCGGCTGATCACGCGCGCGACGTCCTCGATCGGCTCGCCGCGCGAGAGCTGCGTGTCGTGGCGGTTGAGGTTGATCGCGATCCCGCCCAACTGGTTCATGCCCGCCTCGAACGAGACGCGCGTGCGCGTGGACGCCTTCTCGAACACCATCGCCAGCGTTCGGTCGCGCAGCGGCTGGTAGAGCTCGTAGCGCTTGAAGCGGTCCTTGATCCAGCGCGTGCGCGCGAACAGGTGCTCGAGCTCGACTGCCGAGAAATCGGAGAATTGCAGGAAATGTCGGGTCGGGACCGGGGACATCGGGAACCGCGGCGCGCGGGCCCTGAACGGGCGCCGCGACGCGCGAGCGAAAAGGGGCATGCTAGCACGCGTTCCCCGCGCGATTGACCCGGGTCAAGGCGGCGCGAGCGCCCGCCCGCTAGCCTCGTGCCCGTGACCGAGACCGCCGCCGCCGGGCCCAGCTTCGCCACCGACCTCCCGCGCTTCTTCCTGAAGGATCGCGCGCTGTGGCCGGTCGTGCAGGGCGGGATGGGGGTCGGCGTGTCGGCGCACCGGCTCGCCGGCAGCGTCGCCGCGCTCGGCGCGATGGGCACGATCGCGTCGGTCGACCTGCGCCGTCACCACGACGACCTGATGGCGGCGAGCCGCAACGCCGCGAAGGACGTCGTTGACCGCGCGAACCTGGAGGCGCTGGACCGCGAGATCCGCGCGGCGAAGGCGATCGCGCGCGGCCGCGGCGCGATCGCGGTGAACGTGATGCGCGCGGTCACCGAGTACCCGGCCTACGTGCGGCGCGCGTGCGAGAGCGGCGCGGACGCGATCGTCGTCGGCGCCGGGCTCCCGCTCGACCTGCCCGAGCTCGCGGCCGACTGGCCGGGCGTCGCGCTCGTGCCGATCCTGTCGGACGCGCGCGGCATCGCGCTGGTCGTGCGCAAGTGGATGCGGCGCGGCCGGCTCCCGGACGCGATCGTGGTCGAGCATCCGCGGCATGCGGGCGGGCACCTCGGCGCCGCCCGGGTCGCGGACCTCGCCGATCCGCGCTTCGACTTCGAGCGGGTGCTGCCGGAGGCGCTGGCGTTCTTCCGGGCCGAAGGCATCCCCGAGCGCGCGATCCCGCTGGTGCCCGCCGGCGGCATCAACACGCACGAGCGCGTCCGCGAGCTGATCGGGATGGGCGCGGCCGCGGTGCAGCTCGGCACCGCGTTCGCGGTGACCGAGGAAGGCGACGCGGCGCCAGCGTTCAAACGCGTGCTCGCGGGAGCGGGACCGGCCGACATCGTCGAGTTCATGAGCGTGGCCGGGCTTCCGGCGCGCGCGGTGCGCACGCCCTGGCTCGATCGCTACCTCGCGGTGCTGCCGAAGCTCACGGAGGCGGCGCGCCGCAAGCCGCGCTGCTCGCTCAAGTTCGACTGCCTCGTCCAGTGCGGGCTGCGCGACGGCATCGCGAAGATCGGCCAGTTCTGCATCGACACGCAGCTCGCGGCCGCGCTCAAGGGCGACGTCGCGCGCGGGCTCTTCTTCCGGGGCGCCGCGGCGCTGCCGTTCGGCCGCGAGATCCGTCCTGTGCGCGACCTCGTCGACTACCTCCTGACCGGCGCGAGGCCGGCCGCGCTGCCGGCTTGAGGCCGATGGCGATCCGACGCACGATCCCCGACGTGAACGCCGGCGCCGCGCCGGCGGCGGGGCCGCTCGAGCGCCTCGCCACGGTGCCCCACCGGTTCTTCTTCCTGTCGGGCGTCGCCTCGCTCGGCCTCGCCGCGCTGTGGTGGGCGTGGACGCTCGTCGCGCGCGGAGGCGCGCTGCCGGCGCCGCCTTCGGCCGTGCCCTCGACCTCGCTGCATGCGTTCCTGATGATCTTCGGGTTCGCGCCGTTCTTCATGTTCGGCTTCCTGTTCACGGCGGGGCCGCGGTGGCTCGGGATGGCGCCGCCTCCGGCGAGCGCATGGCGGGCGCCGGGCGCGCTCGCCGCGGCATCCGTGCTCGCGATGCTTCCGCTGCAGGCGGCGCCGGCGTGGGCGACGCAGGCCGCGGCGGGCGCCTATGCGCTCGCGTGGGCGGTGCTGCTCGCGCGCTTCGTCGCGCTCATCCGCGCGAGCCCGGTCGACGACAAGGTGCACGCGACGCTCGTCGCCGCCGCGCTCGCCGCCGGCTGCGCGGGCGTGGCCTCGTTCGCGCTCGCGGGCGCGGCCGCGCATGGCGTCGTCAAGTTCCTCGGCGTCTGGTGCTTCCTGCTGCCGGTGTTCGTGATCGTGTCGCACCGGATGATCCCGTTCTTCACCGCCAACGTCGTTCCGTTCGTGCGCGCGTTCCGCCCGTGGTGGCTGCTCGCGGCGATGGTCGCCGCGCCGGTCGCGCACGGCGCGCTCGACGCCGCGGGGCTCGCGTCGTGGACGTTCGTCGTCGACGCCCCGGCCGCGGCGCTGATGTTCGCCGTCACGCTGCGCTGGGGGCTCGCGCAGAGCCTCTCGAACCGGCTGCTCGCGATGCTGCACCTCGGTTTCGTCTGGTACGGCATCGCGTTCGCGCTGTCCGCGATCTCGTCCATCGCGTCGCTCGCCGGCGCGTCCGGGCTCGGGCTCGCGCCGCTGCACGCGTTCACGATCGGCTTCGCGTGCTCGCTGCTCGTCGCGATGGTGACGCGCGTGAGTTGCGGCCACAGCGGGCGCACGCTCGCCGCCGACCGCGCGACCTGGGCGCTTTTCCTGCTGCTGCAGGTCGCCGCGGTCGCGCGCGTCGCGGCCGAGGTCGCCCCGTGGCGCTATGCGCTGGCGGCGGCGGCCGGGCTGTTCGCGGCGAGCGTCGTGCCCTGGGCGGCGAAGTACGCGCCGACCTACTGGCGGCCGCGCGCGGACGGCCGGCCGGACTGAGCCCGCCCGGCGCCGTCAGCGCGGCGGACGTTCCCAGGCTTCGAGGATCGCGGCGGCGAGCGCCCGCGCGAACGCGTCCGCATCGGTCAGGGGCCGCATGCGCTCGCGCGACGATGCGCGCCACGCGAGCCGCGCGTCGACGTCGAGCGCGACGGCCACGATGCGCTCGACGTAGTCGCGCTCGTCCTTCGCGATCCACTCGTTGCGCCCGATCGACGACAGGATCGCGCCCGTCTGCCGGCTCGCCATCGTGTCGAGCGGGCGCGTGACGACGGGCAGGCCCATCCACAGCGCGTCGAAGCTGGTCGCGCAGCCCGAGAACGGGAAGGGATCGAGCGCGACGGCGGCGTCGCGATAGGCGTCGATCGCCTCGGCATACGGCCCTTCGCCCGCGACCTCGATGCGGGAGGCGTCGACGCCGTGCGCGGCGAAGCGGCGCCGCAGCGCCGCGGCCACGCCGGCGTCGTCGCCGCCGGCGCCCTTGAGCCTCAGCGTCCAGCCGGGCAGCCGCGCGAGCGCGTCGGACCACGCTCGCGCGACGTCGTCGTTGATCTTCGAGAACCGGTTGAGGCTCACGAGTCGGCGCGCGCGAGCGCCGTCGGCGGAGGGCGGCGGGGCCGGCGGCGGCGAGTAGCACAGGCGTCCGCACGGCAGGCGAACGAGCGCTTCGGCGTAGTGGCGCTCGCTGCCGGGGGGCGCGAGGTGGGCGTCGGTCATGAGGCCGTCGAATTCGCGGACGCCGGTCGTGCAGAAATAGTCGAGCCAGGTGAGCTGCAGCGGAGCCGCGCGCGCGGCGAAGACCGGCAGCCGGTTCCCGGGGCCCGCGCCCGCGAGGTCGACGAGCACGTCGACGCGATCCTCGGCCACGCGGCGAAGCAGCGCCTCGTCGTCGGCCCACGCGAGGTCGCGCCAGGCCGCGCCGCCGCGGCGGAACCGCGCGGTCGTCGGCGCGGGGGCCGGCGCGGTCATGTAGAGCAGGTGCTCGAAGGTCGCGTCGCGGCACAGGCGATCGAGCACGGCGGCGAAGAACGTCTCGACCGGGCCGTGGCAGAAGCGCGGCGACACCCAGCCGACGCGCTTCGGCCGGCCGGATCGCGCCCGCGCTGCGGTCGGCCCGCTCGCGGGCGCGGGCGCCCAGCGCACGTGCTCGGCGAGGAGCGCGGCGGCGTCGTAGCGCGCGACGTACTGGCAGCCGACCAGGTGCGCGCTTCGCGCCTCGCGATCGTCCGGATGCGCGTCGAGCCAGCGGTCGACGCGCTCGAGCGCCGCGCCGGCGTCGCCGCGCCCGAGCTCGAGCGACGCGAGCTTGAGCGCCGCCATCCGGTGCGAAGGGTGGCGCCCGGTCACCTCGCGCAGGAGCGCGATCGCGTCGTCGCTCCGGCGCTCGGCGAGCGCGGCCGACGCGAGCAGCCAATTCGCCTGCGCCTCGTGCTCCGGATGCGCGGCGAGCGCGCGCAGCACCGGCTCTGCGCTGGCGATCGATCCCGCGGCGATCTGCGCCTCGCATCGCACGAGGTCGGCGCCGGCGTCGCTGCCGACGGGCAGCGGCGCCAGCGTCTCGATCGCGCGCGCGGGATCGTCGATGCGCAAGAGGCAGCGCGCGAGCGTCCGCCGCACGACGCGATGGTCCGGCGCCGCGGCGAGCGCGCGCTGCAGTACCTCGATCGCCTGCGGATAGTGCCGTCGCGCCTCGCGCGCGAGGCCCAGGTTGAGCATCGCGCCGACGTGCGCGGGCTGCGCGGCCCAGGCGCGCGACGCGAGCGCCTCGGCTTCCGCCGCGCGGCCGAGCGCCAGCAGCACCGACGCCGTGTTGACCGCGAGCGACGGGCTCTCGCCGCGCTCGCGCGCGCGCTCGAGCCAGGGCAGCGCCTCCTCGCTGCGGCCGCGCTGGTGGAGGACGAGGCCGAGCATGTGCGCGGCGTCCCCGCGCGGATCGCTCCCCTCGGCCAGGCGGCGGTAGGCGCGCTCGGCCGCCTCGAGCTCGCCGCGGCGGTGGAGCGCGAGCGCCTCGTCGATCGCCGCGGGGCGCGCGCCCGACGTCATGACCCGGGCGTCACCGCGCGGGCGGCGCGCCCGCCGCCGGAACGCGCGCCGCCGCGGCCGGCCGCCGTCGCGCGGTCGATCACGCCGCGGATCGCGCGCGACAGCTCGCCGACGTGCCGCGTGAGCATCGACATGTGGCCGCCCGGGAGCACGATGCGCTCGTGCGACGGCGCGAGCCGCGCCCAGTCGGCGTCGTCGGCCAGCGCCTCGACCATCTCGGCGCGGATGATCGCCAGGTGCAGGTCCGAGGGCCGGCCGCGATAGGCCTCCATCGCGCGCTGGAACCGGAGGCGCGTGTCGGACGCCCGGTCGCGCGGGATCTGCGCCTCGACCGAGGCGACCCGGTACCGGTTGCGGAACGCGGCCACGTCGTCGTCGGTCGCGCCGACGTGCAGGGGCGGCGGCGCCTCGACCACGACGATCGCCGGCACCTCCTCGCCCTGCGCGGCGAGCTGGCGCGCCATCTCGAACGCGGTGGCGGCGCCGTTGCAATGGCCGCCAACGAC
Source organism: Casimicrobiaceae bacterium (assembly GCA_044226265.1). Classification (GTDB taxonomy): domain Bacteria; phylum Pseudomonadota; class Gammaproteobacteria; order Burkholderiales; family Casimicrobiaceae; genus VBCG01. The sequence goes on along the minus strand of JBGAHH010000037.1, from coordinate 24,341 downwards.
GTAGGGCCCGCGCGGCCACAGCGCCCGAAGCTCGGCCACGCGCTCGGCCGCCATCGCCTCGATGGTCTCCGGGATCGCGCGATCGTCGAGGCCGTGCGGGTGGACGATGATCGTCGGCTGGTCGTCGCCGAGCGCCTGCGCGAGCGCGCGGCTGTAGAAGCCACCCCCGTTGAAGTCGCCGTGCAGGAACACGAACGGCGGGCGCGCGCCGTCCTCGTGGATCGCGACGACGTTCGCGTTGCCCGACGGCTTGCCCTCGCGCAGCGCGCGCGCCATGCCGGCGATCGTGTCGTCGAGGAGCAGCGCCGTGATCGGCAGCGCGGTGCCGGTCGCGCGCTCGATCTCGTCGACGAGCCGGGCCGCGAGCAGCGAATGGCCGCCGATCTCGAACAGGTGGTCGTAGACGCCGATGTCGCGCCGCCCGAGGAGCTGCTCCCAGAGGCGCACGAGGAGGCTCTCGAGCATGTCGCGCGGCGCCACGCGCGTCCCGGGCCGCAGCGCGTGCGATTCGTCGGCGGCGGGCAGCGCCGCCCGGTCGACCTTGCCGCTGGCGTTGAGCGGGAGCGACGGCAGCCAGACGATCGCCGACGGCATCATGAACTCCGGCAGCCGGGGCCGGAGCTCGCGCCAGAGGTTCTCCGGCGGTGCCGCGTTCGCGTCGCGGGGCACCGCGTACACGACGAGGCGACGGCTCTCCGACGTGTCGCCGCGCAGGAGGACGACCGCTTCGCGGATCCCCGGCAGCCCCGCGATCGCGGACTCGACCTCGTCGAGCTCGATGCGGTGGCCGCGCAGCTTGACCTGGCGGTCGTCGCGTCCCAGGAACTCGATCGCGCCGTCGTCGCGCAGTCGGGCGCGATCGCCGGTGCGGTAGAGGCGCCGCGGCGGCAACCCCGCGATGCCCGCGACGACGAACCGGTCCGACTCCCCGGGCCGCTCGCCGAGGTAGCCGATCGCGACGCCGCTGCCGCCGATCACGATCTCGCCGGGCTCGCCCGGCGCCGCCGGCTCGCCGTCGGGGCGGAGCACGTACGCCTCGGCGTTCGCGATCGCCTTCCCGATCGGGATCGTCGTGGCGCCGAGGGGCACCGCGCCCACCTCGTGCCAGGTCGCGAACGTCGTCGTCTCGGTCGGGCCGTAGACGTGCAGCAGGCGCTTCGGCGCGCCGGCGCGCAGCACCGCGGCGACCCAGCGCGGCTCGACGGCCTCGCCGCCGAACAGCACGGCGTCGCACGAGCGGAACGCCTCGGGCGCGTCGCGCGCCACGCTGTTGAACAGCGCGGTCGTCAGGAAAAGCGCGCTGACCCGCTCGCGCGCGATCGCGGCCGCGAGCGCGCGCGGGGCGATCGCCGTCGACTTCGGGATCGGCGCGACGCGAGCGCCGTTCAGGAGCGCGCCCCAGAATTCGAACGTCGACGCGTCGAACGCCGGGCTCGCGATCTGCGCCACGACGTCGCCCGGCCCCAGCGCGACGTAATCGGTGCCGCACACGAGGCGCACGATCGAGCGATGCGGCACGGCGACGCCCTTGGGGCGCCCGCTCGAGCCCGACGTGTAGAACGCGCAGGCCGGCGCGTCCGGCGGCACCGGGACGATCGGGAGCGTCGCGTCGTGCGCCGCGATGCGCGCCGCGTCGCGCTCGGGCGTGACGACGTCGACGCCGAAGCGGGCGAATCGATCGGCCGCGACGTCGTCCGCGACGACGACGCGGACCCCGGCGTCCTCGAGCATCGCGGCGACGCGGTCGACCGGCAGGTCCGGATCGATCGGGACGTAGGCGGCGCCGGCCTTCAGCACCGCGATCCACGCAGTCGCGACGTCGCGGGCGCGCGAGCGCGCGACGCCGACGAACGCGCCGCGCGACACGCCGCGAGCGCGGAGCTCGGCGGAAAGGCGGCTCGACGCGGCGTCGAGCGCCTCGTAGACGAGGCCGTCGATGGCTGGCGCCGACGGCGTCGCCGCGGCCTGCGCCGCGAAGCGCTCGGCGACGCCCGACGCCCCGGTCCCTGGCGTGACCCGGCCGATGGCGCCGCGCACGACGCGGTCGCGCGTCGCGTCGTCCATGAGCGCGAGCGACCCGATCGGCGCCGCGGGCGCGCGGCCGATCGAGGCGACGAGCGTCGCGTACTGGCCCGCCATCCGCTCGATCGTCTCGGGCGCGAAGAGCGCCGTGCAGTACTCGATCCGGATCTCGGCGCCGTCCGCGTCGTCGGCGAGCGTCATCGTGAGGTCGAAGCGCGCGCGCCCGCCGTCGGTCTCGACGCGCTCGACCTTCGCGCCGGGGAACTCGAGGTCGCGCGCGCGCTGCCGGCGTCGCGCGAACGCGACCTGGAACAGCGGGTTGCGCGACGGATCGCGCGCGACGCCCAGCGAGTCGACGAGCGTGTCGAACGGCAGCGCCTGGTGCTCGAGGTCCTCGCGCACGGCCGCGGCGGCGCGCCGCAGCGCCTCGGCGAACGACGGCGAGCCGGAGAGGTCGAGGCGGATCGGCAGCGTGTTCGCGAAGAATCCGACGACGTCCGCGTATTCGGGCCCCGGGCGCCCGCCGACCGGCGTCCCGACCACGATGTCCTCGTCCCCCGACAGTCGCGACAGGAGCACGGCGAACGCGGTCAGCGCCGCGACGAACGACGAGGCGCCCGCCGACCTGGCGACCTCGGCGAGCGCGTCGACCGCGTCGCGGCCGAGGCGCGCGGACCGGACGGCGCCGCGAAAGCTCTGCGTCGCCGGCCTGCGGTAGTCGGCGGGCAGCGCGAGCGTCGGCGCTCCCGCGAGCCGGCGCCTCCAGTGGTCGAACGCGCGCGCCATCCGCGGGCTCGCGAGGTCGCGCCGCTGCTGCTCCGAATAGTCGATGTAGTCGACCGGCAGCGGATCGAGCGCCGGCGAGCGGCCCGCGGCGGCGGCGGCGTAGGCCCGCGTGAGGTCGTCGGCCAGCACGGCGCCCGACTGCGCGTCGCCGAGGATGTGGTGCCAGACCCGTGCGAGCACGTGGCGGTCCGGCCCGAGGCGGTGGAGCGCCCAGCGGATCGGCGGCGCCGCGCCGAGATCGAACGGGCGGCGCTCGAGCTCGCGGATCGCCAGGGCCAGGCGCTGCTCGGGTTCGGCTTCGCCCGCGAGGTCGACGATCGCGAGGTCGGTGCGGGCGTCCGCGTCGACCTGCTGGCGGGGCTCGCCGTCGACGGTCGGGAAGCGCGTGCGCAGCATCGGATGGCGCGCGGCGAGCGCGTCGAGCGCGATGCGCAGCGCACCGGCGTCGAGCGGTCCGTCGATGCGCCACACCGAGGTCTCGTGGTAGGCGTCGCCTTCCGGATCGATGCGCCTGAGGAACCAGACGCGCGACTGGCAATGGGAGAGCGGCGCGGACGACGCCGGGGGACGGGACATGGCGGATTCGGAGGACGGTCGCGCGCACGGGCGCGCTCCCGCGTGGATTCGCCTATGCTATCGGGTCCTGCGCGCCCCGGGAATTCCTCGGGCCACGCGGCGGGACGTCCGTCACGGGGGCCCCATGAGATTCGTCGCGTTGCTCGTCGCCTCGCTCGTCGCCGCGGCCGCGTCGGCCCAGGGCTTCCCGGTGCCCGGCAAGCCGGTGCGCCTGCTGGTCGGCTTCGCCGCCGGCGGCGGCACCGACATCCAGGCGCGCATCCTCGCGCCGCACCTCGCCGAGGCGCTCGGCGTGCCGGTGGTGGTCGAGAACAAGCCCGGCGCCAGCACGATGCTCGCCGCCCAGGAGGTCGCGCGCGCCGCGCCCGACGGCCACACGATCCTCTACACGTTCAGCGGCACGATGACGCAGAACCCGCACACGCTCGCGAACGTGCCCTACGACCCGTTCCGCGACTTCACGCCGGTCTCGCTCGGCGCGGTCGGGCAGAACGTGCTCGTCATCCACGCGTCGATCCCCGCGACCGACGTGAAGTCGCTCGTCGCGTGGAGCAAGGCGAATCCCGGCCCGCTCGCGATCGCCAACTACGGCGTCGGCACGGCGGCGCACATCTTCGCGGAGATCTTCTCGCGCCGGACCGGCATCCCGGTCACGCACGTCCCGTACAAGGGCACCGGCGACGCGCAGAAGGACCTGCTCTCCGGCCGCGTGCAGGGAATGTTCGACGCGACGAACTCGGCGATCCCCAACGCGCAGACCGGGCGCGTGCGCATCATCGGCGTCGCTGCGCCGGCGCGCTCGCCCTTTCTTCCCGACGTCCCGACCTTCGCGGAGCAGGGCGTGCCGGGCATCGACCTGATCGGCTGGCTCGCGTTCTACGGCCCGGCGAACCTGCCGCCGGAGACGGTCGCGAAGCTCAACGCGGCGATCGCGAAGGCGCTCGCGGTGCCCGAGGTGAAGGAAGGCTTCGCGCGCGGCGCCTACGAGGCGAAGTCCTCGTCGCCCGAGGAGCTCGCCGCGTGGACGCGGGACTTCTACGACCGCTGGGGCCGGGTCGTGAAGGAGCTGGGCGTCCTGCCGCAGTGAGCTAGGAGAGCTCGGCGGCCATGCGGCGGATCGCCGCGCGATCGACCTTGCCGCTGTGGAGCGTCGGCAGCTGGGGGACGATCGCGACGACGCTCGGGCACCGGTAGGCGACGACCTCGCCCGCGAGCCAGGCGAGGAGCTCCGCCGGCGTCGCACGCGCGCCTTCGCGCAGCTGCACGAACGCGACGATCTCCTCGTCCGCGCCGTGCGGGCGTCCCGCGACCGCGCTCATGAGCGTCGCCGGGTGCCGGTCGAGCGCGTCCTCGACGTCGCCGGGATAGACGGTGTAGCCGGAGCGCTTGATCATCTCCTTCGCGCGCCCGGCGATGACGAGGTTCCCCGCGTCGTCGTGGCGGCCGAGGTCGCCGGTCTTGAGCCAGCCGTCCGCGGTGAACGCCGAGCGCGTCGCCGCGGGATCGCGGTAGTAGCCCGGGAACACGTTCGGGCCGCGCACCTGCACCTCGCCCACGTCGCCCGGCGCGACCTCGTTGCCCTCGGGCGTCGCGAGCCGGACGTGGACGCCGGGCAGCGGCCGGCCGACCGAGACGTCGGGGCGCGGGTCGTCGAGGCGCGTCTGCGAGACGACCGCCGCGGTCTCGGTGAGGCCGTAGCCGTTCTGCATCGGCATGCGGAAGACCGCTTCGGCGCCGTGCTTGACCGACGCGGGCAGCGGCGACGACGCGCTCGTCACCATGCGCAGCCGCGGCGCCTCGAGCGCGCCGGGATTCGCGCGCGCCCACTCGACGAACTTCGCGTGCAGGGCCGGCACGCCCGGCACGACGGTGATGCCGTCCTCGCGAAGCGCGCGCGCGAGGCCCTCGGGCGCGAAGCGCTGCTCGAGGTGGATCGCGCCGCCCGCGGCGAGCACGCTCGTGAGGATCGACGCTAGCGCGCCCGCGTGCGACAGCGGCACGACGCACCACACCTTGTCGTCCTCGGTGTAGCGTCGCATCACCACCTGCGTGCGGCCGACGAACAGCGCGTTCGCGTGCGTGATCATCGCGGCTTTCGGCGCGCCGGTCGTGCCCGACGTGTAGATCATCGCCGCGACGCCGTCGCCCGGCCGCGCGGGCGACGGCTCGGGCGCGGGTTCGCCGGGCAGGCGCTCGACGTGGAGCGCGCCGATCGGGTCGAGCGCGACCCGCTTCGCGCCGCGCCGCAGCGCGTGCTCCTCGGCGTTCGCCGCGCTCGACGAGAGGAACAGCGCGAGGCGAGGCCCGCAGTGGCGCGCGATGGCGTCGATCTCGGCGGGCGCGAAGCGGCTGCTCGCGACCACCGGCCAGGCGCCGAGGCGGCCGATCGCGAGCACGAGCACGATCGCCTCCGCGCAATTCTCGAACGCGACCAGCACGCGGTCGCCCGCGCCGACGCGAAGCGCGCGCAGGTGCTCGCAGGTCGCCGCGACCTCGCCCTCGAGCTCCGCGTAGGTCCGCACGCGTCCGCGGTCGACGATCGCGGGCCGGCGGGCGTGGCGCTCGGCGCCGCGCGCGGCCAGCGCGTCCAGGGTGTCGTCCATCGAGGGCGGGGGCAGGGGCGGCGCGGCGGGGCCGCGTCAGCGGTCGTCGCCGCTCCCGGCGAGCACGACGCGCTCGCGTCCCTGCGCCTTCGCGTGGTAGAGCGCGCGGTCGGCCGCGGACACGAGCTCGGCCTGCGTCGCGCCGTCGCCGGGCGCGACCGCGATGCCCGCGGAGAACGTGAACCCGGTGAGCGAATCGCCGCCCCAGGGCACGACCAGCTCCTTCAGCCGCGACGCGAGCGTGGCGAGCGCGGTGCGCGCGCCGCCGCCGTCGGTGTCGGGGAGCACGACGCAGAACTCCTCGCCGCCGTAGCGGCACAGCACGTCCGCCGGGCGGAGCGAGGTCGCGAGCACGCGGCCGATCTGCATCAGCACGCGATCGCCCGCGAGGTGGCCGTGCCGGTCGTTCACGCCCTTGAAGTGGTCGAGGTCGACCAGCGCGAGCGCGAGCGGCGCGCTTCGCCGGTGCGCGCCCGACAGGAGCCCGGGCAGCACCGAGTCGAGGTAGCGGCGGTTGAAGAGCTGGGTCAGCGGGTCGTGCACCGCCTCAGCCGCGAGGCGCCCCTGCAGCTCCTCGACCTCGCGCACCTTGCGCTCGAGCTCGCGGTTCAGGCGCTCGAGCTGGCGGTTGAGCGCGAGGCTCTCCTGGCGCTCGCGCTCGGCGCGGTCGCGCGCCTCGCGCGCGTGCTTGAGCTCGTGCTCGGCGCGCAGCAGGTAGTACTTCGCGCTCGCGCGGCTCGCGAGGCGCTCGTGCGTCACCTCGTTCAGCCGGACCTGGTGGCGGTAGGCCTCCTCCCATCGGCCGAGCGACGCGTGCCGCTTCGCCGCCGCGGCATGCGCCTTGCAGAGCGTCGGCACGTGGTGCATGCGCTCGGCGACCGCGATCGCGCGCCCGAGCGCCGCGACCGCCTCGTCCGCGTCGTCGCGCGCGTCGGCCAGCGCCGCGGCCGACCAGCTCGCGTGCACCTCGTTGTGGCCGCCCGGGTAGTTCGCGTAGATCGACTCGGCCTCGCGGACGCAGCGCTCGGCGTCCGCGAGCCGCCCGTGCATCGCCAGCACCTCGGTCGACACGGCGAGGTAGTGCGACTGCGCGGCGCTGCGCGGGAGGCCGCCGGGGCCGCCCAGCATCGCGTCGATCGTCGCGAGCGCGCCCGCGTGGTCGCCGGTGCCGAGCTGCGCCTCCGCGAGGTTCGAGCGCACGAAGAGCCAGAGCTGCGGATTGTCGTAGCGCGGCAGCATGCCGAGCGCGTCCTGCGCGAGCTCGCGGGCGGGCGCGTAGTCGCCGACGGTCACGAGCGTCGCGGCGAGGTTCGACATCGCCGTCGGCAGGTGCGGCGACACGTCGATCGTCCGGAGCGTCTCGAGCGCGAGGTGCATGTGCCGGATCGTCTCCTCGATCCGGTCCTCGTAGTAGTAGGTCGCGCCCAGCGCGTTGATCGCCCAGAACCGGTCCTGCGGCTTCAGCGTCGCGACCGCCTCGTCGTAGAAATCGAGGAGGTCGGTGCGCGCGGCCGCGGGCTGCTGCTGCACGAGCTTGAGCCGTGCGAGCCCGATGCGAGCGAGGAGCTCGCCGCGGCGCTCGCCCAGCGCCGCGAAGCGCTCGCGCGCGGCGGGCAGCGTCGAGGCCGCGGCGGCCGGATCCGCGGTGAAGTAGAGCTGGTGCCACCCGATCGTGAGGCCGGCCCACGCGCGGGCGCGCTCGCCCGACGCGGGGTCGTCGAGCACCGCGCGGGCGTGGGCGACCGAGGCGGCCGGCTCGCGGAAATGCGATTCCCAGACCGCGACGATCGGATCGTCGGGCGGGGCGGCCGGCTCGGCGGACGGCCGGCGGTCGGGCATCGGGACGGAACCGCTCACGGCGTGGAGCATCCCCGTATCGTAGCAATCGGCATGCCGTCGGCGCGCGGTCGCCCGCGGGCCCTATACTCGGCGCGCCGCACGGCCGCGCGCTCCCGCGTCCGACGCGCGACTCCCATGCCCGACGACGGACGCGACACCGTGATCTGGGGACTGACGCTCGCCGGGCGGCGATTCCGGCCGGGCGACTGGTCGGAGCGGCTCGCCGGCCTCACCTCGGCGTTCGGCCAGGGGCACAGGCTCGCGTACTCGCCGCTGGTGCTGCCGGTGAGCGTGCAGGGCGTGAGCGCGGTCGTCGTCGGCGAGGCGCTCTACACGCTGGAGCCGCGCTTCTACCAGTTCCTCGTCGGGTTCGCGCGCGACAACGAGCTGGTGCTCGAATTCCACGTGGCCGCGCTCGTGCTCCACCAGGCGCTCGTTCCGCCGTTCGACGGGCGCGTCCAGGGGGGCTCTGCGTAACCCGCGGATGCAGGGAGCGACGGCGATCGAGCGAACCGGCGGCGGGCCCCCGACGACCGCGCCGGCGAACGTCGCGCGCGCCGCGGGGTTGCGTCGAGGTTCCGTGGCGCCTCTCCAGACGACGAGAGCGCCTCGGGGGCGCTCTCGATCCGCGAGGCGGGGCCGCGGCGTCCGCTCAGGGCATCGCCTTGATCGCCTGCGCCAGGCGCGACTTCGTGCGCGACGCGAGATTCTTGTGGACGATCTTCTTGTCGGCGACGCGGTCGATCGTCGACTGCGACGCCTGCAGCGTCTTCGTCGCGGCCGCCTTGTCGCCCGCCGCGATCGCCTTCGTGACCTTCTTCACCGCGGTGCGCAGCTCCGACTTGAGGCTCGCGTTGCGCTTGCGCGTCGCTTCGGCCTGCCGGGCGCGCTTGCGGGCTTGCGCCGTGTTCGCCATGTCTCTTCGTTCCCGTGGGGTGGGCCTCCCGGGAGGACGGGAGGCAAAGACTTGGAATAGTATCGCGTTTTCGTAATGATGGCAAGGGGTTAGGCAGACGGCGAATGGAGAATGGTCGATGGTTCATGGAGGCGCGCCGTCGACCCGGAGCCGCGGCACTCATGGGGTGCGCCGTCGGCCGGACGTTCCCCAGGACGCCGCTCCGCTGACGCGAGGAGGCTGCGTCGAGCTGAGCGCGACGCCGCACACGCCAACGCGACCTCCCATCGACCATTCCCCATCGTCCATTCCCGCCTTCGCCGTTCATGAACCTGCTCCGCGCCGTCTTCACCGTCTCCGGCATGACGCTCGCGTCCCGGATCACCGGGCTCGCGCGCGAGAGCCTCAAGGCGGCCGTGTTCGGCGCCGGTCCGGCGATGGATGCGTTCGAGGCCGCGTTCAGGCTGCCGAACCTGCTGCGGCGCCTGTTCGCGGAAGGCGCGTTCTCGCAGGCGTTCGTGCCGATCCTGGCCGAGTACCGCCGCACGCGCGGGGACGACGAGACGCGCGGCCTCGTCTCGCGCGTCGCGACGCTGATGACGGCGGTGCTCCTCGTCGTCACCGTGGCCGGCGTGCTCGCGGCTCCGTGGCTCCTCTACCTGCTCGCCGGCGCGTTCGAGCGCGAGCCCGCGAAGGCGGCGCTCACGACCGACCTGATCCGCGTCGTCTTCCCGTACATCCTGTTCATCTCGCTCACCTCGCTCGCGGGGGGCGTGCTGAACGTCTACCGCCGCTTCGCGATCCCGGCGTTCACGCCGGTGATGCTGAACCTCGCGATGATCGCCGCCGCGCTGTTCGTCGCGCCGCACGTCGACCCGCCGGTGATGGCGCTCGCGTGGGGCGTCTTCGCCGGCGGCGTCGCGCAGCTCGCGCTCCAGATCGTGCCGCTCGCGCGGATCGGCATGCTTCCGCGGCTGCGCTTCGACTGGCGCGACGAGGGCGTGCGCCGCGTGCTGCGCAACATGGCGCCGGCGATCGTCGGCGTGTCGGCGGCGCAGATCTCGATCCTCGTGAACACGCAGCTCGCCGCGCTCCTGGGCGACGGCCGCATCGCGTGGATCAGCTACGCGGACCGGCTGATGGAGTTCCCGAGCGCGCTGCTCGGCGTCGCCGTCGGCACGGTGCTCCTGCCCACGCTCGCGCGCCACGGCGGCGAAGGCGACGGGGCGCAGTACTCGTCGCTGCTCGACTGGGGCCTGCGGCTCGTGCTGCTGCTCTCGGTGCCGGCGGCGGTCGCGATGTGGCTGCTCGCGCTGCCGCTCGTCTCGACGCTCTACCAGTACGGCCACTTCGCGGCGAGCGACGCGCTCGCCACGCGCACCGCGCTCGTCGGCTACAGCATCGGCCTGGTCGGGATCGTCGCCGTGAAGATCCTGGCGCCGGGGTTCTACGCGCGGCAGGACCTGAAGACGCCGGTGCGGATCGCGGTCGTCGCGGTGATCCTCACGATGGCGCTCTCGCTGCTGCTGATGCGCACGGCGCTCGGCCACGCCGGCCTCACGCTCGCCACGAGCCTGGGCGCGACCTTCAACGCGACTGCGCTCCTGATCCTGCTCCGCCGGCGGCGGCGCTACGTGCCCGAGCCCGGATGGGCGGCCTTCCTCGCGAAGATCGCGGTCGCCGCCGGCGTGCTGGCCGCGGTGCTCGCGGCGGCGAGCGGGCCGGCGTCGACCTGGCTCGAGGCGTCGCTCGCCGAGCGCGCCTTGCGACTGGCGCTGATCATCGTCGCCGGCGGGGCCGCGTACTTCGGCGCGCTGGCGCTCATGGGGTTCCGCCCGAGGGATTTCAGCCGTCGCGAGAGCGTTCAGGCGCCCGCGCCGCCGCCGGAGGAATGAGCGGCCGCTGCGGCCGGGAAAATGGAGAATGAAGAATGGAGAATGGAAAATGGAGAATGGAAAATGGAGGTCTCCGGCGGACGTCGCGCCAGCATCCTCCATCAACCATTTTCCATCGACGCTTTGCCCTGATCGGCCTCTCGCCGCCCCGGCCGAGGCCGATCAGCCCTTCCGGTGCGGGCACTTCGGCTTCGTGCACTCGGCGTACAGGTAGAGCGCGTGCTCGCTGATCGAGAAGCCGCGGTCCTGCGCGATCTTCGTCTGGCGCTTCTCGATCTCGGCGTCGTAGAACTCCTCGACGCGGCCGCACTGGAGGCACACGAGGTGATCGTGGTGCTTGCCCTCGTTCAGCTCGAACACCGCCTTGCCCGATTCGAAGTGGTGCCGGATCAGGAGGCCCGCCTGCTCGAACTGCGTGAGCACGCGGTAGACGGTCGCGAGGCCCACGTCGAGGCCGTCCGCGAGCAGTTGCTTGTAGACGTCCTCGGCCGTCAGGTGCCGGACGCGCGACTGCTCGAAGACGTTGATGATCTTCAGTCGCGGCAGCGTCGCCTTGAGGCCCGCGCTGCGCAAGTCGTGGGGCTGGTTCATCGTGGGCGGCTCCGGGACGGGCGATGGCGGTCCCGGCGGCTATAATAACCAGTCCCGCGAGCCGCACCCAACGCCCGTGCCGAAGCCCACGATCCGGATCCTCGCCAGCGCCGCCGCGGCGCTCGCGCTCGCCGGGTGCCAGACGATGTACACGTACCTGCCCGACATCCAGTCGTTCGGCGTGTACAAGATCGACATCAACCAGGGCAACTACATCACGCAGGACATGGTCGACCGCCTCAAGGTCGGCCAGAACCGGCAGCAGGTGCGGCTCGTGCTCGGCACGCCGCTCGTGCAGAGCGCGTTCCGCGACAACCGCTGGGACTACGTCTACGAATTCGCGCGCCACGGCAAGGTCGTCGAGCACCGCCAGTTCACCGTGTACTTCGTCGACGACAAGCTCGCGCGCTGGGAAGGCGACGAGATGCCGAAGTCGGTCGCCGACCTGAACCGCGCCGCCGCCGAGCGCACGCTCGGGCACCTCCCCGCCGCCGACGATCCGGGCATCTTCAGCTGGTTCTTCGATTGGCTGAAGAAGCTCTAGGGGCCGTCGACGCCATTGGCGCATGACCGACCGCATCCGCATCGCGATCGCCGGCGCGGGCGGCCGGATGGGCCAGGCGCTGGTCGCCTCGGTGCTGGAGGCGGGCGACCTCGAGCTCGCCGCGGCGCTCGACGTCGCGGGCGCATCGTCGATCGGGCGGGATGCGGGCGCCGCGCTGGGCCGGACGACGGGCGTCGCCGCCGGCTCCGACGTCGACGCCGCGCTCGCCCGCGCCGACGTGCTGATCGATTTCACGCGCCCGGAAGGCACGGTGGCGCACGCGGCGGCGTGCGCGAGGCGCGGCGTCGCGCTCGTCGCCGGCACGACGGGGCTCACGCCCGCGCAGAAGGCGGAGATCGCGGCGCACGCGCGCACGATCCCGATCGTCCAGTCCGCGAACATGAGCGTCGGCGTGAACGTGCTCGCCGACCTCGTCTCGCGCGCCGCGCGCGCGCTGGGCGGCGGCTTCGACATCGAGGTCGTCGAGATGCACCACCGGCACAAGGTCGACGCGCCGTCCGGGACCGCGCTGATGCTCGGCGAGGCGGCCGCGAAGGGCGCCGGCGTCGACCTCCCGTCGCACGCGGTCTACGCGCGCGAAGGCGTCACCGGCGAGCGCAAGCCCGGCACGATCGGCTTCGCGACCCTGCGCGGCGGCGACGTCGTCGGCGAGCACGTCGTCGTGTTCGCCGGCACCGGCGAGCGCGTCGAGCTCGCGCACCGCGCGACGTCGCGACGGATGTTCGCCGACGGCGCGCTTCGCGCCGCGCGTTTCGTCGCCGCGCTGCGGCGCGAGCGCCGCGCCGGCCTCCACGACATGCGGGACGTCCTCGGGATCGGCTGACGTCCCCGGTCTTCCGGGGGCGGCGCGCCTCGGTTGCCGGTACGGGCCGGTTCCCGGTAGAATTCAGGGCCTTGGCGGGAGCCTCCCGGAACGGCGCGGGCGCTCCCGCTTCGCACGTCCGGACCCCGGGTTCGACGCGGGAAATGCGTCGGACCGGCGCCGGGCGACGCATGTCGGCCTGAAGGCCGGGCTTCGCACGTCGGCCTGAAGGCCGACCCACATGCAACGATGACCGACTCCGTGCTCTTCCCCCCGCGAACGCCGGCGATCCTCGCGCTCGCCGACGGGACGCTGTTCCACGGCCGCTCGATCGGCGCGACCGGGCAGTCGTCCGGCGAGGTCGTGTTCAACACGTCGATGTCGGGCTACCAGGAGATCCTCACCGACCCGTCCTACGCGGGCCAGGTGATCACGTTCACCTATCCGCACGTCGGCAACGTCGGCGTGACGCGCGAGGACGACGAGTCGAAGCGCGCGTACGCGGCCGGCGTCGTCGTCCGCGACCTGCCGGCGCTCGCGTCGAACTGGCGCAGCGAAGGCGGCCTGGACGCCTGGCTCGCGCAGCGCGGCGTCGTCGGCATCGCGGACGTCGACACCCGGCGGCTCACGCGCATCCTGCGGGAGAAGGGCGCGCAGAACGGCGCCATCGTCGCCGCGCCCGCGATCGGCTCGGTCGAGGTCGAGCAGGCGCTCGCGGCCGCGCGCGAAGCGCCGTCGATGGCCGGCCAGGACCTGGCGAAGGTCGTCTCGACCTCCGCGCCCTACGACTGGAACCAGTCGACCTGGGCGCTGGGCGAGGGCTACCGCGACGCGCCGCCCGCGCGCCACTCGGTCGTCGCCTACGACTACGGCATCAAGCACAACATCCTGCGCATGATCGCGTCGCGCGGATGCCGCGTGCACGTCGTGCCCGCGCAGACCCCCGCGCGCGACGTGCTGGCGATGAAGCCCGATGGCGTGTTCCTGTCGAACGGGCCGGGCGATCCCGAGCCCTGCGGCTACGCGATCGACGCGATCCGCGAGATCGTCGGCAAGGGCGTGCCGACGTTCGGCATCTGCCTCGGCCACCAGCTGCTCGGCCTCGCCGCCGGCGCGCGCACGATGAAGATGAAGTTCGGCCACCACGGCGCGAACCACCCGGTGCTGGACCTGGACTCCGGCCAGGTGATGATCACGAGCCAGAACCACGGCTTCGCGGTCGACCCGTCGACGCTGCCGCCGAACGTGCGCGTCACGCACGTCTCGCTGTTCGACCGCTCGCTGCAGGGCATCGCGTACACGGACAGGCCGGCGTTCAGCTTCCAGGGCCATCCGGAGGCCAGCCCGGGGCCGCACGACGTGGGGCCGTTGTTCGACCGGTTCGTGGGAATGATGCGAAAGGCGTAGATAGGGTGTCGTAGATGGGGCTTGGCGTCGTGGCACTCATGCACCTGCGGCGAGGCGATTGATCAGAGCGCGTTCGAGGCCCCTGAGCAAGCGTCCCGTGTGGCCGATGAGCTCCATCGACAGCTCCAGCTCCGCCCGGGGAAGCATGCCGAGGCGTTCCACGACCAGGAGTTGCGAATCGAGCTCGGCCAGGGAACCCAGTGCGACGACGACGAACCGCAGGAATTCGCGCTTGCTGCGCCGGATGTGGCCTTCCGCGAGGTTCGAGGAGATCGAGATCGCCGCTCGACGCATCTGCTGCACCAGGCCGAATCGTTCGGAATGGGGGAGGCCCGCCGTGAGGCGGTACACCTCCGCGACCAGGGACATGGCGGCTTGCCATGCCTTGAGCTCCTGATAGAGGCCGATGGCCACGCGACGATCCGAGACTTTCGACACCCAAGGCATCCTGACACCGAAGCGCCTGACGCCTCCATCGGCTGAACGGCCAATCCCTACCTACGACGCCCTACCTACGGTTCCCGCATGCCCCGCCGCTCCGACATTCACTCCGTGCTGATCATCGGCGCCGGCCCGATCGTGATCGGGCAGGCGTGCGAGTTCGACTACTCGGGTGCGCAGGCCTGCAAGGCGCTGCGCGAGGAGGGCTACAAGGTCGTCCTCGTCAACAGCAACCCGGCGACGATCATGACGGACCCCGAGATGGCCGACGTCACCTACATCGAGCCGATCACCTGGCCGATGGTGGCGAAGATCATCGAGCGCGAGCGTCCCGACGCGCTGCTGCCGACGATGGGCGGGCAGACGGCGCTGAACTGCGCGCTCGACCTCGCGCGCGAGGGCGTGCTGACGAAGTACGACGTCGAGCTGATCGGCGCGTCGAAGAAGGCGATCGACAAGGCCGAGGACCGCGAGAAGTTCAAGGCCGCGATGACGCGGATCGGGCTCGGCTCGGCGCGCAGCGGCATCGCGCACTCGCTCGAGGAGGCGCACCGCGCGCAGGCCGAGGTCGGGTTCCCGTGCATCATCAGGCCGTCGTTCACGCTCGGCGGCACCGGCGGCGGGATCGCCTACAACAAGGACGAGTTCGACGAGGTCTGCAAGCGCGGGCTCGCGATGAGCCCGACGCACGAGCTCCTGATCGAGGAATCGCTCCTCGGCTGGAAGGAGTTCGAGATGGAGGTGGTGCGGGACCGCAAGGACAACTGCATCATCGTGTGCTCGATCGAGAACCTCGACCCGATGGGCGTGCACACCGGGGACTCGATCACGGTGGCGCCGGCGCAGACGCTCACAGACAAGGAGTACCAGATCATGCGCGACGCCTCGATCGCGGTGCTCCGCGAGATCGGCGTCGACACCGGCGGGTCGAACGTGCAGTTCGCGATCGACCCGAGGGACGGGCGCATGATCGTGATCGAGATGAACCCGCGCGTGTCGCGGAGCTCCGCGCTCGCGTCGAAGGCGACCGGCTTCCCGATCGCGAAGATCGCGGCGAAGCTCGCCGTCGGCTACACGCTGGACGAGCTCGCGAACGACATCACCGGGGGCGCGACGCCCGCGTCGTTCGAGCCGTCGATCGACTACGTCGTCACCAAGGTGCCGCGCTTCGCGTTCGAGAAGTTCAAGCAGGCCGACGACCGGCTGACGACGCAGATGAAGTCGGTCGGCGAGGTGATGGCGATCGGCCGCACGTTCCAGGAGTCGCTGCAGAAGGCGCTGCGGGGGCTCGAGGTCGGCGTCGACGGCTTCAACCTGAAGACGGTCGACCGCGACAAGATCGGCGACGAGCTCGCCTACCCGCGGGCGGAGCGGCTCTGGTACGTCGCCGACGCGTTCGGCATCGGCATGACGCTCGAGGAGCTCCACGGCTACACGAAGATCGACCCCTGGTTCCTCGCGCAGATCGAGGAGATCGTGAAGCTCGAGCTCGCGGTCGAGAAGCGCACGCTCGAGTCGCTCTCGAAGGACGAGTTCCGCGAGCTGAAGCGCAAGGGCTTCGCCGACCGCCGCCTCGCCTACCTCCTGAAGCGCGGCGAGGACGAGGTGCGCGCGCGCCGCCACGCGCTGGGCATCCGGCCGGTGTACAAGCGCGTCGACACCTGCGCGGCCGAGTTCGCGACGCAGACCGCGTACATGTACTCGACCTACGAGGAGGAGTGCGAGGCGCGCCCGACCGGCCGGAAGAAGGTGATGGTGCTGGGGGGCGGGCCGAACCGGATCGGGCAGGGGATCGAGTTCGACTACTGCTGCGTGCACGCGGCGAAGGCGCTGCGCGAGGACGGGTTCGAGACCATCATGGTCAACTGCAACCCGGAGACGGTGTCGACCGACTACGACACGTCGGACCGCCTGTACTTCGAGCCGCTGACGCTCGAGGACGTGCTCGAGATCGTCCACGTCGAGAAGCCCTGGGGCGTGATCGTGCAGTTCGGCGGGCAGACGCCGCTGAAGCTCGCGCGCGACCTCGAGCGCAACGGCGTGCCGATCATCGGCACGTCGCCGGACATGATCGACATGGCCGAGGACCGCGAGCGCTTCCAGCAGATGCTGCACCGGCTCGGCCTGAGGCAGCCGCCCAACCGCACCGCGCGGACCGAGGAGGCCGCGATCCGGGCGGCCGAGGAGATCGGCTATCCGCTGGTCGTGCGGCCGTCCTACGTGCTGGGCGGCCGCGCGATGGAGATCGTGCACGAGCAGCGCGAGCTCGAGCGCTACATGCGCGAGGCGGTGAAGGTCAGCAACGACAGCCCGGTGCTGCTCGACCGGTTCCTCAACGACGCGATCGAGGTCGACGTCGACGCTGTCTGCGACGGCAGGCGCGTCGTGATCGGCGGCATCATGGAGCACATCGAGCAGGCGGGCGTGCACTCGGGCGACTCGGCGTGCTCGCTGCCGCCGTACTCGCTCCCGAAGGCGATCCAGGACGAGCTGCGGCGCCAGACGGTCGCGATGGCGAAGGCGCTCGACGTCGTCGGCCTCATGAACGTGCAGTTCGCGATCCAGGACGGCGTCGTCTACGTGCTCGAGGTCAACCCGCGGGCGTCGCGCACCGTGCCCTACGTGTCGAAGGCGACCGGGCGCCCGCTCGCGAAGATCGCGGCGCGCTGCATGGCGGGCCGGAGCCTCGACGAGCAGGGCGTCGACGGCGAGATCGTGCCGCCCTACTTCTCGGTGAAGGAGGCGGTGTTCCCGTTCATCAAGTTCCCCGGCGTCGACACGATCCTCGGGCCCGAGATGAAGTCGACCGGCGAGGTGATGGGCGTCGGCGAGACCTTCGGCGAGGCGTTCGTGAAGAGCCAGCTCGCCGCGGGCGTGAGGCTGCCGGGGAAGGGGAAGGTCTTCGTGAGCGTCAAGAACAGCGACAAGCCGCGCGCCGTCGAGACGGCGCGCGTGCTGCACGGGCTGGGCTTCCAGATCGTCGCGACGCGGGGCACGGCGGCCGCGCTCAACGCCGCGGGCGTGCCGGCGACGGCGGTCAACAAGGTCGCCGAAGGCCGGCCGCACATCGTCGACATGATGCTGAACGACGAGATCGCGATGGTGGTCAACACGGTCGAGGAGAAGCGCAGCGCGATCCACGACAGCTACGCGATCCGGCGCGCCGCGCTGAACGACGAGATCCCGACCTACACGACGGTCGCGGGATTCCGCGCGGCGGCGATCGGCATGCAGGGCATGCACGCGCTCGAGGCGAGCTCGATCCAGGCGCTGCACGAGCGGCTGGCGAACGGCGAAGGGAGCCGGGCATGAGCGTCTTTCCGATGACGGTGCACGGCGCCGAGAAGCTCAAGGCCGAGCTCCACCGGCTGAAGACGGTCGAGCGGCCCGCGGTCATCCAGGCGATCGCGGACGCGCGCTCGCACGGTGACCTGTCGGAGAACGCGGACTACGACGCGGCGAAGGAGCGGCAGGGCTTCATCGAGGGCCGCATCGCGGAGATCGAGCACAAGCTCGCCGGCGCGCGGGTGATCGATCCGTCGTCGATCGACGCGGACGGCCGCGTCGTGTTCGGCGCGACCGTGGAGATCGAGGACGCGGAGAGCGGCGCGCGGCGGCACTGGCAGATCGTCGGCGACGACGAGGCCGACATCCGGCACCACAAGGTCTCGGTCTCCTCGCCGCTCGCGCGCGCGCTGATCGGCAAGCGCGAGGGCGACAGCGTCGAGGTGCACGCGCCGGGCGGCGCGCGCACCTACGAGATCGTCGGCGTCAGGTACGCGTAGGCGGAAGCGCCGCGCGCGCCTCCGGGCGGCGCGCGAGCGTGGCCAGCGCGTCGACGAACGCGACGGCGGCCGGCGCGAGCGCGCGGCTCGCGCGCGTCATCACCTCGTAGCGCGTCCCCTCGCCGGGCAGCCGGACGGCGAGCCGCGCGACGAGGCCCGGCGCCTCGTAGTGCCGCGCGAGCCCCTCCGGCAGCAGCGACACCGCGTCGCTCGACTGGAGCAGCGCGAGTGTCGCGACGATCGACACCGTCTCGATCAGGTCCCGCGGCAGGCGCAGGCCGGCGGCCGCGTGGATCGCGTCGAAGTCGCGGCGCAGCGGCCCGCCCGGCGGCGGCACGATCCAGGCGAGGTCGCGCAGCGCCGCGAGCGCCACCGCGCGTCGGCGCGCGAGCGGGTGCTCCGCGCGCGCAACGACGGTGAGCGGCTCCCGCGCGAGCGGGCGCGCGTCGAGGCCGTCGAGCTCGTCGTCGGGCGGGCGCGGCGTCACCGCCACGTCCAGCTCGCCGCGACGCAGCGCGTCGACGAGCACCTCGGCGGTGTTCACCAGCGCGTACACGCGCACGCGCGGGTGCGCGGCGCGAAGCGCGCCGATCGCCGGCACGACGAATCGCGGCACCGACCCGGTGACGCCGCCCACGCGCAGCGAGCCGAGCATGCCCTCGCGCTGCGCGGCGATGTCGGCGCTCGCCTGCGCGAGGTCGTTCAGGATGCCGCGCGCCTGGCGCACGAGCGTCGCGCCGTAGGGCGTCGGGGTCATGCCCCAGGGGTGGCGCTCGAAGAGCCTCGCGCCGAGCGCGTCCTCGAGGTCGCGCAGGAGCTTGGTCACCGCCGGCTGCGTCAGCGCGATCTCGGCGGCGGCGCGCCTGAGGCTCCGGTGCGTGTCGAGCGCCACGACGAGCGCCAGGTGGCGGGCGCGCAGGCGGCCGAGCAGGGCGGCCGGCAGGGGCATTCCTGCAGGTTATCACAACATCATGAAAGTCGATTGGACGTTATCGCCATGCCCAGGTGAAAATAGTTGTCAGATCCGCGCCCGACCGCCAGGGCGCGGCACCGAGGAGGACACCCGTGGGCAGCACCCGACTTTTCGCCGCGGCGATCGCCGCGCTCGCTTTCGCCGCGCCCGCGCTCGCGCAGGACGGCTACCCGAACCGCACGGTCCGCATCCTGGTCGGGGCGAACGCCGGCGGCGGGACCGACATCATCGCGAGGATGCTCGGCGAGAAGTTCGCCGACGACTTCAAGCAGCCGTTCGTCGTCGAGAACCGGCCCGGCGCGTCGAACACGATCGCCGCGGACGTGACCGCGAAGGCGCCCGCCGACGGCTACACGCTGCTGGTCGCGACCAACACCGGCCAGGCGATCGCGCCGCACATGCTGAAGCTCGCCTTCGACCCGCTCAAGGACCTGGCACCGGTCGGGCTCGTCGTCGTCGTGCCCAACGTGCTCGTCGTCGGCGACAAGGTGCCGGTCAAGGACGTGAAGGACCTGGTCGCGCTCGCGAAAGCCAAGCCGGGCGAGATCCGCTACGCGTCGTCGGGCGTGGGCAGCACGCAGCACATCGCGGGCGAGGCGTTCGACGTCGCCGCGGGCATCAAGACGGTGCACGTGCCGTACAAGGGCTCGAGCCAGGCGCACGTCGACATCCTCGGCGGCAACGTCGAGATGATGTTCGACACGACGTCCTCGGCGATGCCGCAGATCAAGGCGGGGCGCTTCAAGCCGCTCGCGGTCACGTCGCCGCAGCGATCGGCCGAGCTGCCGAACGTGCCGACGATCGCCGAGGCCGGCTACCCGGCCGCGGAGATGACGACCTGGTACGGGCTGTTCGTGACCGGCGGCACGCCGAAGCCGGTGGTCGACAAGCTGGCCGCCGAGCTCAAGCGCGTGCTCGCGATGCCCGACGTGCAGGCGAAGCTGCGCGGCATGGGCGGCGAGCCCGGCGCGATGACGCAGGGCGAGTTCGCCACGTTCAACAAAGCGGAGTACGAGCGCTTCGGCAAGCTCATCAAGACCGCGAACATCAAGGCAGACTGATCCCGCGCTTCCGCGCGCGAGGGGGCGTGCCCGGGCCCGGGGCCTTTCGTGGGTCGGGCTTGAGCCCGACGCCTTTCGCGTCAGCGCGCCTCGTCGGGCAGGAACAGCGCGGGGTCGACCATCGCGCGGTTCAGGCTCACCGACCAGTGCAGGTGCGGGCCGGTGACGCGCCCGGTCGCGCCGACGGTGCCGACGACCTGTCCCGGGGATACTTCGTCGCCGGGCTTCACGGCGATCGTGTCGAGGTGGCACACCATCGTGAGGAGCCCCGCGCCGTGGTCGATCCACACGGTGCGGCCGTTGAAAAAGTAGTCGCCGACGTCCGCAACGCGCCCGGCCGCGGGCGCGAGCACCTGCGTCCCCTTCGGCGCCGGGATGTCCATGCCGCTGTGCGGCGCGCGCGCCTGGCCGTTGAACACGCGCCGCGCGCCGAACGTCGGCGACCGCGCGCCGCCGACCGGCGCCCGCATCGCGAAGGTCGCCGGCGGCGGGTCGGTGAACGCCGCGATCACCTTCGCCTGGTGCGCGCGCTCGCGCTCGTAGCGCGCGAGATCCGTCTTCGACAGGTCGACCTGGCCCGGCGGGACCTTCAGCTGCTGCTCCGGGTAACGCGCCGCGGCGATCGCGTAGCGCAGCGTCTCGTCCGGGCGGCCGGTTCGTTTCACGAGGATCTCCGCCGTGCCCGGAATCGCGGACAGCGGGATGCCGACGACGGCGGTCCAGCCGCGCTCGTCGCCGGCGACCAGCAACGGGATGCCGCCGGCACGGGCCGCCGGCCGCTTCGCCGCGGGCCCGAGATCGATCGTCGCGACGCCGCCGGGCACCGCGTGCTCGCGCGGCAGGTCCGCGGCGGCGAGCGGCGTCGCCGCCAGCGCGGCCACGAGGGCTGCGAGCCGCCGCGCGCGCGTGGTCATCGTGCGTTCCGCGCGCCCGCGCCCTCAGGAGCCGCGGAACAGGCGCGGCGGCGGCGCGGCCGGGCCGTCGAAGGGCACGGTCGGCAGGCGGTCCTGCGCCACGCCCGCGAGATAACCGGCGTTCACCCAGCCGCGACGACGGCCCCAGGTGACGTCGCACCACGGCTTGCCGGCGACGCAGCCCGCGACGTTCACCTGCGTGCTGCGCGGGATCCACGCGAGCACCGCGTACCCGGTGCCCGGGCCCGCGCGCATGTTGACGTTCGCGCTGATCGTCGCCCAGTGCTGCGCGCACGCGGGCATCGAGGCCAGGAGCGTGCCGGCGAGCGCGAGGACGCGCAGCGTCGCGGCGCGATACGCGTGCCGCGAACGCCTGGTCTCGCCCGCCGGAGCGGGGGACACTAGCGGCCCCCGGTCGGGCGGCGGCGCCGGCGGACCGCGCCGGGCGCGCCGGTCGCCGGCGCCGACGGAGCGCGCTTGCGGCGCGCCCCGCCCGGCATCAGTGGCTTGCCGTGCGCATAGCGCTGCCCGCGCGGCGCGGAAGTCGTCGGCACCGCGACGTCCGCCACGCGGCGCGTCGTGCGCCTGCGCGAGGCGGTCGGCGCGGCGCCCGGTTCGGACGATCCCAGCTCGCGGCGCGACGCGCCTCGTCGATGCTTGCGCGCGCGGGCGCCGATCTTCGGCTCGGGCGGGCCGCGCCGGCCCGGCGGCCCCTTGGGCGCGCGCTCGTCGCGACGATGCGCGGGCGACTTGGCCGCGCGCGAGCGCGGGCGCTCGCGCTCCTCGCGCGATGGCGCGGGCTTCGGCCGCCAGACGATCAGGAGCTTGCCCAGGTGCTGCACCGGCCCGGCGTCGAGGCCGTCGCAGATCGCCGCGAGGAAGCGCTCGCGCTCGTCGCGGTCGTCGGAATGCACGCGCACCTTGACGAGCTCGTGCGCGGCCAGCGCGACGTCGATCTCGTGCAGCACGGCCGGCGTGAGCCCCGCGTGGCCGATCGCCACGACCGGATGGAGCGGATGCGCGCGGGCCCGCAGCTCGCGGCGCTGGGAAGGGGAGAGGGTGAGCATCGGGCGAGTGTAGCGGAAGGCGACAGCGGAGCATGGACAATGGAAAATGGATCATGGAAGGGCGTGGAGAGCCCCGCCCGCCGCCGTCCTCCGTCGACCATTCTCCATTTTCCATTTTCGCCTGGCGCCGTGCCCAGCCCCCTCAACCCCTCGAAGAAAAAGCACCGCTTCGGCAAGGCGTGGATGCACGACCACGTCAACGACCCCTACGTGCAGGAGGCGAAGCGGCGGGGGTACCGGTCGCGCGCGGCGTTCAAGCTGATCGAGCTGGCCGAGAAGGACAAGCTGTTCCGGCCCGGCATCGTGGCGGTCGACCTGGGCGCGGCGCCGGGAAGCTGGTGCCAGGTGCTGCGCGAGCGCCTCGGGCCGGACGCGCGCATCGTCGCGATCGACGCCCTGCCGATGGATCCGGTCGCCGGCGTGACCTTCGTGCAGGCGGACTTCTCGACCGACGAGGGGCTGGCGGCGGTCGAGCGGGCGCTCGACGGGCGGCGCGCCGACCTTGTGCTGTCCGACATGGCCCCCAATCTCTCCGGCATCGACGCCGTGGACCAGGCGCGCAGCGTCGGCCTCGCGGACCTCGCGCTCGCCTTCGCCGCCGAGCATCTGCAACCGGGCGGCGATTTCGCGGTCAAGGTCTTCCAGGGGGCCGGGCTGGCCGAGTTCGAGCGATCGATGCGGGGGCGGTTCGCGAAGGTCTACGTCCGGAAGCCGAAGGCGAGCCGGGACCGGAGCCGCGAGACGTTCCTGGTCGGCAAGGGCTTCCGGCCGGGCTGAGGGCCGTCCCGGGTTTCCCCGGTCCGGTGGGGTAGAATCATCGAACGAACGTCCGGGGCCCCGGGGCCCGCGGGCGCCCGCGCGGCGGTCCGCGCGGGATTTCGGAGCGCGACGTGAACAACCTGCTCAAGAACATCGGCATCTGGCTCGTGATCGGCCTGGTCGTGCTGACCGTGGTCAAGCAGTTCGACGCGCGCCAGGCGTCGAAGGACACGCTGCCCTACTCCGAGTTCATGACGCAGGCCAAGGACGGCAAGGTCGAGTCCGCCGTCATCGAGGGCCGCACGATCAAGTGGACGTCGACCGACAAGAAGCGGTTCGTCACCACGTCGCCGGGCGACATCTGGATGGTGTCGGACCTCCTCAAGTACGGCGTGCGCGTCGACGCGAAGGCCGAGGAGGAGCAGAGCTTCCTCGCGCAGGTGTTCATCTCGTGGTTCCCGATGCTGCTGCTGATCGGCGTGTGGATCTTCTTCATGCGCCAGATGCAGGGCGGCGGCCGCGGCGGCGCGTTCAGCTTCGGCAAGAGCAAGGCGCGCATGCTCGACGAGGCGAACAACACGGTCACGTTCGCCGACGTCGCGGGCTGCGACGAGGCGAAGGAGGAGGTCGCGGAGCTCGTCGAGTTCCTTCGCGACCCGTCGAAGTTCCAGAAGCTCGGCGGCCGGATCCCGCGCGGCGTGCTCATGGTCGGCTCGCCGGGCACCGGCAAGACGCTGCTCGCCAAGGCGATCGCCGGCGAGGCGAAGGTGCCGTTCTTCTCGATCTCGGGCTCCGACTTCGTCGAGATGTTCGTCGGCGTCGGCGCCGCGCGCGTGCGCGACATGTTCGAGCAGGCGAAGAAGAACGCGCCCTGCATCGTGTTCATCGACGAGATCGACGCGGTCGGCCGCCAGCGCGGCGCGGGCCTGGGCGGCGGCAACGACGAGCGCGAGCAGACGCTGAACCAGCTGCTGGTCGAGATGGACGGCTTCGAGGGCAACGCCGGCGTGATCGTGATCGCCGCGACCAACCGCCCCGACGTGCTCGACCCGGCGCTGCTGCGTCCCGGCCGCTTCGACCGCCAGGTCGTCGTGCCGCTGCCCGACATCCGCGGGCGCGAGCAGATCCTGCTCGTGCACATGCGCAAGGTGCCGATGGCGCCCGACGTCAAGGCCGACATCATCGCGCGCGGCACGCCCGGCTTCTCGGGCGCGGACCTCGCCAACCTCGTCAACGAGGCGGCGCTGTTCGCCGCGCGCTCGAACAAGCGGCTCGTCGACATGGACGACTTCGAGCGCGCGAAGGACAAGATCATCATGGGCGCCGAGCGGCGCTCGATCGTGATGCCCGAGGAGGAGCG
>JBGAHH010000148.1:0-4350 GCA_044226265.1 Casimicrobiaceae bacterium | reverse complement strand
CGGTGCGCACGACCGCGGTGTCGAGCGTGCGGTCGACGACCGGCATCGTGACGAGGCCGAGGTCGAGCCGGTTGTCCGCGACCTGCGCGGCGACGACGTCCGTGGTGCCGGTCGTGATCGTGAGCTCGATGCGCGGATGCTCGCGGCGCAGCGCGTTGAGCGCGCCCGGCAGGAGCTGCGCCAGGATCGCGCCGCCGGTGCCGAGGCGCACGCGCGAGAGCCCGCCCTCGCGGCGGCGGCGCATCGCGTCGACGGCGTCGTCGACCTCGCGGTCGATGCGCGCGGCGTGCGCGATCAGCTCGGCGCCGGCGGCCGTGGCGTAGGCGCGCTTGCCCAGCCGCTCGACCAGCGCGATCCCGAGGCGCTCCTCGAGCTCGCGCACCTGCAGGGACACGG
This sequence comes from Casimicrobiaceae bacterium, assembly GCA_044226265.1. Lineage (GTDB taxonomy): Bacteria > Pseudomonadota > Gammaproteobacteria > Burkholderiales > Casimicrobiaceae > VBCG01. The sequence continues at coordinate 3,954 of JBGAHH010000148.1, read as the reverse complement.
CGGGCTGCGTCAGGTGGAGCTCGCGCGCCGCCGCGGAGAAGCCGCCGAGCTCGACGACCTTCACGACGGCTTGCAGCTGGTCGAGGTTCAGCCGGCGCATATCAAAGAAATCCTCATGAAAAACGGAAGAACAATTAATTGGCCTCATTCTGCGCCCGCGCGCATCGTGGCGCAACCGAGGGCGCCGGGCCCCGCGCGAGGGCGGGGCGGCGCCGAGGCGACAGGAGGCGGTCATGAGCACGCAGGCATTGCGCACGTCCCCGGGCATCCTGATCCACGCGCTCGCGGCCGCGCTCGCGGCGGCGGCCCACGCGCTGGGCGCGGTCGCTGCGCGCGTCGACGCCAGGCTCGAGGCGCGGCGCCGGGCGGCGCAGGACCGGCTCGACCTCGCGCGGATGTCGAACCGCGAGCTGCGCGACATCGGGCTCGACCGCGGGCAGATCGACGCGGTCGCCGACGGCTGGTCGGGCTGACGGCGGGCCGCATGCCGCACGTCGCCGACGCTGCGCGCGACGACGGGCCGGCCGACGCGGGAGCGGGGCCGGCGCCGCCGCCGGCCGCGCGCTCGCCGGCGGAGGCGGCGCGCATCGCGCCGCCCGCGCTCCGGTCCTGGCGGGAGGCGGCCGGGGATCTCGTTCGCGCCGGCCTCGCGTCGGCAGCCGCGAGCGCGGCCTCGCACGCCGGCGGCGCGGGTGGCCGCCGCCGGATCAGGCGTCCTGCGGCTCGGGGATGAGCAGGACGACCAGCACGAACATCGCGCAGGTGAGGAACATCACGGCCTTGGCCTGGCCGTTCCAGACGTTCGACTGCCACATGTCGAACCACTCGCCGCCGACCAGCACGAAGCCGAGGAAATAGAGCAGGAACAGCAGCACGAGCCCGCAGGCGGCGAGCGGCTTCGCGGCTTCGAACGCGCGCGCCGCGCGCCGCGCGCGGAACAGCCGCCACGCTCCGGCCAGGCAAAGCGCGGCGATCGCGAGCTCGGTCGCGATGATGCCCGCGTAGGCGATCGCCTGCAGCGTCGGATTCGTGATCGCGCGATACCGCAGCGGGTTGTCCGGGAACACGGTATCCATCGACAGCACGTGCTTCACGAACTGCCAGTTCGCGTCGTAGTCGACGAGGTTGTCCGCGCCCACCACGAGCGCCCACAGGCCGACGGCGGCCACCATCAGCGACTTCAGCAAGCGTATCGTCATCGGGTCGTCCTGGCGCGAAGCGACGCGCGAATGGGCGTCGAAGGCCGCCGGTGAGCGCGGGCGGCCTGTCGGTCGCGGCGGTCAGGCGAAGTCATCACCGGTTTCTCGCAGCTTCACGAGCGCGTGGAGCGTCCGGTTGACCGGCGTCGGGACGCCGAGCGCCGCGCCACGCTCCGCGACGTACCCGTTCAGCATGTCGATCTCGGTGCGCTTGCCGCGCAGCACGTCCTGCGCGGTCGACGAGGCCTGTCCCGCCATCGCCGACGCGGTGCGCCAGACCGACGCGATCATCGCCGACGCATCGACGTCGATGCCCGACGCGCGCGCGACGGCGACCGCCTCGCGGACGACGCTCTCCATGAGCTCGCGGATCGCCGGCTCGGCGGCCATCCTGCCGTAGCGGGCGCGCCCGAGCGCGGAGACGGCGTTGAGCGCGCAGTTGGCGATGAGCTTGCCCCACAGCGCGGCGTCGATGTCGTCGCGCACGGGGCAGGGGACGCCGGCGCGCTCGAACATCGCGGCGACCTCCCGCGCCCGCGCGGCCGCGCCCGGGCGTCCCGCGCCGCTCCTCGCGACGCCGAGCTCGAGGTCGCCGCGGCCCGAATGTCGCACGACGCCCGGGCCTTCCATCGACGTGCCGACCCACACGACCGAGGCCAGCACGACCCCGTCGAGCGCGGCCGCGAGCACGTCCGCATTCGCCACGCCGTTCTGCAGGCTCACGACGACGGCGTTGCGGCCGAGGTGCGGCCTGATCGCCAGCGCGGCATCCCGCGTGTCGGGCGACTTCACGCAGACCAGCACGACGTCCGCGCCCGCGACCGCCGACTCGCTCGTCGAGGCTTCGACGCGCACGATGTCGCGCCGGTCGGCGCGAACGATCGCGAGCCCGTCGCGGCGGATCGCGTCGACGTGCGTCGCGCGTCCGACCAGCACGACCGGGACGCCCGCGAGCGCGAGCATGCCGCCGTACCAGCAACCGACGGCGCCGGCGCCCAGCACCGCGACGGTCGGGGGACGGGACGCGATCGTGTCGCTGGGTTGGGTCATCGGGCGGCGTGGGACGCCGCATTGTGGCCCAAAAGCGTCGGGCTGGAGCCCGACCCGCACCAAGGGCGTCGAGCTGAAACCCGACCCATATCCTCGCGCCTGTGGGTCGGCCTTCAGGCCGACGCGCGAAGCCCGGCCTTCGGGCCGACGCCATTGCGCGACAATGGCGGCATGCCGCTCGATGCGAAGCTGGCGCTGCGCCCCGGGACCTGGGACCGGCTCATCGCCGACGCCGTTTTCGGCGCCGAGTACGGGCCGATCGACGTCGCCGGCCGTGTCGTCGTGGACGTCGGCGCGCACATCGGCGCGTTCTCGGTCTTCGCGGCCGCGCAGGGCGCGCGACGCGTGCTGGCCTACGAGCCCGACCCGGAGAATTTCCGGCTGCTCGCGATCAACGCGGCGGGCCGACCGGCGATCGAGCCGCATCGCGCCGCGGTCTGGCGCTCGGACCGCGACGAAGCGCGCGTCGACTGGCGCGGGTCGACGAATCCGGCCAACACCGGCGGCGGCACCGTGATCGAGTGCCGGTCGATCGCGGGCGTGGCCGTCGACCGCGCCGGTCGCCGAACCGTCGACGCCGTCGCGCTCGACGCGATCGTCGAGCGTGCCGGAAGCGTGGACCTGCTCAAGATCGACGCGGAAGGCAGCGAGTACCCGATCCTCGCCACGAGCCGCGCGCTCGACCGCGTCGCGGCGATCGTCGGCGAATACCACGCCGTCGGCGAGCTCGACGCGTCGATGCACGTGCCGGGCCTCGCCGAATGGAGCGGCGACGCGCTGATGGACCTGCTCGAGGATCGGGGCTTCGACGTCGCGACGCGGCACGTCGGCGGCGCCGGCCTGTTCCGCGCGCTGCGGCGATGACCGCGCGCGGCGCCGCGGGCGGCGTGCCAGAATGCGCTCACCGCCGGAGCGAGCCCGCGCCGTGATCTTCCGCCAGCTGTTCGAGCCCGAGTCGTCGACCTACACGTACCTGCTGGGTTGCGAGGCGACGCGCCGGGCGGTGCTGATCGATCCGGTGCTGGAAACGGTCGAGCGCGACCTCGCCGCGGTGCGCGAGCTCGGGTTCGCGCTCGAGGCGACGCTCGACACGCACGTCCACGCCGACCACGTCACGTCGGCGTGCCGGCTGCGCGACCTCGTGGGTTCGAGGATCGCGAACCCCGCGCTCGACGGGCTGCCCTGCACCGACATCGGCATCGAGGAAGGCGTGCCGTTCCGCGTCGGCACGATCGAGCTTCATCCGCTGTTCACGCCCGGCCACACCGACAGCCACCACAGCTACTACCTCGCGCCCCCGGACGAGCCGGGGCGCGTGTTCACCGGCGACGCGCTGCTCATCGACGGGTGCGGGCGAACCGATTTCCAGAACGGCGACGCGGCGGCGCTCTATCGCTCGGTCACGGACAAGCTGTTCGCGCTGCCCGGCGACACGCTGGTCCACCCGGCGCACGACTACCGGCAGCGCCTCGTGTCGACGATCGCGCGGGAGCGCGCGAACAACCCGCGGCTGGGCGGCGGCAGGACCGAGGCCGAGTTCGTCGCGATCATGGCGGGGCTGAACCTGCCGTACCCGCGCAAGATCGACGTCGCGCTGCCGGCGAACCGGCGATGCGGCGGGCCGGAACGCTGATCTTCCGGCGCGGCGGGCGCCGCGCCTACTTGCACGACAGGCCGGCCGCGGCGTCCTTCGTCGGGAGCGTGA
>JBGAHH010000036.1:0-38029 GCA_044226265.1 Casimicrobiaceae bacterium | reverse complement strand
GGTGTCAGACACGTGCCTGACACCCAAGCTCCGGTCCTCCGCCTCTCCGGCATCACGAAGCGCTTCGGGGCGCTCGTCGCCAACGACGGGATCTCGCTCGACCTCGCGGCCGGCGAGGTGCTCGCGCTCCTCGGCGAGAACGGCGCGGGGAAGTCGACGCTCGTCTCGATCCTGTTCGGCCACTACGTCGCCGACGAGGGGACGATCGAGGCGTTCGGCCGCCCGCTCGCGCCCGGCGATCCCGCCGCGGCGCTCGCCGCGGGCATCGGCATGGTCCACCAGCACTCGACGCTGGCGGACAACCTCTCGGTGCTCGACAACGTGATGCTCGGCACCGAGCCGCTCTGGCGCCCGGTGTCGCGCCGGCGCGAAGGTCGTGCCCGGCTCGTCGCGACCGCGAAGCGCTTCGGCCTCGCGGTCGATCCCGACGCGCGGGTCGCGAAGCTCTCGGTCGGCGAGCGGCAGCGCGTCGAGATCCTGAAGGCGCTCACCCGCGACGCGCGCGTGCTGATCCTGGACGAGCCGACCGCGGTGCTGACGCCGCAGGAGAGCGAAGCGCTGTTCACGACGCTGCGCGGCATGGTCGGCGGCGGGCTCTCGGTGATCTTCATCAGCCACAAGCTCGACGAGGTGCTGCGCGTGTCCGACCGCATCGCGGTGCTGCGCGCGGGGAAGCTCGTCGCGGCGATGCCCGCGCGCGGGACGTCGAAGGCGGCGCTGGCCGAGCTCATGGTCGGCCGCGCGATCCCGCCGCCGGTAGCGAAGCCGCACGCGCGGGGCGACGTGGCTTGCGTGATCGACCGGGTGACGATGAGGGGCGAGCGCGCGAGCGAGCGGCTCGACGCCGTCTCGCTGTCGCTGCACGCGGGCGAGATCGCGGCGATCGCGGGCGTCGCCGGCAACGGGCAGGCCGCGCTCGTCGACCTCCTGTGCGGCGTGCGCGCGGCGGACGAGGGCACGGTCACGCTCGCCGGCGCGAGGATGCCCGCCGAGCCGCAGGCGTGGATCGCCGCCGGCGCGGCGCGCATCCCGGACGACCGCCGCGAGGTCGGCACGATCGGCGACCTGCCGGTCTGGGAGAACGCGATCGCCGAGCGCTACCGCAAGCCCTTCGCGAGCGTCGGCATCGTGCGGCGGCGCTCGGCGAGAAGCTACGCGCGCAAGCTCGTCGACCGCTACGACGTGCGCGGCGCGGGCATCGACGCCCCGGTCCGCGCGCTGTCCGGCGGCAACATGCAGAAGCTGATCCTCGGGCGCGCGCTGTCCGGCGGCGCGGCGCGGCCCGACGACTTCCTCCCGACGCTGATCGTCGCGAGCCAGCCGACCTGGGGGCTCGACGCCGGCGCGGTCGCGTGGGTGCACCAGCAGCTGCTCGACGCCTGCGCGCGCGGGGCGGCCGTGCTGCTCGTGTCCGAGGACCTGGACGAGATCCTCGCGCTCGCCGACCGCATCGCGGTGATCCACGCGGGACGCCTCACGCCGGCGCGGCCCGCGAAGGCGTGGACGCTCGCCGAGATCGGCCTCGCGATGGCGGGCGAGGGAGCGCGCGATGCGGCTTGAGGCGCGCGGCGCGGTCTCGCCGGCGATGGCGGTCGCCGCGCCGTTCGCGGCGGTCGCGTTCACGCTCGCGATCGCCGCGCTCTTCGTCGCCTGGGCGGGCGCGCCGGTCGGCCGCACCTACGCGCTGATCTTCGAGGGCGGCTTCGGCTCGCGCTTCGCGTGGACCGAGACGCTCACGCGCGCGACGCCGCTGATCCTCACCGGCCTCGCGGCCGCGATCGCGTTCCGCGCGCACCTCTACAACATCGGCGCGGAGGGCCAGCTTTACGCTGGCGCGCTCGCGGCTGTCGCGATCGGCGGCCTGCACGGCGGCACCGGCTTCGACCTGCCGCCCGCGCTGCTGTTCGTCGCGATGTTCGCCGCGGCCGCGCTCGTCGGCGCGCTGCTGATGGCGCTGCCGGCGCTCGCGAAGACGCGCTTCGGCGTCGACGAGGTCGTCACGACGCTCCTGCTCAACTTCATCGTGCTGCTGTTCGTCTCGATGATGCTCGACGGCCCGATGAAGGACCCGACGGCGATGGGCTGGCCGCAGAGCGTCGCGCTGAACGAGGCGCTCGAGCTGCCGAAGCTCGTCCCGCGCACGCGGGTGCACGCGGGCCTCGTCATCGCGCTCGCGCTCGCGGCGGTCGCGTGGGGCGTGCTGCGCGCGACGACGTTCGGCTTCGAGGTGCGCGCGGTCGGCGCGAATCCGCGCGCCGCGCGGTTCGCCGGCGTCCCGGTGACGCGCACGATCCTCGTCGTCGCGCTCGCGTCGGGCGCGGTCGCGGGGCTCGCCGGCGCGATCGAGGTGGCGGGCCGCACCGGCTACGTGACGCTCGACATGTCGCCGGGCTACGGCTACACCGGCATCGTGATCGCGATGCTGGCGGGGCTGAACCCGCTCGGCGTCGTCGCGTCCGCGGTCTTCGTCGCGGGGGTGCTGGTCGGCGCCGACAGCATGAGCCGCGCGGCCGCGGTGCCGACCTACATCGCCGACGTCATCGTCGCCGTCGCGCTGATCGCGATGCTCGTGGCGACGCTGACGGTGCGCTACCGGGTCCGCTGGCGCTAGTGGACTGTAACGGGGGAATCGGAAGTGTCTGACTTGCTCTTCGCGCCGATGGCGTCGTTGCCCTTGCTTGCAAGGGGTCCTGCCATTGCTGCGCGAGGGCGCCTAGCCCTCGACACGAGTAGCGGCGTCAGAACGCCTTCGCCCACTCCCGATTCCCCCGTTACAGTCCACTAGCCCATGCTCGACGCCCTCGCCGCGATGCTGGTCAACGCCGACTTCTGGGCGGCGGTGCTGCGCATCGCGACGCCGCTCGTCTACGGCACGCTGGGCGTCCTCCTGTGCGAGCGCGCCGGCGTGCTGAACCTCGGCATCGAGGGGATCATGGTCGCCGGCGCGTTCACCGGCTGGCTCGCCGTCCACTCCGGCGCGGACCTGTGGACCGGCGTGCTCGTCGCGGCGGCCACCGGCGCGGCGTTCGGGCTGCTCCACGGCGTGCTCACGGTGCCGCTCGCGCTGTCGCAGCACGTGTCCGGCCTCGGGATCACGATGTTCGCGACCAGCGTCGCGTACTACGCATACCGCGTCAGCTTCCCGAACGTGTCGACGCCGCCGACGATCGCGACGTTCGCCGAGATGGGCTGGCTCGGCGTCCCGGTGCTGTCGGCGCAGACGCCGCTCACGCTCCTCGCGATCGCGCTCGTGCCGCTGGTCGCGTGGATCCTCTACCGCACGCCGCTCGGGCTCGCGGTGCGCATGGTCGGCGAGAACCCGGCCGCGGCCGAGGGCCAGGGCCTCTCGGTCTACGCGGTGCGCATCGGCGCGATCGCCGCCGGCAGCGCGCTGATGGGGGTGGGCGGCGCCTTCCTCACGCTGTCCGCGTTCAACTCTTTCTTCTTCAACATGATCAACGGCCGCGGCTGGATCTGCGTCGCCCTCGTCGTGTTCGCGGGCTGGCGGCCCGGCAAGGCGCTCGCGGGCGCGCTGCTGTTCGCGTTCTTCGACGCGATGCAGCTGCGCCTGCAGCAGTCCGACGCGGCCGAGCTCCCGTACCAGGCGTGGCTGATGGTGCCCTACGTGCTGTCGATCCTCGCGCTCGTCGCCGTCGCGCGCCGCGCCACCTATCCGCAGGCGCTGATGAAGCCCTATCGGAAGGGCGAGCGGTGAGAGGGGGTCAGATCCGAATCCGACCCCGGTGTGGCCGTTTCGGCGGCGCGCTATAGTGTGCCGTCTTCAGGGAAGCCTCCGCATGAACCCCGAGACCCGCACGGCGAAGCACATCCGTCTCACGTCGCACCCGGCCGAAGGCGCCTTCGGTGCGCTGCCGATCCGCTGGGGGCGCGCCGATCCGAAGGAGCGCGGCCCGATCGTCGGCAGCACCGCGAACCGGAGCCAGCGCAACGTCATCGGCGCCCACAGCGGCAGCTACGGCGTCTACCGCGCGCTCGCGGTCGCCGCCGGCGCGCTGACGCGCGGCCACCGACCCGACCTCACGAACACCGCGCCGACCGACCCGATCGGCCCGTATCCGCCATGGGGCGATCCGGAGAAGATCGTCTCGATGGACCCGTTCGGCGCGATCGTCGCCTCGGCGTTCGCCGAGGAGATCGCCGCGGGCTACGACATCCGCCCGACGATCGCGGTGACGAAGGCGCACATCGACCTGCCGGAAATCCGCGGCGCGGTCGAGGCGGGTCGCCTCGTCGCCGACGGGCGCATCCTGCTCGCGAACGGGTCCGCGGTCGTGACCAAGGCGGCGATCGAGCCGGTGTGGTGGCTGCCGGGCGTCGCGAAGCGCTTCGACGTCGACGAGGGCGAGCTGCGACGCGCGCTCTTCGAGGAGACCGGCGGCATGTATCCCGAGCTCGTCACGCGCGGCGACCTCGAGGTCTTCCTGCCGCCGATCGGCGGCCAGACGGCCTACGTGTTCGGCGACCCGAAGGCGCTCGCGGATCCGGCGGTGACGCTGACCGCGCGCGTGCACGACGAGTGCAACGGCTCCGACGTGTTCGGCTCCGACATCTGCACCTGCCGTCCGTACCTGACGCACGCGATCGAGGAGTGCATCCGCGGCGCGCAGGCGGGCGGCGTCGGGCTGGTCGTCTACTGCCGCAAGGAGGGCCGCGCGCTCGGCGAGGTGACGAAATTCCTCGTCTACAACGCGCGCAAGCGCCAGGCGGGCGGAGACTCCGCGTCCAACTACTTCCTGCGCACCGAATGCGTCGCGGGCGTGCAGGACATGCGCTTCCAGGAGCTGATGCCCGACGTGCTCCACTGGTTCGGCGTGCGCCGCATCCACCGGCTGGTGTCGATGAGCAACATGAAGTTCGACGCGATCGTGCACGGCGGCATCGAGGTCGGCGAGCGCGTGCCGATCCCCGAGGCCCTGATTCCCGCCGACGCGCGCGTCGAGATGGACGCGAAGATGGCCGCCGGCTACTTCACCGAGGGCGAGAAGCCCGACACGGCGCGGCTCGCGTCGACGAAGGGCCGCGGCCTGTGACGCCGACGCGCGGCGACGCGCCGGCGGCGCGGCGCGACGCGGAGCCGCGTCCCGCGCTGCCGGCCGCCGGCCCGTCCTCCGCGTCGCCGCTGGCGGAGCTGCTCCGGCCCGGCACGATCCGGGAGCGCTGCGGCAACGTGCTCGCGGCGGCCGACGCGGGTCGCGCGTCGCACTTCGCGGTCGACCGCTCGAAGCTCGACGCGTGCGCGGCGCTCGTCGCCGACGTGACGCGACGGCGGTATCCGTCGCTCGACATTCCCTACCACAGCCGCTGGCGGCATTTCGAGGCGGGCGGCGTCGACCGCGCCGCCGAGCTCGACCGCGCGCTCGCGGGACGCGATGCCGCCGAGGCCGCGGCGTCGCGCATCGACCTCGCGATCGCGAGCGTGCTGCTCGACGCCGGAGCGGGAGCGCGGTGGTCGTACGTCGAGCGCGAGACCGGCGGCCGATACGCGCGCTCGGAAGGGCTCGGCGTCGCGAGCTTCCGCGCGTTCGCGGCCGGCGTGTTCTCGTCGACGCCGGGCGACCGGCTGCGCGCCGACGCGCGCGCGCTTTGCTCGATCGACGCGGCGACGCTCGCCCGCGTGCTCCAGTCGAGCGAGGCGAATCCGCTCGTGGGCCTCGAGGGCCGCGCGTCGCTCCTGCGCCGGCTCGGCGCCGCGGCCGACCGGCCGTCGACGCCGTTCCGCCCGCTGCTCGAGGGCGGCGGCGACGTGCCCGCGGCCGCGCTGCTCGCCGTGCTGCTCGGGCGTTTCGGCGGGATCTGGCCGCAGGGGCTCGTGCGCGACGGCCTGGCGCTCGGCGACTGCTGGCCGCACCCGCTCGCGGGCGGACGCGGCGCGAGCGCGGGCTACGTGCCGTTCCACAAGCTGTCGCAGTGGCTCGCCTATTCGCTGTTCGAGCCCTTCGAGCGCGCGGGCGCCCGAATCGTCGAGCGCGATGCGCTGACCGCGCTGCCCGAATACCGCAACGGCGGCCTGCTCCTCGACACCGGCGTCCTGCGGTTGCGCGAGCCGGCCCAGGCGTCGCGCCGCCATGCGGTCGGCGGCGAGCTCGTCGTCGAATGGCGCGCGCTCACGGTCGCGCTGGTCGACGCGCTCGCGCCGCTCGTGCGGACTCGCCTCGGCCGCCCGGAGCTTCCGCTGGCCTGCATCCTGGAAGGCGGCACCTGGGCGGCGGGGCGCGAGACGGCCGCGAGGCTGCGCGGCGGCGAGCCGCCGCTTATCATCGAGAGCGACGGAACGGTGTTCTGACGGCGGCGGGCGGGGACGGGCACGGTGCCCGGTCCCCGGCGCCGCGAGGGGAGACGATGACGGGCCACGCGCAGGTACTCGACCACCCGCTGATCCAGCACAAGCTCACGCTGTTGCGCAAGAAGGAGACGAGCACGACGTCGTTCCGGCGCCTCCTGAACGAGATCGGCTCGCTGATGGCCTACGAGGTCACGCGCGACATGCCGATGCACGACGTCGAGATCGAGACGCCGCTCGAGTCGACGACCGGCCGGCTCATCGACGGCAAGAAGCTCGTGTTCGTGCCGATCCTCCGCGCGGGCATGGGACTGCTCGACGGCTTCCTGTCGGTCGTGCCCGGCGCGCGCGTCGGGCACATCGGCCTCTACCGCGACCCGAAGACGCTGGTCGCGGTCGAGTACTACTTCAAGATGCCCTCGGGCATGCGCGAGCGCGATGCGATCGTCCTCGACCCGATGCTCGCGACCGGCCACTCGGCGGTCGCCGCGGTCGAGAGGCTGAAGGAGGCCCATCCGCGCTCCGTGCGCTTCGTGTGCCTGGTCTCGTGCCCCGAGGGGATCGCGACGTTCACCGAGGCGCATCCCGACGTGCCGGTGTACACGGCCGCGATCGATCGCGAGTTGAACGACCACGCCTACATCCTGCCTGGCCTGGGCGACGCGGGCGACCGCATCTTCGGCACGAAGTAGCGCGGCGTCCGGCTAGCGCTCGCTGTCGAGGTGCGCGAGTTGCGCCTCGGCGTAGCGCCCGCCCGCGGCGGACCCGCGCGGCACCGCCTCCTCGATGGCCGCGAGATCCCCCGGCGCCAGCACGACGTCGGCCGCCGCCAGCGCCTCGGCGAGCTGCGGACGCCTGCGCGATCCCACGAGCGGCACGATGTCGTCTCCCTGCGCGGCCACCCACGCGATCGCCGCCTGCGCGACGGTCACGCCCAGGCGCTGCGCGACGCCGCGAAGGCGCTCGACCAGCGCGAGGTTGCGCTCGAGGTTGTCGCCCTGGAAGCGCGGGCTCGCGCCGCGGAAGTCGCGCTCGCCCGCGCGGTCGGCCGACCAGTGCCCGCTGATCAGTCCGCGCGAGAGCACGCCGTAGGCGGTGACGCCGATGCCGAGCTCGCGGCAGGTCGGCAGGATCGACGCCTCGACGCCGCGCGACACGAGCGAATACTCGATCTGCAGGTCGCGGATCGGATGGACGGCGTGGGCGCGGCGGATCGTCCCGGCGCTCATTTCGGACAGCCCGACGTGCCGGACGTAGCCCGCCCTGACCAGGTCGGCGATCGCGCCCACCGTCTCCTCGATCGGCACCGCCGGGTCGAGGCGCGCCGGCCGGTAGACGTCGACGTGGTCGACGCCCAGCCGGCGCAGCGAGTACGCGAGGAAGTTGCGCACGGCGGCCGGCCGCCCGTCGTAGCCGCGCCAGCCCATCGCGGGATCGCGCAGCGCGCCGAACTTGACCGAGACGAGGTAGCGGTCGCGCGGAACGCCGGCGAGCGCCTCGCGGATCAGCATCTCGTTGTGCCCCATGCCGTAGAAGTCGCCGGTGTCGACCAGCGTCACGCCCGCGTCGATCGCGGCGCGAATCGTGGCGAGGCTCTCGGCGCGGTCCGCCGCGCCGTAGAAGTCCGACATGCCCATGCATCCCAGCCCCAGCATCGACACCGCCGGGCCCGCGGCCCCGAGTCGTCGCGTCTTCATCGTCGCCGTCCTGTCCGAAGGGCGCCGCTCCCCGGCGCCGACGACCGTACGATAGGCGCCCGCGGGGCCGTCGTTAAGGTGGATAATCGCTTACACGTTGTTCATTGGAGCGCACAATGGCCGGCCCGCGGGACGATCTCGACGACCTGGCCGCCTTCGCCGCCGTCGCGCGGGCGCGCAACTTCCGCCGCACCGCGGTCGAGCTCGGCCTTTCCGCGTCCGGGCTGTCGCAGCGCATGCGCGACCTCGAGGGGCGGCTGGGGGTGCGGCTGCTCAACCGCACGACGCGGTCGGTGTCGCCGACCGAGGCCGGCGAGCGGCTCCTGCGCCGCGTCGCGCCGGCGCTGAAGGAGCTCGCGGACGCGACGGTCGAGGTGCGAAGCCTGCGCGATCGTCCGTCCGGCAGGCTAAGGATCAACGGGCCCGAGCCGGCGCTCCGCCGCACGCTCGCGCCGATCGTCGCGCCGTTCCTCGCGCGCTATCCGGAGATCGCGCTCGAGGTCGTCGCGGAGTCGTCGCTGATCGACATCGTGCGCGAGGGCTTCGACGCCGGCATCCGCTACGAGGAGACGCTGCCGCAGGACATGATCGCCGTCTCGCTCGCGCCGCCCGAGCGAATGCTGCTCGTCGCCGCGCCGTCGTTCCTCCGCGGGCGTCCGACGCTGCGCCATCCGAAGGACCTGGCCGGGGCGCCGTGCATCGTGACGCGCTTTCGCAGCGGCTTCGTTCTGCCGTGGGAGTTCCGCAAGGGGCGCCGGCGGTTCCGGATGACGCCGACCGGGCCGCTCACGGCCGCGCAGGTCGAGCTCCAGGTGGCCGCGTCGCTGGGCGGCATCGGCTACCTCGTGACGTTCGAGAGCAACGTGCGGGCGGCGCTCGACGACGGCCGGCTGGTCGCGCTGCTGGAGGACTGGTGCCCGCCGGAACCGGGGCCGTACCTCTACTATCCGGGGCGCCGCCAACCTCCGCCCGCGCTCGCCGCGCTCGTGGCCTTCGTGCGCGAGCGGACGCGCGCTTGACCTGCGCTCCGCGGCCCCGAATACTCGGCGCGATCCGATCGCACCCGCTTCGCCCATGGCCGACCTGCTGATCACGAACGCGACGCTGCCCGACGGCCGCGCCGGCGTCGACCTTTTGTGCGCGGACGGCCGCATCGCCGACGTCGCGCCGCGCATCGACGCCTCCGCCGCGCGCACGATCGACGCGCGCGGCATGCTCGTCTCGCCGCCGTTCGTCGACGCGCACTTCCACATGGACTCGACGCTGACCTACGGCATGCCGCGGGTCAACGCGAGCGGGACGTTGCTCGAGGGCATCGCGCTGTGGGGCGAGCTCAAGCCCACGCTCACGCAGGACGCGATCGTCGGCCGCGCGCTCGCCTACTGCGACTGGGCGGTCGGCAAGGGGCTGCTCGCGATCCGATCGCACGTCGACACGTCGGACCCGAGGCTCCTCGCGGTCGAGGCGCTGCTCGACGTGCGGGATCGGGTGAAGCCCTACCTCGACCTGCAGCTCGTCGCGTTCCCCCAGGACGGGCTGCTGCGGTCGCCGGGCGCGCTGCACAACCTGAAGCGCGCGCTCGCGATGGGCGTCGACGTCGTCGGCGGCATCCCGCACTTCGAGCGGACGATGGCCGACGGCGCCGAGAGCGTGCGCATCCTGTGCGAGATCGCGGCCGACCTCGGCAAGCGCGTCGACCTGCACTGCGACGAGACCGACGACCCGATGTCGCGCCACGTGGAGACGCTCGCGTACCACGCGCACCGGCTCGGGCTGCAGGGGCGCGTCGCCGGCTCGCACCTGACGTCGATGCACTCGATGGACAACTACTACGTGTCGAAGCTGATCCCGCTCATGCGCGAGGCGGGGATGGCGGCGATCGCGAATCCGCTCATCAACATCACGATCCAGGGCCGGCACGACAGCTACCCGAAGCGCCGCGGCATGACGCGCGTGCCGGAGCTCCTCGCCGCCGGCGTCCCCGTCGCTTTCGGGCACGACTGCGTGATGGACCCTTGGTACCCGATGGGCAGCGGCGACATGCTCGAGGTCGCGTCGATGGGCCTGCACGTCGCGCAGATGACCGGCGAGGACGCGATGCGCCGATGCTTCGCCGCCGTCACGACGACGCCCGCGTCGATCCTCGGCCTCGACGGCTACGGGCTCGACGCGGGCTGCCGCGCGGACTTCGTGCTGCTGGAGGCGCGCGACCCGGTCGAGGCGATCCGGCTTCGCGCGACGCGTCTCGCCGTCGTTCGCGCCGGCCGCGTGATCGCGACGAGCGCGCCGTCGCGCGCGACGCTCGACCTGCCCGGCCGGCCCGCGACGGTCGACTGGATGCCGCGACGCTGACGCGCCGCGCAGGACGCGCCGCCGGAGCGCGTGCGCGACGCGATCGGCGTCGAGGGGAATCCCTGATCCGGGCGCCCGGGCGGGGTCGCTATACTCGTGTCGAGTCGCAACGCGACCCGGCGCCCGGATCGAGCGGGGGCGGGCAACGCAGGGGGGAACGATGACGCCGGGGACGCGGATGCGTGGGAGCCGACGTCGGTTCGTGGCGGCCGCCGCCGGCGGTGCCTTGCTCGCGCTGCACGCGACGGTCGCCGGAGCGCAGTCGCGCGGCGGCGTCGCCCGGATCGTGGTCGGCTTCACGCCGGGCGGCTCCGCGGACAGCGCGGCGCGCGCGCTGGCGACGGAGTTCGCGCGGCTGACGGGTCGCAGCGCCGTCGTCGAGAACGTGCCCGGAGGCAACAGCGCCCGCGCGATCGCGCGCGTCCTCGCCGGCGAGCCCCCGGGCGACTTCATGCTGCTCGCGACGTCGGCGATCGCGCATCCCGACAACCGGGCCGCGGTCGATCAGCTGCGGCCGGTCATCCTGGCGTCGACGGCGCAAATGGTCCTCGTCGTGGCGTCGTCGGTGCCGGTGCGCGATCCGTTCGAATTCGCGCGCCACCTCAGGACCAAGGCCGAGATTTCGTACGGCTCGAGCGGCGTCGGCAACGCGACCCATTTCGCGGCGGCCGAGCTCATGGAGCGGCTGGGCCTCGAAGCCGTGCACGTTCCCTACTCGGGGGCGGCGCCCGCGCTTCCGGACCTGCTGGCCGGGCGCATCGACTTCGCGTGGATCGGCGCGAGCAGCGCGCTCTCGATGCAGCCCCAGCTCCGCCCGCTCGCCGTTTCGACCGCGTCGCGATCGCACCTGCGCGGCCTCGAGGACATTCCGGCGATCTCGGAGACGATCGCCCCCGGCTTCGACTACAGCCTCTGGCAGGGGATCTGGGTGCCGGCGCGCGTGCCCGATGCGGCGGTGGCGACGCTGAATGCGCAGTTCCGCGAGGTGCTGGCGCTCGATTCGGCCCGGGCCGCGTTCGCGGCGGTCGGCGCCGAGATCGTCGGCGGGTCGCCCGACGACGCGGAGCGGGTCTACCGGGCGGAGTCCGAGCGTTTTCGCAAGCGGCTCGCGCGCTGAGCCGGGCATCCGCGTCGCCGCATGCCGTCGACCTTGCCCACGTTCGGCGAGCGCCTGGCGCAGCACGCGCGCGAACGCGGGTCGTGGCCCGCCTTCGTGACGGTCGGACGCGCCTGGTCCTACGGCGAGCTCCAGCGCGAGACCGAGGCGCTCGCGCGCACGCTCCGCGCGCAGGGGATCGGCGCCGGCGCCACGGCGGGCATCACCGTGCGCCGCGAGACCGATCACCTCATCGCTTCGCTGGCGCTGCTGCTGCTCGGCGCGGCGCAGCTGTCGCTGGCGTCGCACGACCCGGTGGCGATGCGGGAGCGATACGCGCGCCGCGTCCGCGCGACGCACGTCGTCGGCGACGTGCCCGAGGACGCCGTCGCCGGGCTGCCCTGGATCGGGCTCGCCGCGGCGATGGCGGAATCGCGCGATCTCCCGGCATCCTCGCCGCTGGCCGCGGTCGACGCGCATGCCCCGGCGCTCTACATCACCGGCTCGGGCACGACCGGCGAGCCCAAGATCCTGCAGTTCTCGCAGCACGAGGTCGCGTTGCAGGCGATCAACACGGGATGGCGGCACGGCGAGCGCCCGCTTCGCGCTGCCCACGTCGAGCACAACGCCGGCAAGCGCAACCGCCTCTACGCGCTGTGGCGCGGCAGCTCGTGCATCCTCGCCGAAGGCGATCGAGCGCTGCGCGACCTCGGCCTGCGCCTTCGCGCCACCTCGATCGAAGCGCCGCCGGTCCACATCGCCGGACTCGTCGCCGCGTGCCGCCGCGACGGCGCGATGCCCGGCGTGGCGGTTCGCAGCGGCGGAACGATCGTGCCCTGGGCGCTGCGGCGCGACGTCATCGAGCTCGTGACGCCGCTGCTCTATGTCGCGTACGGCACCACCGAGGTGGGCAGCATCAGCATGGCCGGCCCCGGAATGCACGACGAGCGCGAGCTGGTCGGTCTGCCCGCGAAGGGCGTCGAGTTGCGCATCCTGCGGGAGGACGGCTCGCCGGTGAAGCCCGGCGAACCCGGCGAGATCGCGGTCCGGGCGCCAGGGATGGCGAGTCGCTACGTCGACGACCCGGAGGCGACCGCGCGCCACTTCCGCGACGGCTGGTTCCTGCCGGGGGACATGGTGTCGCTCACGCGCGACGGCATGCTGCGCGTCCACGGCCGCGCGGACGACATGATGATCCTGAACAGCGTCAACGTCTTCCCCGCCGAGATCGAGCGCGTGCTCGAGGCGCATCCCGCGGTCAGGGCCGCCGCCGCATTTCCGATCTCGTCGCCGGCGCATGGCCAGATTCCCGTCGCGGCGGTCGAGCTGCGGGACGGCCTGGGTTGCGATCCGGCCGAGCTCGTGGCCTATGTGCGCGAGCGGCTCGGCATGCGAGCGCCGCGTCGGATCGAGATACTCGCGGAGCTTCCGCGCAACCCGCAAGGCAAGGTCAACTGGCGCGAAATCGCGCGACGACTCGACACCGGGAGAGGCGGATGAGGACGGGCGGACGCAAGCGCCGCGAGGCCACGCTGGGAAGCGCTAGGCTCCGAGGCGCGCCCGCAGCGCCCGGACGGCCGACGAAGGCGTCGCCAGCACCGTGACGCGCACGACGCGCTCGACCGCCCGCGCCGCGCGCGCGAGGCTGAATTGCGCGAGCGCGACGACGTCGACGGTCGCGCCGTCGATTCGCGCGACCGTTTCCGCGACGATCCGGTCGTGCGCGTCGCCGTCGCCGGCGCGAAGCGCGTCGAGCGCGCCCTCGACGAGCACGGGCACGACCTCGAGGTCGCGCGGGAACTCCGCCGGCATCGACGCTAGCGTCGGCCCGAACGTCGCGACGAGCGCCACTCGTCGCCGCCCGCGACGCGCGATCGCCGCGGCGTCGTCGATCATCGCCTCGTTCGGCTTCAGCACCGGCCGGTCGGGCCAGCGGCGCGCGACCGCGTCGATGCAGGGGCCGAACGCCGAGCAGGTGAACAGGATCGCGTCCGCGCGCTGGCGGAACGCGTAGGCCGCGAGGTCGAGGAAGCGCCGTGTCATCCGCGCGTCGGGCCCGCCGGGGCTGCGCGCGAGGTCGGCCGACAGCCGATCGTCGAGGAGGTGCATGCGCTCGGCCCCGGGCCAGGCGCGATCGAGCTCGGCGTCGATCGGCGCCATCGACAGCGCGAGAGCGTGGATCAGCGCCAGGCGCGGCACGAGGTCGGGCGCGACGGCTCGCCGTCAGTCGCTTGCCGGGGTGCGCGCGGGATCGCGGGCCATCGAGTCCGACCCCGTCGACGCGATCGCCGCGTCGATCGCGGGAACGAGGCGCGCCACGATCTCGTCGAGCTCGGCGTCGGTCGCGATGAACGCCGGCGCGAGCACGACGTGGTCGCCGCGCACGCCGTCGATCGTGCCGCCCATCGGGTAGGTCATCAGGCCGCGCGCCATCGCCTCGCGCTTCACGCGGGCGTGGAGCTGCGCCTTCGGGTCGAAGGGCTCGCGCGTCCCGCGATCGGCGACGAGCTCGACGCCCCAGAACAGGCCGCGGCCGCGGATGTCGCCGACGTGCGGGTGGCCGCCGAGCCGCTCGCGCAGCAGCGCCTCGAAACGCGCGCCGGCCTCGCGCACGCGCGCGACGAGGCGGTCGCGCACGATCACGCGCTGCACGGCGAGCGCCGCGGCGCACGCGACCGGGTGCCCGAGGTAGGTGTGGCCGTGCTGGAAGAAGCCGCTGCCGCGCGACATCGCCTCGACGATCCTGCGCTGCGCGAGCACCGCGCCGATCGGCTGGAAGCCGCCGCCCAGCCCCTTCGCGATCGTGATCAGGTCCGGGACCACGCCTTCCTGCTCGCAGGCGTGGAGCGAGCCGGTGCGCCCCATGCCGCACATCACCTCGTCGAGGATGAGCAGGACGCCATGTCGGTCGCAGACCTCGCGAACCGCGCGGAAATAGCCGGGCACCGGCGTCAGCACGCCCGCGGTCGCGCCGCCGACGGTCTCGGCCACGAACGCGATGACGCGTCCCGGCCCCGCCGCGACGATCGCGGCGTCGAGCTCGTCGGCGAGGCGGCGGCCGTACGCCTCGGGCGTTTCGCCCGCCCGCCGGTCGCGGTACGGATAGCAAGGCGACACGTGCGTCACGTCGACGAGCAGCGGCCCGAACGCGCGCCGCCGCGCCTCGTTGCCGCCGACCGCGAGCGCGCCGAGCGTGTTGCCGTGGTAGCTCTGGCGGCGCGCGATGAAGTGCCCGCGCTGCGGCTCGCCGGTCTCGACGAAATACTGGCGCGCCATCTTGAGCGCGGCCTCGACGGCCTCGGAGCCGCCGCTCACGAGATAGGCGTGGCTCGTGCCCGCCGGCGCGCCGCGCACGAGCTCGTCGGCCAGCGCCTCCGCCGGCTCGGTCGTGAAGAAGCTGGTGTGCGCATACGCGATGCGGTCGATCTGCGCGTGCATCGCCGAGAGCACGTCCGGATGACCGTGCCCGAGGCAGGACACGGCGGCGCCGCCGCTCGCATCGAGGTAGCGCCTGCCTTCCGCGTCGGTCACGAACATCCCCTGCGCGCTCACCGCGGTCGGCGGGAAGCGGTGCAGGTGGCGGTGCAGGACGCGCGTCGCCGTCGGGCGGGACGTGCCGCCGGTCGCGGCGGGCGGCGTGACGATGGCCATGCGTGGGTCGGGGGCGGGGCGAACGCCGCGAAGTATGCGCCGCGCGGGGCGCGGCCGGCATCGATGCGTCCCCGGGGCCCCTCGCTATACTGGCCGACGCGCCCGCCGTGCCGGCGCCCGTCCGGGCGGCCGGGCACCTGCGGGGACGCGAAGGGGGCGGGCATGGCGCGTGGGGGCGCGCGGTGGCGCAGGGATCGGCGGCGGCTCGTCGTCGGCGCGACGGCCGCGCTCGCGCTCGCGGCCCGGGGTGCGCGCGCGCAGTCGCGGGGCGGCGTGCTCCGCCTCGTCGTCGGGTTCCAGCCGGGCGGCGCGTCCGATCGCGTCGCGCGGGCGCTCGCCCCGGAGCTCGCGACCGTCGCCGGGCGAGCGGTCGTGGTCGAGAACGTGCCGGGCGCGAACAGCGCGCGAGCGATCGCGCGGGTGGCGATGGCCGAGCCGGCCGGCGACTTCGTGCTGTTCGCGTCCTCCGCGATCGCGCACCCGGACAACGCCGCCGCGGTCGAGGGGCTCCGGCCGGTCATCGTCACGTCGACGGCGCCGATGGTGCTCGTCGTGCGCGCCTCAATGCCCGTCTACGATCCGCGCGAGTTCGCGCGCTACCTGAAGCAGCGCGACGAGGTCTACTACGGCTCCGCCGGCGTCGGGAACGCGACGCACCTGTGCGCCGCGGACCTGATGGCGAGGCTCGGCATCGAGGCGACGCACGTGCCCTACCAGGGATCGACGCCCGGCATCGCGGACCTCCTGGGCGGGCGCATCGATTTCATGACGATGGGCGCGAACGGGTCGATCCCGCAGCACGCGGGGCTCCGCACGCTCGCGGTGACGACGGCGTCGCGCTCTCGCCTGCCGGGGTTCGACCAGCTCCCGACGATCTCGGAGACGATCGCGCCGGGCTTCGATCACGGCCTGTGGCAGGCGGTGTGGGCGCCGGCCCACCTGTCCGACGCGGCGGTCGCGACGCTCAACGGACAGTTCCGCGAGATCCTCGGGCAGTCCGCGGTGAACGCGGCGCTCGCGGAGATCGGCGCCGAGGTCGTCTCGGGCTCCCCCGAGGACGCGGCGCGCCTGTTCCGCACCGAGTCCGCGCGGATGCGCGCGATGGCGCCGCAGTGACGACCGACGCGACGTTTCGCGAGCGGCTCCTGCGCCATGCGCGCGACCGGGGCGACCGGGACGCGCTGGTCGGCCGGGACGCGGCGGTGAGCTACCGCGATCTCCCCGTCGTCGTCGGCGCGCTCGCGGCGGCGCTTGCGCGGCGAGGCATCGGGCGCGACGAGGTCGTCGCGCTGACCGCCCGACGCGAGGTCGAGCATCTCGTCGCCGTCCTGGCGCTCTTCTGGCTCGATGCGCCCCAGCTCGCGATCGCGTCGCACGATCCCGCCCCGATGCGCGCGGGGCTCGCCGCGCGCGTGGGCGCGACGACGGTGCTCTCGGATCGACCCGGGGACGCGATCGAGGGGTTGCGCTTCGTCGACCTGGCCGACGCGCTCGCCGATGCGGGCGCGAATGGCCGCGCCGGTTCGGCGCCCGGCGACGACGGAGCGTCGGCGGCGCTCTACCTCACCGGCTCGGGCACGACCGGCGAGCCGAAGGTCGTCGCCTACGCCCAGCGCGACGTTGCGGCGCAGGCGGAGGTCCTCTCGATGCTCGCCGGCCATCGCGTCCTCCGCCCCGCGCACGTCGAATACAACAACTCGAAGCGCAGACGCCTCTACGCGCTGTGGCAGGGCGCGACAGCGGTGTTCTCGGACGGTGCACAGGCGCCGGTGCGCGGCCAGTGCGTGCACCGGGGGATCACGTGGCTCGAGCTCTCGCCGCTGCAAGCCGCGGACCTCGCGGCCGCGTGCCGCGCCGACGGCCCGCTGCCCGAAGGCACGTCGATCCGCATCGGCGGCGGGCCCGCGCCGTTCGCGCTGCGACGGGCGATCCTGGACGCGGCGACCCCGAGTCTCTACGTGTCCTACGGCGCGACCGAGGCCGCGATCGTGTCGATCGCCGGCCCGGCGATGCACGACGAGCGCGAGGCGCTCGGCCCGCCCGCGCCGGGCGTCGCCGTCGAGATCCTCCGGCGCGACGGGATGCCCGCCGGCACGGACGAGGTCGGCGAGATCCGGATCCGCGCGCCGGGAATGGCGACGGGCTACGTCGGGAACGCGGCGGCCACCTCGCGCCATTTCCGCGACGGGTGGTTCCTGCCCGGCGACATGGCGTCCCGGACGCGCGAGGGCTGGCTGTGCGTCCACGGGCGCGTCGACGATATGATGATCCTCGACAGCATCAACATCTTTCCCGCGGAGATCGAGCGCGCCCTCGAGCGACATCCGGCGGTGAGCGAAGCCGCCGCGTTCCCGATCGCCTCGCCGTTGCACGGCCAGATTCCCGCCGCCGCCGTCGTGCTCCGCGGAGGCCATGCGTGCACGTCCGCCGAGCTCCTCGCCTACGCGCGGAACGAGCTCGGCGTCCGCGCGCCGCGCAGGATCGGCATCCTCGCGGCGCTGCCGCGCAATCCGCAGGGCAAGGTGCTCAAGCGCGAGCTCGCGGGTCGGCTGGAGAGGAGCCATGCCTGAGCCCGTGGGCTTCGACGAGCGGCTGCGCCTGCACGCGCGCGACCGAGGCGACGCCGCCGCGTTCGTCGCGCGCGACGCGGTCGACGACGCCGATGCCCGGATTCACTTCACCGGCTCGGGAACGACCGGCGACCCGAAGGTCGTCGCGTACGCGCCGGCGGACCTCGCGGCGCACGCGGCCTCGAGTCCGTCGATGGCGGCCCGCCGCGTGTTGCGTCCGCCCCACGCCGAATACAACGACTCCAAGCGGACCCGCCCGTACACGCCGTGGCAGGGGGGCACGAGCGTCTTCGCGGACCCGGCGGGCGACTCGCTGCGCTCCCAGTGCCTGCGGCACGACGTGAGCTGGCTCGAGCTGTCGCCGCTGCACGGGACCGACCTGGTCGCGACCTGCTGCGCCGAGGGGCCGCTGCGGGGCCGCGTCGAGGTGAAGATCGGCGGCGCGCGCGTGCCGGTCGCGCTCCGCCGTGAGATCATGCGCGTCGCCGCGGCGCGGCTCCACGTCTCGTACGGGACGACGAAGACTGCGTTCGTGTCGCTCGCGGGGCCTTCGATGCACGACGAGCGGGAGTCGGTCGGCCCGCCCGGCGCGCACGCGACGGTCGAGATCCTGCGCGGCGACGGCTCGCCGGCGGCGAAAAGGGGGAGATCGGGGAGATCCGGCTGCGCACGCCGAGGATGGCGACGCGCTACCTCGGCGACGAGACGTCGACGCGGCGCCATTTCCGCGATGGCGGCTTCATGCCGGGGAACCTCGCGTCGTTCACGGCCGGGGGCTGGCTGTGCCTCCACGGTCGCGTGGACGACAGGATGATCATGAACGGCGTCAACCTCTTCCCGGACGAGATCGAGCGCGTGCTCGAGGCGCACCCGTCGGTGGGCGCGGCGGCGGCGTTCCCGATCGCCCCGCCCGCGCACGGCCAGATCCCGGCGGCGGCGGTCGAGCCGCGCGACGCGAAGGGTTGCGACGCGACGGGACTCGTCGCCTGCGCCCGCGCGGAGCTCGGACTCCGCGCGCCGCGGCGCATCGAGGTCCTGGCGGCGCTGCCGCGCAATCCCCAGGGCGAGGTGTTCCTGCGCGACATCGCGCGGCGATTCGAGACGAAGGAGGGCGACTGAAGCATGGACGCACGCTCGATCCGGCAGGCGATGGTCGACGGCCTCGAGGCGGGCGCCGTCACGCGAATCAGCCGTCGCGACACGCGGTCGTCGTTCCTGGCGGGCGAGATCGACATCCCGCTCGCCGAGCTCGAGATGGACAGCCTCGCCCGCATGGAGCTGTGCATCGCGATCGAGCTCGGCACCGGCGTCTCGCTGGCCCCCGAGGAGCTCGACCGCTACCCGACGCTCGAGGCGCTGGTGCGCGACGTCCAGGAGCGCGCGCGATGAGCGATCCCGGACTGGTCGACCGCTATCTCGACGAGATGGCGAAGTGCACGACCGTCAACCAGTTCAACCGCGTCCACATCCACATCGAGATCCACTACAGCCCGCAGGAGGTCTGCGGGATCATCGACGGCGTGCGCGCGCGCGGCGTGCCGCTGGCGCCGCCCTGCGACCATTGGCTCACGCGCATGGACGGATTCCTGCGCGGCGACGGGCGCGCGGTGCAGCCCTACGGCCGCGAGCCCATCACGCGGGCCGTGACGTTCTACGCGGCGCCGGGTGACGCCGCGACGCGCGCGCGGCGCCGGCTCATCGTCGCGTTCGCCGGCGATGCGAAGCGCCTGATGATGCCGGTGTCCGCGTTCCTCCAGCACTGCCCGGCGGACCGCTTCGAGGTGCTGCTGCTGATGGACTTCAAGCAGCGCTTCTACGTGGACGGCGTCGAGGGCTTCGGCAACGACATGCCCGGCACGCACGCGGCGATCGCGGCGCGCTTCCCGCGCACGCGGCTTCGCCGCGCGATGAGCTTCGGGACGAGCGCGGGCGGGCTCGCCGCCGTCTGGACCGCCGTCGCGCTCGGGCTTTCGCGCGCCGTGTCGGTCGGCGGCGTGACGCCGGAGGACATCGCGACGCGCGAGCTCACGAGCGACCTCGACACGTCCGGCTTCGCGGAGGCCGTCCGCCGCAACGCCGGGCGGCTGCCCGAGGTCGTGATGGTGTCCGGCGCGCTCCGCTCGCGCGACACCCGCAAGGCGCTGGCGATGGAGCAGCTCCTGCCGGTGACGAACCTCCAGGTTCCGGGGAGCCACATGCACAACGTGCTCTTCGACTTGTGGATCGCGGGCGGCCTCGATCGCCTGATGGAGCGGCTGCTCGGAGACGAGCCCGTGTCCGCCGACGACCTCGGCATCGCCGTTCAGGGCGCGACGCGAGACGTTTCCCTTGGCGCGCAGGGGGGCTCCGCGTGATCGACGTGGCCGAGGTCGAGCGCCGCCTCGACGAGATCTCCCGCTGCCGGACGCTCAACGAGTTCAACCGCGTCCACATCCAGATCGAGATCCACTGCAGCCCCGCGGAAGTCTGCGCGATCATCGACGCGGTGCGCGAGCGCGGCATCCCGCTCCTGCCCAACCTGCAGCGCTGGCACGCGATCATGGACGAGCAGCTGCGAGGCACGGGCGGCGGCGTCGAGCCCTACGTCCGGACGCCGGTCGCGCCGGGCGCGACGATGTACGCGGCGCCCGCGACGCCGGCGGAGCGCGCGCGCCGCACGCTCGTCATCGCGTTCACCGGCATCGCGGACCGCCTGATGATGCCGGTCTCGAGCTTCCTCCAGCATTGCCGGGCCGCGGACTACGAGTTCCTCGTGCTGTTCGACCGCTCGAGAAGCAACTACCTTGCCGGCGTCGCGGGAATCGGCGACTCGCTGTCCGTGTCGATCGACGCGATGCGCGCGAGGATCGCCTCCGCGGGTTACCGGCGCGCCATCACGTTCGGGACCAGCGGCGGAGGCCTCGCGGCCGTGTGGACCGCGGTGGAGCTCGAGCTCGAGCGCGCGGTCTCCGTCGGGGGCGCGACGCCCGCCACGTTGGCGTCGGAGGACCGCGCGACGCCGCTGGACGCATCGGGCTTCGAGGAGGCGATCCGCCGCCACGCGGGCCGCCTGCCGGAGACCGTCTACATGGCGGGCGAGCACGCGCGGCGCGACCGCGAGAAGGCCCGCGAGATGCAGGCCCTCCTCCGACGACGACGATCGTGGTCCCCGGCTGCGACGACCACAACACGCTGCATTACCTGCGCCGCCGCGGCGAGCTCGCGCCGCTCCTCGCGCGACTCTTCGGCGGGGGTCCGGCGACGCTGGACGCGACGGCGTCGGGCGCCCGCTGAGCGCGACGGACGCCGTGCCACCATCCGGCGGAGAGGCGCCCGGCCCGCGTGCCGCGCGGGAACCTCGTTCGCGCCCGGGCGCGACCGTTGCATGCAACGGCAGCTTCGTCATGCGGCCGATCGGATCGCGGTCCTCGTCCCAGCGCGACGTTTGACGCCACGCACGAGCGCCGAGTAAGCTCGCGCGTCGCATGTCGAGGCCGCGCGCCTCGCCCGTCACGCCACGATCCGCCATGAGCGACGCGCTTTCCTACCTCGTCAAGGCCCGTCCGGAGGCGATGAAGGCGTACTTCGCCTTCCTCAAGGACGCAGGCAGCCGGCTCGACCCGAAGACCCGCAACCTGATCTCGGTGATCACGAAGGTCCACTCGCGCACCGAGGCGGGCCTGCGGCAATACCTGAAGCGCGCGCTGCGCGAGGGCGCCACCGCCGAGGAAGTGATCGACGCGCTGCTGATGGCATTCCCCGCCCTCGGGCTCGCGAACATCGTCTGGGCGATCGACGTGATCCTGAAGAGCGACCTGCCCGAGTTCGCGCTCGGGGACGCGCCCGCGACGCCGGCCGTCGAGCCCGTGTGGCACGACGTGATCGCGGTCGCCGACCTCGACGACGGCAAGGCGCTGCGCCTCGAGCGCGACGGGCGCGGCCTCTTCGTCTGGAAGAAGGGCGCGGCGATCCGCGTCTACGACAGCCTGTGCCCGCACCAGGCGACGAACATCCCGCACCTCGCCCTCGAGGGGCATCGCCTGACCTGCCCGAAGCACGCGTGGACGTTCGACATCGAGAGCGGCCGATGCGTGGCCAACGGCGACGCGCCGCTCAACGCGTTCCCGCACGAGATCGTCGACGGACGACTGCGCGCGCGCTGGTGAGCCGGGGAATTTCTGCGTAACTCCGCGGCGCGTGCGGCCTGCCGTAGAATGGCGCACCGATGTTCACGATGCACGCGTCGTTCCCCGATGTCGCCGAAGCGGAAGGCCCGCTCGACCGCGTGACGTCGTTCCCGCGCGTCCCGCGGGAGCGAGCTTGGCGGAACGCGCGCATGCCGACGGGCGTCGCCGGATGAAGGCCTGCATCGTCTCCGACAGCCACGATCGGGCGCGTTCGCTCGAGATCGCGGTCGAGAAGGCGCTCGCCGAAGGCGCCGGCGTCGTCATCCACTGCGGGGACGTGATCGGCGCGAACACGCTGCGGCCGCTCGTGCGCTTCGGGCTCCCGGTGCACGTCGTCCACGGCAACAACCTGGGCGACCCGGGCGCGTTCGCGCGCATCTCGGCGTCGACCGGCGGGCTCGTGACCTACCACGGCGCCGACGCCGAGCTCGTGATCGCGGGCCGGCGGGTCATCGCGACCCACTACCCGCACTACGGCCGTGGCCTCGCCTGCACCGGCGACTGGGACGTCGTCTGCTGCGGCCACTCGCACGAGGCGGGCGTGGAACGCCAGCCCAACCTCAAGGGCTCGCACACGTGGCTCGTGAACCCGGGGACCGTCGCCGGCCTCGGCGCGCCGGCGACGTGGATCTTCGCGGATTTCGAAAGCCTCGCCTTCGAGATCCGGTCCCTGGCCGCAGCCGACCCGTCGCCGGCGTAGCCAGGCGCGCCGCGAGCGTCGGCACCGGGCGTCACGGCACGCGGTCGGCAGGTCCCCGAGGCCGTGCCTTCGTGCGCGACGGGCCGGAATGGCCTCGGCGGCGCGGCCGTCCCCGTCCTGGCCGGCGCGGCGCGCGCACCGTGGCCCGCCCATACATTTCCCTTATGGCGGCATCATCCGATTCTTTCCACGCGCCCCGGATCGCCGCTCATACTTGGCGTTCTTGATCGGCCAGCACGAAACGTCCGGCCGGGAGGACCCCGATGTTCAGCAGCAATCCCTTCGCGGCGGCCTATGCGAGCCTGCCCGCCGGATTCATGCAGTGGTACGTCGCCCTGATGATCCTGGCGGTCGTGCTCGGCACGATCCTGGACATGGTCCACAAGGGAAGCGCGAAGTACTTCTTCGCCAACGCGCGCAAGTCGCGCGCCCAGGGCAAGCCGGTCGACAAGGCGTCGATCGCGGTCAAGACGCTCGCGGTCGACGTGCTCGCGTCGGGCGAGTTCTGCAACCCGCGGCGCCGCGTCGCGCACCTCCTCACGATGTACGGGTTCGTCCTCTACGTCGTCACCACCGCGGTCATGGTGTTCGTCTACCCGACGGCCGCGACGCCGACGCCCGCGCTGGTGCCGCAGCTCTGGTGGCTCGGTGGAGCGATGGTCATGATCGGCGGCTACTGGTTCTGGTTCTTCATCCGCGTGGACGTCGCGGCCGAGGGCAGCTCGCCCCTGCGGCTGATGCGCGCCGATCTCTTCATCCTCTCGCTGCTGGCCAGCGCCACGCTCGGCCTCCTCTGGGCCTGGCTGCAGGCGGCCGGCAGCGCGGCCTCCGGGCTCTTCTTCGGCCTGTACCTCGTCGCCACCGCGGTGCTGTTCGGCGGCGTGTACTGGTCCAAGTTCGCGCACATGTTCTTCAAGCCCGCGGCCGCGTTCGACAAGCGGGTGGCCGAGGCCGACGGCACGAACATGAACCTGCCGACGATCTCCCGCGACGATCCCGCGCAGCGCGAGCGGCACTCGATGGAGCTCCTTCGCGACGCCCCCAGGGACATGGGGCTCGGCATCAAGCGCGAAGCTCCGCGCCACTACTAGTGGGCTGTAACGGGGGAATCGGAAGTGTCTGACATGCTCTTCGCGCCGATGGCGTCGTTGCCCTTGCTTGCAAGGGGATGGGCCATTGCGGCGCAAGGGCGCCTCGCCCTCGGCGCGAATAGCGGCGTCGGAACGCTCGCGCTCACTCCCGATTCCCCCGTTACAGCCCACTAGCCCGCCGGTCACCACGGAACGGAACCAGGAGCGAGCCCCATGCCCACCTTCGTGTACATGACGAGGTGCGACGGATGCGGACACTGCGTCGACATCTGTCCCTCGGACATCATGCACATCGACAAGACCTACCGGCGCGCCTACAACATCGAGCCGAACATGTGCTGGGAGTGCTACTCGTGCGTCAAGGCGTGCCCGCAGCACGCGATCGACGTGCGGGGCTACGCCGACTTCGCGCCGCTCGGCCACAGCGTGCGCGTGCACCGGGACGAGCGGCAGGGCACGATCGCGTGGCGGATCAAGTTCCGCAACGGCACCGAGAAGAACTTCCTTTCGCCCATCACCACGAAGCCCTGGGGACAGGCGATCCCCAAGCTCGCCGACGTTCCCGCGCCCAGCAGCGAAATGCGGAACGGCGAGCTGCTCTACAACGAGCCGAAGTACATCCGCATGGACGACGGCGGGCTGCGCACGCTCGAGGCGGCGGGCCTGACGCTGAAAAAAGGGGTGTCCTATTAATGGCCTTTGAAACCATCATCGAAGACGGCATCGACATCCTCGTCGTCGGTGCGGGCCTCGGCGGCACGGGTGCCGCCTGGGAGGCGCGGTTCTGGGGGCAGGACAAGAAGATCGTGATCGCCGAGAAGGCGAACATCGATCGCTCCGGCGCGGTCGCCCAGGGCCTGTACGCGATCAACTGCTACATGGGAACGCGCTGGGGCGAGAACCAGCCGGAGGACCACGTCCGCTACGCCCGCATCGACCTGATGGGCATGGTGCGCGAGGACCTGCTGTTCGACATGGCCCGCCACGTCGACTCCACGGTCCACCAGTTCGAGGAGTGGGGCCTTCCGATCATGAAGGACCCGAAGACCGGCCGCTACCTGCGCGAAGGTCGCTGGCAGATCATGATCCACGGCGAGTCCTACAAGCCGATCGTGGCGGAGGCAGCGAAGAAGTCCGCGGACAAGGTCTTCAACCGCATCTGCGTCACCCACCTCCTGATGGACGAGAGCCGGGAGAACCGGGTGGCCGGCGCCGTCGGGTTCAACGTCCGCACCGGCAACTACCACGTCTTCAAGTCCAAGACGGTGATCTGCAGCGCGGGCGGCGCGTCCAACATCTTCAAGCCGCGCTCGGTGGGCGAGGGCTCCGGCCGCACCTGGTACGCGCCTTGGTCGTCGGCGTCGGCGTACGGACTGCTGATCGACGCGGGCGCCAAGATGACCCAGATGGAGAACCGCATCGTGCTGGCGCGGTTCAAGGACGGCTACGGCCCGGTCGGCGCCTACTTCCTGCACCTCAAGACCTACACGCAGAACGGCCTGGGCGAGGAGTACGAGTCGAAGTGGTTCCCCGAGCTGCAGAAGATGGTCGGCAAGGAGTACCTCGATCCGGAAGCCTCGCACCTGACGCATCGGCCGATCCCGACCTGCCTGCGGAACCACGCGCTGATCAGCGAGGTGAACGCGGGCCGCGGCCCCATCCACATGGTGACGATGCGCGCCTTCCAGGACCCGCACCTGGAGGAGGTCGGCTGGGAGAACTTCCTCGGCATGACCGTCGGCCAGGCGGTGCTGTGGGCCGCCACCGACGTGGATCCCAAGAACGAGAACCCCGAGCTCACCACGTCCGAGCCCTACGTCATGGGGTCGCACGCGACCGGCTCGGGCGCGTGGTGCTCGGGCCCCGAGGACATCTCGCCCCCCGAGTACTTCTGGGGCTACAACCGCATGACGTCGGTCGAGGGACTGTTCGGCGCCGGCGACGCGGTGGGCGGCACGCCGCACGCCTTCTCGTCGGGGTCGTTCACCGAGGGCCGCCTGGCCGCCAAGGCCGCCTGCAAGTACATCGACGACGGCAAGGGCGAGGGCATCGTCGTCTCGCAGGCCCAGATCGACCGCCGCAAGGAGGAGATCTACAAGCCGCTCGAGCACTACCGCGTCCATCGCAACGCGATCGTCGCGGGCGACGTCAATCCGCACTACATCAACCCGAAGCAGGGCCTCGACCGCCTGCAGAAGCTGATGGACGAGTATTGCGGCGGCGTGACCGTCAACTACATGACCAACGAGAAGCTCCTGAACATCGGGCTCAAGAAGCTCGCGATCATGGAGGAGGACCTCGAGAACCTCGCCGCGAAGGACGTGCACGAGCTGCTGCGGGCCTGGGAGCTGAAGCACCGTCATCGCGCCGCCGAGTGCGTGACGCAGCACACGCTGTTCCGCAAGGAGACCCGCTGGCCCGGCTACTACTACCGCGGCGACGCGATGAAGGTCGACGACGAGAACTGGCACGTGCTGACGGTCTCGCGCCGCGATCCGAAGACCGGCGAGTACACGATGGAGAAGGCGCCCTGCTATCACCTGGTGGCCGACGAGAAGGCGCCCCCGTCGCCCGTGCGTGCTTGAACATCACCGAGAAGACCGACGAGGAGATCCTGGCTTTGGCCACGCCGCTGTGGCGCGAGCTCGTCACGCACTCGAACGAAGGCAAGTACGGCGAGTTCTCGAGGAACTTCTCGAGCTCGCTGGCGCGCGCCATGGACCAGGTCGCGGCCGGCCACCAGTTCGCGAACAGCGAGCTGGCGCGCAGCCTGTCCGGGGAGTTCGACGCGCTCGGCACGATCCGCCGCGGCGAGCACGTGACCGTCCTGTACCGGCAGCGCAGCACCCGCAAGCCGGGCGAATGGGTCGGCCGGCTGGTCCTCGGCTACGAGGACGGCAAGCTCAGGATCTTCGGCGCTTCCATCTTCTGACGACCCGGGCGGGAACCGACGTGAGCGAAGTCATCGAAGCCGGCAAGTTCGTCGAGCTCACCTACAAGGTGACCGACCGGAAGACCGGCCACGTCCTCACGCGGGTCGAGTTTCCGTTGGGCTACGTCCACGGGCACAACGAGATCCTGGCGCCCGCGGTCCACGCGCAGCTCGAAGGCAGGTCCGTCGGCGACGTCATCGAAGTGACGATCGACGGCAACGACGTCTTCGGCCCGAGGGACGAGTCGCTGGTGTTCTCCGACCACATCGACAACGTCCCCGAGGAATACCGGCATGTCGGCACCTCGATCCTGATGGAGAACGACCGGGGACAGACCCGCAGCTTCCTCGTCACGCACATGGACGACGAGACGCTGACGGTCGACGGCAACAATCCGCTGTGCGGCCGGGAGGTCGTCTTCGCGCTGGAGATTCTCGCGGTGCGCGACGCCACCGACGACGAGACGCGAGCGGGCGGCGCGATCCCCACGGGGGCCGGCGTCGATCCGTCGCTCCTGAGACCGGTTTAGGCGGCATCCCTCGCACGCGGCGAGAAAGGCGACCCATGAGCGACCACAAACCCCCTCCGGCGAAGGTTCCCGACGGCGTCACGCCCTACGTGACGACGCGCCAGATGCCGCCGAACGAGAAGGGCTTCGTCGGCTTCGAGACCGTCTGGAAGCGATTCCAGAAGGAAGCCGAGTACAAGACGCCGAAGAAGCCCTAGGGCTTCGCGCAACTCCGCGGCGCGCGGCCTCGCGCGCGATCCCGGTCGCTCGCAGCCATCGTCGTCACGCTCCGCGCGCTCGCGCGGGGTGCTCCGTCCTTCGTGCCGTGGCCGGAAGCGGTCGCGGCCCCCCTCGCTCGGCGGTCTCCCGGTTTTGTGCTTGAATAGCCCCCTCGAACCGGGGGCAGGGCAGTGGCGGATCGGCGGCTTCAGGTGTTCCACGCGGTCGCGAAGCACCTCTCGTTCACCAAGGCGGGGGAAGCGCTCTGCATGACGCAGCCCGCCGTGACGTTCCAGATCCGCCAGCTGGAAGACCAGTTCAACACGCGGCTGTTCGACCGCGCCCACGGCCGCATCGGCCTCACGCCCGCGGGCGCCGTCGCGTTCGCGTATGCCGAGAAGATCCTGGCGCTGACCTCGGAGCTGGATGCGCGCCTGAGGGACCTGGGCGGGCAGGTCGCCGGCCCGCTCCTGATCGGCGCGAGCACGACGATCGCCGACTTCCTGCTGCCGCAGATCCTCGGCGAGTTCAAGGCCACCCACCCGGGGGTGGTGCCGAGCCTGTTCGTGGGCAACTCCGAGGCCGTCCAGCAGCGCCTCGCCGAACGGGCGCTGGACATCGGGTTCATCGAGGGCGATTCGTACCTGCCCTCGCTCGCGGGCGAGCGGCTGTGCAGCGACGAGCTTCAGGTCGTCTGCGCGCCGGGACACCCGCTGGCGAAGCGCAGGTCGGTGGCGGCCGGCGCCCTCGTCGAGCACGGCTACCTGTCGCGCGAGCAGGGCTCCGGGACGCGCGAGGTGACCGACCACTACCTGAAGCGGGCCGGGATCGAGCCCGGCGCGCTCAACGTCGTCATGGAGGCGAGCAGCCCGGAGGCCCTCAAGGGGCTCGTGGCGGCCGGCATGGGCTTCGCGATCATGTCGCACGTCTCCGTCCTGAAGGAAGTGCGGCTCGGCCTGCTCGTGCGCATCCCGCTCTCGCCGCCGATCACGCGGCAGCTGACCGCCGTCTACCCCCGGGAGCGCATCCAGTCGGGACTCGTGGGGGCGTTCGTGCAGTTCGCCCGTCGGCGGCTGGACGCGCCTCCCGGCGACGCGATCGAGGGCGGGGAGCTCGCGATCAGCGCGCGGAACGTCCCGTGAGCTTCGCGTCGGCCCCGTCCCCGGCGGCGATCGACGCGTAGTACTGCCGCAGGATCTCCAGGACTTCCGGCCGGCTGAACTCGGCGGGCACCTCGGCGCCCTCCGAGAGCCACTTCCGAAGCTGCGTCCCCGACACCTGCAGCCGGTCGGCGTCGCCGTGCGGGCAGGTCCGCCCCGACGCCATCCCGCCGCACTTGTAGCACCAGAACGCCACGTCGATCTTGAGCGGCTGCGTCTCGAGCGCGCCCTTCGGGACCTGGTCGAACACGCGGTGCGCGTCGAACGGCCCGTAGTAGCTGCCGACGCCCGCGTGGTCGCGCCCGACGATCTGGTGCGAGCAGCCGTAGTTCTGCCGGAACAGCGCGTGCAGCAGCGCCTCGCGCGGCCCCGCGTAGCGCATGTCGAGCGGATAGCCCGCCTGGACGACCGTCTTCTTCACGAAGTACCTGTCGGCCAGCACGCCGATCGCCCGCGTGCGGACTTCCGCCGGGATGTCGCCCGGCTTCAGCGCACCGAGCAGCGAGTGGATCAGCACGCCGTCGCACACCTCGATCGCGACCTTCGCGAGGTACTCGTGCGAGCGGTGCATCGGGTTGCGCGTCTGGAACGCGGCGACCTTCGACCAGCCGAGCGACTGGAACAGCGCCCGGGTCTCGGCCGGCGTCTTGAAGAGCTCGCCGTACTTTTCCGCGAAGTCGCCCGTCGACAGCACGCGGACCGGCCCCGCGAGGTTCACGTCGCCCTGCTCCATCACGAGCTTGACGCCGGGGTGGGCGAGGTCCGTCGTGCGGAAGACGGTCGCGCATTCGTGCGCCTTGTCGATCGCGTAGCGCTCGGTGACGGTCATCGTCGCGAGCAGGCCGCCGTCGTCGGGATCGACGAGCGCGATGTCCTGGCCGACCTTCAGCGTGTCCGCGAACGCCTTGCTTGCGGACAGCGTGATCGGGATCGGCCAGAACAGCCCGCTCGACGTCCGCATGCCGTCGCAGACGCCCTCCCAGTCGGCGCGCGACATGAAGCCGTCGAGCGGCGTGAACCCGCCGATCCCCAGCATGATGACGTCGCCCTTTTCGCGCGACGTGACGCGCAGTCGGGGCAGCGTCGCGGCACGCCGCTTTTCGGCGGCGAGGGCTTCGCCGGTGAAGAGCAGCGGCTTCAGGTCGCCGCCGCCGTGGGGATTCACCAATGCCATGGGATCACGCTCCGGGATTGCAGGGGGAAAGGGGCCGCCGCGGCGCGCGCGGCGACGGATCGTCGACCTCGATGAGCGAACCGCCGGCGCCGGATTCCACGTGGCATGCCTCCTCGATCCGGGGCAGGTCAGGCGATCGCCTGGTAGTAGAGGTTCTGCGGATGGTTCGCCTCGGCGAAGAAGTACCAGCGTTCCGCGAGCAGGCCCGCGAACTGGAGGGCGAACGCGCCGGCGAGCGCGGCCGGCGGCGCCGCGGTCGCGAGCACGGCCGCGAGCAGCACCGCGGGGACCGCGAACGCCAAGGCCAGGAAGAGCCACCGGACCGATCGCACGAACGCGCGGCCGCGGCCGTGGAAGAACTCGCGCGTGTTGAAGGAGCCGCCGAGGAAGCCCATCGACTTCTGCACGATCCTCGGGTGCTTGATCCCGATCGCCGTCTGCACGGTCGACTTCGGCCGCAGGCGGGCGTTGCGAACCAGCGATGCGACGCGGCCCGCGGCGGCGAGGAGCGTCAGGATCAGCGCCCACCCGGCGTAGAAGCGCACGAGGTCCGGCGCAGCGACGGCCGAGAACGCGCCGGCGAGCGTGAACCCCGACGCGCCGCCCATCAGGATGAAGTTGACCGGCGTGATCGGGCTCGCCCACTCGCGCAGGAAGGGGAGGCACGCGTAGATCATCCCGGTGCAGACGAAGAGCGCGAACGCGAGCAGCGTGCCGAGCGCGCCCAGCACCGCCGTGGCGTCGATCGCGATGCCGGAAGGCAGCGTCGCGAGCACGGGCCGGAATCCCTCGAGGTGCGCGGCGCCGTAGAGGAACACGACCGCCATGAACGCCGGCAGCACGATCACCTCGCGCGAGAGCCACGACGTGCGCCACCGCGACGCGGCCCGCCACGCGCGACCGGGGCGGCCCAGGTGGAAGAACGAGGCGATGAGTCCCGCGGCGAGCAACGCGAGCGCGACGAGGCTGCCGTGCGCGTGGAACGCGTGACCCTCCTGCGCAGGCAGCAGGCCAACGAGCGCGTAGACCTCGGCGGTGAAGAGCGCGAGGAACAGCCCCTGGCCCGCGCCGATCAGCGTGGTGAGCAGGAGCACCGAGGCGTCGGGTCTCATCGCGCGGCTACCACGACATGATGTCGTCGAGCGAGGGTTCGGACTTCGCGGGCTTCGGCAAGAGGCCGTCGACCTTGAGCGGATTGTCGGCGCGCTGCAGCTCGTCGTCGTGGATCCGCATCGGCGTCCTGCGGCGCGGCAGGTAGTGGTTCGACGGGTGCGTTCCCCACTCGGGCATCAGCGGATACCCGGCGTGGTCGCGGATCGCCTGCGAGACGACCGAATCGGGATCGTGGATGTCGCCGAACAGCCGCGCGCCCGTCGGGCACGCCAGCACGCACGCGGGCTTGCGCTCGGCCTCGGGCAGCGCCTTGTCGTGGATGCGGTCGACGCAGAGCGTGCACTTGGTCATCACCTTGCGCTCCGGGTCGACCTCGCGCGCGCCGTACGGGCACGCCCACGAGCAATATTTGCAGCCTATGCACTTTTCTACGTCGACGAGCACGATGCCGTCCTCGGCGCGCTTGTAAGACGCGCCCGTGGGGCACACGGGGACGCAGGGCGGATCCTCGCAATGCAGGCACGACTTCGGGAAATGGACGGTCTGCGTGTTCGGGAACTCGCCGACCTCGAAGGTCTGCACGCGGTTGAAGAAAGCGCCCGTCGGATCCTTGCCGTAGGGCTCGAGGTCGGCGAGCGGCCCCGCGGTCCCCGACGTGTTCCACTGCTTGCAGCTCGTGACGCACGCGTGGCAGCCCACGCAGACGTTGAGGTCGATCACCAGCGCGAGCTGGGTCATCGCCGGACTCCCGCGCCGGACGCCGGGCGCGTCACCGCCGCTTCCCCCGACCCGCGAAGTACGCGAGCACGCGCGGCGTCGCCGGCGCGGTGCCGGGCGCGGCGGGAACGGCCTCGGCGCGCGGCCAGGTCTCCCCGGGCTCGCCTGCGTCCGCGGGGCGGATCCGCACGCGCACGTCGTACCACGCCGCCTGCCCGGTGATCGGGTCCGAGTTCGAGATCGCGCCTTCAGCGTCGGGCAGCTCGTCGGCGATCAGGTGGTTCAACAGGAACCCGCGCCGCGACTCGTTCGCATCGGGCGAGAGGCGCCACGCGCCCGGCGACTTGCCGATCGCGTTCCAGGTCCAGACCGTGCCCGGCTCGACCGCCTCCGAATGCATGCAGACGCAGCGCACCTTGCCCCACGGCGACTCGACCCACATCCAGCCGCCGTCCTCGATTCCGGCCTCGCGCGCGACGCGCGGGTTCACGTACAGGTGGTTGTGCGCGTGGATCTGGCGCAGCCACGCGTTCTGCGAGTCCCACGAGTGGTACATCGCCATCGGGCGTTGCGTCACCGCCGAAAGCGGGTAGGCGGCGAGGTCGGTGCGCGCGGTCTCGAGCGGCTCGTAGTAGAACGGAAGCGGGTCGAAGTAGGTGTCGATCCGCTTGCGCAACCGGTCGGGAGGCTGGCGCCAGATGCCCTTGCCGCGCGCGGCGAGCCGGAACTTCTGCAGCACCTCCGAGTAGAGGTGGATCAGGATCGGCTCGGCGTAGCGCTGGATGCGGTGGCGCTGCGACCACTCGAGGTAGCCCTTGTTCCAGTTGCGCATGTACTGGTAGGACGGCGGGAGCTTGTAGTGGTAGACGCAGTTGTTGCGCTCGTACATCTCCCACTGGCGCGGGTTGGGCTCGCCGCGCAGGAACTTCTCGCCGCCCTTGCCGCGCCAACCGGCGAGGAACCCGATGCCCGATCCCGGCTCCGTCTCGTAGTTGACGACGAAGTCGGGATAGTCGCGGAACCGGCGCGTGCCGTCGGGCCGCACGAACGCGGGGAGCTTCAGGCGTCCGGCGACCTCGATCAGCACTTCCTGGAACGGCTTGCATTCCCCGGTCGGCGGCACCACCGGCACGCGCACCGAGTCGACCGGGCCGTCGAACTCGGAGATCGGCCGGTCGAGCATCGACATCACGTCGTGGCGCTCGAGGTAGGTCGTGTCCGGCAGCACGAGGTCGGCGAACGCCGTCATCTCGGACTGGAACGCGTCGCAGACGACGATGAACGGGATCCGGTGCTCGCCGTCCTCGCGCCGGTCGTTCAGCATTCGGCGGACCTCGGACGTGTTCATCGTCGAGTTCCACGCCATGTTCGCCATGAAGATCATCAGCGTGTCGATCGGGTACGGGTCGCCGCGCCACGCGTTCGTGATGACGTTGTGCATCAGGCCGTGCACGGCGAGCGGGTACTCCCACGAGAACGCCTTGTCGATGCGGACCGGGCGTCCCTCCTCGTCGACGAAGAGATCGTCCGGCTCGGCGGGCCAGCCGAGCGCGAGCCCGTCGAGCGGCTGGCCGGGCTTGACGGCGAGCGGCGTGTTCGGCGTCTTCGCGCAGGGCGGGATCGGGCGCGGGAACGGCGCCTTGTGGCGGAACCCGCCGGGGCGGTCGATCGTGCCGAGCAGCGTCATCAGGATCGCCAGCGCGCGGATCGTGTGGAAGCCGTTCGAGTGCGCGGCGAGCCCGCGCATCGCGTGGAACGCGACGGGGTTGCCGGTGACCGTGTCGTGCTCCTTGCCCCACATGTCGGTCCAGGGGATGGGCAGCTCGATCTTCGCGTCGCGCGCGGTGATGCCCATCTCGTGCGCGAGGCGGCGGATCGCCTCCGCCGGGATGCCGGTGATGCCCGACGCCCACTCCGGCGTGTAGCGGTCGCAGCGTTCCTTGAGGAGCTGGAACGCGGGCTTGACCTCGGTGCCGTCCGGGAGGCGGAACGCGCCCAGCAGGAACGGGTCGGTGCCCTCGCTGTGCGTGACCACCGGCCGGTTCGTCGACCGGTCCCACCAGAGCTTGTTCTGCGGGTCGAAGCAGCCCTCCTCCTTCGGCACCTCGGTGCGCACGAACATGCCGGACTCGTCGCTCGCCTCGTCCACGTTCACGAGCTGCCCCGCGTTCGTGTACCGGACGAGGAAGTCGCGGTCGTAGAGGCCGAGCGCGATCAGCTCGTGGATCAACGCGAGCAGGAGCGCGCCGTCGGTGCCGGGCCGGATCGGCAGCCACTCGTCGGCGATCGCCGAGTAGCCGGTGCGCACCGGGTTGATCGAGATGAACCGGCCGCCGTCGCGCTTGAATTTCGCGATCGCGATCTTGAGCGGGTTGCTGTGGTGGTCCTCGGCGGTGCCGATCATCACGAACAGCTTCGCGCGCTCGAGGTCCGGCCCGCCGAACTCCCAGAACGAGCCGCCGATCGTGTAGATCATGCCGGCGGCCATGTTCACCGAGCAGAAGCCGCCGTGCGCCGCGTAGTTCGGCGTGCCGAACTGGCGCGCGAAGAGGCCGGTCAGCGCCTGCATCTGGTCGCGGCCGGTGAAGAGGGCGAAGCGCTTCGGGTCGGTCGCCCGGATCGTCGCGAGCCGCTCGGCGAGCATGCCGAACGCCTCGTCCCACGAGATCGGCTCGAACTCGCCGGCGCCGCGCTCGCTGCCCGGCTTGCGCCTGAGCGGCCTCGTGAGCCGCGCGGGCGAGTATTGCTTCATGATGCCCGAGCTGCCCTTCGCGCAGATGACGCCGCGGTTGATCGGGTGCTCCGGGTTGCCCTCGATGTAGCGGACCTCGCCGTCGCGCAGGTGCACGCGGATGCCGCAGCGGCACGCGCACATGTAGCAGGTCGTGTTGCGCGTCTGCGTCGTCGCGCCCGGGAGCGGCGCGGCGGCGGGATCGTGGAGGGGGGTCGGGGCCATGCAACGGGCATCGCCCGGCGACGCGCGCACGCGTTCCGGGGTGCCCCCGCAGTTCAGCGTCGGGGGCGGGCGGTGTCAATCCCCGCGACGGGGAAGCGCGGACGTCGGGGACTACCCGGACGGGTAGGGCGCCCGAGCGCGGCGGCGCGACGCGCGCGGCGCCGATGCCCGGACGCGGGCGCGAACGGGGTCTCGCGCCCCGGGCCCGCGATCGGCCGTCAGTGGCCGGCGTACAGCCAGCCGGAAGCGGCGAGGAGGTGGACGAGCATCGTGAGCGCTGCGATCGCCGCGATGGCGCGCTCTCCGCGCGCCCAATAGATCGGGACGATCGACGCGAGGCAGGGGAGCGAGCACGCCGCGAGGATCGCGATGCCCGAGACGCCGGCGAACTCGCCCTTCGCGAGGAGCGCGACCCAGCCCCAGCCGGTCGGCGTGCCGGTCTGGGCGACGTACGCTTCGAGCGGCAGCGTCCAAAGCTCCGGGAGGCGCTCGTGCGGGACGTGCGCCGCCAGCGCGCCGGTCACGTAGGCGGCGAACGCCACGACCAGCACCGCGAAGCCCAGCTTCGCACCCCCGTCGAGCAGCGCGGCGTAGCGCCGCTGCTCGGGCGGCGGCCCGTCGGGCGTGTCGTCGCTCATCGATCGCTCCTCAGGCCTCCAGGCCCTTCTGCAACGCGCGCAGGCCGGCGAACAGGAGCAGCGCGAGCACGAGCTTGCGCACCATCGACGCCTTGAGCACCGTGAGGAGCCGCGCGCCGATCCGCGCGCCGATCATCACGCCGATGACCGACGGCGCCGTGAGCACGGCGAGCGTCGCGCCCTTGTGCAGGTAGACCCACGCGGCCGACGAGTCGACGAGCGACAGGATGAAGCTCGACGTGCCGGCCGACAGCTTGAGCGGCGCGCCCATCACGAGGTTCAGCACCGGGACGTTGGCCCAGCCGGCGCCCATGCCGAACATGCCGGCGAGCACGCCGATCGCGCCGAACAGCAGGAGCGCGAGCGGCGTGCGGTGGACGCGCCACGGGTGAAGCCCGCCGGTGGCGCGATCGAGGTAGACGCCGTGCATCCGGAGCGCGGCGGCGAGCCGGTCCGGCCGCGCGGTCGCGTCTTCCGCCGCCTTCGGCGCCGACGCCATCAGCGCGACGATGCCGAGGATCGTGGCGCCGAGCGCGATCTGGAGGACCCGGGCGGGCAGCGCGAGGCCGACCAGCGCGCCCGCGATCGAGCTCGCGGACGCGACGAGCGCGAACGGCAGCGCGAGCCGCACGTCGGCGAGCCCGGCGCGGAGCAGGCTCGGCCCCGCGGAAAGGGCGCTCGCGAGGGCGACCAGGAGCCCCGTGCCGCGGACGAAGTCGAGATGGAACGGGAAGAAGCCGCTGACGATCGGCACGAAGAGCACGCCGCCGCCCACGCCGGCGGGCACCGCGACGATGCCGAGCGCGAAGCAGACGACGAACAGCGCGAGCGGCCAGAACCACCAGGCGAGCTCCGCGCCGGCGCCCTCGCCGGCCGCCAGCGCGGGCGCGGCTGCGACGATCAGGGCAGATGCGAGGGCCGAGGCGGCGGGCCGCCGGCGGGGCCGCGCCGGGCGCGCCGCGGTCGAGGGTTCTGCCATTTCAGGCCACGGAGGCGAAGCGGGCGACGCCCGCGGGGAAGACCATTGATCTGCCGCAAAGCCGCCGTTATCGCGGTTGAACGCCGGCTTGTCCATACCCATGTCGGGAATGGGCATCACCCATTGCGGGCATGCCCTTTCGGGAGGCGGCGGGAGCCGCGGGACGTTGCCGGGGCTGGGGCATGCGAGAATAATCGGCATGGACCGGTCACCGGGGCGCGAGATCCCGGATGCACCGGTTGCGAGCCCGCCGGCACGGCGCGCTCGGCGGAGGAGGTCTCGGGTGTCGCAATCGAGGGACAGCACCGCGCGGGTCGCCGCGCCCGACCGCACGCCGGCCGGGCCGGACGGAACCGTGCAGGCATTCGACGTCCCGAGCCCGCGCGTCGCGGACCTGCGCGGCGCGATCGCACCCATGCTCGACGCCGTCATCCATTTCGCCGGCGCGGCGGCGGGCGCCATCCGGGTCTCGCGGCCGGGCCAGCCGGGTCTCGCCCCGGTCGTCGTCGCCGGCCCCGGGTCGCGCGGCGCGGTCGGAGAAGGCGTGCTCGCGCGCTGGTGCGGCCGGTGCGCGGAGTCGAGCGATCCGGCGAGCCCCTGCGTCCAGAGCGACCTGTGCGGGCACGACGAGCGCCTGCCCGCGCGCCGCCTCGAGTCCGTCTGCCGGCACATCCTCGTGGTGCCGCTCCACCACCTCGGGCAGCAGGTCGGCATGCTGGACCTCGTCTTCGACGGCCCCTGCGAGCTGCCGGCCGGGATGCCGGCGATGCTCCAGGCCGCGGGCGAGCTGATCGGCATCGCGCTCGAGCGCGCGAGGCTCGCCGACGAGATCATCCGCGCCACGCTGGTCGACGAGCGGCAGGCGATGGCGGGCGAGATCCACGATTCGATCGCGCAGGGGCTTACCTACATGCGGATGCGCATGAGCCTGCTGTCGGACGCGATCCGGCAGCGCGACGAGGTCCGCGCGTTCAAGTACTGGAGCGACATCGACGACTCGCTCACGCACGCGCACGCGCGGGTGCGCGAGCTCATCAGCGGCTTCCGCAGCCGGATGGATCCGCAGGGGCTGGTGCACGCGCTCGCCGGGACGGCGGCGCGTTTCGCCGACCGGACCGGCGTCGAGCTCGCGTTCACGAATCGCGTGCCCGACTTCCGGCTCGCGCCGGCCCGCGAGGTCGAGGTCCACCACGTCGTGCAGGAAGCGCTCGCGAACGTCGTCCGCCACGCGCGGGCCCGGCACGCGTCGATGACGCTCGACCGCGCGCCGGGCGGCTACGAGATCGTGATCGACGACGACGGCGTGGGGCCGGCGGGCGCCGTCGATCGCCCGGGCCACTTCGGCATCGAGATCATGCGCGAGCGCGCGGTGCGGCTCGGCGGCGAGGTGTCGATCGGGCCGGCTCCCGGCGGCGGGACGCGCGTTCGCCTGGGCTTCCCCGAAGGAGGCTCGACGCGCGCGGCGCCCGAGGCCGCCGACGGGGCGTCGCAGGCGGGCGAGGCGCTCGCGGGCGGGGCTGCGAGGCGCACGCGCAGCGGCATCCCGGCCGGGGCGAGCCTGGGCGAGGATCCGCGATGAGCGATCCGATCAGCGTCGTCCTGATCGACGACCACGGGTTGTGCCGCCGCGGGCTCAGCGAGCTGCTCGAGCAGCGCGCGGGCATCAAGGTCTACGGCACCGCGGGCGGCGCCGACGAGGCGGTGCGCCTGCTCGCGACGACCAAGCCCGACCTCGCGATCATGGATCTCAAGATGGCGCCGGTCGAGGGGTTCAGCCTGCTCACCCGGATCCGCGCCGAGGGCATCGACACGCCGGTCGTCGTGCTGACGATGAGCGATTCGCAGGAAGACCTCGCGCGCGCGTTCCGGGCCGGCGTGCGCGGCTACCTGCTGAAGGACATGGATCCCGACGACGTGATCGACGCGATCCGCCGGGCCGCGCGCGGCGAGGTCGTCGTCGCGCCGACGATGGCGGTGAAGCTCGTCGACATGCTGCTGCCGGGCGAGA
>JBGAHH010000035.1:0-38566 GCA_044226265.1 Casimicrobiaceae bacterium | reverse complement strand
TGTAGACGCATTCCCGCCCGCGCACCTTGAGCTGCAGCCGCGGCGTTCATCTCCTTCCAGGTCTTCGGGACCTGGTCGGGGTTGTTCTGGCCTCCTTGAACGCGTCGCGGTGATGTACAGGACGACCGTCGAGCGAACGGAACGACAGCATGTTGCCCTTGCTGTCGGTGTAGTAGCCGGCGACCGACGGCAGATACAGGTCGGGTCGAACGGTCTTCCGCGTCGGCCATCACCTGGCGACCGGCACGATCGCGCCCTTCGCGGCCATCATCGTCGCCGTCCCCACCTCGAAGACCTGGACGATGTGCGGCGCGTTGCCGGCGCGGTAGGCGGCGATCGTCGCCGTCATCGACTCCGGATAGCTGCCCCTGGAAGACCGGCACCTGTACTCGCTCTGGCTCGCGTTGAAC
Source organism: Casimicrobiaceae bacterium (assembly GCA_044226265.1). GTDB lineage: Bacteria > Pseudomonadota > Gammaproteobacteria > Burkholderiales > Casimicrobiaceae > VBCG01. The sequence goes on along the minus strand of JBGAHH010000035.1, from coordinate 38,156 downwards.
TTGGTCGCCAGCGCGTTGAGCTTCTCGCCCAGCGCCCCGCCCATCGAGTGCCACCACTGGATCTCGGTTCGCGCCTGCGCCATCGTGGCCACGCCGAGCAGCGCGGCGGCGACGGCGGTGCGATGATGCCCCTGGTACGGTGCGACATGGTCCTCCTTCTGGCGAAGCCGGGCAGATTGCCCTGTTCTCGTGGCGATTCTACAGAAGTCCGGGGTCCGGCGGGAGGCCGGCGGCGCGCGCGCGCCCCGCGGGTCAGTCGGCGTGGCCGGGCTCGCCATCGGGACGTCCACGTGCGGCAGCGGCTTGTGGACGGGGCGCCGGCGGGCGATCAGCGTGTAGGCGGTCGGCACGACGAACAGCGTGAGCAGCGTGCCGAACGACATGCCGCCGACGATCACGAGCCCGATCGGGATGCGCGACTCGGCCCCGGCGCCCATCGCGGTCGCCAGCGGCAGCGCGCCCAGCACCATGGCGCCGGTCGTCATCAGGATCGGGCGTAGCCGCAGCACGGCGGCGTTCACGACCGCCTCGAACAGCGCCTCGCCCTGGTCGCGCAGCTGGTTGCTGAACTCGACGATCAGGATCCCGTGCTTGGTGATGAGGCCGACCAGCGTCACCAGGCCGACCTGGCTGTAGATGTTGAGCGTCCCGCCGAAGAGCCAGAGGGTCAGGAGCGCCCCGGTCATCGACAGCGGCACCGACAGCATGATCACGAACGGCGACGCGAAGCTCTCGAACTGCGCGGACAGCACGAGGTAGATGAACAGCAGCGCCAGCACGAACGTGAAGTAGATCTCGCCGCCGGACTTCCGGAATTCGCGCGACTGCCCGTCGAGGTCCGTCTGCGCGGTGTTGGGCAGCACGGCCTTCGCCGTCGCGTCCATCGCCTTCAGCGCCTCGTCGATCGAGTAGCCGGGCAGGAGCGTGCCGGTGATCTTGACCGCGCGCAGCCGGTTGAAGTGGTTGAGCGACTGGGGCGCCACGCCCTCCTTGACCTCGACGATGTTCGACAGCTGCACCATGCTGCCGTCGCGCGCGCGGACGTAGCTGTCGCTGATGTCGGCGGGCGACGTGCGGTCGACCGGCGCGACCTGGACGATCACGTCGTACTGCTCGCCGTCCTTCTTGAATCGCGTGACCTGGCGCCCGCCGAGCATCGTCTCCAGCGTGCGCCCGACCGTGTCGACGTTGATCCCCATGTCCGAGAGCTTGTCGCGGTTGATGCGCACGCGCACCTCGGGCGTGTTGAGGCGGAGGTCGATCTGAAGGTTCTGGATGCCGGGGATCTTGCGCGCCTCGTCGAGGAAGCGGTCGACCAGGCGCTGGAGCTCCGCGTAGGGCACCTGCGACATGATCACGTACTCGATCGGGGTCGACCGGAACGGCTGGCCGAGCGACGGCGGGTTGATCGGGAACGCGATCGCGCCCGGGATCTGCTGCAGCGGCCCGCGCAGCTCCTCGGTGATCTGCTGCTGCTTCTTCTTCCGCTCCTCCCAGGACTTGAGCCGCAGCACCGCGTTGCCGTCGACGACCGTGGGGAAGCCGGAGATCGCCGTGTAGGCCGCCGCCTCGGGAACGCTGTCGTACAGCCTCTCGATCGGCGCGAGCATGTCGGCCGTGTACTGCGGCGTCGAGCCCTGCGGCGCGGTGACCAGGCCGAACACGACGCCGCGGTCCTCGGTCGGCGCGAGCTCGCTCTTGAGGTTCATGAACAGCGTCGCGCCCGCGCCCAGCACGCCGAGCCACGCGACGATCACGACCCAGCGGTGGTGCAGCGTCCAGACCAGCGCGCGCCGGTAGCCGTGGGTGAGCGCGACGATCCAGCCCTCGATCAGGTTGTAGATCCGGGAGTGCCGCTCCTGGTGCCTGAGCAGAAGCGAGCACATCATCGGCGACAGCGTCAGCGCGATGAAGCCGGACACGAGCACCGCGCCGGCGAGCGTCAGCGCGAACTCGATGAACAGCCGGCCGGTCCGGCCGGTCGCGAACGCCAGGGGCGCGAACACCGACGCCAGCGTCAGCGTCATCGCGACGATCGCGAACCCGATCTCCTTCGCGCCGTCGATCGCCGCCTGCTTTCGCGGCGTCCCCGACTCGATGTGCCGGAAGATGTTCTCGAGCATCACGATCGCGTCGTCGACGACGAGCCCGATGGCGAGCACCATCGACAGCAGCGTCAGCGTGTTGATCGTGAAGCCCATCATGTACATGATCCCGAACGCGCCGATCAGCGACACCGGGATCGTGACGATCGGGATGACCGTGGCCCGCAGGCTGCGCAGGAAGAAGAAGATCACCAGCACGACCAGCACGACCGCCTCGAGGATCGTCTCGAACACCGACTTGATCGACCGGTCGATGAAAACCGACGTGTCGTACGCGACGACCAGCTTCATGCCGGTCGGCAGCCCCAGGTTGATCTTCTCGACCTCGGCGCGCACCGCCTGCGAGAGCTCGAGCGGGTTCGCCACCGCCTGCTTGATGACGCCGATGTTGAGCGACGGCTTGCCGTTGAAGCGCGAGATGACGCGCTCGTCGATCGGCCCGATCTCCGCGTTGCCGAGGTCGCGGATGCGCACCGGGTAGCTGCCGACGTTGGCGACGATGATGTTGTTGAACTGGTCGGGCGTCCGGACGTCGGTCTCCGCGACGACGGTGAACTCGCGCGCCTGCGACTCGATGCGGCCGGCCGGGATCTCGGCGTTCTGGCGGCGGATCGCGTCCTCGACGTCCTGCACCGTGAGCTTGTAGGCGGCGAGGCGCGTGCGGTCGAGGTTGATCCGCATCGACACCTGGCGCTCGCCGAAGATGCGCACGTCGGACGCGCCGGGCAGCACCGACAGCCGCGGCTGCACGTAGCGCTTCACGTAGTCGGACGCCTCGAGCGAGGAGAGCGAGCCCGCCTGCACCGCGATGTAGATCACCGGGAACGCGTCGGACTCGACCTTGGCGATCACCGGCTCGTCGATCGTGTCCGGGAGCTTCGCGCGCACGCGCGACACCTTGTCGCGCACGTCGGCGGCCGCCGAGTCCGGGTCGCGCTTGAGCGTGAACCGGACGTTGATGCGGCTGGTCTCCGACCGGCTCTGCGAGGTCATCAGCTCGACGCCCTCGATGCCGGACAGCGAGTCCTCGAGGACCTTCGTCACCTGCGACTCGACCACCTCGGCCGAGGCGCCCCGGTAGGTCGTGCTGACGGAGACGACCGGCTCGTCGATCCGCGGGTACTCACGGACCGACAGCCGCGTGTACGAGATGAGGCCGATCAGCAGGATGATGAGCGACAGCACCGTCGCGAAGACGGGCCGCTTGATGCAGATCTCGGGCAGCTGCATGGGGTGTCGAGGGTCAGGACCTCGGCGCGGCGCCGGCCTTCGACGGCGCCGACGTCGGCGTCGACTTCGCGCGGCCGTCGGGCGCGGTGCCCGCGTCGGCGGTGGCCGCGGCCATCGGCGCGGCGGCGACCTTCACCGGCACGCCGTCCCGGAGCTTGAGCTGGCCGGCGGTCACGACGATGTCGTCGGGGCCCACGCCCGCGACGACCTCGGCCTTGCCGTCGCGCCGCTGGCCGACCTCGACCTTCTGCCGCACCGCCTTGCCGTCGACGACCTTGAACACGTACTGCTCGTCGCCCTGCGGCACGAGCGCCTGCTCGGGAACGACGAGCGCGTCCTGGGCGTCCTTCGTCACGAGGCGGACGCGCGCGAACATGCCGGGACGCAGCGACGTGTCGGCGTTGCGGATCTGCGCGCGGATCACCACCGAGCGCCCCGCGGCGTCGAGCAGCGGGTTGACCGCGTAGACGCGGCCCTCGTACTGCTTGCCCGGGAACGCGTCGAGCACGATCGACAGCGGCTGGCCCACCTTCACCTGCGTGAGGTAGATCTCCGGCACCCGGAAGTCGACCTTGAGCGGATCGATCGACTCGAGGTTGACGATGTCCGAGCCTTCCTTCACGTAGTCGCCCACCGACACCGACCGCAGGCCGATGATCCCGGAGAACGGCGCGCGGATCTCCATCTTCGCGAGCCTCGCCTCGGCGAGCGTGAGCGCCGCCTGCGCGACCTTCAGGTTGTTCTCGGCCTCGTCCCGGGCCTGGCCCGAGATGAAGTTGCTCTTCGCGAGGTCGACCGCGCGGTCGTACTTGGTCTTCGCGAGCGTGAGGTTCGCCCGTGCCTGCAGGACCTCGGCGTCGTTGATCGCCGGGTCGAGGCGCACGAGCAGCTCGCCCTTGCTCACGCGCTGGCCTTCCTGGAAGCCGATCGCGCTGATCCGGCCGGCGACCTCGGGACGGACGGTGATCGACTCGTCGGAGCGCAGGCTGCCGACCGCGGTGATCGTCTGCGGCAACGAGGCGCGGGCGACCTTCGAGGCCTCCACGGTGACCGCGCCCGTCGCGCCCGGCGGAGGGCCGGCGGGCCTCTGCGACGCGCCGCCCGGGGGCGAGGCGTTTCCGGGCAGCGCGGCCAGCTTCTGCTGGCCCATCCAGTAGCCGCTGCCGGCGGCGACGGCGATGAGGACCACGGTAACGGCGGCGACGACGGGTTTGTTCATGAAAATCCGAAGCGGAGCCGGGAACGCGACCCGGCGGGACAAAAGGGATGATTATGGACTCCCGCCCGGGGACCGGCAAACCGCCTGCCGGCCCCTTGCTAGAATCGGCGGCCCTCCGACCCCCTGGGACCCGCTCCATGCCCCGCCGTTCCATGAATCCACGCCGGACCGCCATCGGCGCCGCCCTGGCGCTGGCCGCCGTGCTCTCGGGGGTCGCCCCGGGGACGGTGCCCGACGCGTCCGCGCAGCCGTTCCCGTCGAAGCCGATCAAGCTCGTCATCCCGTTCCCGCCGGGCGGGTCGCTGGACAACATCGGGCGGCTCATCGCCCAGAAGCTGTCGGAAGCCTGGGGCCAGCAGGTCGTCGTCGAGAACAAGCCGGGCGCCGGCGGGAACATCGGCGCCGACGCGGTCGCGAAGTCCCCGCCCGACGGCTACACGGTCGTCATGGGCGCGCTGTCGACGCACGCGGTAAACCCGTCGCTGTACAAGTCGATGCCCTACGACGCGGTCAAGGACTTCGCGCCGATCAGCAACGTCGCGATCACGCCGAACGTGCTGATCGTGAGCGCGAAGTCGCCGATCCACACGCTGCCGGAGCTGATCGCCTATGCGAAGGCGAATCCGGGCAAGACCAACTTCGGGTCGGGCAGCAACGGGAGCGCCGGCCACCTCGCGGGCGAGCTCTTCAAGATCGAGACCGGCACCGACGTGATGCACATCCCGTACAAGGGCGGCGCGCCGGCGCTCCAGGCGCTCCTCGCGGGCGACACGCAGTTCATGTTCGACAACCTCGCCAACGCGATGGCGCAGGTGAAGGGCGGCACGGTGCGGCCGATCGCCGTCACGACCGCGCAGCGCAGCAAGCTCGCGCCCGAGCTGCCGACGATGGCCGAGGCCGGGATGCCGGGCTTCGACATCTCGACCTGGTTCGGCCTGCTCGCGCCCGCCGGCACGCCGCCCGACGTGATCGCGAAGTGGAACGCCGAGGTCGTCAAGGCGCTGAACTCGCCGGACGTCCGCGAGAAGATGCTCGCGCAGGGCGCGGAGCCCGCGCCGACGACGCCCGCGGAGTTCGCGGCGTTCATCGCGCGCGAGCGCGACAAATACGCGCGCATCGTGAAAGCGAGCGGCGCCAAGGTCGACTAGCTCGAAGCGTGAGCGCCGGTCGCGTCGTCGGCATCGGAGGATTGCGCGGGTTTTCGGCGCGCGCCCCGCGCCGGGGGAAGCGCACCGGCTGACGCCGGGCGATTCCCCGGCGCAGGGCGGCGCGGCGGAACAATGGCCATGGATGTCCAACGGCGGGGACCCGCCTCGGCATCGACAACGACACGCGGCGCACGCGCCGCCAGGAGGGAACGATGAATCGTCGCACCGTGGTCGCCGCGCTCGCGGCGTCGCTCGTCGCCGCCGCGTCGCCGTTCGCGTCCGCGCAGGCGCCCTACCCGCACCAGCCGATCCGCATCGTCGTGCCGTTCCCGCCGGGCGGGGCGACCGACATCATGGCGCGCGCGGTCGCGCAGCGCCTGACCGAGGCCTGGAACGCGCAGGTGTTCGTCGACAACCGGCCCGGCGCGGGCGGCAACGTCGGCGCCGAGCTCGTCGCGAAGGCGCCTTCGGACGGCTACACGCTGCTGATGGGGACCGTCGGCACGCACGCGATCAACGGCAGCCTGTACCCCAGGATGCCCTACGACGCCATGAAGGACTTCGCGCCGATCGTGCTCGTCGCGGCGGTGCCGAACGTGCTCGAGGTGAACCCCGCGCTGCCCGTGAACTCGGTCGCCGAGCTGATCGCCTACGCGAAGGCGAATCCCGGCAAGCTCAACTTCGCCTCGTCGGGCAGCGGCACGTCGATCCACCTGTCGGGCGAGCTCTTCAAGGTGATGGCCGGCGTGCAGATGACGCACGTCCCGTACAAGGGCAGCGCACCGGCGCTCACCGACCTCATGGGCGGGCAGGTGCAGCTCATGTTCGACAACCTGCCGCCGTCGCTCCCGCAGATCAAGGCGGGCAAGCTCCGGGCGCTCGCCGTGACCACCGCGACGCGCGCGCCCGCGCTGCCCGACGTGCCGACGATCGCGGAAGCCGGGCTGCCCGGCTACGAGTCCTCGAGCTGGTTCGGCCTGCTCGCGCCGGCGGGCACGCCGCGCGACATCGTCGTCAAGCTCAATGCAGAGATCGCCGGCTGGCTCGCCACGCCCGAGGCGAAGGAGAAGCTCACCGCGATCGGCGCGATCGCGATGGGCGGCTCGCCCGAGGACTTCGCGAAGCACATCGCCGCCGAGACCACCAAGTGGGCGGGCGTCGTGAAGGCGTCGGGCGCGAAGGTGGACTGAGCCCGAAGGGCCCAAGCCCGAAGGGCGCCAAGCCCGAAGGGCGCCGAGCCCGAAGGGCGCCGAGCCCGAAGGGCGCCGAGCCCGAAAGGCGTAGGTAGGGTGTAGTAGATGGAACTTGGCGTCATGGCTGTCGAAACGCTTCGACATCCGCGGCGTCAAGCACTATCTACTACACCCTACCTACGCCTTTCAGGCTTTGACCACCCCCCACGCGAACGCCGCCCAACCCGCGAGGAACGCGACGCCGCCGACCGGCGTGACCGCGCCGAACCCGCGTACGCCGCTGAGCGCGAGCGCGTAGAGGCTGCCGGAGAACAGCACGACGCCGGCGAGGAACAGCCACCCGGCGATCGCGACCGCGGTGGCCTCGGGACGCTGGAGCAGCACGAGGCCGACCGCGAGCAGCGCGAGCGCGTGCCAGCCGTGGTACTGCACCGCGGTCTGCCAGATCGCCGTCATGTCGGGCGCGAGCCGGTCCTTGAGCGCGTGGGCGCCGAACGCCCCGAGCGCGACGGCGAGGAACGCGACGAGCGCTCCGAGGGTCAGGGCGAGGCGGGCGGACACGGGCGGGCGGACGGGAGGGACGGGTTCGACTAGAATTCTCGCCTTCGCGCATCCGCGCCGCAACGTCGGGAACCCGTCATGTCCATCAAGCGTCATCACGTCGGCAAGCGACTGTCCGACATGGTCGTCCACGGCAACACGGTCTACCTCGCCGGCCAGGTCGCCGACGACGCGAAGGCCGATCTCGCCACCCAGACCCGCCAGGTGCTGGCGTCGATCGACCGCCTGCTGGCCGAGGCCGGCAGCGACAAGACGAAGCTCCTGTCCGCGACGATCTACCTGCCGTCGATGTCCGACTTCGCGGCGATGAACGCCGTCTGGGAGGCCTGGGTGCCCGCGGGGCACACGCCGGCGCGGGCGACGGTCGAGGCGAAGCTCGCCAATCCCGACTACCGGGTCGAGATCCAGGCGATCGCGGCGATCTGACCGATGCCTGACGGTTCGCCGGCCCCGGCCGCCCGCCTCCGGCCGATCCCTGCTAACGTTGGCGCATGAACTCGCCGATCGATCCCGCCACCGCCCGCGCCGTGCTGGCCGCCGGACCGCGGGACGGCGTGCCCGCGTCGCCGCGCGCGTCGATGCCGGTGGCGCGCGAGGACTTCGACCGCCTGATGGTGCCCTGCTACGCGCCGGCGTCGTTCGTCCCGGTGCGTGGCGAGGGCTCGCGCGTGTGGGACCAGCAGGGCCGGATGTACATCGACTTCGCGAGCGGCGTCGCGGTGACCGCGCTCGGCCACTGCCACCCGGCGATCGTTCGCGCGCTCGAGCACCAGGCGCGCACGCTGTGGCACGTGTCGAACTGGTTCACCAACGAGCCGGCGCTGCGCCTCGCGCAGCGGCTCGTCGACGCGACGTTCGCGGACCGCGCGTTCTTCTGCAACTCGGGCGCCGAGGCGAACGAGGCCGCGCTCAAGCTCGCGCGGCGCTACGCGCACGACCGGCACGGCCCGCACAAGGTGCGCGTGATCTCGACGCTCAACGCGTTCCACGGGCGCACGCTGTTCACCGTCACCGCCGGCGGCCAGGCGAAGTACTCGCAGGGCTTCGGCCCGAGCCCCGCCGGCATCACGCACATCCCGTACAACGACGTCGCGGCGCTCGAGGCGGCGTTCCGCGACGAGGGCGGCGACGACGTCTGCGCCGTGATCCTCGAGCCGATGCAGGGCGAAGGCGGGATGACGCCCGGCACGCCGGCGTTCCTCCAGGCCGCGCGGCGGCTGTGCTCCGCGCACGGCGCCCTCCTGATCCTCGACGAGATCCAGAGCGGCATGGGCCGCACCGGCGCTTTGTTCTCGTACATGCAGAAAGGCATCGTCCCCGACATCCTGACCTCGGCGAAGGGGCTCGGCGGCGGCTTCCCGATCGGCGCGATGCTGACGACCGACGACGTCGCGAGCGTGTTCTCGGTCGGCGTGCACGGCACGACCTACGGCGGCAACCCGCTCGCCTGCGCGGTCGCCGGCGCGGTGTTCGACATCGTGAACACGACCGAGGTGCTCGACGGCGTGAAGGCGCGCCACGCGCTGTTCATGGAAGGGCTGAAGGCGATCAACGTCCGCCGGCCGGTGTTCCGCGACCTCCGCGGCGAGGGCGTGTGGCTCGGCTGCGAGCTCGCGGATCCCTGGCGCGGCAAGGCGTTCGCCGTCATGCAGGCGGCGGGCGAGGCCGGCCTCCTCGTGCTGATGGCCGGCCCGGACGTCGTGCGGCTCGCGCCGTCGCTCGTGATCTCGCTCGACGAGATCCTCGAGGGGCTCGCGCGGCTGGAGCTCGCGCTCAGCCGCGCGTTGACGTAGGGGGTCGGAGACGAAACCCGCCGCGGGGCGTCACGCCCATCCGCGTCCCCTGCCGCGGGTTTCGTCTCTGACCCCGTCCCATGTTCGTCGTCCGCCCGATCGCGCGTGACGACCTTCCCGCCGTCCTCGCGCTCTCCGAGCGCACCGGCGCGGGGCTCACGACGCTTCCCGCGAGCCGCGAGCGGCTCGCCGAGCGCATCGAGCGCTCGATCGCCTCGTTCGCCGGCGCGGCGCCGCGCGCCGACGCCTGCTACATGTTCGTGCTCGTCGACCTCGGCGGCGGCGGCCCCGCGCGGCGCGTCGTCGGCATCAGCGCGATCGAGGCGGCGGTCGGCCTCAAGGAGCCCTGGTACAACTACCGCGTCGGCACGCTCGTGCACGCCTCGCGCGCGCTCGACGTCTACACGGCTGTGCCGACGCTGTTCCTCGCGAACGACCACACCGGCCACACCGAGCTCTGCACCCTCTTCGTCGACCAGGCGTTCCGCCACGGGCACAACGGGCCGCTGATCGCGAAGAGCCGGCTCCTGTTCATCGCGGAGTTCGCCGACCGTTTCGGCGCCAAGGTGATCGCCGAGCTGCGCGGGCGCATCGACGCCGACGGCCGCTCGCCGTTCTGGGAGGGGCTCGGTCGGCACTTCTTCGCGATGGAGTACACGACCGCCGACTACCTGACCGGCATCGGCCAGAAGTCGTTCATCGCCGAGCTGATGCCGAAGCACCCGGTCTACGTGAACCTGCTGCCGGCCGCCGCGCGCGAGGCGATCGGCGCGGTGCACGCCGACACCGAGCCCGCGCGGCGGATGCTGGAGCAGGAAGGCTTCCGCTACGACGGCTACGTGGACATCTTCGACGCCGGGCCGACCGTCGAGGCGTTCCGCGACAACATCGACGCGGTGCGCCGGTCGCGCGTGCTGCCGGTGACGCTCGACGAGATCGACCCGGTGCCCGACAACCCGGTGGTCGGCGTCCCCTGGCTCGTGTGCAACCGCAGCTTCGACGCGTTCCGGGCCGTGCTCGCGAACGCGCCGCCGCGCGTCGACCGCCTGCCGCTCAAGCCGCACGAGGCGGCCGCGCTCGGCGTGCGCGAAGGCGACGCCGTGCGCGCGGTGCCGCTCTCGCCCGACCGGCGCTGACCGCGGCGCTCAGCCGACGACGCCGCAGGACCGCAGTGCGTCGGCGTGCGCCGCGACGAAACGGCGCAGCGCCTCCAGGTGAGCGCGCCGCATGGCCGCATCGTGGAACGTCTTGACCACGGTGTCGAGCGCGACGCCCGCGACCGCGAGGCTCAACTTCACCTCGCCGATCCCGTCGCCGTGGTGCGCGGTCGCATGCAGGAACACGGCCGGCGTGTCGCGGCCGGCGCAGGTCCAGCCGACGGCCGAAGCGCGGGCCTCGCGCAGCAGCGTCCCGTGCACGTTCCAGACGCCCGCGTCGAGCACGAGCCCGCGCGGCGGGTCGGCGTGCACCAGGATGTTGAACGCGTTCTGGTCGATGCAGGTCTCGCCGGGCATCCGGGCCGCGAGCCGCTCCCAGTCGTCGAAGAAGCGCCGCGCATCGCGGAACGCGATCACCCCGGTGTTCAGGTAACGAAGCTCGCCGCGCGGCGGATTCGCGCGCACGAACGTCGCGAGCGCGGGCGCCGGGTACGACGCGGTGAAGCGCGCGAGCGTCGGGTGGGGGCCCATGTCGGGGCAGGCGGCGACGCGCCGGCCATCCCGCGCCATGCCGTCGAACAGCTCGCGGGTCGCCGCGCCCGCATCGCCCACGCAGACGACGTCGCCGTCGAGCCACACGATGCGCTCGTGCGGCAGCTCGCGCACGTAGCGCCCGAAGAGCGTCTTCAGCACGTACGGATGCAGCCCGGCCGGAACGCCCGCGGGCCGGGCCAGGAAGCGCCCGCGCTCGCGCAGGAACGCGACCTGCGGCGGCGCGAGCCCGAAGTCCATCACGCGCACGTCGACGCCGGGCACGCGCTCGTCCAGGGTCTGCAGCAGCGCGCCCGCAAGCCAGAAGTAGCCGGCATTCGCGCCGGTGACGAAGCATGGCCGGTCGGGGGGCGTAGCGGACGTCATGGCGGGTTCCGCGCGTTTGCGGCGCGGCCACCGTCGTCCGGTCGAGCCGTATCCGCGCCGCGATTATAGTCAGCCGCTCGGCGCGAGGCGCGCTACGATCGCGCGATGGACGTCCAGTTCGACGGGCTCCCCGGCCCCACGCACAACTACTCGGGCATGTCGCCCGGCAACCTCGCGTCGCAGAAGCACGCGGGGCTCGTGTCGAACCCGAGGGAGGCCGCGCTGCAGGGGCTCGCGAAGATGCGGGCGCTCGCGGCGCGCGGCATCCCGCAGGCGGTGCTGCCGCCGCACGAGCGGCCGCACTTGCCGACGCTGCGCGCCCTGGGGTTCGGCGGGAGCGACGCCGACGTGCTCGCGCGCGCGGCGCGCGAGGCGCCCTCGCTTCTGTCCGCCGCGTCGTCGGCGGCCGCCATGTGGACGGCGAACGCCGCGACGGTCAGCGCGTCGGCGAACACCGCGGACGGTCGTGTGCATTTCACGCCCGCGAACCTCGCGTCCCTGCTCCACCGCTCGATCGAGGCCGCGACGACGACGCGCGTGCTGCGCGCGATCTTCGCCGACACGCGCCGCTTCGTCGTGCACGACCCGCTGCCCGCCGCGGCGCCGACCGGCGACGAGGGCGCGGCGAACCACACGCGCTTCGCCGGCCCGCGCGAAGGCGCCCCCGGCATCGAGTTCTTCGTGCACGGGCGCCGCGCCTACGACGCGGACGCGCCCGCGCCCCGGCGCTACCCCGCGCGGCAGACGCTCGAGGCGTCGGCGGCGGTCGCGCGCCTCCACGGGCTCGACCCGGCACGCACCGTCCACGCGCAGCAGCACCCGGACGCGATCGACGCGGGCGTCTTCCACAACGACGTGATCGCCGTCGGCCAGGGCCGCACGCTGCTGGTGCACGAGCGCGCGTTCGTCGACACGCGCGCGACGATCGCCGAGTTGGCCTCGCGCGTCGGCCCGGGGTTCCGGGCGGACGTCGTCGCCCCGGGCGAGCTCCCGATCGAGGACGCGGTCGCGACCTACCTGTTCAACGGGCAGCTCGTCGAGCGCCCGGATGGCGGACTGCTGCTCGTCGCGGCCGCCGAGGTCCGCGACCATCCGCGCGCGTCGGCGGTGCTCGATCGCTGGACCGCGCCCGGCGGCCCGGTCGCCGAGGCGCTCGTGCTCGACCTGCGCCAGAGCATGCGCAACGGCGGCGGCCCGGCGTGCCTGCGCCTGCGCGTTCCGCTCACGCGCGACGAGCGCGCCGCCGTCGCGGCGCGCGTCTTCGTCGACGACGCGCTCGCCGGCGAGCTGGAGGCCTGGATCCGCCGCCACTATCGCGACCGGCTGCTGCCGGCCGACCTCGCCGATCCCGCGCTCCTCGACGAGTCGCGGCGCGCGCTCGACGAGCTCTCGGGCCTGCTGCGGCTGCCGGCGATCCATCCTTTCCAGCGCGAAGGCGGCTAGGGAACCCCTGCGTCGCCACGCGGGCTGACGCGGCGGTCAGTCATCGCCCGCGGCTATATCGACGGCGCGAATCGTTCCTTCCGCGCGGCGCGGGGCTTCGCTAGCCTGCGAGGATGTCCGGTCCCTTCGTCCATGCGTTCGACGCGACGCTGGTCTGGCTCGACGACGGGCCGCCCGCCACGTCCGCCACCTGGCTCGTCGCGTTTGGCGAGCGCGTCGTGCGCGGCCACTTCGTCGGCATCGAGCGCCCGGCGCGCGGTCCGGCGTCGCCGGGCGCGTTGCGCGCGCGGCTCCGGCTGCACGAGCCGCTCGCGCCCGGCACGCGCGACTTCGTCGTGCTGGACGCGTCGACGCGGCGCGAGGTCGGCGCCGGCACGATCGACGCCTGACGCGGCGCGTGTCCCACGAAAAAAAGAGGGCGACCGATGCGGTCGCCCTCGTCCTGTCCGGTTTCGCGAAGCGCGGATCCTGCCTGCTCCTCGCGGATCCTTCGACGGAAGTCTAGTCGTGCTCCGCGCGCGCGGTCAATCGTCCCCGACGGACGGCGCGACGATGCGCGCCGCGTCAGGCGTCCGCCGAGACCGGCAGGCGCAGGTGCCGCCGCACCGGCGAGCGCAGCATCGCGCCGAATGCGAGCACGAGGCCGAGCGCGCCGATCGCGAGCAGCGTCGCGCGTAGCCCGATCGCGGTGGCGACCGCGCCGCCGGCGAGCGAGCCGAGCGGCGCGGCCGCGACGGTGAGGAAGCGCATCGTCGCCGTCATCCGGCCGAGCAGGCGGTCGGGCGTGATCGCCTGTCGCAGCGACAGGTACTGGATGCCGAACATCACGCCGCCGAAGTCGAACAGCAGCATCGCGAGGCCGAGCGCGATCGTGGCGAACCAGACGGGCCCGCTCACGAGCCCGTAGAGCTGCCAGGCGATCGCCGTGGCCGCGAGCGCGTGCACGATCATCGGGCCGACGCCGAAGCGCGCGGCGAATCGTTCCGCGGTCGCCGCGGCGATCACGCAGCCCGCGCCCCCGAACACGTAGACGAGGCCGATCGCGCCCGCCGACAGGCCGAGCTCGCGCGTCGCGAACAGGATCAGCACCGCGAGCTGCGCGTGGTGCAAGAGCTGCCACAGCCCCGCCATCCACGCGAGCGACCACAGCGTCGGATTGCCGCGCACGAGCTTCAGCCCCTCGACGATCTCGTGCCGGACGCCGGGGCGCGGCCCCGGGTGGGGCACGTCGGTGGGCACCTTGAGCCGGCGCAGCATCAGCGCGGACGCGAGGAACGACAGCGCGTCGACGAGGATCGCGACGGGCGCGGTCAGCGCCTGGATCAGGAAGCCCGCGACGCCCGGGCCGACGAGTGCCGAGCCCGTCTCGCCGAGCGAGATCTTCGCGTTCGCCTCGACCAGCCGGCGGCGCCCCGCCATCTGCGCGAGCAGCACCTGGTAGGCGGCGCCGCCGACGACGTTCTGGATGCCGACGAAGAACCCGACCGCGTAGAGCACCTCGATCGTGAGCCAGTGCGTGAACGCGGCGACGGGGATCGCCGCGAGCGCGAGCGCGCGGGTCACGTTCGCAATGATCACGATCGGCAGCTTTCGCACCCGGTCGATCAGCACGCCCGCCTGCAGCGACACGAGCGCGAACGGCAGCGTCTCGAGCGCGACGAGCACGCCCATCTGCAGCGGCGTCGCGTGCAGCAGGATCGCCGCGGTGAGCGGCAGCGCGAGATTGGTGACCTGCGCGCCGAACGAGGTGATCGTGAGCGACAGCCACATCCGACGGAAGTCGGCGGACAGCCAGAGGCCCCGGAAGCGGCGGGCGAAGCGGCGTCGTAGCGTCGGCATGGTCGTGGCCCCGTCCCGCAATCCGCCGCCCGGCGCGCGAGCGGGGGCGCGCGCCGCGCCGGACGCGCGTCGGCGCATCCGGACGGACATCACCGGCGGGCAGCGGGGCGGAGGAGGAACCGACCCGGGAACCCGCCGAATCCCGGCGGAATTCCCGTCGGGAGAAGGCTAGCGCAGCCCGCGCAGGTTGCCGGGCGGCACGACGATCGCGAGCCCGCGCATCGAGACGCGGGTCTCGAGGTCGCTGGCGTGGAGGTGCGATCGGATCATGGGTCGCTCGGAGGAGAGGCTGCCGGACGATTCTACGCCGCGCGAGCGCGCCCGGCCAACGCGACTATTCGCGCGGCCGGCGCGCCCGCGCAGGCTGTCGCGGCGGCGCAACGCCGGGGCTACTTGCCCGCCGCGCGGCGCTTCGCCACGTCGACGTCGAGGTACGGCCAGGGATGCTGCGTGTAGCCGCTGTACTTGAACGCGCCGAGCCAGGGCTGCGCGACCACGTTCTCGTAGCGGAACACCGTGATGTTCCACGGCGCGTAGGCGGTCACCAGCTCGTTCATCTTCTGCATCGTCCGCTCGCGCTCCTCGCCGTAGGGCAGCGAGCGCGCCCGCTCGTAGAGCCGGTCGTACTCGGGCAGCCGGAAGCGCGCGAGGTTCGAGAACCCCGAGTTCGGGCCGTAGAGCAGGCCCAGGAAGCCGAAGCCTTCCGGCGTCGTGTTGATGTTGCCGAGCGTGAACATCTGGAGCTGGCCCAGCCGCGCCGCCTTGAGCAGGTCCGGCCACTTCTGCTTCAGGAACTCGACCTTGAGCCCGATCGCGTCGGCGCTCTTCTTGCGCAGCTCGTCGTACTGGCGGTCGATCGCGGACGGCGCCGAGGCGATCGTGAGCACCAGCGGCTTGCCGTCCGGCGTCTCGCGGTAGCCGTCGCCGTCGCGTCTCGCGGTAGCCGTCGCCGTCCACGTCCTTGTAGCCGAACCGGTCGAGCAGCGCCCTCGCGGCCGCCGGATCGTACGCGTTCCGCCCGTCGAGCCTGGGATCGTGACCGGAGACCGTGGGCGGGATAACCTGCGTGGCCGGGAAGGCCTGGCCCTGCCGGATCACGCGGACCTCCTCGTCGACGTTGTAGCCGAGCGAGAACGCACGGCGCAGCGCGACCTTCTCGGGCGTGTAGCCGCCGACGACCGGGTCCTCCATGTTGAAGTACGTGTAGGTGATCGCCGGCTGCACGCCCCGCGAGAGCGTGACGCCCTGCTGCGCGAGGCGCGGCTTGAGCTTCGCCGGCGGGTCGAGGACGTTCCAGACGAGGTCGTTCGGGATCGCCGCGTAGTCGATCGCCCCTTGCTCGAACGCGAGCATCCGCGGCGTGCTTTCCTCGATGATGCTGATCTCGACGCGGCCGGCCAGCGGGAGCCGCCGGCCCTTGTACTTCGCGACGATCGCGCGGTCCGCGGGGTCGCTGCTGTCGGGGAAGCGCTCGTCGCGGAAGCCCGGGTTCGCCTCGAGCACGATCCGCTGGCCGCGGCGCCACTCCTTGAGGCGGTAGGGCCCGGTGCCGACCGGGTTCGCCATCACCCAGCCCGAGCCGTCGGCGTAAGCCTCGACGACCTCGCGGGCGACGGCCGCCGCCGCCGTCGTCGTGAGGTTGGCGAGGAGCTCGGTGTCGGGAAAGTTGAGGCGGATGCGGATCGTGTAGCGGTCGACCGCCTGAAGGCCCGCGATCGGCTTGTCGTAGTCGAACTTGCCGCCCTCCTTCGTCGGTGCGACGAGGTCCTCCATGCCGACGAAGCGACCGTCGAACATCTGCATCGAGTTCGAGCGCATCCGCGGGTCCATCACCCGCTTCCACGAGTAGACGTAGTCCTCGGCCGTCAGCTCGCGCTTCTTCCCCTTGAACGCCGGGTCGTCGGCGAAATAGATGCCCGGCTTGATGCGGATCGTCCAGGTCTTCCCGCCGTCGGCGACCTCGGGCAGCGCGACCGCGGTGTTCGGGACGAGCTTGTGCGGCCGCGCCAGGTAGTCGTACTTGTAGGGCGTGTCGAAGATCACGCGGTTGACCGCGTTGCTGTAGATGTCGCCCGCCGCGGCGGGGTCGAAGCCGGTCTCCGCGGTCGGGAACACCGCGCGGATCACCTTGTCGGGATCCGGCTCTGCGTGCGCGACGGCCCCGATCGCGAGCGACGCGGCGAGGACCAGGAGGCGGGCCCGGTTCACGGACTTCGTCACAGGAGCTTCTTCACGTCGGCCTCGAGGTCCTTCGGCTCGGTCTGCGGCGCGTAGCGCTCGACGACCCTGCCCTCGCGATCCACGAGGAACTTCGTGAAGTTCCACTTGATCGCCTCGGAGCCCAGCACGCCCTTCTTCGCGGACTTGAGGTGCTTGTAGAGCGGCGAGGCCTTCTCGCCGTTCACGTCGACCTTCGCGAACATCGGGAAGGTCACGCCGTAGTTGAGCTCGCAGAACTGCGCGATCTCCTTCTCGGTGCCCGGCTCCTGCGCGCCGAACTGGTTGCACGGGAAGCCCAGGATCTCGAGGCCCTTGCCGTGCAGCTTCTCGTAGAGCGCCTCGAGCCCCTTGTACTGCGGCGTGAAGCCGCACTGGCTCGCGGTGTTCACGATCAGCAGCACCTTGCCCTGGTAGCGCGAAAGCTTGACCGGCTTGCCGTGGATGTCGTCGACGGAGATGTCGTAGAGCGCGCTCATGGTGGTGCCTCGTGGGGATGAAAGGGCGAAAGTGTAGCGCCGGGGCCGCGAGCCGCAACGCGACACCCGCCATGGACCGGCGCCGCGCGGTAGAGTTCGATTCTTCCGCAACCCGCCGGACGTGCGGGGTACGCCGACCGATCGCCGACCGCCTTGACCGCCATCGCCCACCTCGTCAAGCCGCGCGAGCGGGACCTGGGCTCGTTCACGGTCCGCCGCGTGCTGCCCGCGTTCCCGACGCGCTTCGTCGGCCCGTTCGTCTTCGTCGACCACATGGGCCCGCTCGCGCTGGCGCCCGGCCAGGGCGTCGACGTGCGCCCGCACCCGCACATCGGCCTCGCGACCGTCACCTGGCTCTGGGAAGGCGCGCTCTTGCACCGCGACAGCCTCGGCACGGTCCAGACGATCGCGCCCGGCGCGGTCAACTGGATGACGGCCGGCCGGGGCATCGTCCATTCCGAGCGCAGCCCGCCCGAGGACCGCGCGCGCGGGCCGCGCCTCCACGGCATGCAGACCTGGGTGGCGCTGCCCCGCGATCGCGAGGAGGTGGAGCCTTCGTTCACGCACGTCGGGGCAGGCGATCTTCCGTCGTTCGCGCGCGACGGCGCGTCGATCGTCGTGATCGCCGGCCACGCGTTCGGCCGCCGCGCGCCGACGCCGACGTTCGCCGACACGCTCTACGCGTCCGCGACGTTCGCGGCGGCGGGCGCGCTCGCGCTTCCGGCCGAGCACGAGGAGCGATCGGTCTACGCGGTCGACGCGGATCTCGCGATCGACGGCGAGCCGCTCCCTCGCCACCACCTCGCGGTGATCGCCGCCGGACGCGCGGTCGAGCTGCGCGCGGCCGGGCCGGCGCGCGCGATGCTGATCGGCGGCGCGGCGCTCGACGGCGACCGTTTCCTCTGGTGGAACTTCGTCTCGAGCTCGCGCGAGCGCATCGAGCGCGCGAAGGACGACTGGCGCGGGCGGCGCTTCGCGAGCGTGCCCGGCGAGACCGAGTTCATCCCGCTGCCGGAGGATCGCGGCTGAGCGCGGAATGGGGCAAGGGGCCGGCGGCTCAGCTCGCCCGGCCGAATCCCCCGCCGCCCGGCGTGCGCACGACGAAAACGTCGCCCGCGCCCATCTCGACCTGGAACGTCGCGCCGTAGTCCTCGCGCGTGCCGCCGGCCCGCTCGACCCAGTTCTCGCCGAGCGCGCCGCTCGCCCCGCCCGCGACGCCGAACGGCGCGACGCGACGGTGGTTCGCGAGCATCACCGCGGTCATCGGCTCGAGGAAGCGCAGGCGCCGCTCGCCGCCGTCGCCGCCGCGATGGCGGCCCGCGCCGCCGCTGCCGCGCCGGATCGCGTAGGACTCGAGGCGCACCGGGAAGCGCCACTCGAGCACCTCGGGATCGGTGAGGCGCGAGTTCGTCATGTGCGTCTGGACGACGCTCGTGCCGTCGAAATCGGGCCCCGCGCCCGAGCCGCCCGAGATCGTCTCGTAGTACTGGTAGGTCGCGTTGCCGAACGTGAGGTTGTTCATCGTGCCCTGCGAGGCCGCCAGCACGCCGAGCGCGCCGTACAGGCAGTCGGTGATCGCCTGCGAGGTCTCGACGTTGCCGGCGACGACCGCCGCCGGGTAGCGCGGCGCCAGCATCGAGCCCTCGGGGATCACGATCGTGAGCGGCTTCAGGCAGCCGGCGTTCATCGGGATCTCGTCGTCGACGAGCGTGCGGAACACGTAGAGCACCGCCGCCTTGCAGACGGCCGACGGCGCGTTGAAGTTGGTCGGCCGCTGCGCCGAGGTCCCGGTGAAGTCGATCGTCGCTTCGCGCTTCTGCCGGTCCACGCGGATCGCGACGCGGATCACCGCGCCGTCGTCCATCTCGTAGGCGTAGCTGCCGTCCTTCAGCGCGCCCAGCACGCGGCGAACCGACTCCTCGGCGTTGTCCTGCACGTGCTTCATGTAGGCGCGCACGACCGGCAGCGTGAAGTGCCTCACCATCTTCGCGAGCTCCTCGGCGCCCTTCGCACACGCGGCGACCTGCGCGCGAAGGTCCGCGAGGTTCTGGTCGACGTTGCGGGCCGGGTAGCGGCCGGACGACAGGATCGCCCGCATCGCGTCCTCGAGGAAGCGGCCCCGCGAGACCAGCTCGACGTTGTCGAGCAGCACGCCCTCCTCGTCGACGTGGGACGAGTCCGGCGGCATCGAGCCGGGCGTGATGCCGCCGATGTCGGCGTGGTGGCCGCGGCTCGCGACGTAGAACTCCGGAGCGTGGACATCCCCCCGCAGCGCGCCGTGCGCGCCTCCCCCCGGGGGGGCCGGCGACCTCGGGGCGGCCCGTCGGTCGCCATCCTCCAGGAACACCGGCGCGATCACGGTCACGTCGGGCAGGTGCGTGCCGCCGTTGTAGGGCGCATTCAGCACGAACGCGTCACCCGGCCTCATCGTTCCCTCGCGCCGCGCGATGATCGTCTTCACGCTCTCGCCCATCGACCCGAGGTGCACCGGCATGTGCGGCGCGTTCGCGATCAGGTTGCCCTCGGCGTCGAACAGCGCGCACGAGAAGTCGAGGCGCTCCTTGATGTTGACCGAGGTCGCGGTGTTCGCGAGCGTCACGCCCATCTGCTCGGCGATCGCCATGAACAGGTTGTTGAAAACCTCGAGCAGCACCGGGTCGGCGGTCGTGCCGATCGCGTGCGCGCGCTTCGCCTCCTCGACGCGCTCGAGCACGAGGTCGTCGTGCTTCGTGAGCGTCGCGCGCCAGCCCGGCTCGACGACGGTGGTGGCGTTGGGCTCCTTCACGATCGCCGGGCCGTCGATCGCGTCGCCCGGCCGCAGGTCCTCGCGCGCGTAGACGGCCGCCTCGCGATGCGCGCCCGCCGTGTAGACGCGCTGCGTCGCGATCCTGCGGAGCGCACCTTCGCGCGGCGCGAACATCCTCGCGCGGTCGCCCGCCGATTCCGTCCTCCCGACGGCCTCGACCGCGATCGCCTCGATCACGAGCGCCTTCCCCGGCATCAGGAAGCCGTATTGCTGCGCGTAGCGCCGCTCGAAGTCGGCGACGATCGCCTCGCGCGGCCCGGCCGCGACCTCGATCGTCGTGTCCGTTCCCTCGACCTTCACGTGCAGCGAGCGGTGGCAGGCGATGCGCGCCGCCGGGATCCCCTGCTTCGCGACGTCCTCGCGCGCGGCGCGCTCGAGCGCCTCGAACGTGCCGCCCGCCGCGGCGAGCGAGGCGTCCGAGAGCTCCGCCTCGACCGCCTGCTGTCGCAGCGCGCGCACGTCCGCGAGCCCCATGCCGTAGGCCGACAGCACGCCCGCGAACGGGTGGATGAACACGCGCGTCATGCCGAGCGCGTCCGCGACGAGGCAGGCGTGCTGCCCGCCCGCGCCGCCGAAGCAGCACAGCGTGTACTCGGTGACGTCGTAGCCGCGCTCGACGCTGATGTGCTTGATCGCGTTCGCCATGTTCTCGACCGCGATCTTCAGGAATCCGTCGGCGATCTCCTCGGGCATGCGACGGTGACCGGTCGCGCGCTCCACCTCGCCGGCCAGCGCCGCGAACCTGCGCCGCACGACGTCCGCGTCCAGGGGCTCGCTCCCGCCCGGCCCGAAGACCGCCGGGAAGAGCGCGGGATCGAGCTTGCCGACCATCACGTTGCAGTCGGTCACCGCGAGCGGCCCGCCGCGGCGGTACGACGCCGGGCCGGGATTCGCGCCCGCCGACTCGGGCCCGACGCGGAAGCGCGAGCCGTCGAACGTGCAGATCGAGCCGCCGCCCGCGGCGACCGTGTGGATGCGCATCATCGGCGCGCGCAGCCGCACGCCGGCGACCTCGGTGACGAACGCGCGCTCGTACTCGCCCGCGTAGTGCGTCACGTCGGTCGACGTGCCGCCCATGTCGAACCCGATGATCCTGTCGAAGCCCGCGAGCCGCGACACCTCGACCGCGCCGACGATGCCGCCGGCCGGCCCCGACAGGATCGCGTCCTTGCCCTGGAAGAGCTTCGCGTCGGTCAGCCCGCCCGACGACTGCATGAACTGCAGGCGCACGCGGCCCGAGCCGCCATCGAGGTCGTCGGCCACCTGCTCGACGTAGCGGCGCAGGATCGGCGACAGGTAGGCGTCGACGACGGTCGTGTCGCCGCGCGAGACGAGCTTCATCAGCGGCGACACCTCGTGCGAGACCGACACCTGCGGGAAGCCGATCCGGCGCGCGATCGCGGCGATCGCGCGCTCGTGCCGCGGGTGGCGGTAGCCGTGCATCAGCACGATCGCGACCGCGCGGATGCCTGCGCCGAGCGCGTCGCGCAATGCGCGCTCGACCGCGGCCTCGTCGAGCGGGCGCACGAGCTCGCCGCGCGCACCGAGCCGCTCGTCGGCCTCGATCACGCGCTCGTAGAGCAGGCTCGGGAGCTCGATCCTGCGGACGAAGAGCTTCGGCCGGTTCTGGTACGCGATGCGCAGCGCGTCCGCGAAACCCTTCGTGATCACGAGCGCGGTGCGCTCGCCCTTGCGCTCGAGCAACGCGTTGGTGGCGACCGTCGTCCCCATCTTGACCGCGTCGATCGCCTCGGCCGGGATCGGCGCGCCCGCGTCGAGCCCGAGGAGCTCGCGGATGCCCTGCACCGCCGCGTCGCGGTAGCGCTCGGGGTTGTCGGAGAGCAGCTTGTGCGTCGCGAGCGTGCCGTCCGGCCGCCTCGCGACGATGTCGGTGAACGTGCCGCCGCGGTCGATCCAGAATTGCCACATACAGGAGTCAGTTGGCAGTTGGCAGTTGGCAGTTGGCAGTTGACGGTAAAGGCAGGCCTGAGCGGATTCGGAGCTGCGGCGCATTATAGGAGCGGCCCCGATCCCGCGCGAACGCGCAGGTACTGTCAACTGCCAACTGTCAACCGCCAACCGTGCTGGGCATCCTGACCCTCGACACCGCCTTCCCGCGCATCCGCGGCGACGTCGGCTGCGCGGAGACCTTCGACTTCCCGGTGCGCTACGCGACGCCGAAGGGCGCGGTGCCCGAGCTCGTCGTGCACCGGCGCGACGACTCGATGCTGCCGGCGTTCGTCGCGGCCGCGCAGGAGCTCGTCGACGCGGGCGCCGTCGCGATCGCGACGACCTGCGGGTTCCTCGCGCGCTGGCAGGACGAGCTGACCGCGGCGCTTCCGGTGCCGGTGCTGACCTCGTCGCTGCTGCAGGCCGGGCTCGTCGCGCGCACGCTGCCGGCCGGGCGGCGCGTCGGCATCGTCACCTACTCGGCCGCCGACCTGACGCCCGAGCTCCTCGCGCGCGCGGGCGTGCCGGCGTTCTCGCCGGTCGAAGGGGTCGACCCGGCCGGCGTGTTCGGGCGCACGATCCGCCACGGCGCGAGCGCGCTCGACCGCGCCGCGATGGCCGCGGACGTGGCCGCCGCCGCCCGCCGCCTGGTCGGCGCGCACCGCGACCTCGGGGCGCTCGTGCTCGAGTGCGCGAACATGCCGCCCTACCGGGCCGAGGTCGAGGCGGCCACGGGGCTCCCGGTGTACGACGCCGCGCAGCTGGTCGCCTGGTTCTACGGCGGCCTCGCGGCCGTGGGCCCGCGTTACGCCCGAAGGGATTTGTGGTAAATATCCCCGCTTCGCGCCGCGGCGCCGCCGCGCGCCGGATGCCCTCCAGGAGACTCCCGATGCGTCGCAGTGTCGCTCTCGCCGCCGCCGGCCTCGCCGCGGCGCTCGTCGCGCTTCCCGCGTCCGCCCAGACGAAGTGGGACCTGCCCACCGCGTACCCGGCGAACAACTTCCACACCGAGAACCTCCAGCAGTTCGTCGCCGACGTCGAGAAGGGGTCCGGCGGCAAGCTCAAGATCCAGCTGCACCCGAACGCCTCGTTGTTCAAGGCGCCGGAGATCAAGCGCGCGGTGCAGGGCAACCAGGCGCAGGCCGGCGAGATCCTGCTCGTCAACTACGAGAACGAGGACCCGCTCTACGGCCTCGACGGCATCCCGTTCCTCGCGAGCTCGTACGCGGAGTCGTTCAAGCTCTACAAGGCGTCGAAGAAGGCGCTCAACGACAAGCTCGCGAAGCAGGGCATGATGCTGCTCTACACGGTGCCGTGGCCGCCGCAGGGCATCTACACGAACCGCACGCTCAACTCGGTCGCCGACATGAAGGGCCTCAAGTGGCGCGCGTACAGCCCGGCGACCGCGAAGATCGCCGAGCTGGTCGGCGCCCAGCCGGTGACGGTGCAGGCGGCCGAGGTGTCGCAGGCGCTCGCCACCGGCGTCATCGACTCGTACATGTCGTCGGGCGCGACCGGCTACGACAGCAAGACCTACGAGCACATCAAGAACTGGGTCGACACGCAGGCCTGGCTCCCGAAGAACGCGATCATCGTCAACAAGGCCGCGTTCGACGCGCTCGACAAGCCGACGCAGGCCGCGGTGCTCAAGGCCGCCGCCGACGCGGAGACGCGCGGCTGGAAGCTGTCGCAGGAGAAGAACAGCTGGTACGTCGACCAGCTGAAGGCGAAGGGCATGAAGATCGTGACGCCGCCCGAGCAGCTGACCGCCGACCTGAAGCGCGTCGGCAACTACATGCTCGCCGAGTGGCTGCGCAAGGCCGGCGACGACGGCCGCAAGGTGATCGACGAGTATCGGAAGATGTGATCGGCGCCCGGGCGCCCCGCGCGAGGGCGCCCGGGCCGTCCATGGCGGAACGGCACCGACGGCGACCGATGCTCCGCCGCCTGCTCGACGGCCTCTACGACGGCGCCGCGTGGCTCGCGGCGCTGTTCCTCGTCGGCACGCTCGCGATGGTGCTCACCGCCATCGCCGGCCGCTGGCTCAATTTCCACGTCCCGGGCACCGACGCCTACGCGGGCTATTGCATGGCGGCGTCGGGCTTCCTCGCGCTCGCGCACACGTTCCGCCGCAACGAGCACATCCGCGTCACGCTCGTCGTCGAGCGGCTGACCGGCGGCGCGCGCCACGGGCTCGAGCTGTGGGCACTCGGCGCGGGCGTCGTCCTCTCCGGCCTGTTCGCGTGGTTCTCGATCCGGCTCGCGTACCAGTCGTGGGACTTCCACGACATCTCGACGGCGAACGACGCGACGCCGCTCTGGATTCCGCAGCTCGGCATGGCGCTCGGAACGACGGTCCTGTTCGTCGCGATGATCGACGAGCTCGTCGCCGAATGGCAGGGGCGCCGCTCGCGCGCCGTGCCCGCCGAGGCGCTCCACAATGAGTGACCCGGTCGTCACGCTGCTCCTGGTCGTCGCGCTGTTCGCGCTCCTGGGCAGCGGCGTGTGGATCGGCCTCGCGCTCGCCGGCGTCGCCTGGGTCGGCATGGAGCTCTTCAGCTCGCGCCCCGCCGGCGACGCAATGGCGGTGACGATCTGGGGCTCGGCGTCGTCGTGGACGCTGACCGCGCTGCCGCTGTTCTGCTGGATGGGCGAGATCCTGTTCCGCACGCGACTGTCCGAGGACATGTTCCGCGGCCTCGCGCCGTGGCTCGAGAAGCTGCCGGGCCGGCTGCTCCACACGAACATCATCGGCTGCACGATCTTCGCCGCGGTCTCGGGCAGCTCGGCCGCGACCTGCGCGACGATCGGCAAGATGACGCTGCCTGAGCTCAAGAGCCGCGGCTACCCCGAGGGCATCACGATCGGGTCGCTCGCCGGCGCCGGCACGCTCGGCCTGCTGATCCCGCCGTCGATCATCATGATCGTCTACGGCGTGTCGGCGAACGTGTCGATCGCGCAACTCTTCATCGCCGGCGTGATTCCCGGCATCCTGCTCGCGGCGCTCTTCTCCGGCTACCTGATGGCGTGGGCGCTTCTGCACCCCGACCAGGTGCCGGCCGCGCGCGAGACGACGACGTTCGCGCAGAAGCTCCAGGCATCGCGCCACCTGATCCCGGTCGTGCTCCTGATCGTCCTCGTGCTGGGCTCGATCTACGCCGGCGTCGCGACCGCCACCGAGGCCGCCGCGTTCGGCGTCGTCGGCGCGCTCGCGATCTCGGCGGCGCAGCGGTCGCTGACGCGCGAGACCTTCTCGTCGAGCCTGATGGGCGCGACGCGCCTCTACTGCATGATCGCGCTGATCCTCGCCGGCGCGTCCTTCCTCACGCTGTCGATGGGCTACATCGGCCTCCCGCGCCACCTCGCCGAGTGGATCGCGACGCTCGGGCTCTCGCCGTTCGCGCTCGTCGTCGCGCTCGCGGTGTTCTACATCGTGCTGGGCTGCTTCCTCGACGGCATCTCGATGGTCGTGCTCACGATGGGCGTGATCCTGCCCACGGTCGAGGCCGCGAAGATCGACCTCCTGTGGTTCGGCATCTTCATCGTGCTCGTCGTCGAGATGGCGCAGATCACCCCGCCGGTCGGCTTCAACCTGTTCATGCTCCAGGGCATGACCGGCAAGCAGATCACCTGGATCGCGAGGCAGGCGATGCCGAGCTTCCTGCTGATGTGCGTCGCGGTGCTGCTCATCTGGTACTTCCCCGCGCTCGTCACCTGGATGCCGGCGCAGATGAAGCTCGGATAGCGGGACTCGACGCGCGGGCGGTTCGGCGCGAACATCGCTGCACGATGGATTCCGCGCCCGACCGATTTCCGACGAGGGTGACGACGCCCTTCGCGACGCTCGCGATCGCGACCGACGGCCGAGCGGTGACGGGCGTTCGCTACCTGCCCCGCAGCGTCGGAGCGAGCGCGCCGGTCGACGATGTCGCCGCGCTCGCGGCCGACGAGATCGAGCGCTATCTCGACGATCCCGCGTTCCGCTTCACCGTGCCGGTCGCCCCCGCGGGCCCGGCATTCCACCGCAGGGTCTGGGACGCGATCGCCGCGATCCGCGCCGGCGAGGCGCGCACCTACGGCGCGATCGCGCGCGAGCTCGACGCCGACCCGCGTGCGATCGGCCAGGCCTGCGGCGCGAACCCGATCCCGCTGATCGTCCCCTGCCATCGCGTCGTCGGCGCCGGCGGCGCGCTCGGCGGCTTCATGGGCCGGCGCGACCCGGGCGTGCGCGAGCCGGACCTCTTCGCCCCCGGGGCGGCGGACGGCCGCGCGGCGTTCGAGCCCGCGGAGATCAAGCGCTGGCTCCTCGGGCACGAGGGGTATCGCTTCGGCGGTTGAGATGGCGCGGAAAAGCGTCGGGCCGAAGCCCGACCCACAAGAACGGGCCGTCGGGCCGAAGCCCGATCCACAGGTCGCGGCGCGCATCGACGCGTTCTGCGACCAGCTCTGGCTGCGCGACGGCCTCGCGCAGGCGTCGCTCGCCGCGTACCGGCGCGACCTCGGCGGCTGGGCGGCGTGGCTCGCCGCGCGGCGCCGCACGCTCGAGTCCGCCGACCGCGCGGACGTCGAGGCCTGGCTCGCCGACCAGTTCCGCGCGAAGGCGCGCGCAACGTCGATCGCGCGCCGGCTCTCCGCGCTTCGCCGCTACTACCGTCTCGAGCTCGAGCGGGGCGCGGTGCGCGAGGACCCGACCGTGCGCGTGCGCGCCCCGAAGAAGCCCCGCACGCTCCCCAAGAACCTGTCGGAGGCGCAGGTCGAGGCGCTGCTCGCGGCGCCCGATCCGTCGACGACGCTCGGCCTGCGCGATCGCGCGATGCTCGAGACGCTCTACGCGACCGGCCTGCGCGTCTCCGAGCTCGTCGGCCTCAAGCTCGGCCAGGTCTCGCTCGACGCCGGCGTCGTGCGCGTGCTGGGCAAGGGCAGCAAGGAGCGCCTGGTCCCGCTCGGCGACGAGGCGATCGCGTGGATCCGCCGCTACCTCGCCGATGCGCGCCTGGCGCTCGCCGGCGGCGCGAAGCCGGACGCGCTCTTCCTGACCGCCCGCCGGGGCGCGCTCACTCGCCAGGCGTTCTGGCAGCTGATCAAGCGTCACGGCGCCGTCGCGGGCATCGACGGCGCCACCCTGTCGCCGCACGTGCTGCGCCACGCGTTCGCGACGCACCTGCTGAACCACGGCGCCGACCTCCGCGTCGTCCAGCTGCTGCTCGGGCACGCCGACATCACGACGACCACGATCTACACGCACGTCGCGCGCGAGCGGCTGAAGCGCCTGCACGCGCAGCACCATCCGCGCGGGTAGCGCCGGACCCGGCCCGCATGTCCAGGGTACGGGCGCCGCGCGCCGGACGGGCGACGTAGAATGCGCGTCCCATGGCCCCGTCCGCGACTCGCCGCTCGCTCGCCACGCGCCTGTGGCATCGCGTTCGTCCGGCGCCGCGCGCCGCGGCGACCGCCGATGTCCGGCCGGGGTCGGGCGCCGCCGACCAAATCGTCGCGTTCCGCTGCAACCTGTGCGGCGCGCACGCCCGCTCGACGCTCGCCCGGCTCGAGCGCGAGACACCCTCGTGCCCACGCTGTCCATCGCCCGTCCGCTTCCGGGCGATCGCCGACCTGGTCGTGCGCGAGCTCACCGGCGAGCACGCGATCCTGCCCGCGCTCGCGCCGCGCCGCGACCTCGTCGGCATCGGGCTGTCCGACGCCGCGTGCTATGCCGTGCCGCTCGCGCGCGCGTTCGACTACCGCAACACGTACTTCCACACCGAGCCGCGGCTCGACATCACCGCGATCGATCCGGCGCTTCGCGGCCGCCACGACTTCGTGCTCGCGAGCGACGTGTTCGAGCACGTCGCGCCGCCGGTCTCGCGCGCGGTAGAAAACCCGCACGCGCTGCGCAAGCCCGGCGGCACGTTCGTCATGACGGTTCCGTTCACGCTCGAAGCCGCGACGGTCGAGCACTTCCCGGACCTGCACGACTGGACGATCGAGCGGGCGGATCGGAGATTCCGCCTCGTCAACCGCACGATCGACGGGCGCACCGCCGTGCACGATGACCTGGCTTTCCACGGCGGCCCGGGCACGACGCTCGAGATGCGGCTGTTCGCGCGCGACGCGCTCTTGCGCGAGTTCGAGCGGGCGGGCTTCGCGAAAGCTCGCGTCGCGGCCGAGCCCCACCTTCCGTTCGGCATCCATTGGCCGCACGCGTGGTCCGTGCCGATCGTGGCGAAGGCGCCCTGACTCGTCGATGAGCAAGGACAAGCTGCCCGTCACCAACGCGATCCGCGTGCTGCGCGAGCACGGCGTCGCGTGGACCGACCATCCGTACGATTACGAGGAACGCGGCGGCACCGAGGTGTCGGCTCGCGAGCTCGGCGTCCCCGAGCACGAGGTCGTCAAGACGCTGATCATGGAGGACGACCGGAGGCAGCCGATGATCGTGCTGATGCACGGCGACCGCGAGGTGTCGACGAAGGCGCTCGCCCGCCACCTCGGCGTGAAGACCGTCTCGCCCTGCGCGCCCGCGGTGGCCGACCGCCATTCCGGCTACCAGGTGGGCGGCACGAGCCCGTTCGGCACCCGGCGGGCGATGCCGGTCTACATGCAGGCGACGATCGCCGGGCTCGCGCGTGCGTACGTCAACGGGGGCCGCCGGGGCTACCTGGTCGGGCTCTCGCCGGCCGACATCGTCCGCGTGCTGAAGCCGGCGATCGTCGACATCGCCACGAGCCCCGCGCCATGACGATGCTCCCGTCCTCCCCCGACGGCGCCGCGATCCGCGCGGCCTACCTCGCCGGCGAGGCCGGCACGATGCGCGCGCTCGCCCGGCAGGCCGCGACCGACGACGTCGCGAAGGTCCGCGTGGCCGCGAAGGCGCGCGCGTGGATCGAGGGCGTCCGCGAGCGGCAGAAGGGAAGCGCCGGCATCGAGCAGTTCCTGACCGAGTACGGCCTCGGCACGCACGAGGGCGTGCTGCTCATGTGCATCGCGGAGGCGCTGCTGCGCATCCCCGACGCCGCGACCGCCGACCGCCTGATCCGCGACAAGCTCTCGCGCGGCGACTGGGAGAAGCACCTCGGCGGCTCGTCGATGCTCGTGAACGCCTCGACCTGGGCGCTGATGCTCACCGGCAGGCTCGTGCGCATCGCCGACGCCGACGAGCGCGACCCGGCGGCGGGCTACGAGCGCCTCGTCGCGCGCCTGGGCGAGCCGGTCGTTCGCGTCGCGCTGCGGCGCGCGATGAAGCTGATGGCCGACGAGTTCGTGATGGGCCGCACGATCGACGAGGCGCTGCAGCGCTCGCGCAAGGCGCCGCACGACAACGCGCGCCACTCGTTCGACATGCTGGGCGAGGCGGCGTACACGGCGGCCGACGCGCGCCGCTACGCCGACGCGTACGCGAAGGCCATCGCGGCGATCGGCGACTCGGTGGCCGACCGATCGCTGCCCCCCTGGGTGCAGCCGTCGATCTCGGTGAAGCTCTCGGCGCTGCACCCGCGCTTCGAGATCGCGCAGGCCGCCCGCGTGCTCGACGAGCTCCCGCCGGTCCTGGCCGCGCTGGCATCGACCGCGCGCGACGCGGCCATCGGCTTCACCGTCGACGCCGAGGAGGCCGACCGGCTGGAGCTCTCGCTCGAGGTGTTCGCGCGCCTGCGGCGCGATCCGGCGCTGGCCGGCTGGCACGGGCTCGGCCTCGCGGTGCAGGCCTACCAGAAGCGCGCGCAGCCGGCGATCGACTGGCTCGTCGCGCTCGCGCGCGAAACGCGGGCGCGGATCCCGGTCCGGCTCGTCAAGGGCGCGTACTGGGACACCGAGGTCAAGCGCTCGCAGATGCTCGGGCTCGCCGACTATCCGGTGTTCACGCGCAAGTCGCACACCGACGTCAGCTACCTCGCTTGCGCGAAGGCGCTGCTCGACGCGGGCGAGGCCGTCTACCCGATGTTCGCGTCGCACAACGCGCACACGGTGGCGTGGGTCGCCGCGCGCGCCGCGGAGCGACGCACGCGCGAGCTCGAGTTCCAGCGCCTGCACGGCATGGGCGAGTCGCTCTACGCCCAGGTCTGCGCGCCGCCGGACGGCCACGCGTGCCGCGTCTATGCGCCGGTCGGCAGCCACGAGGACCTCCTGCCCTACCTCGTCCGGCGCCTCCTCGAGAACGGCGCCAACACGTCGTTCGTCCACCGGATCGCGGATCCGTCGGTGTCGATCGACGACATCGTCGCCGACCCGGTCGACGCCGCGGCGAGCCAGGGCTTCGCCGGCAATCCGCTGACGCCGCTGCCGCGCGACCTCTACGGCGACAGGCCGAACGCCGCGGGCATCGCGATCGCCGACCAGCCCGCGATGGCGCGTTTCGACGACGCGATCGCCGCGGCCGATGCGCCGCGCTGGCGTGCGGGGCCGATCGTCGCCGGCGAGCGGTTCGGCGGCATCGAGCGCGAGGCGCGCGACCCCGCCGACCGCACGCGCGCGATCGGTACGGTCGTCGACGCCGACGCCCTCCTCGTCGACCGCGCGCTGGCCGGGCTCTCCGCCGCGCAGCCGGCGTGGGACGCGCGCGGGGGCGGCGAGCGCGCCGCGATCCTCGGCGCGATCGCCGACGCGTTCGAGGCCAACGTCGACGGCTTCGTCGCGCGCCTCACGCGCGAGGCCGGCAAGACGAGGCTCGCGGCGATCGCCGAGGTGCGCGAGGCGGTCGACTTCCTGCGCTACTACGGCGCGCGGGCGCGCGAGCAGTTCGGCGAGCCGACGGCGCTGCCCTCGCCCACCGGCGAGACCAACGCGCTGTCGCTGCATGGCCGCGGCGTGTTCGCCTGCATCTCGCCGTGGAACTTCCCGCTAGCGATCTTCACCGGCCAGGTCGCCGCCGCGCTCGCGGCGGGCAACACGGTGGCCGCGAAGCCCGCCGAGCAGACGCCCCTCGCCGCCGCGCTCGCCGTCGAGACGATGCTCGCCGCGGGGCTCCCGGCCGACGTCGTCGCGCTGCTCCCGGGCCCCGGCGAGGTCGTCGGCGCCGCGCTGGTCGCGGACCCCCGCGTCGCGGGCGTCGCGTTCACCGGCTCGACCGAGGTCGCGTCGATCCTGGCTCGCACGCTCGCCTCGCGCGTGCCGATCGTTCCGCTGATCGCGGAGACCGGTGGCCTCAACGCGATGATCGCCGACAGCTCGGCGCTGCCCGAGCAGGTCGTCGCCGACGCGATCGTGTCGGCGTTCGACAGCGCGGGCCAGCGCTGCTCGGCGCTGCGCGTGCTCTGCGTGCAGCGCGACATCGCGCCGCGCGTCGTCTCGCTGCTGGAAGGCGCGATGGACGAGATCGTGGTCGGCGACCCGGCGAGGCTCTCGACCGACGTCGGCCCGGTGATTGACGACGAGGCGCGAGCGACGCTCGAGAAGCACGTCGACGCGATGCGCGCGCTCGGCTTCGTGCACCATCGCACGCCGCTCGGCGCCTCGGCGGCGAAAGGATCGTTCGTCGCGCCGACGCTCGTCGCGCTCGACCGGCTCGACCGGCTGGCGAAGGAGGTCTTCGGGCCGGTGCTGCACGTCGTCGAATGGGACGCGGCCGGTCTCGACGCGCTCGTCGATGCGATCAACGCAAGCGGCTACGGCCTCACGATGGGCGTGCACAGCCGCATCGACGCGACGATCCACCGCATCGCGTCGCGGGCCCGCGTCGGCAACCTCTACGTGAACCGCAACATGGTCGGCGCGGTCGTCGGCGTGCAGCCCTTCGGCGGCGAGGGCCTGTCCGGCACCGGTCCGAAGGCCGGCGGCCCGCACTATCTCGCGCGCTTCGCCGTCGAGCGAACGCTCACGGTCAACACCGCCGCCGCGGGCGGCAACGCCGCGCTCCTCGCGCAGGATCGGTGATCGACAACGCGCGCCGAAGCTGCCGCGCCCGACGGGCCGCCCCTAGGGCGCGGCGTGCCCCCTCGGGGGGAGGCGGCCGCAGGCCGCTTCGGGGGGGCGTCACCTGACGATCTCGACGCCGATCTCCCGGACGCCCGGCAGCGCGCCGAGCTTCGCGACGCGCACGCGCACCCAGGGTGCGCCGTACTCGTGGCGGACGATGTCGGCGATGCCCTGCGCGAAGCGCTCGAGCAGCGGGTGCTCGTGCGCTTCCGCGTAGGCGCGGATCCGCGCGGCGACCGCGGCGTAGTCGAGCGCGTCCTCGAACTTCCCCGATTCGAAGGGCTTCCCCGACGGGGCGCCGATGTCGAGGTCGAGGCGCACCACCTGGTCGAGGTGCGCCTCCCAGGAATACACGCCGATGCGCGTCGACACGCGCATGTCGTGGATGAAGATCGTGCTGGATGGCGCTGTCACGGAAGTGTCACGATCGGCGAAGAGGATACGGGCGTCGCAGGGCTTACAATCTTAGCAACCCTGCGCGAGGGATCGACCCCCGGCGTCCCCCCATGCTCGCTGGCCTCCTCATCGTCGTCGCAGCCTACCTGATCGGGTCGATCTCGTTCGCGGTCGTCGTGAGCAAGGCCTACGGCCTGCCCGATCCTCACGACTACGGTTCCGGCAACCCGGGGGCGACCAACGTGCTGCGCACCGGCAACAAGGCGGCGGCACTCTGGACGATGGTCGGCGACGGCGCGAAGGGATTCGTCGCGGTGTTCGCGGCGGCGAAGGCGGCGCCGCTCGTCGGGGCCGCCGACTGGACGGTGGCCGCTGCCGCGATCGCGGTGTTCGTCGGCCATTGCTGGCCGGTGTTCCACGGCTTCAAGGGCGGCAAGGGCGTCGCGACGGGCGCAGGCATCGTGTTCGCGCTGCACTGGCCGCTCGGCCTCGCCCTCACGCTCGTCTGGCTCGTCATGGCGTTCGGATTCAAGATCAGCTCGCTCGCGGCCCTCACCGCGGCCGTGCTGATGCCGCTCGGCATGTTCTACGTCGTCGGCAACACGCTCGTGTCGTGGTCGATGGTGCCGATCGCGCTGATCCTGTTCTGGCGCCACAAGGCCAACATCCAGCAGCTGATGTCCGGCAGCGAGCGGTCGATCGGGCGGTGAGGCCACGCGGTCCGCACGGCCTCGCCGGTAGTTCGGCCTTCAGGCCGACACCCCTCGCCCATTCGTCGTTCTGAAGCGCGGGCCAGGAGCTTCGGGCTGAAGCCCGACCCACAGAAAGCGTCAGGCCGCCGCCAGGGTCTCCAGCGCCCAGCGCGGCCGCACCGAGAACGCGCCGTCGCCCGCCTTCGCCGCCGCGAGCCGCATCGCGCCGGCGAGCGCGATCATCGCGCCGTTGTCGGTGCAATACGCGAGGTCGGGGAAGTAGACGCGCGAGCCGCGCCTCGCGACCTCGCGGTCGAGCCGCGCGCGGAGCTCGCGATTCGCGCCGACGCCGCCCGCGACGACGAGCCGCGTCGCGCCGGTCGCGTCGAGCGCCGCGAGCGACTTCGCGGCCAGCACGTCGACGACCGCGTGCTGGAACTCGGCGGCGACGTCCGCCTTCGTCTTCGCGTCGAGCGTGCCTTCCGCCGCGCGCCGTCGCACGAGGGTCATCACCGCCGTCTTGAGGCCCGAGAAGCTCATCGCGAGATCGCCGGAGTCGATCATCGGCCGGGGCAGCGACACCGCTCCGTCGCGCCCCGACTCGGCGAGCTTCGCGAGCGCAGGGCCGCCCGGATACGGGAGGCCGAGCAGCGTCGCGGTCTTGTCGAACGCCTCGCCCGCCGCGTCGTCGAGCGTGTCGCCGATCAGCCGGTAGCGCCCGACGCCGGCGACCTCGTAGAGCTGCGTGTGGCCGCCCGACACGAGCAGCGCGACGAACGGGAACGCGGGACGCGGTTCCGCCAGCAGCGGCGACAGCAGGTGGCCCTCGAGATGGTGGATGCCGACGACCGGCTTGCCCAGCGCGAGGCCGAGCGCGTTGGCGACGCTCGCCCCGACGAGCAGCGCGCCCGCGAGGCCGGGGCCTTCGGTGTACGCGATGCCGTCGAGCTCCGCGAGCGCCGTGCCCGACTCGGCCGCGACCTCCTCGATCAGCGGCACGAGGCGCCGCACGTGGTCGCGCGAAGCGAGCTCCGGCACGACGCCGCCGTAGCGCGCGTGCAGGTCGACCTGCGAGTGCAGCCGGTGCGCGAGCAGGCCCGCCGTGGTGTCGTAGACGGCCACGCCGGTCTCGTCGCAGGAGGTTTCGATGCCGAGGACGCGCAAGGTCGGGAACCGGGGATCGGGGATCGGGAATGCGCGGATGGCCGCCGCCGGCAGCCGCGAGGGGGCCGCGTCACGCCGCCGGCCGGCGCCAAGCCCCGGACAATAGCAGGCCTTGCCGGCCGGCCGGGTCTCGGCTATACTTATCGATTACCTGCGGTCGCTGCCGGAACCCGGCCCGAACCCGCGCCAAGCCCCTGATTCGAAAGGTAAGGTCGAACGTCCCCATGCCAAGCGTCCGAGTCCGCGAAAACGAGCCGTTCGAGGCCGCCCTGCGCCGCTTCAAGCGCACGATCGAGAAGACGGGCCTCCTGACCGAGCTCCGCGCCCGCGAGTTCTACGAGAAGCCGACCTCCGAGCGCAAGCGCAAGAAGGCCGCCGCGGTGAAGCGCCACTACAAGCGGATCCGCAGCCAGCAGCTGCCGCCCAAGATGTATTGATCGGGCCGCTGTCCGGCACCACGTGGAAGGGGCGAAGCGATTCGCCCCTTTTGCTTTCCGGGGACGGGTTTCCCCGCCTGTCGCCGCACCCAGGAACCCCCATGACGCTGAAGACCCGCATCCAGGACGACATGAAGGACGCGATGCGCGCGAAGGCCGCCGCGCGCCTGTCGACGATCCGCCTCCTGCTCGCCGCCATCAAGCAGCGCGAGGTCGACGAGCGCAGGGAGATGACCGACGCGGACGTGCTGTCGGTCGTCGACAAGATGATCAAGCAGCGCAAGGACTCGATCGCGCAGTTCGAGGCGGGCAAGCGCGAGGACCTCGCCGCCGCCGAGCGCGCGGAGATCGCGGTCCTGCAGGGCTACCTGCCCGCCCAGGCCAGCGACGCCGAGATCGACGCGATGATCGCCGAGGCGATCGCCGCGACCGGCGCCGCGGGCCCCGCCGGCATCGGCAAGGTCATGGCGATCGTCAAGCCGAAGCTGGCCGGGAAGGCCGACCTCGCCGCCGTATCGGCCAAGGTGAAGGCCAGGCTCGCCTGATCGCTCCGGGTTGAAGCCCGACCCGCGACCGCCCGTGGTTCCGACGGACGGAGCGGCATGCTGGCGTGCTCCTTGCGGGACTGGCGGAACGAAACCCCCTGCCTATAATGGGTTCGTTCCCTGCCGTGTGATTCGTCCGCGCGGCCGGCCTCCCAGCCGGCCGCGCGCGGCGTCTCGTGGGGTCGGAGACGAATTTCCGTCGATTCCGGTGACTGTGCCGACCCGTTCCGGCGAATTTCGTCCCTGACCCCCTTCCATGATCCCGAACGACTTCATCCAGACGCTGCTGGCGCGGGTGGACATCGTCGAGGTCATCGACCGCTACGTCCCGCTGAAGAAGGCCGGCTCGAACTACCAGGCCTGCTGCCCGTTCCACAGCGAGAAGACGCCCTCGTTCACCGTGTCGCCGACCAAGCAGTTCTACCACTGCTTCGGCTGCGGCGCGCACGGCACCGCGATCGGCTTCCTGATGGAGCATGCGGGCAAGTCGTTCCCCGACGCGGTCGAGGACCTCGCGCGCGACGCGGGCCTCGAGGTGCCGCGCGTCGAGCGCCCGGGCGAGCGCGAGGAGCGCCGCGCGCTCGACGACCTGACCGAGCGACTCGCGACCGCCGCGAAGTACTACCGCGCCCGACTCAAGGACGCTCCGCGCGCGATCGAGTACCTGAAGTCGCGCGGCCTCACCGGCGCGATCGCCGCCCATTTCGAGATCGGCTACGCGCCCGACGAGTGGACCGCGCTCGAGCGCGCGTTCCCCGACTACCAGGACGCCGGCCTCGAGACCGCGGGGCTCGTCGTCAAGGGCGACGGCGGCAAGCGTTACGACCGCTTCCGCGATCGCATCATGTTCCCGATCCACGACGGCCGCGGCCGCATCGTCGGCTTCGGCGGCCGCGTGCTCGACAAGGGCGAGCCCAAGTACCTGAACTCGCCGGAGACGCCGCTGTTCAGCAAGGGCCGCGAGCTCTACGGCCTCTGGCTCGCGCGGAACGCGATCCCCGACCACGAGCGCGTCGTCGTCGTCGAGGGCTACATGGACGTCGTCGCGCTCGCGCAGCACGGCGTCGAGTACGCGGTCGCGACGCTCGGCACGTCCACGACGCCGGCGCACGCGCAGAAGCTGTTCCGCCTCGTCGACAGCGTCGTGTTCTGCTTCGACGGCGACGCCGCCGGGCGCAAGGCCGCGTGGCGCGCGCTCGAGAACACGCTGCCGGTGCTCGCGGACGGCAAGAACGCGCGCTTCCTGTTCCTGCCGGACGGCGAGGATCCGGACGACTACGTGCGCCGTCGCGGCCGCGCCGCGTTCGAGGAGGCGCTCGAGGACGCGATGCCGCTGTCCGATTTCCTGATCGCCGAGCTCTCGGCGCGGCATCCGCCGACGTCCGACGAGGGCCGCGCGGCGCTCGTCGCCGCTGCGCGCCCGCTGGTGAGCCAGATCGCCGCGCCGGTGCTCGCCGCGCTCATCACGCGCCGCATCGCGGAGATCGCGGGCCTCTCCGAGGCGCAGATCGCGCCGATCGTGCAGGCGCCGGTCCGCCCGCGGGCGACCGACGCGGCGCCCGGACGCGCGGCCGACGACGATCGTCGCGGCGATCCCGCGTTCCGCCCGCGCGCCGGCTCGCGAATCCCGGTGCGCCGCGCGCCGTCGCTCGCGCGGCAACTTCTGCAGGCGGTGCTGCTCCAACCCTCGATCGTGCGCGACATCGACGTCCCCTCGACCGGCGAGAACTCGCCGGACGCCGCGGCGCTCTCCGCGGTCCTCGAGCACTGCGCGGGCACGCCGGGCGACCTCTCCACGCCGGGGCTGATCCAGGCGTTCGTCGGCACCGAGCACGAAGGCACCCTCGCGGCCGCGCTCGCGGCCGCCGAGGACCACGACATCACGCCCGAGCAGGCCGCCGTCCACCTCCGCGAGGGCGTCGAGCGCTGGCGCGTGCAGGAGGAGCAGCGGCGCATCGCCGCCCTCCTCGCCACGCCGCTCGACCAGCTGACGCCCGAGCAGCGCGAGGTCCTGCGGCACCGGATGGGCGCGGGTCGCCTGCCACCGAAGGGCCCGGTCTCGTGATGCCCGGCCAAAGTCCGAAGAAAATGCCCGGAATCCCGGAAATTTCCGACCCCAAGGCCGGTTTTCGTCCCGTGAAACCGGGAAATTCGAGGCATCGGGCCCGTCGAGCCGGGATTTTCGCCATTGCTGACGGTCGACTTTTCGATTCTGACACTCTGGACGCTCGTTTCCCCCGAAATTCGCCGCGAAAGCGCGGAAATCCGCCGCTCGGCGGGTCGTGGTCCACAAGACGCCTTCGACCGATGCGAAACGCCCGAAGCCCATGATAAAATTTGAAGTTTTCCCGCGCCGCCCCCAAGTTCGACGACCGGCGCCCCGCCGCCCCGGTCCAGCCCCGGCGCAGTGACGATCGCCACGATCAGGAAGCCCATGGCCAAGAAGCCCGTCCGCAAGTCGACCGCCAAGAGCAAGACCGCCGCGAAGGCGAAGAAGCCTGTCGCGCACAAGAAGCCGTCGCACAAGCCGGTCGCGAAGAAGCACGCGGCGAAGAAGCCCGCGCCGAAGAAGCCGGTCGCGAAGAAGGCCGCGCCGAAGCCGGCCGCGAAGCCGCCGGCGAAGAAGCCGCTCGCCGCGGCCGTCGCCAAGGCGCACGGCAAGCCGCTCGCGCCGCCCGCGAAGCCGGCGTCGCCCGCGAAGCTCACGCTCGTCGGCAAGGCGCCCGCGCTCCCCGCGAAGGCGATGCCCGGCGGCAAGCCCGGCGTGCAGGCGCCGGCCGCGCCGATCAAGGGCGCGCCGGTCAAGGTCGACCACAAGGCCGCGGCCAAGGCCGCCGGCGAGATGGCCGCGAAGCTCGCGACGAAGCTCGTCGAGGGCGGCGGGAAGAAGGGCCGCAACGGCAAGCACGCCGACACGCCGCCGCGCGAGCTCACGCCCGCCGACATCGAGGCCCGCAA
>JBGAHH010000034.1:0-41963 GCA_044226265.1 Casimicrobiaceae bacterium | reverse complement strand
AGGAAGTCTTTTTGGCGATAAATCTGTCGCAAAAGACGTCGACCAAGGTCGCGCCAACACCGGGAGCGTCGAGCACACTGCCACCACGTTTGGGGACGATGCGTCCGCTCTGGGTCAAGAGTTCCCGTACGGCATCGACACCTTCGTCGAAGTGGACGACGTTGGACTCTCGCAGCCGACGCTCCACGTCGGCGTCCCTGCTGGGAAATTCTTCGAATACGTATCCGATTGCGGCTTCGGATACGAGGCGGGAGAGTCCAGGCTGTCTCGCAAGCCCCTTCCCGGGCAGCGTTGGATCGATGAACTTGAAGTACTTGGAGGCAGCGGGCATGCAGGGCTCCTGTGCATTCAGGGCCCCCCGAGTGTACGTTCCAGGACGTAGTCGGACGAGGG
This sequence comes from Casimicrobiaceae bacterium, assembly GCA_044226265.1. Classification (GTDB taxonomy): domain Bacteria; phylum Pseudomonadota; class Gammaproteobacteria; order Burkholderiales; family Casimicrobiaceae; genus VBCG01. Next base: position 41,570 of record JBGAHH010000034.1, on the reverse strand, counting down.
CGTGAATCCCCCAAAGACGGACCACCCTGAAAAAACCTCAGATTCGTTGACACCTATTGCGAGGTCGCGAACAATCGGACTCGCCGCACGTCGTGATTTAGCCCCACTTGCCGCGACGCTAAACAGGAAGCTAAACGGGGCTCCATCCAATGGAGAAAGGCTCATGGAGAATTCTTCGGCCCGAGCAGCTTCACAGCCTCCCGAATACGTCTTCATGCTCTACAGGACTTGCACCAACATCGAAGCCAGTTCTGTCATGTATGGGGACGAAACTTTGCTCTGGTTCGAGAGGATGGGGGCCGCGCGGGCCGTCTTCGAGCACACCGCCGAGGAGGCGCGCGAGTGCCTACTCGATTCGTACAAGATCATTCGCCGAAACGACAACCTGATCTTCTCGTCCGGCTTCCGGTGGTGCGCGGCGCTCTTCGAGTTCCCGAGGAGGCCAAAGGAACACTCTGTCGCCGCGAAGCGTCGATTGCTTCGTAGCCTTAGTGGGGGCACCGACAAGGCGGCCAGCTTGCTGTCGACCTCGCTCATCGCGCACGAGTCGGAACAGTGGGACCCCAGCTACAGCGACAAGGCTCCGCCGGAGATATCAACCGTAGAGGCTGAAGAAACGCTGGAGGAACTACTCGATTATCTGTGGAGCTAGCCGCCACTTGGCCGTCGGCGGCCTTGCCTGGCACGCAGGTACGCACGTTGGTACGCATCCCAGAGCGTGTATTGCGTACCAATCCACTCAGCTCTCCCCTGTGGTTCGCACTCCAGGTTCGCACCACCAAAGCGATGCTGCGAACCCTGCCGCGAAGCAGAACCTACTGGGATGGTTGACGCGTAAACAGCGGCACCACGGCCGCGCCATCTCGGGCAGCGTAGACGGCATCCTCGTACCAAGCCATGAGCTCTGCGCGTCTTTCGAGACGCTTACCACGGTCGTAGGCAACCTTTACCTTCGAGCCAACCTCGTGGTCGAGTTGCGCCTCCACCACGTCCCACTCCCTGCCGGCGTCGTTAGCCCAGGTCGACAGGACGGTCCGCCACGAATGAGGGGAATGGCGGCCCGACAGGCCGAGGCCCCGTCGGTAGAACTTCTCGACAGCCTCTCGAGTGATCGGCTCGCCGGTCCGTGACGGGCAGACGTAGTCGGCGTCGGCGCCGTCCTCGTCCTTCCACTGCCTCAGCAAGATACTGAGACGCGGCGGCAGCGGCACGACGTGAGGGCCGCGGTCTCGATCCTTGCGCTTCATGCGATCGCGCGGGATCGTCCAAACACTCGCTTTCAGGTCGAGCTCCTCCCACCGGGCCCCGACAACCTCGCTTATCCGTTGAGCGGTGAAGACCAGCAGAAGGTGCGCGCGCCTAACGCCCCGTCCGATTTCTGCTTTGCCGGCAGCCCGGAGGATCTCGCCCACCACCTCTCGGCTGACTTCCGCAGCAAGGTGTTTGCGCTCGTTGGTTCGCCGACGCCGGCGGGGCGCCGGGATCGGGTTGGAGGCGATCAATCCTTCCTCGACCGCGTAGTCCATGACCGCGCGCAGACGTTGCCGGACCTTCTTGGCCATGTCCGGCGCCGAATGTTCACATTTGTTCAGATGCGGAGCTGCGATCTTCGCGGAGATCTCGATGATCGGGAGCGGGTTCAACGCCGATAGATGGTTCGCCAGGCTGGACTCGACCTCGCGCACGTAGTCATCGGTCCACTCATTACGGCGGGCTTCCCGCCTGACCCACTTCGCCGCCACCGCCTCGAAAGTCGCGGAGGCATCGGCCGATCGCTCGGCTTTACGCAGACGCTTGACCTGCGTGAGCTGCTCCCCCGTCGCCGCCTTCGCTCGCGCCTCATCGGCCTGGGCGCGCGCCGAAGCGAGCGTCACAGTGGGGTACTTGCCAAGGGTAAGGGTCTGCTGCTTGCCAGCCAGGCGATAGCGGTATTGCCAGGACTTCACGCCGCTGGGCGCGACGTACAGATGCAGGCCTTCGCCGTCGGCTAGGCGATAGGGCGTCGCCCGCGGCTTCGCGCGTTCGACCTTCTTCGCATCGAGGAGGTGCCGAGCCATTCCGTCGTTACCATCGGGCGACCGGGTTCGATCTTATCATTACCATCATCGTTACCAGCAAGGGGGTCGGATTCAGGCGGACAGCGCTAGACGTCACCGCCCCTATGCGGACTCGGCGCCAGAATGAAAAACGGCGCCTCGAGGGCGCCGTCGCTGGTGGTACTGGTGGAGGTGGGCGGAATCGAACCGCCGTCCGAAGACCCTACGCAGTCGGGACTACATGCTTAGCCGGGTCGACTGGATCTCGTCCCCCTGCCGCCGGCCGGCAGGCTGCAAGGGAACCAGCCGCCTTGATTTAGCGTCTCGACCAAGCGGCCCGGCCGGACGCGATCGTCCTGAATGTCCTCGCCGCGGCTCGCGGTTACCCGCTCACCGCCCGGGCCGGACGCTGCCCGGAGCGAGGTCCGGCGGGGTTAAGCCGCCAGAGCGTACGTTTCGTCGTTCGCAGTTAAGTTTGCGATTGCCCGTTTTTAACGAGGACGAACGCCTCGGCATGCCCCGCGCTGCTTCGATGCCCCCGTCGAGACCAGGTCACCCCCGGAAATCGGTCGGGCGTCGGCGGCACCCCGTGGGATGCCGCAGCGCCGAGAAATTCATTGTAGCATCGTGGACGAAGCGCCCTTGGGCGCCCGTCGATGCCCACGCTGCGGAAATGGGGACGACGCCCCTCCGATTCAAGGATCGAAGGATCGCCACGTGACCGGCCATCGCCGCCCCCCGACCGCCCCGACGGCCAGCCTCGCCCGCGCATTCGCCTCGGCCGCGATCGTCGCGGCGCTCGCCGCGCCGGCCTGCGCCCAGGAGCTGCCGACCGTCGCCTCGGTCGACGCCGTACGCTACGCCGGCACCTGGCACGAGATCGCGCGTCTGCCGTACAGAATGGAGGCGCGCTGCGTGGCCGACGTGACGACGACGTTCACGCGGCGGGGCATGCGCTCGTACGACGTCGAGACGCGCTGCCGCCGCGCGGACGGCACCGAGGAGACGGACGTCGGCATCGCGCGCATCCAGGACACGTCGTCGAACGCGAAGATGGAGATCCGCTTCCTGCCGCTCGCGCTCGCGTGGTGGCCGTTCGCGTGGTCGGACTACTGGATCCTCGACCTCGCGCCCGACTACAGCCACGCGCTGATCGGGGTGCCCGCGCGCGACGCGATGTGGATCCTGTCGCGCAAGCCGGAGCTCGAGACCGCGATCTACGAGCGCCTCGTCGCGAAGGCCCGCGCGCTCGGATTCGACGTCGACAGGCTGATCCGCGCGAAGCAGACCGGGCAGTAGCATCGAAGGCGTCGGCCGGAGGGCCGACCCGCGGGCACGACCCGCGCGGGCCGCTACAGGCCGCGCAGGAGCGACGACAGGTCGTCGGCGTGCTCCTCTTCGTCGGCGAGGAGCTCCTCCATCATGCGCCGCGTCGTCGGGTCGGCGGCGGCGAGCCACGCGACGATCTCGCGGTAGCTCTCGATCGCGACGCGCTCGGCGACGAGGTCCTCGCGGATCATCGATACGAGGTCCTTGCCCTCGACGTACTCCGAATGGCTGCGCCCGGCGAGCACCGCCGGGTCGAGATCGGGCTCGCCGCCCAGCTGCACGATCCGCTCGGCGATCCGGTCGGCGTGCGCCTGCTCGGCGTTCGCGTGCTCGAGGAACTCGGCCTTGACCGGGTCCGACGCGAGGCCCTGCGCCATGAAATAGTGCCGCTTGTATCGAAGCACGCAGACGATCTCGGTCGCGAGCGCCTCGTTGAGGACGCGGCACACCGCGACCCGGTCCGCCTGGTAGCCGGGCGTGACGGCGCCCTCGTCGATCGCGCGCCGCGCGCGCTTGCGCAGCGCCGCGACGTCGGACAGGAACGGCTTGTCGGCGCTCGCCGCGGGCACGCGGCGGATCTGCGCGATTCGGGACGGCATGGACGTTCTCCTGGCTTGGGATGGCGTGGAGCGCGCGCGCGACGTCATGGTCGTCGCAGGAGCCCGATGACGAACGTCACGACCGCGATCACGATGAAGACGAAGAACAGGATCTTCGCGATCTCGGCGGCGCCGGCGGCAATGCCGCCGAAACCGAGGACGGCCGCGACGATCGCGATGACGAGGAACACGACGGCGTAGTGAAGCATGCTGCCTCCCGGGCTCGTGTAACGCCGGCGGTCCCGGCGACGCCACAGTCGTTGCAGCGGCCATGCCAGCGATGTCCTGTCCCGGAATTCGCGCCGGTTCAGCGGGTTGCATGCGCATGCCCCGGAGCGTCCACGGTCGGGTTGCGCGAACGCGGGACACGCGGCTGCAATCTCCGCGTCGCCGGTCGGCGACGTCCTACATCAACATCGCCGGGCCGCCGACCGCCGTCGCGGCGCCTCGGCGCTAACGTCATCGCATCGTCGATGCGCGCCGTTCGCGCACGAGGTGCGAAGATGAATCGAGCCCTTCCGTTGCTGATCGTCCTCGCGGCGTTCGCCGCCGGATGCGATCACCCGATCGAGATCCACGCGCCGGATTCGGCATCCGCCCCGCCGGCGCCCTCACTCGCCGGCACGCCGGTCGACGCGACGAAGCCCGCGACGCACGCGGGCGACCCGCAGACCGTCGCCGTCGCGCCGGCGACGGCGCGCGACACGTCCGCCAATGCGCCGGGGGGGACGCTGACGCGCGAGAAGGAGGCCGCACAGATGCCGCTCGCGGGACAGGCGAACAACCATTCGAGTCCCGCGTTCGAAAGGGGCGGCGGCGCCGGCGGTTGAGCCGGCCGCGCTCGAGGATCGACGGAATGAGCCGGACCTTCGCCCTGGCCGCCGCGTGCGCGGCGGCGTTCGCCGCCGTCGCGGCGATGGGCATCGCGTGGGCCGGCGGAAGCCGCCGGGGCCGTCGTGCCGCGGCGCGCGAGCTCCGCCTCCGGCTGAAGATCTGGGAAGGCGAAGGCGGCAGGCTCGCCGGTCCGCCCGCCACGGCGGCGGACGCGCGCTGAGCCGCATCCGAGGGCGCGTGGGGGACGCGACCAAGAGCGCTGCCGCGCTCGACCGACTCGCCGAGGCGGCGCCCGGCGGCGCCGGCGCGCGCGCGAGCTCCGTCCCGCCGGCCGGGCGCGCGGACGCGCGCGGTATAGTCGCGCTCATGGCCGCCATTCGCGGGCGTCGAACGCCGGCGCTGATCGTCGTCCCGATCGTGCTCGGCATCGTCGCCGCGCTCGTGCTCCTGCTGTTCGCCGAGCTGGGCTACCAGCGCCTCGAGAGCGCGACCCAGCGCGTCGCCACCTCGCTCGAGCTGCAGGCGACGATCAACGAGATGCAGGGGCTGATCGTCGGCGCCGAGACCGGGCAGCGCGGCTTCCTGCTCACCGGCAACGACGAGTACCTGAAGCCGTACCGCGACGCGCTCCCCCAGCTCGAGAAGACCTACGACCGCCTGCGCGAGCTCGTCATCGTGATCGGCACGCCGGACCTGCGCCAGTCGGCCGCGCGCCTCAACAACCTGGTGGGGCGCAAGGTCTCCGAGATCGAGGCGACGCTCGCCCTCTACGAGCGCAGCGGCAAGGACGCCGCGTTCGACCTCATCAACACCGGCCTGGGCGCCCGGACGATGGACGAGATCCGCGCGCAGGTCGCGCTCATGTCGAAGCAGCAGCGCGACGTGTGGACCGAGGGGACCGCGCGATGGTCGCGCGACCTCGAGCTGCTTCGCGTCGGGCTGCAGATCATGACCGCTTTCACGGTCCTGCTCCTGCTGGCCGTCTGGATGCTGGTGCGGCGCGAGCAGCGCCGCCGCGACGCGGAGCTCGCACGGCGCGCCGACGAGCAGGCGCGCCTCGAGGGCGTCGTCGAGGAGCGCACCGCGGAGCTCTCGGAGCTCTCGAACTACCTGCAGTCGGTGCGCGAGGACGAGAAGGCCCGCATCGCGCGCGACCTGCACGACGAGATGGGCGGGATCCTCGTGAGCGCGAAGATGGACATCGCGTCCGCGGCGAAGCGCGTCGGCGAGGCGAGCCCCGAAGCGGCCACGAGGCTGGCCCGGGCGATCAAGTCGCTCGACGAAGGCATCACCGTCAAGCGGCGGATCATCGAGGACCTGCGGCCGACGCTGCTCGACAACCTGGGCCTCGCCGCGGCGCTCGACTGGCTGGTCAAGGGCGCCTGCGAGCGCGCGGGCCTGCAGTGCACGCTCAACCTCGACGAGGGCGACGGCCCGCTGCCGCCAGAGGTGTCGATCGCCATCTACCGCATCGTGCAGGAAGCGATGACCAACGTCGTCAAGTACGCGAAGGCGAAGCGCGTGACCGTCGACCTCGTTCGCTCCGCGGGCCGCATCGCGCTGCACTTCCGCGACGACGGGATCGGGCTGCCGCCCAGCGCGCCCGCGAGCCGCCTGTCGCACGGGATCGCCGGCATCCGGCAGCGCGTGCGCGCGCTCAACGGCGAGTTCCGCATCGAAGGGTCGCCAGGCGCGGGCACGACGATCGAGGTGCATCTCCCGCTCGTCGCGGCCTGAGGAAGGCGCCGGGCCGAAGCCCGACCCACCGGGCATCGCTGCCTGGCCGGGACGCAGCGCGATCTTCGGGCCGTCACGTCGAGCCGGAAAGTGAAGGCGCGACCGGCGAACCGGCCGCGCCTTCGTGCCCCGCCGGGCGGCGTCCCGGACGCCCGGCGCGGTGCTGCTCCTCGGCGCCTGCGCTAGCTGCGTCCGAAGCGGGCCTTCGCTTCGGCCACGCAGTGCGATTTCGCGTCGCCCGCGAGCGCGTCGCACCTCTCGATCGCCACCTTGTAGTCGGCGGCGAGCTTGTCTTCGCGCGCCTCCTCCTTCGCATCCGCGACCTTGCGGCTCGCCTCGCGGGTCGAATCCGAGGCGACGCGGTCGACGTTGGCGTCGGCCTTCGCCTTCGTCTCGCCCGCCTTCGCCTCCTTCACGCAGACGTCCTTCGCGTTGCCGGCCAGGTCGTCGCATTTCTCCTTCGCGAGCGCGTAGTTCGCCTCGGCGCGCGCGATCCGGGCGTCGTACCTCGCCTTCGCGGTGTTCCGGAGCGCCGCCACGTTCTCCGCGTTCGCGACGTCGCGATGGCCCTTCGCGGACACCTCGCAGATGTCCTTCGTGTTGCCGCTCATCGACCTGCAGGCCTCGCGCTCGCTCGCGTAGGTCCGCTCGATGCGCGTCTTCGCGGCGTCGAACTGCGCCCTCGGGATCGGCGCGTCCGTCGCGGACGCCGTGCCGGCGCAGGCGAGGCCGGCGCACGCGAGGAGCGCCGGCAACACGCGGCCTGGCGCTCGATGGTTTTCGTGCATGTCCATGGGCCCTCCTTCCTCAGTTCGTTCCGGCGTCGTCGCGCCAGCGCTTCACCCACCGGTCGATCTCGGCGTTCGCCTCGTCCTTCGTCAGCCCGTAGCTCGCCTGGATCTTGCCGGCGAGCTGGTCGCGCTTGCCCGCGACGACGTCGAGGTCGTCGTCGGTGAGCCGTCCCCACTGCTCCTTCGCCTTGCCCTTCAGCTGCTTCCAGTCGCCTTCGACGCGATCCCAGTTCATCCGTGGCTCCTCGATCGTGGGTGCCGGCGCGGCGGCCGGACGTGACCGGAGATCCGCAACCGCCGTGCCACGCCGCGTTCGTCGCGAAATCAGCGTGTTGCGCGCCGGCACCGCGAGCGCGGCGGGACGCGTTGCACGCCGGCCGTGCAAGATCGGCGCGTCCGACGCCGCGTCGCCGACAGCGGCGTCGGCGACCGTCCCGCGCGTCAGCGCCCGAGGAGCTCGCCCATGGGCGCGAGCGCCGCGATGCGGTCGGCGACGACCTTGAACGCGGCGAGCAGCGGCCCGCCGAGCACGAGGCCCCACGCGCCCCACAGCCAGCCGAAGAAGAGCAGCGCGACGAAGGTCGCGGCCGCGTTCATGCTGACGGCGCGGCCCTGCAGCCAGGTGACGAGCCCGAAGCCGAGCGCGATCGCGATCGCCGCGGTCACGCCCGCGAAGCCGAGCGCGGTCGCGACGCTGTCGAACTGCAGCAGCGCGACGATGCCGACGACCAGCGTCGCGATCGGCGTGCCCGCGTACGGGATGAAGTGCAGGAGGCCGACGAGCGCCGCCCACATCGGCGCGCGGTCGAGCCCGAGCGCCGCGAACGCCGGCCATGCGCACAGCGCGATCAGCAGGTTGGCCCCGCCGAGGATGAGCAGCTGCCGCTGAACCTGGACGTCGATCTCGTCGAGGATCTCGATCGTGATCCGGCGTCGCGCGAGCGACGGCCCCGCGATGCGCACGAGCCTGCGCCGGTGCGCGTCGCCCGACGCGAGCAGGATCGTCGCGAGCAGTCCCGCGCCAGCGAGCTGGCCCGCGACCGCGAGCACCGCCGCCGCGTTCTCGCCCAGCCGAGACTCGAGCGTCGGTCCGGCCTGCGCGGGGGGCGGCGCGTTCGTCGTCTCCTGCCCCGCGACTTCCGCGGCCGTCTTGCCGAGCTCGCTTGCCGCCTCCTTCATGTGCGTGATCGGCCCCGGCCCGTTCCGCTGCCACTGGTGCACGATCGCACGGAGCTTGCGCGCGCCGGCGGGCAGCTCGGCGACCGCCGCGGACAGGTCGTCGGCCATCGCCCAGGCCGCCGCGCCCAGCCCCGCGACGAGCGCCGACATCACGACGAGCGCGCCGAGCGCCCGCGGAACGCGGACGCGCTCGAGGCGCGACACGAGCGGCCGCAGCGCGTACGACAGCAGGATTCCGAGCACGACCGGCACGAGCAGTGCACCGGCGATCCGGGCCGCCGCGATCAGGGCGAGGACCGCGAGCGTGACGACGGCCGCGTCCCGCGCCCGCCAGCGCGCAACGCTCGCCTCGGCGCGCTCGCTTCGCCGTTCGGTCGTCATGGGACGCGAGCGGGGCGCGCCGGCTCGCGGCGCGCCCCGCGTTCGTGCGCGCGATCGCTACTTCGGCTTCGCGTTGTCCGCCGCGTGCTCGATCGCATTGCCGCCGGCCTTGATGTCCTTGCCGGCGCCTTCGACGGTGTTGCAGCCCGCGACCAGGGCGAGCGCGCCGATCGCGATCAGGGCGAGGATTCGGTTCATCCGTGTCTCCTTCGTTCGTGGTGGCGCGCCCGAGCGGCGCGGTATCCGGACTTTGCGAACGGCGTGCCAGCGCGCCCCGTCTGCGAATCAAGGACTTGCGCGATCCCGGCCGCGGACGCTCGTCGCTCGCGGCAACGCGGATTGCAACGATGTCGCGCGATGTCGGCTTCGCGCCGACGCGGGGGCGGCGTCAGGCGGAAGCCGGCCGCGCCTGCGCGTAGTCGACGAGCAGGTCGACCGCGCGCTCGTACTCGAGCGCCTTGTCGAGGAACGCGTCAGCGCCGAGCGCGAGCGTGCGGTCGCGCAGCAGCGGGATCGCGTAGGTCGTGAGCACGAGGATCTTGGCGCCCTCCGGTCGCGACCTGCCGATCGCGCGCAGGACGCCGAGCCCGGTGCCGTGCCGCAGCTGGAGGTCGAGGACGAGCGCGTCCCAGGGCGTGCTGCCGAGCGCCTCGACCGCGTCGTGCTCGGTGTCCGCGTGGCCGACGACGTCGATGCGGCCGGTCGCCGTCAGCGACTCGACGAGGCGGTCGCGGATCATCGGGTTGTCTTCGACGAGGAAGACGCGGAGGCGCGCGGAGTCGTTCACGGCAGCCGGGGCGCGAGCGACGGCGCGGGCCGGGACGTTCGCCCCGGCGGCGCGCCGTCGTCGCCGAGGCGAGGGTCGTTCACTCGATCAGGCGGTTCTTGATCGCGTAGTAGGTGAGGTCGGCGTTCGTCTTCATCGCCATCTTCTCGAGCACGCGCGACCGGTAGGTCGACACGGTCTTCACCGACAGGAAGAGCTCCTTCGCGATCTTCGACACCGGCATGCCCGACGCGAGCTTGCAGAAGATCTGGAACTCGCGCTGCGAGAGCTGCGCGTGCAACGGCTCGTCGCCGCGGCCGGACACGCCGTCGGCGAGCTGCTGCGCGAGGTCCTGGCTCACGTACTTGCGCCCGTGGGCCACGGTGCGGATCGCCGAGACGAGCTGCGTCGAGGCCGAGTCCTTGCTCACGTAGCCGGCCGCGCCCGCGCGCAGCAGGTTCACCGCGTACTGCTCCTCGGCGTGCGCCGAGAGCATCAGCACCGGCATCTCGGGCCGGATCTGCTTCAGCTGCTTCAGCGTGTCGACGCCGTTGCGGTCGGGCATCGAGATGTCGAGCAGCACGACGTCGTAGGGCTCGGCTCGCACCAGCGACACGGTCTCGGCGCCGGTCGCGGCCTCGCCGGCGACCGACATGTCGGCCTGGTCGCTGATGAACTGCTTCAAGCCGGCCCGCACGATCGCGTGGTCGTCGGCGATCAGGATTCGTATCATCGCGCCTCCCTCGTTCGGTTCCGGGCGGCGCTCATCGAGCGGCCTCCCCGATCGCCTGCTCCCGGTAGGCCGCGAGGCGGTTGTAGAGCGTCTTCAGGCTCACGCCGCAGAGCTCGGCGCACTTGCGCTTGTTGCCGTCGCACCAGTCGAGCGTCGCGAGCAGCGCGCGCCGCTCGAGCTCGGCGAGCGGCGTGCCGATCTCGAACTCGATGCGGGCGCCGGCCGCGGCCGGGCCGGCGAGGCCGCCGAGGTTCAGGTCGACGACGTCGTCGGCGAGGATGAACGCGCGCTGCACGGCGTTTCGAAGCTCGCGCACGTTGCCCGGCCACGCGTAGGCGCGTATCGCCTCGCGCGCGGCGCGCGAGAAGGTGCGGGACGTGCCGGCCTCCTCGTTCAGCTCCTGCAGGAAGCCCTCGGCGAGGAGCGACGCGTCGCCCTCGCGGTCGCGCAGCGGCGGCAGCGCGATCGGGAACACCGCGAGCCGGTAGAGCAGGTCCTCGCGCAGCGCGCCCTGGCGCGCCGCGGCGTGCGGATCGCGGTTCGTGGCCGCGACGATCCGCGCGTCGGCGGCGATCTCGCGGTCGCCGCCGATGCGCAGGAACCGACCGGTCTCGAGCACGCGGAGCAGGCGCACCTGCATGTCCGGCGGCATCTCGGTGATCTCGTCGAGGAACAGCGTGCCGCCCGCGGCGCGCTCGAAGCATCCGGCGTGCTGCCGGTTGGCGCCGGTGAACGCGCCCTTCTCGTGGCCGAAGAGCTCCGCCTCGATCAGGTTGTGCGGCAGCGCGCCGCAGTTGATCGCGACGAACGGCCCGTCGCGCCGCGGCGAGCGCTCGTGGATCGCCTGCGCGACGAGCTCCTTGCCGCAGCCGGATTCGCCGGTCACGAGCACCGTCGCGTCGGTCGGCGCGACCTTCTCGATCATCGCGTAGACCTCGAGCATCGCGGGCGACGCGCCGCGCAGGCGGCCGAAGCGCCCGATCGCGGGACGGGACGCGGCCCGCGTCCGCGCCAGCGCGGCGAGCGCCACGACGTTGCCGGGAGGAGCGGCCGGGACTTCGGAAGTGCCGGGAATCGCCAGGACGTCGGCGGTCGGGGTCATCGAAACCTCATGCGGGGACGTCGCAATCCCCGCATCCTAGGAGAGCGGGCGGCGCGCCCGGATCGGCCCCGGGCCCATCCGGATGTCGGTGAGCGTCCTACAAGCCGCCGCCCCGGGCAAGGCCTGCCGGGCGCCCGGACCCCCCTTGGTACAGTAGCGGCCTGCCGCCCGCCGCCCATGCCCGTCCGACCCCTCGTTCCCCTGATCCTGTCCGGCGGCGCCGGCACCCGGCTCTGGCCGCTGTCGCGCGACGAGGCGCCCAAGCCGTTCATGCGCCTCCCCGGCGGAGGCACGCTGATCGGCCGCACCGCCCTCCGGGCGCTCGCGATCCCCGGCGCGGGGCCGCTCGTGACGGTCACGCGCGACGAACACTACTTCGCCACGCGCGACGCCTACGCCGGCCTGCCGCCCGAGGCCCGCGAGCACGCGGTGTTCCTGCTCGAGCCCTTCGGCCGCAACACCGCGCCGGCGATCGCCATGGGGGCGCTGTGGACCGCGCAACACGTCGGCGACGACGCGGCGATGCTCGTGCTCCCGGCCGATCACCTGATCGACGACGTCGCGGGGTTCGCCGCCGCGGTCGAGCGCGCCGCCGCGCACGCGGCCGCCGGGCGGCTCGTCACGTTCGGCATCGCGCCGACGCGCCCGGACACCGGCTACGGCTACCTCGAATGCGGCGCGCCGGTCGACGAAGGCCGGCCGGCGGTCGTCGCGGTCGAGCGCTTCGTCGAGAAGCCGCCGCGCGCGGCCGCGGAGGCCTACGCGGCCTCCGGGCACCACCTGTGGAACGCCGGCATGTTCTGCTTCACGCCGCGCGCGATCCTCGGCGCGCTCGCGACGCACGCGCCGGCCGTCGAGCGCGCGGCGCGCGCGGCGTTCGCGGCGTGGCCGTCCGGCGAGCGGCAGACGCGCCTCGAGATCGACCCGGTCGCGTTCGACGCGATGCCGGACGTCTCGATCGACTACGCGGTGATGGAGAAGGCCGCCGGCGTCGTCGCGGTGCGCGGCACGTTCGACTGGAGCGACATCGGGTCGTGGCAGGCGGTCGGCGCGCTCGTCGCCGCCGACGCCGAGGGCAACCGCCGCCAGGGCGCGAGCGTCGCGATCGGCACGCGCGACACGATGATCCACGCCGAGGACCGCGTCGTCGCGACGGTGGGCGTGCGCGACCTCGTGATCGTCGACACCGCCGACGCGACGCTCGTCGCGCACCGCGACCACCTGCAGCAGGTGAAGGACGTCGTCGCGGCGCTGAAGTCGCTCGGGCACGACGCGTGGCGCACGCACCGCACCGTCGCGCGACCCTGGGGCGCATACACGGTGCTGCTGGACGGGCCCCAGTTCAAGATCAAGCGCATCGAGGTGTCGCCGGGGCACGCGCTGTCGCTGCAGCGCCACCGGCACCGCAGCGAGCACTGGGTCGTCGTCCAGGGGCGCGCGCGCGTCACGCGCGACGGCGAGACCTTCGACGTGGCTCGCGACGAGTCGACGTTCGTGGCCGCGGGCACCGCGCACCGGCTCGAGAATCCGGGCGACGAGGCGCTCGTCGTCGTCGAGGTCCAGTGCGGCGACTACCTGGGAGAGGACGACATCGAGCGGCTCGACGACCGCTACGGCCGATGAGCCGCGCCGGCGAATCGCCGCGTACCGCCGATCCCATCCCGCTCGAGGGTCCGCTATTCGACGGCGTCGCGGTCCGCGTCGGCTGGCCGGAGCCCGCCGAGTACGACCGGATCACGGCCCTGCGCAACCGCGACGGCGTGCGCGAGTGGTTCCTCGACCCGCGCCCGCTCGATTTCGCCGCCAATCGCGAGTGGCTCGCGCGAGGCATGCGCCGCCCGCGAGAGGCCGTGCTGTCGATCCGGCTCGCGGGAGGCGGCGCCTGGGTCGGGGCGATCGGATGGAGCGCGTATGATCGCCAGAAGGGCACGATGGAGTTCGGGCGGATGATGGTGGACGTCGATTCGGTGCTGCCGCACCGCGCGAAGCTTCCGGAAGGCTATCCGGGCGTCGCGGCCGATGCGAGTTCCGCGCTGCGCGACTACGCGTTCTCGCGCATGGGCATCGAGCGACTGACGTTCGCGATCCTCCGCGACAACGCGCTGTCGCGCCGCACCGCGCTCCTGGGCGGCGCGCGTCGCGTGGGCGATCGCGAGGTCGTCCGCGCCGACGGATCGCGCGTCGCGCTGATCGACCTCGAGATGACGCGGGACGACTGGCTCGCGCTGAAGCGCGACGCGCCGTCGCGGACCCGGCCGTGAGCGCGCAGGAGCCGATCCCGCTCTTCCGCGCGGTCGTGACGCAGGGGGGCCGCGAGCGCGCCGCGGCCGCGCTCGCCAGCGGCTGGATCGGCTACGGGCCGGAGTGCCGAGCCCTCGAGCAGACGTTCACGCATGCGCGCGGCGGCTTCGCGCTCGCCACCGTCAACTGCACGGCCGCGCTGCATCTCGCGGGCCGCCACCTCGCCGCGACGGGCGGGCGGGGCGGGGAGATCGTCGTGCCGGCGCTGAGCTTCGTCGCCTCGGGCATGGCGTTCGCGGAAGCCGGCCTGGTGCCGGTCGTCGCCGCGGTGCGCGGTGACGACCTGACTCTCGAGGTCGGCGCCGCCGAGGCTGCGATCACGCCGCGCACGCGCGCCATCCTCGTCGTGCACCTGTACGGCCAGCGCGCCCGCGACATCGACGCGCTGCGCGCGCTCGCCAGACGCCCGCCGCGTCGACCTGCTCGACGCGGCGCCGCCCGGCGACTACGCGTGCTACGAGCTGGCGCTGCGTGAAGGAGCTCCCCTGCGGCGAAGGCGGGCTCCTGTGGTGTCGCGACGCGAGGACTCCGGCGCTCTGCTGGCGTCAACGCCAACAACGGCCGCTCAACCCCCGCGCGTCGTGGTGACGCTGGGCTGGCGACCCGCGGTCGATCGTCGGGCTCCGTTGACCGTAGACGCCTACGGCGGCGTTGCGGAACTCGACATCGCGTGCTCTGCGCCTCGACGGGCAGAGCGGCGCGCCCTCGTCGAGCGCTACGAGCGCCTGCTCGAGCCGCTCGCGCCCGCCGCGCTCCCGCTCGCGCGGCGCGACGACGACAGCTGGCTGATGGCGGTCGTCCGCGTGGCGGGGGCGTCGCGCGACGCGATCCGCGCGTCGATGGCCGCCGAGGGCGTCGCGACGAGCGTCCATTACCCGTCGCTCGCCCGTCACCCGATGTTCGGTCGCGCGCTGCCGGGGGCGGGTTGCGGCGAAGCCGACCGCGAAATCGTGACGCTCCCGACCTGGATCGGCCTCGAGGCGCGCGACCAGCAGCGCGTCGTCGACGCGCTCGGGCGCGCGCTCGACGGGTGCGGCGCCGCGAGCGCCGCGGTGTTGCCGTGATTGCAGCGCCCGATGCCCTCGATCACGCACCGGTGATCGACATCGGCGTCGACGACCTCGCGCAGGGGCGCCTGCCCGCCATGCAGGCCCGCGCGTCGATCGAGCGCGGCCCCGTGCTTCGCGGCGACATCCCCTGGGGCGTGCACGGCGGCCCGTGCATCCACCTGGTGTCCGCAGCGCTCGCCGAGGATCTGCTGACGGTGCGGCGGCACCTGTGCTCGCACGCCGCCGGCTGGAATCCCGTCGTCGGCGCGAGCTTCGGCGCCGCGATCCTCAACGTCGACGAGCCGCAGCACCAGGCGGACCGGCGCGCCGCGAGCCCCGCGTTCGCCGGCCCGTCGCTGCAACGCAACCTGCCGCGCGTGCTCGAGGTCGTCGACCGGGAGCTCAACGGCTGGGAGCGGGCCGGCCGCGTCGAGCTGTTCTCGGCGATGCGCCGCGCGACGTTCCTCGCGATCGCCGAGGGCATCGGCGGCATGGACCCCGGCGACGCCGTGCGCGCGTTCGACGCGATCAGCGTGGTGCTCGGGGGCTTCGATCCGCGCGTCCAGGGCCTCGACGACTACCTTGCGCGCGGCGCCCGGGCACGCGGGGAGCTCCTCGCGGTGATCGAGGCCGAGATCGCCGCGCGCCGCGCGGGACGCGGCCGCGGCGACGGATCGATGATGGATCACGTGACCGCGGCGGTGCCTCGCGGCGAAAGCGAGCGCGACGCGGCGGTGCCGTTCCTCGCGATCCTGCTCATCACCGGCCACGATTCGGGCATGACGATGTACTCGCGCGCGTTGTGGGAGCTGGCGTCGCGTCCCGCGCTCATCGCCGAGCTGCGCGGGGAGCTCGCGGCCGCCGGCGCCGCTCCCGGTGCCGTGCCGACGAACGACGCCCTCGACCGCCTGCCGGCGCTCGAGCGCCTGCTGCTCGAGGTCGGCAGGCTCTACCCCTCGGTGCTCAATCTGCCGCGCATCGCGGCCGAGGATTTCGAGATCGGCGGCTACGCGATCCGCGCCGGCACCTGCATCGCGATCGCCGTCGCCGGCCTCCATCGCCGCCCGGACGTGCACGAACGCCCGGACGCCTTCGACCCGGATCGCTGGCGCGATCCCGCGGTGGAGCGCCTCGCGCGCCCGTTCGACAACCTCGTCTTCGGCGGCGGCCCGCGCCTGTGCCTCGGCATGCGGCTCGCGCAGGTCGAGTTCAAGGCGATCGTCGCGCGCGCGATCCTCCGCTGCGACTTCGTCCGCGAGGACGACGCGCCGGTCGCGCACGGCGGCATGTGGATCGCGCGCCCGTCCGGACCGATGCGCGTCGCGCTCGCGCGGCGCTGAGCGCGCGGGCGCGTCACCGGGGCGGAGCGATGTCGAGCACGCGCGCCAGGTTGCGCGAGAAGTCGGTCGCGCGGTAGAGGTCGTAGCCGCGGCGCGCGATCGCCTCGCGCCGATCGGCGTCGTCGACGAGCGCGCGGCACACCCCGGGCAGGTCGTCCCTGCGCGCCGACACGTAGCCCGGCCGCAACGTGGGATCGACGTCGTCCTCGCCGCCCGATTCGGTGACGAAGCAGCGCCGGTTCGACAGCGAGACCGACAGGCGCGCGAACTCGAAGACCGACGCGTCGCGATGGTGCACGTTGAGCACGATGCGCGCGCGCTCGATCCACGGCCGCAACGCCGCCGCGTACACGCCTTCGAGGGCCTCGACGCGGAGCCCCGTCGCCGCGATCGCCGCGATCGTCGCCGCGCGGCGCGGGCTCGCGTGCCCGTAGAACAGCACGTCGACGTCGCGCGGCGCGTCGAGGTCCGCGAACGTGTTCTCGGGCAGGTAGGCGGGTTGCACGAGCCGCACGCGCGCGCCCAGGCCGAGCTCGCCCCAGCGGCGGACGTTCGTCGGGCTGTAGTCCCAGGTCTCGAAGGCGCGCACGAACGGCAGGATCGACGCGAGGAACGGCGATCCGGGGACGACCATCTCGGTGTTGTAGACGATCGTGCCGCGCGGCAGCGCCCCGATCAGCGACGGGTCGAGGTTCTGCACCGCGAACAGGATGTTCGTCGCGTCGCGCAGGTACTCGTTGAACGCGATGCGCGCCGGCAGGCCGAGGCGCGCGAAGCCGCTGCGCACCATCGCGGGCGCGCCCGCGAGCGCGCCTTCCGGCAGCGGCCCCTCGGGCGAGACGACGACCAGGTTGTAAGGCGGCGGGAGGCGCATGCGCGGCGGCCCGGGCCCGGGCAGCGGTTCCCGGCGCCTAGCGGCGCCCGGGCATGGCCGCCTGGCGCCGGCCGCCCCGGCTCGTGATCGCGATGCCGGCGAGGATCAGCACGATGCCTGCGACGTGGTGCAGGCCCAGCGTCTCGCCGAGGAACATCCACGCGAGCAGCACGCCGTAGACCGGCATCAGGTGCACGAACAGGCCGGCGACCGGCGCGCCGACCTGCTCGACGCCGCGATTCCAGAAGATGTAGGCGAGCACCGAACTGAACAGCGCGACCGACACGAGCGCGGCGACGCCTTGCCACGACCATGCAATGAAATGCCCGAGCGCCATCTCGCCCAGCCACATCGGCAGCACGCACAGGTCGCCGATCACCGAGAGGACGAAGAGGAACGAGAGCGGGTGCAGCCCCCCGGGCCGCCAGCGCAGCGCGATCGTGTAGATCGACCACATCGCCATCGACAGGATGACGAAGAGGTCGCCGACGTTGAGCCTGAACGCGAGCAGCACGGCGAGCGATCCCTGCGACAGGATCGCGAGCACGCCCGCGAGCGAGATCGCGACGCCGCCGGCCTGCACCGGCTTCAGGCGCTCCTTGAGGAAGATCCACGAGAACGTGACGATCATCACCGGGATGAACGAGTTCAGGATGACGCCGTTCGTCGCGGTCGTGAAGTTGAGGCCGAGGTACGCAAGCGCGTTGTGCGTGCCGATGCCGATCGCGCCGAGGCCGAGGAGCACGCGCGCGTTCGCCTTGACCGCCGGCCAGTCGCGGGCGAGGTGCGGGAGCGCGAAGGGCGCGAGGATCAGGACCGCGAAGAGCCAGCGGAAGAACGTCATCCCCATCGGCGGGATGTCGTGATGCAACCCCCGCCCGATCACCCAGTTGCAGGCCCAGAAGAACGGCGTCAGCGAGAGGAGCACGTAGGGCGAAACGCCGCGATGAGGCGCAGCCGCGGGGGCGGGCGAGGCGTCGGTGGCGAGGCGAGCCATCTGGCGATTGTCGCACGTGCGCAGCGCGGGGTCGGGTCGCCCCCCACGTATACTGATGCGCACGTCGTGGCGGTCGGCGCGATCCGCACGGTGAACCGGACCGCGTGCGGCGGCCGGTCACCGGCTGGATACGCCGCCCGGCCGCCGGCCTGCCTGGTTGCACGTCCAGATCTCGTCTTCATGAACGCGCCTGACGCTCCTCTCTCGGCCGCGTCGACGCCTCTCGCGTCGATGCCGCGCCTCGCCCCCGCGCTCCCCGCGGCGGGCAAGCGCGTCGCCGCGCCGCCGCTCGCCGGATCGGCGGACGCGCTGGCCCTCGCGCAGCTCGCGCTCGACTGCGCGCGCGAAGGCCGCGTGCTGGCGGTGCTCGCGTCCGACGCGCTCGCGGCGCAGCGCCTCGCCGACGAGATCCCGTGGTTCGCCCCGGGCGTCGATTGCGCGTTCTTCCCGGACTGGGAGACGCTGCCCTACGACCCGATCTCGCCGCACGAGGACCTCGTCTCGGCGCGGCTGTCGACGCTCTACCGGCTCGCGCAGCGCGAGGCGCGCGTCGTCGTGGCGTCGGTATCGACCGCGATGCACCGGTTGCCGCCCGCGTCGTTCCTCGCGGGCCGCGCGTTCTTCCTGAAGCAGGGCCAGCGGCTCGACGTCGAAAAGCTGCGCGCGCAGCTCGCGCTCGCGGGCTACGCGAACGTCACGCAGGTCGTCTCGCCCGGCGAGTTCTCGGTGCGCGGCGGCATCATCGACCTCTTCCCGATGGGGGCGCCGCTGCCGTTCCGGCTCGACCTGTTCGGCGACGAGCTCGAGGGCATCAAGGCGTTCGACGCCGATACGCAGCGCACCGTCTACCCGGTGCCGGAGGTGCGCCTGTTGCCCGCGCGCGAGTTCCCGCAGGACGACGAGGGGCGCACGAAGTTCCGCACGCGGTTCCGCGAGGTGTTCGAGGGCGACCCGTCGCGCTCGGCGCTCTACAAGGACGTCTCCAACGGCGTTTACGGCGGCGGCATCGAGTACTTCCTGCCGCTGTTCTACGACGCCACCGCGACCTTCGCCGACTACCTGCCCGCCGACGCCGTTCTGGCGCTGCACGGCGACGCGCACGCGGCCGCGGAGCGCTTCTTCGCCGAGGCCGAGGCCCGCTACCGCCTGCTGCGCGGCGACAAGGCGCGGCCGCTGCTCCCGCCGCGCGAGGTCTTCGTGCCGGCCGACGAGCTCGCGGGGCGCGTCAAGGCGTTCGCGCGCGTCGAGCTGCCGTCGAACCCGCCTGGCGCCGCGTTTCCCGCGGACGCACCCACCGTGCCGCTGCCCGATGTCGCCGTCGACCGGCGCGCCGACGACCCACTCGCCTCGCTCAAGTCGCTCGTCACGACGCCCGACGTGCGCGTGCTGATCTGCGCCGAGAGCGCCGGGCGCCGCGAGACGATGCTCTCGTACTTCCTCGAGTACGGCCTGAAGCTGCCGGTCGCCGAGAGCCTCGCGTCGTTCGTCGCGGGCGAGGCGCGCGCCGCGATCGCCGCGTCGCCACTGCACGCGGGGTTCGCCTGGCGCGACGCGCGCATCGCGTTCGTCACCGAGGCCGAGCTGTACGCGGGCGTGGTGCGCCGCGCCCGCCGCGACGCCGGCCGCCGCTCGAACGTCGACGCGATGGTGCGCGACCTCTCCGAGGTGCGCGTCGGCGACCCGGTCGTCCACGAGCAGCACGGCATCGGGCGCTACCTCGGCCTCACGCACCTCGACCTCGGCGACGGTCCGTCCGAGTTCCTCGAGCTCGTCTACGCGAACGACGCGAAGCTCTACGTGCCGGTCTCGAGCCTGCACCTGATCTCGCGCTACAGCGGCGCGTCGCCAGAGAGCGCGCCGCTGCACGAGCTCGGCAGCGGCCAGTGGGAAAAGGCGAAGCGGCGCGCGGCGCAGCAGGCGCACGACACGGCGGCCGAGCTCCTCAACCTCTACGCGCAGCGCGCGGCGCGCACGGGCCACGCGTTCGGCTTCAAGGCGCACGACTACGAGGCGTTCGCCGAAGGCTTCGGCTTCGACGAGACGCCCGACCAGCAGGCGGCGATCGAGGCGGTCATCGAGGACCTCAAGTCCGGCAAGCCGATGGACCGGCTCGTCTGCGGCGACGTCGGCTTCGGCAAGACCGAGGTCGCGCTGCGCGCGGCGTTCGTCGCGCTCGCCGACGGCAAGCAGGTCGCGGTGCTCGTGCCGACGACGCTGCTCGCCGAGCAGCACTTCCAGGTGTTCTCGGACCGCTTCGCCGACTGGCCGGTGAAGCTCGCCGAGCTGTCGCGCTTCCGGACGCCGAAGGAGGCGAAGGCGGCGCTCGACGGGCTCGCGCGCGGCGCGATCGACCTCGTGATCGGCACGCACCGGCTGATCCAGCCCGACGTGAAGTTCGCGAACCTCGGGCTCGTCATCATCGACGAGGAGCACCGCTTCGGCGTGCGGCAGAAGGAGCGGCTGAAGCGCCTGCGCGCCGAGGTCGACGTGCTGACGCTGACCGCGACGCCGATCCCGCGCACGCTCGCGATGTCGCTCGAGGGCATCCGCGACTTCTCGGTCATCGCGACCGCGCCGCAGAAGCGCCTCGCGATCCGCACGATCGTGACGCCTTTCTCGTCGGGCATCGTGCGCGAGGCGGCGCTGCGCGAGCTGAAGCGCGGCGGCCAGGTCTACTTCCTGCACAACGACGTCGACACGATCCGATCGACCGCCGAGCGCCTTGCGGCGCTGCTGCCCGAGGCGCGCGTCGCGATCGCGCACGGCCAGATGGGCGAGCGCGAGCTCGAGCACGTGATGCGCGACTTCTACGCGCAGCGCGTCAACCTGCTCGTCTGCTCGACGATCATCGAAACCGGCATCGACGTGCCGACCGCGAACACGATCATCATCGAGCGCGCCGACCGCTTCGGCCTCGCGCAGCTCCACCAGCTCCGCGGGCGCGTCGGCCGCTCGCACCACCAGGCCTACGCGTACCTGCTCACGCCGCCCGAGGACGCGCTCTCGGCGCAGGCGAAGAAGCGCCTCGAGGCGATCCAGCTCATGGAGGACCTCGGGTCCGGGTTCTATCTCGCGATGCACGACCTCGAGATCCGCGGCGCCGGCGAGGTGCTGGGCGACGAGCAGTCGGGCGAGATGGCCGAGGTCGGCTTCCAGCTCTATGCCGACATGCTGAAGGCCGCGGTAACCGCACTCAAGGCCGGACGCGAGCCGAACCTCGCCGAGCCGCTCGGCGTCACGACCGAGATCCAGCTCCACGTCCCCGCTCGCCTGCCCGAGGCGTATTGCAACGACATCCACGAGCGGCTCGTCCTCTACAAGCGCCTCGCGACCGCCGAGGACGCCGAGGGCATCGACGCGATCGTCGAGGAGCTCGTCGACCGCTTCGGCCCGTTGCCCGAGCCCGCGATCGCGCTCGTCGCGTCGCACCGCCTGCGGCTCACCGCGAAGCCGCTTGGCGTCCGCAAGGTCGACGCCGGCCCCGAGCGCACGACGATCCAGTTCGTGCCCGATCCGCCCTTCGACCCCGGCAAACTGATCCTGCACGTGCAGCGCGACGGCCGCACGCGCTTCGCCGGCCCCGACCGCGTGCGCATCGACCGGGCGGCGCCGATGCTCGAGGATCGCGTGGCGCTGGTGCGAGAGTTCCTGGCGAAGCTCGCCTAGTCAAAGGGGTCAGACTCGACTGAAAGTCTGATGGCAATCGCTGTCCGCACTTAAGCACCATGCGGGCATGCCCCGACTTCCGCGCTTCTTCGTCCCCGGCGCGCCATTGCACGTCATCCAGCGCGGGAACGATCGCCAGCCGATATTTCTCGACAGCGAGGACGTCGGCCGCTTCCGCAACCACCTGCGGGACGCGACCTGGCGGCATGCAGTCGCCGTGCACGCCTACGTGCTCATGACCAACCACGTCCACCTGCTGATGACGCCGCACGACTCTGCCGGCGTCCCCCGGACGATGCAAGCGATCGGCCGTGCCTACGTCCAGGGGTTCAACCGGCGCTATCGCCGCACGGGCACGCTCTGGGAAGGGCGCTACATGGCCGCTGTCGTCGACGACGAGCGCTACTTCCTCACCTGCATGCGGTACATCGAGCTCAATCCCGTCCGCGCGCGGATGGTCGACAACCCCGCTGCGTACCCGTGGTCGAGCTTCGGCGCCAACGCCTGCGGCCGGGCGGACGACATCCTCACACCTCACTCCGTCTATCGGGCGCTCGGCCCGGACGACGACGATCGCCGCGCCGCCTACCGCGAGCTTTTTCGCAGCGCCATCCCCGAGGCCGACCTGTGCCTCATCCGCGACGCGACCCAGCATGCATGGGCGCTCGGGAGCGCGGCCTTCCTCTCGAGGGTCGATGCCTCGGGCCGACGGGCCGCGCGGCTTCCTCGCGGCGGGGATAGGAGGTCGACTGGCTCAGGCAATCGAGTCTGACCCCTTTGCTCCGTTTGGCGGAACCCTATCTCCTCGAGCTGATCGGCGATCAGGTCGAGGATGTGTTCTCGGTCGGCCTGCGTCGCGTAGCTGCCGTCGCGATTGCGCCGGCAGAGTTGCTTCAAGTCGTAGTTCAAGTCCCGCATTCCTGCCTCCTCCAAATCGTCGTACAGCGTTGCTTCTTGCTACCGTGGTGTGTATGGCATGTCCGGTAAGTGTTTCTGCTCGCCTGGGGCGCCAATGGCAGCCGCAGGGGGAATTTCTGAGCACGGGACACCACTCCCGTTTTCGTGCGGTTGGTTTGCTGCTCGCCGAGCGCCGCACGGCGCTTCATTTGGCGTCGCGATTGCGTTCCTGTTGGAATCGCTTGAATCGCGAGAGTCATTAACCCAGGACCCGGAGGAGCGCCGTTAAGGCGCGACTGTTTGATCCGTTACGCGAATCATTCGGCGGGAAGCGTTGCACTCCCTGCAGAGCTGACGAGTCATTCACCCAAGACTCGAACGGAGCGCCGTTAACGCGCGGCCTTTGATCCGTCTCCGTGGATCATTCGGCGGAAGGCGTTGCACCTTCCGATCTGCTGGCGTGGCGGCCTCGGGAGAGGCCGTCACGAAACTTCCGAACCCCCGATCACGCGAAGCGCCGGCGCTTGCATTCGGCGACAACTGTGATATGCGCGTACGTCACTAGCAGTGACGACGCGCAGCGCGTGCGAGCGGGCAGTGCGTGAGCACAGTGGCTAACGCCACATCGCGCTCGGCGAGCTCGATGGCTCGCCTCACGCGAGCGGCGTCAAGCCGCGCGCTTCACACACCGCACGATGGCGGCGCTCTCGTAGGGCTCAGGGGGACGGCGGACGATGCCTGCGCTTCTCTGCAGGCATCACCGCCTAAGGTGGCAACGCTCGGGGCAGCGAGGACGCGATGGTCCCGTCGTATTGGCGGGAACGCGCGATTGCGAAATCGCAGCCGCGCGCGGACACCGCGCCGCTCCCGCCACCCTGAGGTTGCACCTGCCGCATCGATCTCGCGTCAACCACGAGACCGATACGCCACTCCAGACGCTTCTAGCGTCCGTGACCGAGGCGCTAACACGACATCGCTCGGTCTCTTGAAGAACCCGGCGCTCGCGTTAGCGTGGACACCGGGCCATCCCTCGCAGGATGTCTTCCGACAGGCCATCTCGAAGACGGCGAACTTCTCTCCGACCGTCTTGGGGACGGCCATGTCTACTCTCCAGCGCCTTGCGACGCCCGCGCAGTGTTGAAGACCCACTGCACCTTGCTCGCCCGCAACGCCTTGACGACGCACACGAAGCAATACGGGTTGACTTCTACGGGTCCGAAGACCCCACTCTCTGAGGCTTGCCTGCTTCTACGCGGCCAGCTAACGCGCTTGCTTTCGTCGCTCATGATGAGCAACCAGGGATGCAAGCGACCTGCACAAAGCTAATCGTGGTTGTATGCCCGGCGAATCCTTGCGTCAAGGGAGGAAGCGATAGGCAAGCCGATAATGCCGGCACTCACGGCGCTTTCCGGCTTGACAACGTCTTCACGCCTTGACGTTGCGCCCATGATGCCGCGTCCGATCGAGGATGAAAACCCGGAAAGCGACACAAAAGGTGGCTCCTTAATCGACCAGGTTGGCGCGCTTCGCCCCAAGTGGTTGATTGGGGGTTCGCACGGGTTAGACAAAGCCTGCCCGCTGCCACCTCTTCTGCAAGACGCCCTTCATGTCGGGCCACTGATCGACTAGGAAAGTGGCCGCCTCTGGACAACCACTGGCCTTGGCTAGTGTCGCGAGCGCTTCCACAACCGCGAGGTTGAGACCGACATCCCTGGCGTCCACGTGTGCCATGAACGCGGAAGCAAGATCAAAGGCCGCGCATGCATCGCCTTGGGAGATTCGAGCCAAACAGTCATCGATCAGCTCACGACTCGTCGCGTCGAGTGCCATCACCGCTCCTTTACCTGCAGTCTTTCTTGCAATCTTGATAACAAGCGAGGTAGCGCTTACGTGCGTTATCCATACATGTTCGGTACGCGCCAGGATTGCGGCCCGTTGTCTTCCACCACGCTTCGCACTGCTTCTGATCGAAGTCGTAGTCCTTGTCGCACTGCTCCTCGCAAGCTTCCTGAGCTGATTTGGTGAACGGGCGCGTCATCCAATCGGGCAATGACGGCCAAGTCCATCGCGGAGGGCTCGGCGGATCGAACGGATTGCCGGGGTCTCGGGGCTTTGGAACTCCGGGAGTTGGAACTCCAGGAACTTGAGAGTCAAAGGGGTCAGACTCGAATGAAAGTCGAATGGCAATCGCTATCCGCGCGCAAGCAGGGCAAACGAGTCTGACCCCTTTGATCTGTAGGGGTCAGAATCGAAGGAAAGTCGGATGGCAAACGCTACCCGCATGCGAGCGGCCTGTCGGAATGCCCCGACTTCCGCGGCTCTTCGTCCTCGGCGCACCATGGTGCGGAATCCAGCGGTCAATCGAGTCTGACCCGATTGATCCCCTCCGGCCGACGGGCTGCGCGGCTCCCTCGCGGCGGGGATAGGAGATCGATTCGCTCAGGCAATCGAGTCTGACCCCTTTGATCTGCCAATCTTCTATTTTGGGACGCAGCCTGCGATACCTTCGTCATAGTATCCGCGGCTAAGCATAAGATCGCGGATCGCCGGATCGGTCGTGTACCGATGATTGGGGGCCCCGCTCATGCCTTGGTTGTACGTTCGATATAGCGGAATGCCGACCGGACAGTCCCCGTTGTCGAGCGCGTAGACCTTGAACGCGATCTTTTCGAATTGCCAGTCCGGATTGTGTTTCACGTATTCGCACTCGGCTGGATTTGCCGTATAGAAGTGGGAGCTCTTGGGCGCGAACGTGACCGTGAAGAACCGGCACACGTCTTTCAGCCCTCCACCCTGGCTCCAGACGCTCCACGTCTGCCCGGTCCGAGTCCAACCCGCAAAGTATCCTTGATCGAGCGCCGCGATCTCGTCGGCATTCGCAGTCATGAAGTAATGACCCATCGCCTGGTGGAAATACTCGACCGCCTGGACCTTCGCAAACGCCGGCCCCGAGATGAACGCGCCAAGGGATACGGGTCCGTCTACGACATCGATCTGCTGGACCACTTGCCTTGACGCCGTATCGACCACACTCACGTTGTTTCCCTGCTGGTTGGCGACATAGAGATAGCGACCGTCCGGCGTGACGGCAACCCCTTGTGGATGCAGTCCCACCGTGATCGATGCCACGGTGGCGCCGAGGACAAGATCGACCACCGAGACCTGGTTGGCGTTGTCCGAAACGTAAAGCGAGAGCCCATCGGGAGACGGTGCAATTCCAAAAGGACCGATCCCAACCTGAATGGATTTCTTGAGTAGGTTGGTCGAAAGGTCGATTAGGGCAACGCGATTGGCTCCGAAGCTCGCGATATAAGCCGTATTGCCATCAGGAGCCGTGGCCACACCAAAGGGTTGCGCGCCGACATTGACTGTCCCGACAACGCTCAGGGTTGAGCTATCGATGATCGACGCGTTTCCGTCCCCCTGATTTGCAACAACGACTCTCGTGCCTTGCGGGTTGATCGCCAGCCCGAACGGGCCGCCGCCCACGGCAATTTGCTTGGTGACCGTGCCTGACGCCACGTCCACGACTGCGACAGACCCTTGATTTGAGTTCGCGACATATAGGCGAGAACCATCTGGCGAGACCGCGATTCCGCGAGGAGCGGAGGTGCCGCCGCCACCTGCCTGGACCAGCCGATCGACCACGCGATTGGCCAAATCGAAGTACGAGATCGTGTCGTCTTCAGTGTTCGTCACGTAGGCTCGTCTCCCGTCGCTTGCTATTGCCACGCCTTCCGGGCCGTTTCCTACCGACAGCATTCCAACCAACGCTCCGATCGTCGTGTCGATTAACGACACAGTTGCCCCGTCGAAGCTCGTGACGAGCGCCAGGGGTTCACCGTCCTGCCCTGGTGCACGTACCGCGCCGGCGTCTTGGCAGGCGACTGTCGTGCAAGTCCCGACCAACAGATCAATGCCCGTGGGCTCGAGGAAGGCCACAATTGGCCTCCCATTGTCGGGAACGATAGCCGAGGCATCGGTCGACGTTCTTACGCCAATGGACGACAGGGTGGTGTTGGTCCCGCAAGCCGCGTTTCCGCACTGAGCCACCCTGGTGATGCCATCGCCGACAATGTCAGCGATTAGCACGAGCGGCAGTCCGTTGGCCCCGGCCAACACTTGAACTGGAGTTGAGCCAATAGCGAGGACGTTGATCGAATGTCCGGTTTGGCAGCCGGTGGGATCGCACCGAGCCACCCGCACGTCGGGCTTACCGCCCAGCGCAAGCGGTCTCCAGCTGTACGCGACGGCAGGCGCCCCATCTGCCAGCACCACCAAACCGAAGCGGTCGATTTTCCCAAGCCCTGTTTCAATTTGCTCTGCGGGCCCCGAGGAGTCGCAATGTGCATCGCCGCATTTCAGTATGCGCAGGTAGCGACCGTCGCCTCCTCCAAACTGTTGCTCGGCATATGAGATTGTCGGATTCCCGCTGGGTCCAATCGCGATCTCTACTCCGGGGACTGCTACGCCATCTGCGTTGGGAATGCTCCTTGACGTTGCCGAACTGCAATTCGGTGCCGTACACGCCGTGATGGCCACGCTGTAGTTCGGATAGACGCTGGGGACACCGAAGAAAGGCCCTCTCACCGAGTACGCGATGATCGGATTCCCATCGTGACCAATGGCAATCCGTCCTCCGTTGATGCCCCCGTTGGGGACTACTGGGGTGGGCAGTGGCGGCGATGTGCTGCTTGTCGAGCAAGCCGCGTCGCCGCAGATCAAGAGCCGAAGGCCCCCAGCTTCGTGGTACAGCACGATCGGCCTACCGTCCGTACCGACGGCGAAGTCATAGTCGTACAGGGAGCCTGAGGTCGGGACAAGATTGATGGCTGGCGGCGTCGCACACGCGATATCCAGACATTTCGCAACCTTGAGGTAACGATCGTCGGAGAGCGGGACCTGCTGCAGGTAGGCGATGACGGGAAATCCATCCAGCCCAGTTCGAACCTTGGGCGAAATGCCAACGTTGCCGATCGCGTCGATGATGTGCGCATCGAGTGCGCTGGCCTGAAGCGCCGTTGTCGACGCAATAAAAGTTGCGATTACCGCAAGTGCGTGCCTGAACATTCGATCCCCCGGTTTGGCCTTCTGCCGGTTCAGTGGACACCAAACTAAGCTCCCTGAGCCTCTTCGACGGCTACCGGGCTGAGGTAACCCAGCGTCGAGTGCCAGCGGGTGGGATTGTAAGGCCTTCCCCACGGTTCCCGGACACTTCGCGTAGGTGCGAAGATGTCACGCGTGGTCAACGGGGTCAGACTCGACTCAAAGTCTGATGGCGATCGCTATCCGCACGCAAACCGGGCAATCGAGTCTGACCCCTTTGGTCAGTTCCTGTCGAAGCTTGCCTAGCTTTCGTCGCGGGGCCATGAGCTAGACTCGCGCCATGGCGTCCGCGGGAATCGGGCGGCTGGCGCTGCCGCCCCAGGTGCACGTGTTCGTGCGCGACTGGCTGTCGGCGAACCACGTGCTGTTGAAGAGCCGCGACGGGCACGTGCTCGTCGACACCGGCTACTCGCGCCACGTGCCGCTCACGCTCGCGCTCGTCGCGAGCGCACGCGGGCTCGACGGCGAACCGCTCTCGAAGATCGTCAACACGCACGGCCACTCGGACCACGTCGGCGGCAACGCGGCGCTCGCCGCGCGCTACGGCTGTCCGATCGCGGTGCCCGCCGCCGAGGCGCCGGCCTTCCGCGCGTGGGACGAGAAGACGCTGCTCTACGGCTACGCCGACCAGCGCGTCGACCGCTTCCCCGTCGACGAGACGATCGACGCCGGCAGCACGCAGGTGTGGGGCGATCTCGAGTGGCGCGCGATCGCGGCGCCCGGCCACGACATGGGCGCGCTCGTGTTCTTCAATCCGGAGCACCGGATCCTGATCTCGGGCGACGCGCTGTGGCAGCGCGGCTTCGGCTTCGTGATGCCGCGCGCGCTCGACCCGCGCGCGATGCCGGCGGCCCGCGCGACCCTCGACCTCATCGCCTCGCTCGACGCCCGCTGCGTGATCCCCGGCCACGGCGAGCCGTTCGGCGAGGTCGGCGCAGCGCTCGAGTTCGCCTACGCGCGCCTCGCGTCGCTCGAGGCCGACGACGAGCGGGTCGCGCGCTACGCGGTCAAGGCGATCTTCGCGTTCGCGCTGCTCGACAGGCGCCGCTTCCCCGAGGCCCGGCTGCCGGCCTACGTGCGCGAGGTCGGCCTGTTCCGCGACGTCAACGACGCGGTCCTGCGGCTGGCCCCGAGGCGCTCGCCGCGATGATCGTCGACGAGCTCCTGCGGGCCGGCGCCATCCGGCGCGGCGGCGACCTCGTCTCGGCGGCGGGCGAGGCCGGGTGAGCGCGACCGGTATGGAATATCGCCTCGCGCGCCGATGTTTCCCTGCGGAGGCGCGGCCCGCGCGCCATCCCGCCCGTTACCTGGAGACCCTGCATGAAGCCTGTCGTGCCCGTCGCCGCCGCCCTCGCCCTGGTCGGCGCCTTCGCACACCGTCGTCTACGCGCAGTCGCCGACCGGCAGATCAAGTACCGGCAGGCGATCATGACCGCGCAGGGCTACCACTTCTACGGCATCCTCGGCAGCATGGCGAAGGGCTCGCGCCCCTACGACAAGGAGCAGGCGATGCGCGCGCGAAGTTCATCGACGAGCTGATCGAAGATGCCCTGGGACGGCTTCGCGCCCGGCAGCAAGACCGGCGCGAAGACCGCCGCCAAGCCCGAGATCTGGAAGGACCGCGCCGAGTTCGACCGGCTCGGCAAGGAAGCGAAGGTCGAGACCGCGAAGCTCGTCGCGGCGGCCGGCGTCGACCTCGCGACGCTGCGCGCGCAGGTGCAGGCGACCGGCCGCGCATGCAAGAACTGCCACGACAAGTTCCAGAACGAAGGTGACGCCAGCCCCGGCGCGGCCGCCCGCGCAGCGGCCGGCGTCGGTAGGCGAGCGACAGCAACGAACACGAGGACGAGCGCGGCGACCAGGACCGCGATCGCGCGCGTCGCGGTCGTCGCCGCGTCCTCGGGCCGGGCGAGCTCGCGGGCAGGCGCTGGCGCCGCGCACCATCGGCGCGACGAGGTTCTCGCGCAGCACGACCAGGTAGGCGATCACCGCGGCGACGTGCACAGCCGCGAGCGCCACGACGACCCACCAGAAGCGCCGGTGGAACCACGACAGCGCGTCGGAGGTCGCCTGCGTCACGCGCTCGGCGAGCGGGCCCGCGTAGAGCTCGCCGTCGTTCGAGAACAAGGCCGACGCCGGCCTGCACGAGCAGCCGAGCCGACGCAGGCGACCATCCACGCGCCCGCGCGGTTGTGCGACGCGTGGACCTCGGGCGCGCGCGCGAGGTGCGAGCGTGCGTAGCGCGCCACCGCCCGCAGCCCGCGGACGAACGTGCGAAAGCGCGCGTTGCGGCTCCCGCGAATCCCCACAGCACGCGGAACGCGACGACTGCGATCATCACCTGCCCAGGCCTCATGTGCCGCTCGAGCATCGTTGCCGACGAGGCCGGTCGCGACGAGCGCGACGAGCAGCGCGACGAGCACCCAGTGCGTGATCCGCACCGGCGCGTCCCAGACCGGCACCGCGACGCGGTCCTGCGAGAGCCGGCTCCTCCGCGCCTCGCTCATCCGGCGACCCGCGGGACAGGCGCGCCTTGTCCAGACGATCGCCGGCGGGACGTTGCGCCAGACGCGCTCCGCGCGCACCACGCGAGCGGCGACATGAACTCGAAGGGCGCCGCGGCCAGCTGTACTGGACCAGCCGGCGCGCGGAATGCGCGAGCAGGAAGCGCTCGATCACCGCGATCGTCGGATGCGCGAGGTCCCGAACACGGCGAGCGGAACGGGAGCGACGACACGGCGACGGCGCGCGGCGGTTGCGCGAGCACGCGCTCGGCGAGATCGTGCACGCACCCGGCGTGGACGCGCGCGCGGGGCCAGCCGCGCGCGAGGCGCGTCCGAGCCATCCCGGCGTCGCGCTCGACGACGGTGAGCGTCGCGCGAGGGTGATCGGTCGCGAGCCAGCGGGTCACCGAGCCCGCGCCGGCGCCCAACTCGACGATCGCGTCGAACCCGGCCGCGTGCCGTGACAGCGTCCGCGCGAGCACGCGCGACGACGGCACGATCCCGCCGACGAGCGACGGCGCGCGCAGGAAGTGCGCGAGGAAGCTCTCGTCGAACGCGAAGCCGCGGTCGAGCGCGCGATGCGCGGGCGTCGACGCGTCCTCGGCGAGCACGCGGCGCTCGTCGAGCGCCCGCAGGCGCGCGGCGCGGACGTCGGGTCGGGTGTCGGGCGGCGCCATCGCTTCAGCGTCCGAGTTGCGCGACGAACGCGCGGACGCCGGACAGCAGCATCTCGACCGCGAGCGCGGTGAGCACGAGGCCCATCAGCCGCTCGAGCGCCAGGACGCCCCGATCGCCGATCACGTGCTGGACGCGGTCGGCGGCGGCGAGCACCGCGACCGTCACGAGCATCGCGATCGTCACCGCAGTGACGAGCGAGGGCAGCGCGCCGGGGCCGCGCGAGGCCATCAGCATCACCGTCGCAAGCGCCGACGGGCCGGCGATCGCGGGAATCGCGAGCGGCACGATGAAGGGCTCGGCCGCCGCGGCGTCGCCGAACACGCCGTCCGGATGCGAGAACACCATCCGGAGCGCGATCAGGAACAGGATGACGCCGCCCGCGATCTCGAGCGAGGTCTCGGTGAGGTGCATGAGCGAGAGGAACGCCTTGCCGCCGAACAGGAACACGAGCAGCAGCGCGTAGGCGATCGCGCATTCGCGGACGATCACCCGCCGCCGCCGCTCGTGCGGGACGCCGCGCATCGTCGCGACGACGAGCGGCACGTTGCCGAACGGGTCGAGCACGAGCACCAGCAGGACGACCGCGGAGATGAGCTCGGGGGTCATGACGGTCCGCCCGAGTATAACCGCGCGGGCGCGCCACAGCGTCAGTGGAGCTTGATGCGGGGCTCCACGCCGCCTCGCAGGAAGCGGCCGGCCGTGTCGAACGCGACGCGCGCCGACCCGAACAGCGCGACCTGGTGCATCTTGTAGAGCGACGCGTACATCCAGCGGGCGATCAGGCCCTGCACGAGCAGGCTTCCGCCGATCAGCGCGCCCATCAGCGTGCCCACCGCCGAGAGCTCGCCCAGCGAGACGAGCGAGCCGTAGTCGCGGAAACGGAACGTCGGGAGGGGCCGGTTGTCGAGCCGCGCCCGCATCGACTTCGCGAGCATCGTCGCCTGCTGGTAGGCGACCTGCGCGCGGGGCGGCAGGAACGCGCCGGGGCCGTGCTGCGGCCACGGGCACGCCGAGCAGTCGCCGAACGCGAACACGTCGGGATCGGCCGTCGTCTGCAGCGTCTCGCGCACGACGAGCTGGTTCGCGCGGTTGGTCTCGAGGCCGGCGAGCCCCGCGAGCCACGCGGGCGCGCGGATGCCCGCGGCCCACACGACGAGATCGGCGGCGAAGGTCCGGCCGCTCGCCGTGCGCACCGCCTCGCCCGTCACCTCGACGACGCGCTCGCCGACGTGGACATCCACGTGCAGCGTGGCGAGCAGCTCGGTCGCGGCGGCGGCGATCTTCTCCGGCAGCGGCGGCAGGATGCGCGGCGCGGCCTCGATGACGGCGATCCGGATGTCGCGCTCCGGATCGAGGTGGTCGAGACCGTAGGTCGCGTGCGCGCGCGTCGTCTGGCGGATCTCCGCCGCGAGCTCCACGCCGGTCGCGCCCGCCCCGATGATCACGATGTCGACGGTGCCCACGCCGCCCCCGCCCTTGCGCGCGTCCGCACGCACCGACGCGGCGAGCAGCCGCCGGTGGAAGCGCTCGGCCTGCGGCGGCGTGTCGAGCTTGATCGCGTGCGCGGCGACCCCCGGCACGCCGAAGTCGTTCGACTCGGAGCCGACCGCGATGACGAGCGTGTCGTAGGGCACGTCGCGCTCGGGCAGCACCTCGGCGCCTTCGTCGTCGCGGACGGCCGCGACGCGGACCGTCTTGCGACCGCGGTCGAGCCCGGTCATCGCGCCCTGCCGGAAGCGGAAGCCGTGGCGATGCGCGATCGCCGGGTAGTCGACGCCGTGCGAGTCCGCGTCCATGCGCCCGGCCGCGACCTCGTGCAGCAGCGGCTTCCAGACGTGCGTCGGGAACGGATCGACGAGGCTGACCTCCGCGCGCCCCCGCTTCGCGAGCTTGTCGCCGAGCAGCGCGGCGAGCGGCAGCCCGCCTGCGCCGCCGCCGACGATCACGATGCGGTGCGTCCCTTCGCTGGTCATCGCGTTTGTGGGTCGGGCTTCAGCCCGACGCTTTCCCGCACCCCGTCGCGCGCGCCCGTGGTCGCACTACGCGTCGCGCCGCGCCGCCTCCCGGCCCGCGCGGATCATGACGGCGCGCGGCGAATCCGGCAAGCGGACGCGCTCAGCGGCCGCGCACGGTGCCTTCGCGCCGCGGGTCGGCGCCGCCCGACCAGCCCTCGCGCGTGCGCACGATCGCCTGCGTGCCGCTCGTGAACGGGACCACCGCCACGTCGTGGCCCATCGCGCGGAGCTTGGGCACGAGCGCGGCGAGGGGCGTGTCGGCCTCGAGCTCGGTCGGGCCGTTGCGGCTGCCGAGGTTCGGCAACGCGACCGCCGCCTG
Organism: Casimicrobiaceae bacterium; assembly: GCA_044226265.1. GTDB lineage: Bacteria > Pseudomonadota > Gammaproteobacteria > Burkholderiales > Casimicrobiaceae > VBCG01. Next base: position 8,337 of record JBGAHH010000034.1, on the reverse strand, counting down.
CGGATCGAGGCCCCAGTCGAGCACGGCGACGATCGTCTTCGCGACGTAGTTGATGATCGCGGGGCCGCCGCCCGAGCCGACGACGAGTCGCACGCGGCCCCCGCCGTCGTAGACGATCGTCGGCGCCATCGACGAGCGCGGGCGCTTGCCCGGCTCGACGCGGTTCGCGACCGGCCTGCCGTCGAGCGTCGGCGCGAACGAGAAGTCGGTGAGCTGGTTGTTGAGCAGGAAGCCCCCGGCGGTCATCAGGCGCGAGCCGAACGCATCCTCGACCGACGTCGTCATCGACACCGCGTCGCCTTCCGCGTCGACGATCGCGAGATGCGAGGTCGACGGCAGCTCGAGCGCGTCGCCGTCGGCCCAGGCGACCTTGCGCGCCGGCGCGCGCACGGGAGGCTCGCCGGCCTTCGCGCGGCCGAGGCTGCCGGTCGTCGGAATCGATCGCGAGCGCTCGCGCAGATATGCGGGATCGACGAGGCCCGATGGAACGTCGACGAACGCGGGGTCGCCGACGTACCGGTTGCGGTCCGCGTAGGCGAGGCGCCCGGCTTCGCTGAAGAACTGCGCGCTCCAGAACGTCTCGACGCCCATCGCGGCGAGGTCGTAGGGCTCGAGGAGGCCGAGGATCGCGAGCACCGTCGTCCCGCCCGACGAAGGCGGCGGCATGCCGCAGACGCGGGTGCGCCGATACGGGCCGCAGACCGGCTCGCGCTCGATCGCGCGGTAGGCGGCGAGGTCGGCGAGCGTCATGTCGCCGGGCCGGCGCGGATGCGATCGCACCGTCGCCACGATGTCCTCGGCGATCGGGCCGCGGTAGAACGCGTCGGCGCCCTCGCGCGCGAGCACGCGCAGCGTCGCCGCGTACGCCGGGTTGCGAAGGATCGTCCCCGCGACGAGGGGCCTTCCCGCCGAATCGAGGAAGTACGCGGCGGCGCGTCCGCTTCCGGCGAGGTGGCGGTCGGCCGCGATCAGTTGCGCCAGCCGCGGCGACACCGCGAAGCCTGCCTCGGCGAGCGCGATCGCCGGATCGAACAGGCTCGCCCAGGGCAGCCTGCCGTGCCTGCGATGGGCGAGCCCGAGCATCCGCATCACGCCCGGAACGCCGACCGACAGCCCGGTCGCGACGACGTCGCCGAAGTGCGCCGGCGTCCCGTCGGCCTCGAGGAACCGCGTCGACGTCGCCGCCGCCGGCGCGGTCTCGCGGCCGTCGTACGCGCGCAGCCGCCCGTCGCGCGCGTCGTGCACGAGCATGAACGCGCCGCCGCCCACGCCCGAGGACTGCGGCTCGACGAGCCCGAGGACGAGCTGCGCCGCGATCGCGGCGTCGACCGCGGACCCGCCGCGCGCGAGGATCGCGTAGGCGGCGTCGGTCGCGTGCGGATTCGCGGTGGCCGCGATGAAGCGGCTCGCGCGCACGGGCGCCTTGTCGGTCCACCCGCTCGCGACCTCGGGCGCCCGTTGCGCGAGCGCGATGGCCGGCGCGACGAGCGCGAAGAGGGCGATGGCGAGTCCTCGCGTCGTGCGGCGCATGCGGCGCATGCGGCGATTCTACGCGGCGTTGTCGTCCGGCCGCCGACAGTCCGGCGCGGCGCGCGCCGATACGACCCGGAGCGGCGGCGACGCACACTCTCGCCGCATGCACGTTCGCGCCGGCTGCATCACGCACGCTGGAGCGGAGCCGCCGCGTGCCGCGATGACCACGAGGAGACGCCCATGATCGAGTTCGCGGTCGAAGGCGCGACGCCATGACGTCCGCGCGACGAGCGCGCGAGCGCGGCGACGCGGCCGGGGCCAACGTCGCGCCGACGGATCCGATGCGCCTCGCCCTCGCGGATGTCGCCGCGGGCCGGGTCGACACCGACTGCCGGGGCGCGACGCCCGCGCGCGCGTGCGATCGCGAGCTTCCGGCGCTGCTCAAGCCCGCGCCACCGGGCGCGATCCGCCGGCGCTAGGCGCCCACGAGCTCGGCGGCCCGGTTCGCGAACGCGGATGCGAGCTTCCCGGTCTCGGCCGCGTCGTCCGACGCAGCGTTGCCGGCGGCCGCCCGCGCGGCGATCCCTTCGAAGATCACCGCGAAGCGGAACAGCGCGAACGCGACGTGGAAGGGCGCGATCCCGTCGGTGCGCCCCGCGGCCCGCAGGTAGTGCGCGACGTAGTCCTCGAGCGCCGGGATGCCGAGCGCGGCGAGGTCGAGGCCGCGCAGGCCGCCGTACTCGTCGGGCCGCGTGTGCCACGCCATCGCGTTGAAGCCCAGGTCGGCGAGCGGATGCCCGAGCGTCGACAGCTCCCAGTCGAGCACGCCGACCACGCGCGGGGTGACCGGGTCGAACATCAGGTTGCCGATCCGGTAGTCGCCGTGGCAGATCGCCGTTTCGTCGCCCTCGGGAATGTGCGAGGGGAGCCACGCGATGAGCCGGTCGAGCGCGGGATTCGCGCGCGTGCGCGACGCCTCCCACTGCTTCGACCAGCGCGACACCTGGCGCGCGAAGTAGTTGCCCGGCTTCCCGTAGTCCGCGAGGCCGACCGCCGCCGGGTCGACGCGGTGCAGCGCCGCGAGCGTCTCCGCCATCGAGCGGTACATCGCGGTCCGCTCGGCGGGCGCGAGCCCGGGCAGCGAATGCGGCGCGAAGACGCGCCCCTCGAGCTTGTCCATCAGGTAGAACGGCGTGCCCACGACGTCGCGCTCGGCGTGGAAAAGGACGACGCGCGGCACAGGCACGGCCGTCGAGGCGAGCGCCCGCATCACACGGTACTCGCGGTCGATCGCGTGCGCGGAAGGCAGGAGCTCGCCCGGCGGCTGCTTTCGCAGCACCAGCGAGCGACCGGCGTAGTCGACGAAGAAGGTCGGATTCGACTGGCCCCCGCCGATGCGCGCGAGGCGCATCTCGCCGGCGAGCCCGGGCAGCGCGCCGCGAAGGAACGCGTCGAGGCGCGCCGCGTCGAATCCGCCGGCGGCCGCGGCGGCGCGCGTCGCCTCGCTCACGCGCCGCGCGGCCGCTTCGGCCGGTCGACGTGGTTCCAGTCGAAGAACGCGTCGGGCGCCTCCGCGAGGCTGCGCGCGACGACCATCCGGTGTACCTCCGAGGCGCCGTCGACCAGGCGCGCCTGGCGCGCGTAGCGGTAGATCCACTCGAGCGGCGTGTCCTTCGAGTAGCCGAGCCCGCCGCAGAGCTGGATCGCGGTGTCGACGGCGCGGTGCAGCGCGTCGGCGACGTGCACCTTCGCCATCGACAGCTCGGTGCGCGCCATGCCGCCCGCGTCGAGCCTCGACGCCGCCTGCATGACGAGCAGGCGCCCGATGCGGATCTGCAGCGCCGCCTCGCCCATCAGGAGCTGCACCGACTCGCGGTCGGCGAGGCGCGAGCCTCCGCTCATTCGCGTCCCGATGTACGCGCTCGCGACCTCGAGGCTGCGGCGCGCGAGGCCGAGCCAGCGCATGCAGTGCGTCAGGCGCGCGGGGCCCAGCCGGATCTGCGCGACCTTGAGCCCGTCGCCCACGCCGAGCAGCCGGTTCTCGTCCGGGATCTCGAGGCCCTCGAGCACGAGCTCGCCGTGGCCGCCGTGCTCCTCGGGCCCCATGATCGGGATGCGGCGCAGGAGCCGCCATCCCGGCTGGTCGCGGTGGAACATGAACGCGGTGAGCCCCTTGCGCGCGTCGTCGGACGTGCGCGCGATGAGCAGGAAGTGCGCGGCCGCCGCCGCGCCGGTGATGAACCACTTGTGCCCGTGCACGACCCACCGGTCGCCGCGCCGCTCGGCGGTCGTGCGCATCATCGACGGATCGGAGCCGGCTCCCGGATGCGGCTCGGTCATCACGATCGACGAGCGCACGCGGCCGTCGACGATCGGCTGCAGCCAGCGCGCCTTCTGCGCGTCGGTGGCGACGCGCTCGAGCACCATGATGTTGCCGTCGTCGGGCGCCGCGCAGTTGAACGTCGCCGGCCCGAAGATCGAGCGGTTCATCTCCTCGTAGCAGGCCGCCATGCCCACGAACGGCAACCCGCCGCCGCCCCGCAATTTCGGCGCCTGCAGCGCCCACAGGCCCGCCGCGCGCGCCTCGCCGCGCATGCGCGCGAGCACGTCCTCGCGGACGTTCTCGTGCTCGTCGTAGTTGGCGCGGTCCGCTTCGAGCGGGATCAGCTTCGCGTCGACGAACGCGCGCACGCGCCGCCGGACGTCGTCCAGGGCCGGATCGAGCGTGAAGTCCATGGGGCCTCCTCGCGCGAAGTGTACCGAAACGCGGGTCGCTCCCCCTCGGACGCGTCAGCGCAGGTGGAAGACGTGCGGCGCCTTGCCGGTCCCGGTCCGGCGCGGCGCCTCGCGGACGACGCGCAGCACGCCGCCGTCGCGCCATTGCATCTCCATCAGGCGCTCGCCGCCGTCGCCTCCGCCGATCGCATCGAGGAACGCGTCCGCGACGCGCCGCTCGTCGAGCGGCCCGACCGAGGGGGCCACGACGAGCGCCACGTCGGGCCGCGCGCGCGCGTCGTCCATGCGCTCGACGAGCTGCCAGTCGCCCGGCCGGCCGCCGAACGCCGCCGGCATCCGCTCCTCGAGCACGCGGGTCACGTCGACGTCGAGGAACGTGATGCCGCCGGCGGTCAGCTTCTCGAACGAGCGAACGTCGCGGACGTGCGTGCGCCAGCCTTCGCGCCCGAGCCCGCAGCCGCACGCGCGCGCCGACACCGTCGCGCGGTCGCCCAGGCAGACGTTGACCAGGCGCAGCGGCGCGCTCGGGAGGAGCGAGGTGAGCAGCATCGCGTCGCGCGGGACGCCGGGCGCCTCCTCGCCCGCGCCCGGCTGCACGAGCGCGTGTCGGTCGTCGAGGAAGTGCATGTCGTCGGGCGCGTCGGGACACCCGCAGGCGTAGGCCAGGATGTCCGTCTCGGTCGCGCCCATCCGCGGCAGCGCGATCGCGCCGGCGCCCTCGACGACCGCGCGTCGCGCGGCCGTCGTCGGCTCGCCGCCCATCGTGAAGCGCGCGCCGCGCACGTCGACCCCGGCCTCCGCGGCAGCCTGGCAGATCCGCACCGCCGTGCTCGCGTAGCCCCACAGGTGCGGCGTGCGGCCGCTCGCGAGGACCGCCGCGATCCAGCGCAGCACGGGCGACGGATCGTCGAACGGCGCATGGGTCGCCGCCGGCAGCGGAAACCCCGCGAGCAGGCTGCCCGCCCGCAGCGCGCGGGCGCCCCAGCGGTAGCGCGGCGCCAGCCCGGGCGACGCGAGGTCGGTCGGCGTGAACCAGCGCTCCGGCGGCCGTCCGCCTTTCGCGAGCTCGAGCGGGTTGGTGACGGCGGTGCTGCCGGGGAAGCCGTGATGCGCGTGCGCCCAGTCGCGCCCGCCGTGGGCGTCGAGCGTGACGTGCGTGTTCACCGCGTGGTCGCGCACGAACGCGAGGTCGATCGGCACCGGCGTGCGCGCGCCGCGGCTGCCCGAGGTCTCGGCGAGCCCGTGCACGCTCGCGCGCGGGTTCACGAGCGCGGCCGGATCGACCTCGAAGCGCAGGCTGCCGCGCACCACCGGCCTGCGCGCCTTGAACTCGTCGCAGGCGAGGTAGACCCCGGCGCGCCAGAGCATCGCGAGCGCTCCCTCGACGCCGTCACGCCGCACGGCCTCCGCGACGTCGCCGACCGTGCCTCCCGCGTGGCCGAGCAGGCGCGCGTACGGCGATCCGGGGATCGCGATCGCCAGCGACAGCGCGTCGAGGAAGCGCGCTTCGCGCCGCGCGAAGCGATCGCGCACCTCTGCGCGCATCGCCTCGACCGGCATCGGCGTGCGCAGGAAGCGCGGAAGCGCGGAAAGGAAGCGCAGCCCGACCGACAGGTCGTCGCGCGTCAGGCCGCCCATGCGGCCAAATCATCGCATCCGCGGCGCGCGGCGGCCAGCGGCCTCCAACGAAAACGGCAGCGGTCGCCCGCTGCCGTCCCGTTCCTTGCGTTCGCGCAAGCCGCCGTCAGTCGACGCGAACCTCGACGCGGCGCGCCTCGGCGTCGGTGCCGCTGCCCTGCGAGAGCTCCGGCTTCTTCATGTCGATGCGATCGTCGCCGATGCCGGCGGCCGTCTTGATCGCGTCGCGCACCGCGATCGCGCGCTGCTTCGCGAGCTCCTGGTTCTGCTCGAGGTTGCCCTGCGCGTCGTGGTAGCCGGAGATCGTCACCTTCGACGAGCCGCTCGCCTTCGCCTTCGCGATCGCGGGCTCGAGCGCCTTCGCCGCGTCGGCCGGGAGGTCGGCCTTGCCGGAGTCGAAGTAGATCTTGACCACGTTGACCGCGACGACCGCGACCGGCGCCGCGGTCGGCGCGGTCGACGTCGCGGCGACCTTGCCGATGCCCCACGCGCCGAGCAGCGGGACGATCATCAGCGCGACGATGTTGATGATCTTGATGAGCGGGTTGACCGCCGGGCCGGCCGTGTCCTTGTACGGGTCGCCGACCGTGTCGCCGGTCACCGCGGCCTTGTGCGCGTCGCTGCCCTTGCCGCCGTGGTGGCCGTCCTCGATGTACTTCTTCGCGTTGTCCCACGCGCCGCCGCCGGTCGTCATCGAGATCGCGACGAAGATGCCGGTGACGATCGTGCCCATCAGGAGGCCGCCGAGCGCCTGCGGCCCCAGCGCGAGGCCCACGACGACCGGGACGATGACCGGGAGCAGCGACGGGACGATCATCTCCTTGATCGCCGCCTTGGTCAGCATGTCGACCGCCGCGCCGTACTCGGGCTTCGCGGTCCCTTCCATGATGCCCTTGATCTCGCGGAACTGGCGGCGCACCTCGAGGACGACGGCGCCCGCCGCGCGACCCACCGCCTCCATCGCCATCGCGCCGAACAGGTAGGGGATCAGGCCGCCGATGAAGAGACCGACGATCACCTTCGGGTTCGACAGGTCGAACGACGTGGCGATGCCGAAGCGCTCCAGCGCGTGGGTGTAGTCGGCGAAGAGCACCAGCGCGGCGAGACCCGCCGAGCCGATCGCGTAGCCCTTGGTGACCGCCTTGGTCGTGTTGCCCACCGCGTCGAGCGGATCGGTGACGGCGCGCACCGAGTCGGGCAGGTCGGACATCTCGGCGATGCCGCCCGCGTTGTCGGTGATCGGGCCGTAGGCGTCGAGCGCGACGATGATGCCCGCCATCGAGAGCATCGACGTCGCGGCGATCGCGATGCCGTAGAGGCCCGCGCACCAGTAGGACGCGAGGATCGCGACGCACACCGCGAGGACCGGCCACGCGGTGGACTTCATCGACACGCCGAGGCCCGCGATGATGTTGGTCGCGTGCCCGGTCGTCGACGCCTCGGCGACGTGCTTGACCGGCTTGAAGTCGGTGCCCGTGTAGTACTCGGTGATGACGACCAGCGCGGCGGTCAGCGCGAGCCCGATCAGCGTCGCGATCCACAGCTTCATCGGCGTGAGCGAGGGATCCGCGGCGCCGACGCCCGCCATCATCCACTGCGTGATGAACCAGAAGCCGATCGCGGAGATCACGCCGGCGACGATCAGCCCCTTGTAGAGCGCCTTCATGATCTTGCCGTCGGTCGACTTCACGAAGAAGCAGCCGACGATCGACGCGAGGATCGAGAAGCCGCCCAGCGCGAGCGGATAGGTCACCGCGGACTCCGCGACGACCGGCAGCATCAGCGCGCCCAGCAGCATCGTCGCGACGATGGTGACCGCGTAGGTCTCGAACAGGTCGGCCGCCATGCCGGCGCAATCGCCGACGTTGTCGCCGACGTTGTCCGCGATCACCGCCGGGTTGCGCGGGTCGTCCTCGGGGATGCCCGCCTCGACCTTGCCGACGAGGTCGGCGCCCACGTCGGCGCCCTTCGTGAAGATGCCGCCGCCCAGTCGCGCGAAGATCGAGATCAGCGAGCCGCCGAACGCGAGTCCGACGAGCGGCTCGATCGCGTGGTGGAGCCCTTCGCGCATCAGGTTCGGCGCGTAGTGCGCCGAGTTGACGAGGAACCAGTAGAACCCGGCGACGCCGAGCAGGCCCAGGCCGACGACCAGCATGCCGGTGATCGCGCCGCCGCGGAACGCGACCGCGAGCGCCTCGTTCAGCCCGGTGCGCGCCGCCTCGGCCGTGCGCACGTTCGAGCGCACCGACACGTTCATCCCGATGTAGCCGGCGAGGCCCGAGAGGATCGCGCCGACCGCGAAGCCCGCCGCGGTCGTCCACGACAGGAACACGCCGATCACGACGAACAGGATGACGCCGACGATGCCGATCGTCACGTACTGGCGGTTGAGGTAGGCCTTGGCGCCCGCCTGCACGGCCGCCGCGATCTCCTGCATGCGGGCGTTGCCGGCCGGCTTGGCCAGGATCCAGTTGATCGACCAGGCGCCGT
>JBGAHH010000033.1:0-39620 GCA_044226265.1 Casimicrobiaceae bacterium | reverse complement strand
GTGGAGCACGCTCGTCATCGGCGTGGCCCATTCGCCGCGCTTCATCGCGGCGTCCGACGCCGGGATGCGTCGCATCACCGCCATCGCGAGGCCGAACGCGAGCTCGGCTGCGCCGTTCGAGAAGCCGCCGGCCGCCTTCGCGACGACGACGCCCCGCGCCTCGGCGGCCGCGAGGTCGATGTGGTACGCGTGGTTGCCGGTCTGCGCGATGATCCGCACGTCGGGCAGGCTCGCGAGCATCGCCGCGTCGAAGCGCGTGCGCTCGCGGTTCGCCACCAGCGCGTCGAAGCCCCGCAGCGCCTCGGGCGCGCCGAACGGCCCGGTGTAGATCCGCACGTCCGCGCGCTCTCGCAAGCGCTTCACGCCTTCGGTGCCGGCCCAGGCGTCGTGGATGTCGTCGAGGATCGCGATGCGCATGGAAGCCTCCTACGCGACGCCCGCCAGCTCGCGCGTGATGCGCGCGGAGGGCGCCTCGCGGCAACCGGTCGCGTTCTGGCCGGACCACAGCGGGGAGAAGTCGCCCGAGCCGCGCGCCTCCGCCTTCGCCCGGATCGGCGCGATCGAGGACGCGGCGAGCGGGAACGCCGGCGCATCCGCGCGCATCGGGCCCATCTCGCGCATGAAGCGGTTCACGATGCCGCGCGCCGGCCGCCCGGTGAAGAGGTTGGTGAGCGCCGTGTGCCGCGCCGCGTCGCTCGCGAGCGCGGCCCGGTGGATCGCGCTGGTGTGCGCCTCGGGGCTGCGCAGGTACGCTGTCCCGACCTGGACGGCCGTCGCACCGAGCGCCAGCGCCGCTGCGACACCGCGCGCGTCCGCGATGCCGCCCGCCGCGATCACCGGCACGCGAACCGCGCGGACGACCTGCGGCAGCAGCGCGAACGTCCCGACCTGCGTGGTCAGGTCGTCGGAGAGGAACATGCCGCGGTGCCCGCCGGCCTCGGCGCCCTGCGCGATCACCGCGTCGACGCCGTGCGCCTCGAGCCAGCGCGCCTCGTCGACGGTGGTCGCGGACGCGAGCACCTTCGAACCCCAGGACTTCACGCGCGCGAGCAGCCCCGCCGACGGGAGCCCGAAGTGGAAGCTCACGACGGCGGGCCGGAACGCGTCGAGGAGGTTCGCCGCCTCGGCGTCGAACGCCGCGCGGCCGCCCCCGGTGGGCACGGTCGCGGGATCGATGCCGAACTCGTCGTAGTAGGGAGCGAGCTTGCCGCGCCACGCCGCCTCGCGCGCCGCATCGGGCGGCGGCGTCGCATGGCAGAAGAAGTTCACGTTGCAGGGCGCGGCGGTCCCGGCGCGGAGCTTCGCGAGCTCGTCGCGCAGCGCGTCGTGCGAGAGCATCGCGCAGGGCAGCGCGCCCAGCCCGCCGGCGTTCGACACCGCGATCGCCATTGCGCTCGCCTGCGCGCCCGCCATCGGAGCCTGAAGGATGGGGAGCTCGGTGCCGATCAGCGACCGGTACGTCATGTCGCGCGCAATCTCGCGAGATCGCCCTCGCACCAGCGCCGCTCGTCCTCGGGAATCGCGCGGTGGCACGCCATCGCGAGCTCGCGTGCCGCCTCCGCCTGCCGCGCATCGCCCGCGGCGCGCGCGGCCAGCGCGATCGCGGCGTGCGCGAAGAACCGCTCGAAGTCCGGCGCGCCGTTCGCCTCGCACGCTTCGAGGCAGCGCCGCGCCGCGGCGAGCGCTTCGGCAGGCCGGCGCGCCGCGAGCAGGCTCTGCGCGAGCCGGTAGTGCGCGCGCTCCTCCTCGAGCCAGCCGCCGGCGCGCTTCCAGTACGCCAGTCCCGCTTCCGCGGCGCGGACCATCGCCGCGTCCTCGCCTGCGTTACGTACGGCCTTGTCCTCCAGCGCGGCGGCGAGGTTGTTGCCGCCGATGGCGAGCGCGCGCAACGCGGGCGATCCGCTGGGCAATCCGCCCGACGCCCGATCGAGCGCCTCGCCGAACGCCGCGATCGCGCGGTCGAACTCGCCACGCCCGGCGAACGCCGCCGACGCGGTGCCGAGCGCCGCGATCGCGTCGTCGCGCGACAGCGCCGCGAGCGCGCCTTCGTCGCCCGACGCGTAGCGGAGCGTCGCGATGCCGCGCGCGATCGCGGCTTCGACGGCGGCGCTGCCGTCGCAAGCGGGCCGCGCGCGAAGCGAGGCGAGCAGTTCCGCGCCGCGATGCCATTCGCCGAGATGCTCGCCGTAGACGTGCGTCACGATGCGCGCGAACGGCACGACGTTCGCCGGCGAATCGACCGCGTCGAGCGACGACGCGAGCCGGTCGGCGACCTCGCGCGGCCGGTCGCCGTGGTCGTTCCAGGCGGCTTCGAGGAAGGCGTCGAAGGTCATCGTCGGGGCGGCGCGGCTCGACGCCCCGATGATACGTCGGCCGCGTCCGGTCAGCGCAGCCGGAACGCGACGCGCACGACCGGCTCGGGCACCTCGACGCCGCCCGCGGAGGCGCAGAGCCGTCGCAGCGCGGCATCGTCGTACGGCGCGTCGACCCGCGCCTCGCGGCAACCGCTGGCGCGGGCGTGGGCGAGGAGCGTCGAAAGCAGCCGGCGGCCGACGCCGCGCCGGCGGTGCGAGGCGGCGACCGCGACGTCGCGAACGACGAGGCCTTCGAGTCTGTGCGCACCGGCCGAAAGCACCGCCGACGCAACGCCGACGACCTTTCCGCCGGCGATCGCGGCCGCGACGAACCGGCGCGGGTCGTCGAGGATCGCCTTCGCGAGCCGCGGGTCGGCCGCCTCGCCGACGAGGTCGGCGGGCGCGCCGGCCAGCAGGGGCACGTCGCGCGGGCCCAGCATGCGAACGTCGACGCCGGGCGCAGCGCGCGTGGGCCCGCCCGGAGCGGCGACGTCGAGGTCGCGGCTCATCGCGTGTCCTTCGTCGCCGGCGCGGCTTCCACGGCCCGGGCGGCGCAGCGCGCGGCGCGCTCGAGCAGGAGGTCGCGCTCCTTCGCGTTGCGCGTGAGCGAGGCCGCGCGCTCGAACTCGACGCGCGCCTCGTCGTGGCGGCCGAGCTTCGCGAGCAGATCGCCGCGCACGCTCTGCAGCAGGTGGTAGCCCAGGAGCGCCGGCTCGTCGCGCAGCCGGTCGACGATCTCGAGGCCGGCCGCCGGGCCGAACGCCATCGAGACCGCGACGGCGCGATTGAGCTCGACGACGGGCGAGGGGGCGAGCTGCGCCAGCGCGTCGTAGAGCGCGGCGATGCGCCCCCAGTCGGTCTCGTCGGCAGTGCGCGCGCGGGCGTGGCACGCCGCGATGGCGGCCTGCAGCGCGTAGCGCCCGAGCGCGCCGCCGAGCTTCTCGGCGCGATCGAGCGCCGCGAGCCCGCGGCCGATCAGGAGCCGGTCCCAGCGCGCGCGGTTCTGGTCGAGCAGCAGCACAGGCTCGCCGCCGGGGCCGGTACGCGCGTGCATGCGCGACGCCTGGATCTCCATCAGCGCGACGAGCCCGTGCACTTCGGGCTCGCGCGGCGCGAGCTCGGCGAGGATGCGCCCGAGGCGCAGCGCCTCCTCGCACAGCTGTGGCCGCATCCAGTGGTCGCCGGCGGTCGCCGCGTAGCCCTCGTTGAAGATCAGGTAGATCACCTCGAGCACCGATGCGAGCCGCGTCGCGAGCTCCGCGCCGGCCGGCACCTCGAAGGGCACGCGCGCTTCGGAAAGCGTGCGCTTGGCGCGCACGATGCGCTGCGCGATCGTCGGCTCCGGCACGAGGAACGCGCGCGCGATCTCGTCGGTCGCGAGGCCGCCCAGTAGGCGCAGCGTCAGCGCGACGCGCGCTTCCGGCGACAGCACCGGGTGGCACGCGACGAAGACGAGGCGGAGGAGGTCGTCGCCGATCTCGTCGTCGCGCGCGGCCTCGGCCTGCCGGTCGGCGAGCTCCTGGTCGAGCGCGAGCTCGTGGCCGAGCTCCTCGTGCTTGCGCTCGAGGAGCTTGCGCCGGCGCAGCACGTCGAGAGCGCGCCGCTTCGCGGTCGCCATCAGCCACGCGGCGGGGTTGTCGGGCACGCCCGCCTCCGGCCAGGACTCGAGCGCCGCCACCAGCGCGTCCTGCGCGAGCTCCTCGGCGAGCCCGACGTCGCGCAGTATGCGCGCGAGCGACGCGATGATCTTCGCCGACTCGATGCGCCAGACCGCGTCGATCGCGCGGTGGGTCGCCGCGCCGCTCACGACGCCGGATTCTCCGCGAGCGCCTTCAGGGCCGCGAGGCCGCGGGCGAAGTCGTCGCCGACCATCTCCTCGGCGTCGAAGAACACGTGCATGACCTTGGCGAGGAACGGCGAGGGACTTTCCATCGTCCAGGTGACGAGCGTCCCATCCCCCTGCGGCGAGAACCGGAACGTCGCCTTCGCGTCGTTCTCGAGCGGGCGCACGAAGTGCAGCGCGATGTCGATCGCCGACGACGGGTGCGAAGCGACGATCTCCATGCGGCCCGCGCCGGCCTTGCCGCTGCCGTCCCAGTCGTAGGTCGCGCCCTTCCCGGCGGTCGTCGCGCCGAAGGTCCGCTTCATGTCCGGATCGAGCTTCTCCCACGGCGACCAACGGGTCCAGCGCTTGAAGTCGTCGACGAGCGGAAACACCTTCTCGGGCGGCGCGTCGACGACGACCGAGCGCTGCACGCGGAATGTGTCGGGCTGGAACGAAGCGAGCACGAGCACCGTGCCGATCCCGACGACGACCAGGATGCCCAGGATCTTCAGCATGTCGACGCTCCGTCAGCGCGCGGCCGGCCGCAGCTGCATCGACTCGAGGCCCGCGGCCGCCGCCCGCACGTCGGCCGGGAAATCCTCGAGCTCCTGCACCTGACGGACCTCGATCGTCTCGTTCTCGCCGGCCGGGCAGCGCGACGCCCAGGCGATCGCCTCGGCGAGCGAGCGCGCCTGGATCATCCAGTAGCCGCCGAGCACTTCCTTCGCTTCGGCGAACGGCCCGTCCACGACCCGCGGCCTGCCGTTCGGAAAGCTCACGCGCGCGCCCATCGACGGCGGGTGCAGCCCGTCGAGCGCGAGCAGCACGCCGGCGCGGCTCAGCGTCTCGTTGTAGCGCATCATCGCGGCGACATGGTCGGCGCGGGGCATCGCGCCCGGCGCGGCGCCTTCGTAGCCCTTCGGGATCATCAGCAGCATGAATCGCATCGCGTCCTCCCTCGATCAGCGCGGGTCGCAGCCTTCGCCCATCTCGTAGAGCGGCCGGATCTCCATCTCGAACTCCGGCACGCCCGCCGCGACATGGATGTCGACGACGCGCTGCGCGAGCGCGAGCGCTTCCGCCTTCGACGCGGCGCGCACGATCGCGTAGCCGCCGACCACTTCCTTCGCCTCGGCGAACGGCCCGTCGGTCACCGACTGCCTGCCGCGCGCGTAGCGGATCTTCGTGGCGGCGCGCGTGGGCTGCAGCCCTTCGGTCGACAGCAGGACGCCGGCCTGCGCCATCTCCGTCGCGAGCCTGCCCATGCCCTCGACGAGCGCCTGCGGCGGCGGATTGCCCGCCTCGTAGTCGGCGTTGCCCTTGATCATCATCATGTAGCGCATCGGTCGTGCTCCTTCGAACCAGGGTCAGACCCTGCATCTCCGCTCGCCGGTCAAGACAATCAAACGCTTGAAGCAGGGTCTGACCCTACTTATGGCGGGGGCCGGCATCCGGTCCCGTCGATACGACGAACGGGCCGGGGCGGAATCGACATCGGCGGATCAGCGCCTGGGCGCCATCACCATCCAGCCCACGCCGAACTTGTCCTGCACCATCCCGAAGCTCGTCGCCCAGAACGTCGGGCCGAGCGGCACCTGCACCTGGCCGCCTTCGGCGAGCGCGTGGAAGCGCTTCTTCGCGGTCGCGTCGTCCGGCACCGTGACCGCCAGCGAGAATCCCTGGAAATGGGTCTTGCCCCCGCAGCGACCGTCGGACGCCATGATCTCGGTGTCGCCGACCTTGAACTGCGCGTGCATGACCTTGTTCTCGCTGCCCGGCGGCAGCATGCCGGGCTGGTGCGGCTCGGGGCTCTCCTTGTTGCGCATCAGCATCGTCACCTCGGCGCCGAGCGCGCGCTTGTAGAAGTCGAGCGCCTCGTCGCAGCGGCCCTCGAAGAACAGGTAGCTGTTGACCGGCATGGGCATCGTCATCGTCGTCTCCTCGTGGATGGGGCTCAGCGGCGCGCGATGTCGGCGCGCAGCTTCTCTTCCTGCCGGCGAAGCTCGGGCGTGAACTCCGCGCCGAAATCCTCCGCCTCGAACACCTGCCGGATCTCGATCTCCGAGGGGCCGTGGAACGGGTTCGGGCAGCGCTTCACCCACTCGATCGCCTCGTCGAGCGACTTCACCTGCCACAGCCAGAAGCCCGCGATGAGCTCCTTGGTCTCGGCGAAGGGGCCGTCGACCACCGTGCGCGCCTTTCCGTCGAACTTCACGCGCGCGCCCTTCCGGCTCGGATGCAGGCCTTCGCCCGCCAGCATCACGCCGGCCTTCACCAGCTCCTCGTTGAACTTGCCCATGTCGGCCAGGAGCTTCTGGTCCGGCATGACGCCGGCCTCGGACTCGTCCGTCGCCCGCACAATCACCATGAATCGCATGTCGGTCTCCTTCGGGGGGTGTTCGCGCCCGTCCGCCGTCCGGCCGGGCTTCATGATGACGACGAACGGGCGGGCCCGAAATCGACACGCCGCCCGCATCGAACGCGCGTTCGGCATCGAGGCCGCATCCGGCACCGGGTTCGCACCCGGTACCGGGGGCAGCGGGTCAGTCCTCCTCGACGAGCGAATGCTCGAAGTAGAGCGCGACGCCGTCGTCCGGCCGGTCGTCCCAGGGATCCCGCCGACGGTAGCCGCAGGCCTCGTAGAGCGCGATCGCTTCGGACTGGCGGTTGCCGGTCGCGAGCCGCGAGGTCCGGAAGCCCTCGTCGTGCGCGATGCGCTCGAGCGCCTCGACGATCGCGTGGCCGACGCCGAGCCCGCGGGCGTCCGGGACGACGAACATCCGAACGAGCTCGACGTAGCGGCGCCCGTGACGCAGCAGCCCGCCGCAGCCGACCGCCGCGCCGTTGCGCCGCGCCACCAGGAACGTGACGCCCGGCGTGATGAGCGCCTCGCGGTCGGCGACGGGCTGGAACGGCGGGTCGTAGAGCGCGGCCAGCCGCTCGTCGAGCGCGCGCAGCAGTGCCTGCGCATCCGCGCCCGCGGGCGATTCCGGGCTGATCGTGATCGGCACGTCCGCCGCTCCGGACGGGTCAGCGCTTCGCGCGCGCCAGCATCGCCTCGCGCCGCTCGAGGCTCGACCGCGGCCAGAAGCGCTCGCGATCGTAGTACTCGGGCACGGCCGGCACGCCGGGCGGCAGCACGACCCACGGCTGCTTGGACATCGTGAAGATGTGGATGTTCGGCGGCAGGCGCTCCGGCTCGTCGAGCGTCCCGACCCGCACGAAGCGCACGAGGTCGCCCGCGCCCGCGTAGTTGCTCCACACCGCGACACGGCAACGCGGGCAGCGGCTGATCTTCTGCCCTTTGCCGCTGTTGGACGGCGTCATCACCGCGTCGACCTCGCCCTCGAGCAGCACGACGCGGTCGGCCTCGATCATCGCGTTGATCGCGAACGCCGAGCCGGTCTCGCGCTGGCACCAGCGGCAATGGCAGCAGTTGACGAAGAGCGGCGCCGTCGTCATCCGGTAGCGCACGTGGCGGCAGGTGCAGCCGCCGTCGAACGGGCCTTCGCTCGACGCGCTCATGCCTGCGCCTTCCTGCCGCCGAGCACGATGCCGGCGACGAGCCCGATCAGCGCGCCGAGCGGCCCCGCGACGAACGCCGCAGTCATGCTCGCCTCGACCGCGCGGTCGTGCGTGTTCGACGACAGCGCGTCGATCAGGAAGTAGCCGACGACGGCCGCGAGCGCGTAGCCGCCGATCGCGCCGAGCAGGCCGAACGCGAGCCGCCTCATGCAGCCTTCTCGATCCAGGCGAACGCCTCGGCCTCGTCGGCGAACATCTCGTAGCCGAGCCCCAGGTCGGCGGCGACCTTGGAGCCGAATTTGTCCGAGTGGATGAAACGCGCGTGCACCACCAGCGCGACGACGACCATGCCGTTCGCGGCGCGCGCCCAGTCCTCGACGGCGAGGAAGCGGTCGACGAGCGAAGGCATCGGCGGTCCCTCGAGCCCGGTGCAGTTGATCACGAGCTTCCCGAGCGCCCGCTGCCGGCAATGCGCGACGCAGTCGGCGATGAAGTCGACCGTCTCGACGAGCGTGCAGGTGCCGCGCGGGCGGAAGACGCAGATGCCGGCGCGGACCTCGGGCGTCGCGTGGATCGGCACGGGGCTCGAAAGCGAAATCGAAAGCCTACCGCAATCCCGGCGCGGCCATCCATCGGCGCAGGCCCGCGGCGCGGTCGCGCGCCGCGCGGGTGGACGGTCCGTCCGGGGCGGCGCCCCGCACTGCACCTCGGAAGCGACGACGGGGACAGACCCGCGACCGCCGCGACCCCGGAGCCACGAATCGTAGCGTCCGCGCGGGGCCTCACGCGATCTGCTCGATCCATTCGAACGCCTCGGCCTCGTCGGCGAAGACGTCGCAGGTGAGCCCGAGGTCCGCGGCGACCTTGACGCCGAACTTCTCCGGATGGATGTAGTGCGCCTGCACGACCAGCGCGACGACGACCATGCCGCTCGCGGCGCGCGCCCATTCCTCGACGGCGAGGAACCGGTCGACGAGCGAAGGCACCGGGACGTCGTCGAGGCCGGTGCAGTCGATCAGGAGCTTCGACAGCGCGCGGTGCCGGCAGTGCGCGACGCACTCGGCGATGAAGTCGACCGCCTCGACGAGCGTGCACGTGCCTCGCGCGCGGAAGACGCAGATGCCGGCGTGGACTTCGGGCGTCGCGTGGATCGGCATGGTGCGGGAACGGCAAAATCCCAAGGCTACCGCAATCACGGTGCGGCGACACTTCGACGCCGATCCGCGCGCCGCGGGGACGAACGGCCCGGCTACGGAGACTTGCGCGTGTAGCGGCCGTCGAACGCGACCGTCCACGCGCCCTTGTCGTCGGTCGACTCCCATAGCTGCCGCACGCTGCCGTCCGCGTTCGGCGTCCAGGTGATGCGATGGCGCGTCACCGCGCCGTCCGCGCCGGTCGTCTTCCCCTCGAGCACCATCGCGCCGCCGACCGGCCCGCCCTCGAGCAGGAGCAGCGTACCGTCGGTGTCGACCCAGGTCTGGTGCCACGCCTTGCGCGGCGCGTCGTAGACGTTGAGGCTCTCGCCGCGATAGCCCTTGCCGGTGTCGTAGCGCTCGTGCAGCACGCAGCCGCCGTATTCGCGCTCGATGCGGTTGACGCCGGCGAGCTTGCCGGCGGGCGTGTGCACGTTCCATTCGCCGAGCCAGAAGTCGAACGCGCGGAACGCGGGATCGTCGCAGGGCCCGGCGACGGCGGGGGATGCGGCGAGCGAAACGGCGAGCGCGAGCGGCGCGACGAATCGCGCGCGGACGAACGACGACGAAACGGACATGCGTGGCCCCCGTGGAAACGCGGCGGCCGGCGGCGACCCCCAGTCGCGGCGCCATCTTGCCACGGCCCGGCGAAGCCGGCCACGCCGCGCGTTCAGCCGTCGCGCTCGCCGCCCTGCGGCCCCCAGAACACGACCCAGGTCGCGAAATCCGGCGTGAAAGCCTCGAAGCGGTGCGGGACGCCCGCCGGAACGAAGAAGCAGGTGCCCGGCGCGAAAGGATGCCGCACGCCGTCCTGCACGAACGTGCCGCTGCCCGAGTGCACGAAGTAAAGCTCGTCCTGCGTGTGCGGCGTCTGCGTGTCCGTCCCCGGCGGCGCGAACAGCTCGACGGTCATCGTGCCGTGTCGCATCGCGATCGCGAACGGCTCGCCGAGCGGCCACCTCGCCGTCGCGGGGCCGGGGATGCGCGTCAACAGTTCCTGGACCGTCGATTTCATCGGCAAGCCTCCCTCTCGAGCGGTGAAAGGCGTCGGGCTGAAGCCCGACCCCCAAATGATTCCCTGCCGCCGCACTGTGCCTGTGGATCGGGCTTCAGCCCGACGATTTTACTGTGTCCACCGGCGCAACGACACGCACCACCGCCTCACGATAGTCGCGGAAGCCCATGCGCGCATACAGCCGCCGCGCGTTCGCATTCGCGCTCATGACGTGCAGGAACGGCGTCTCGCCGCGCCGCATCTGCCGCAGCACGAGCTTCTCCATCAGCCGGCGCGCGAGCCCGCGCCCCTGGAAGTCGGGATGCGTGCACACGCCGCTGATCTCGCGCAGCGACCCTGCCTGCATGCGCTCGCCGGCCATCGCGACCAGGCGATCGCCCTCGAAGACGCCGAAGTACTCGCCCAGCTCGGGCGTGCGCGGGCCGAACGGCCCGGGCTTCGTGAGCGTCGCGAGCTCGAGCGCCTGCGGATAATGCTCCGGTTGCAGCCGCACCGCATCCGGCGCCGCGTCGGACTCCGGCTGCGGCGCCTCCCACACCATCTTGAACATCGTCGTCTCGGCCTCGACGTGCCAGCCGTTCGGCGCGGGCCCCGACCAGCCGTCGCAGTAGAAGTGCTCGCCGGGATCGCAGTGCGGCGCGAGCGCGTCGAAGTCGGGACGCGCCTGGTCCGCGAACCCGACGATCGGCGAGAAGCCGCGCGCGTAGCGCCGCGCGGCGCCCGACCCTTCCGCGAACCGCGCCTGCGGCCCGGCGAGCGCGTTCCAGACGATGTTGTCGAGCAGCTGCTTCATCGAGGCGTCGCGGCGCGGCGAACGTCGCCGCGAGGGCCGATCAGCCGATCACTTCGTCGGCGCGCTGAAGGATCGTCTGCGGCAGCGTGAGCCCGATGGCCTTCGCGGTCTTCGCGTTGACGACGAGCTCGAATTCCGTGGGCTGCTCGACCGCCAGGTCGGCCGCCTTCGCGCCGCGCAGGATGCGATCGACGTAGGTCGCCGCGCGCCCGATGAAGTCGACCATGTTCACCGAGTACGACATCAGGCCGCCTGCCTCGACCATCTCGCGGTAGTTGAACATCGTCGCGAGGCGATGCTGGATCGCGAGTTCGGCGAGGCGCGCCCGGTGCACGATCCACGTCGAGCTGGTCGCGGCGAGCAGCGCTTCCGCGTGCTCGCGGGCCATCGTGGCGAACGCGGCGTCGAAGTCCTCCGGCCCGCGCGCCGTCACCTGCATCAGGCGCACGCCCATCGTCTTCGCCGCCGCCTCCATCGCGCCGACCTGGGACGACGTGCCCGGCTCGGTCGGATTGCGCAGCACCGCGACGCGCGTCGCGCGAGGCACCGCGTCCTTCAGGAGCTGCAGCTGGCGGCCGAAGATCTCCGGCCCCGGCGTTAGCGTCGTGCCGGTCACGTTGCCGCCGGGGCGCGAGAGGCTGGCGACGAGCCCGAGCTGCACCGGATCGACCGGGAAGATCATCACGATCGGGATCGTCGTCGTCGCGGCCTTGGCGGCGAGCGCGGCGGTGCCCGCGGGCGCGACGATGAGATCGACCTTCTGCTTGACGAGGTCGGCCGCCTGCCCGGGAAGCCGCGACGCGTCGCCGTCGGCCCACCGGTACTCGATGTGCAGGTTGCGGCCCTCGACCCAGCCCATCTCGCGCAGCGCCTTCAGGAACGCGTCGAGCGCCTGCTGCACCGACGCCTGCGAAGGCTGGCTCAGGTAGCCGATGCGGTAGACGCGGCCGGTCGCCTGCGCCAGCGACGCGGCAGGCCGCAGCCCGAAGGCGAGCGGGGCGAGCGCGAGGGCGCGCGCAGCGTGGCGGCGATTCATGCGGGATCGGGTCGCGGGCCGGTCGGGACCCGCCAATCTACACCGGCCCGCGCGGCCGGCCGGAGGCGGATGGCGCGCCCGCGGGGATGTCAAAAATACTTGACTCCGGCCGCGCCCGTCGTTAGAGTGCGCGATGTCGGGTTATTTTGACACCGTGTCGCATCCAGCGGACATCGCCAGAGGAGGCGTCGTGGATCTCTCGTTCCAGGAAAAGAGCCTGTGGCTCGTGCTCGTGAGCCTCGGCGTCGTGTTCGCCGGCTACTTCGCGCTTGCGCTTCCGCTGCGCACCGCGGACGTCAATCCCGCGCAGGTCGGGTTGTTCGTGGCGGCGGTCGTGGTCCTCGTGATCGCGCAGGTCGTGGGGCACCTCCTCGTCGCCCTCGTCGACCGCGACGACCGCACCGACGAGCGCGACCGCCTCATCGCGCTGAAGGGCATGCGCAACGCCGGCTACGTGCTCGCGACCGGCGTGTTCCTCGCGCTCTGCACCGCGGTCCTCACGACCGGCAACTTCGCGACCGCGCACGTGCTGCTCGCGTCGTGGGTGATCGCGCAGATGGTCGAGATCGCCTCGCAGCTCTGGTATTACCGCCGCGGCGCCTGACGATGGGCAAGGACGGGAACCACGTCACCAACCGCATCCGCGAGCTGCGGTTCAGGCGCGGCGAGATGACGCAGGCCGAGCTCGCCGAGCGCGTCGGCGTCACGCGCCAGACCATCAACGCGATCGAGGGCAACAAGTACTCGCCGTCGCTCGAGGTCGCGTTCCGGATCGCGAAGGCGCTCGGCGCGGGCATCGAGGACGTCTTCCACCACCGCGGCGATTGACCCGCGGGCCGGGCTTCGGTCCGGCGCTGGGGAGCCCTCGCGGGCCGGGCTTCAGCCCGACGCCTTTTGCTTTCCCCCGCGAAGCGCCACGAACCCGATCGCCGCGATCGCGAGCAGGAGCATGCCGACCGTCCACGGACTCGACGCCGGCACCGCCGTGTTGGGCCGCGGCCGCGGCAGAGGATCGTCGCTGACCGCCACCGCGTAATTCTCGATGCCGCACAGGTTCACGTGGCGCTTGATGTAGATGTAGCCCCCGACGCCCCAGGACGCGCCGCGCGAATTCTTGACGACCCAGTAGTCGTCGGTGCCGTTGTCGGAATATCCGACGATCAGCACCGCCCGCGTCGGGGTGCTGCTGCACGGCCCCGCGAACACCCCGCCCTTGTACTCGTCGAACGCCACGCTCTCGCCGACGAGCGCCAACACAGGCCCCTTGTCGACGTAGGCCTGCAGCGACGCATCGTCGCCGGGCGGCACGCGACCGGCGCCGGGGATCGTCGCCTTCGGCGTGACCGCCTTGCACGTGCCCTCGTTCGCGGTGTACGGATAGTTGGACGCGAACGTGAGGCCGCCGCGCCGGATCACCGTTCGCATCGCGTCGACCGGACTTCCGCCGCTGCAACCCGACACCCCGCCGGTGCAATCGACGAGCTCCTGCTCGGAGAGGCTGTTGAGCGTGGCCGTGCTGATGGCGTGATAGCTCTCCGTCAGGCCGCTCACGCCGAACGCCCAGCTCGCGTCGCACGACCCTTCGTTCTTCGCCGGCGTCACCGCGCCGTTCGCGCGCCAGTCCTTGCCGGTGCCGGCGCTCGTGAGCGCGGGGAGGATGGTCAGGCGGTCGTAGTCGATCGTCGAAACGGCGGCGGTGGCGGCGAGCGGGGTGAGGGCAAGGAAGGCGGTGACGAGGCGTCGAGTGATCATGGGCGGGCAGTCGACGCTTCAGTGGGGTCAGACTCGATCGATGCCATGGCCGACCGAATTCGGACAACCCATCATTCGAGTCTGACCCTATTGACCACCGCGGAACGTCCCTTTGTGGATCGGGGAAGGCTAGGGCGCCGCCTTGTCTCCCGCGCCGGCGCTGCGCTTCTTCGACTCCTGCTTGCCGAGCTCCTCCTTGGTGGGCTTGGCCGTCTTCACCTTCTCCGTCGCGACCTTTTCCTTCTTCACCTTGACCTTCTTCACCTTCTCCTTCTTCACGGCCGGCCCCGCCAATGCGATCGCCGCCAGCCGCTTGGCCCGCTTGGCCGCGCCATCGAGCTGCTTGCGGATCTTCTGGCGCCGCCGGCGGGCTTTCAACATCGACGCGTGACTCATCGTGACCTCCGGGGAAGGTGGGTTGGCCCGAACGGAGTGTGACCGATTCCGCGTTCCCGGCCAATGGACCTCCGGCTCGAGTTCAACGGGGTCAGACTCGATCGATGCCATGGCCGACCGTCGCTCATAGGGTCAGACTCGATCGGTGTTCCGGCTAGCGCAACCCGAATGTCCAGTCATTCGAGCCTGACCCCGCGGCGCGAGGCTCCGTCCGATCGAAGGAGCATCAGCCCTTCGTGCAGTCCCACAGGTCGATCGCGATCCGTCCGGGCTGCTGCGGATCGACCTTTACCGGCAGCACGCGGCCGGGTTGCACGGCCGGCACGTCGAGGCGGGAGACGAGAGCCCGGGTGCGCGCCTCGTAGGGATCGCCGTCGGGCGGCTGGACGCGCAGCACGAACTCGACGACCGGATCGTCGTTGATCGTCGTGCCCGTGTCGACCAGGCGCACCACCGTGGCCGACGCCGGCTTGCCGACGGCGAGGATCTCGCATGCTTCCTTGCGGCCGCTGAAGCGGTCGGCGATGGACGCGCAGCCGGACGTCACGGCCGCGGCGACCAGGGCGGTCGCCAGAGGGAAGGTCGCGATGCGAAGACGGCCATTCCACGGGATCCGACTCGATTTCGACCAGCCAACCGTCGTGTCGGACGCCACGGTGCCCGCCGCAGGCTTCGCCTACCCGCGCCAGGGGGTGAGGCGCGGGAGCCATCGCCTCACGTTCGCCCGGTAGCGCCGGTACTCGTCGCCGAATTGCTCGCCCAGCACAGGCTCTTCGTAGGCGACGACGAACAGGAAGAACGCGGCCCACACGATCGCGCCGTACTCCAGCACCGTGACGCTTCCGAACAGGAGGCCCTGGCCGGTGATCAACGCCGTGACCGCGACGTACATCGGATTGCGGACGTAGCGATAGAACCCGGTGACGACGAGGCGCTTGGGAGGCATCACGGGCGCCGGTGTGCCGAGGCCCTGCAGCGCGAAGCGAGCGAACGAATCGAGCAAGACGGGCAACCCGGCGACGATCAGGGCGGCACCGAGCACGCGCGCGATCGGGAACAGCTGGGGCGCGAAGTCCCAGTGCGTGAGGACCCAAGGGACGTACACGGCGAGCGTGCCCGGAGCGATGACCAGGAAGATCGCGGAGCCGATGATCGCGGCGGCGCGCTGCACGATGGGGCGAACGCAAATGGGTCCTGAGAAATTCGGGCCTGCCAGTCGTACGTGCCTGACGCTGTCGATCCTTTGCACTTGAGCGTGCATGCCCATCGACGGAAAGTCGAAGCTGCCCGCACTTTCCTTCAGCCGCGCCCTCGTGCGGTCGTCGGCTGCACACCATGGCCAGGCGACGCTTGCTTCCTGGCGACGACTTGTGCAAGAACGATCCGCCCCTCCTGCAGGTTTTGCCCTTGATTCTGCGCCATCGCCTTGAAGTCCGCTCCGAGCAGCACATGGAATCCGAGCGATGGAAACCCTTCCTTGCGGATCCTCTCGGCGAGGGCCACGAACCAGGCACGCGCCGCCCCCGTCGTGTCGGACCAGTCGGCAACCGCGAATCCGGCTTCTTCGAGAAGCTTGCGCAACTCGTCCGGTGACACGAGGAAACTCGTATCCGGCGTGCGCGCCCACGGGACCGGATACAGGACCGGGCCCGCCGGACCGGCAAGCACGTCGTAGATGGCGAGCGTGCCTCCCGGCTTGAGAACCCGGTGCATCTCACGGTACAGCCGAGCCTTGTCCGGGATGTTCATCGCCACGTGCTCCGTCCACACGACATCGAATGCCTGGTCGTCGAACGGCAGCTCGGTGGCGTCACCCTGACGAAAGTCGACGAGGTGTGCGAGGCCGGTCCTGGCCGAGAGCATCGCAGCAGCCCGGCAGTATTCGTCCGTGAGGTCGATGCCGGTGACGCGGCAACCGAATTCCTTCGCGAGGCAACGCGAGGTCCCGCCTACGCCGCTGCCGACATCGAGCACGCGCTTCGCCGCATCGAGACCCGCAGCGCGGGCGAGCTCGAGCGTCGCCGCCCGGCCTCGGATATGAAACTGGTCGATGGGCGCCAGATCCTCAGGCGTCAGGCGGCTCAGTTCCTTGCCCGCCTTCTCCAGCGCCGTCAATATGGCGTCCCCCAAATCCGCGCGGGCGTAGTGCGTCTGGATGGCTTCGTTGATGCGAGCCTGCATCGGTACGATCCTCCTCGTATTGGCGTTGCCTATCGATTAAGGTGACCGGCGAGTGCCGATGCCGCCAACGGACGGGCGAAGGACACGCGTCCGGTTGAACGCAGGGTTAGCCGCCATTGCGCGGCCGACTACTAATGCTCGAAGCTGGTGGATGCATCCCAAGCGGCGTGTAGAAGTAGCTCGTCATGATCGCCGGCACACCGCGGCTGGCTATCTCGAGTAGATGGATGTCGATGGAACCGCCGGGTGCGGCAGTAATGTGAGCAAGCGCCTTGTTCGCAACATGAAGAACGGCAGCTAAAGCGCTCTCCGCCTCGGCTGGATCGCCTCGGTACTTTGAAACCGCCTGCGCTGGAGTAACCATCGGTAGCGGACCCGCGGCGTTGGAGAAGTGCTCAATCCCCCAGTCGTCGCTACGACGCGTGACTTTGCGCTGGGCCAACTTTGTTGGGTCGTTGCCCGACACCCCGAGACCAACGAACTCGAGCAGAGCGCGGCAGTGAATCAACCCGGCTTCAACGACCGGATTCGCAAAAGCGTTTGAATTTCCAGTGATCTCAATTTGACCGTCGAAACGCACCTCCATTGCCTTGGGCGCCTTCCATTTCATGCGCAGACGGGTCAACAGGTTCAGCGTGGCAATCGCATCGAGCCGATGCGGAAGTACCACATTGAGTACATCGTCGCAGCTGACCATTGAGACGGCTAACGAAAAAGGTGACCGGCGCGCGAGAGGCGGGCGAAGCTACGCCGAGGCGCGTCCGTGTTGACCGCCGGGTTAGGGCGCATGGTGGGCGTCCCTCGTTCGGTGCCAAAACCAAGATGCAAAGACTGCTCCGCCAACAAACGCGACAACTAGGGGTTGCACGGCAAACCAGAATAGATCGAAATCGAGCGGCAGGCTTGGTGCAATGAGCGAGAGCAAAAACGCTGCCCCAAACAACAACCAAGATCGCCAAATCGGACCCCGAGCAAGTTGGAGGAGCAAGTATGCAATACCTGCGCCCACCACCAGACCGACTAGCGCGTCGAAGTACGGCGTAGGATCAATCGCAATGTCGCGCTTCTTGATCTGATAAGTAGTCCAGGCCCATCTCCAAACCGGGACCCATACGCTCGCGACGAGAACGCCCCAAACGCCGACAAGCAGATGTGGCGCAATCAGCCCCAACGCGACGGGCGCAACCCATTTGCGCATGCGGTAGATCGAAGCTTGCGCCCTAACGCGAATTAATCCTGAGAAATGAGGGGTAAGCGGTGCGTCTATGCAAATATCCGGCACCCGCGCGCGATCCTGCCCTGCCTCCCGGTCGCGTCGTCACTTCCAGAACTCCTTGCTCGCCAACCTGGCCCCTTCGGCCATCGCCTTCATCTTCGCCCACACGACGTCCGGATCGACCGCCGCCTGGCCGACCCAGGTCCCGAACCCGCAGTCGCTCCCCGCCATCACGTTCTCGCGCCCGACGAGCTTCGCGTAGCGTGAAATGCGCTGCGCGATGAGCTCCGGGTGCTCGATGAAGTTGGACTTGGACTCGATGACGCCGGGGATCAGGATCTTGCCCTCGGGCAGCTTCACGGTCTCGAACACCTTCCACTCGTGCGCATGACGGGGGTTGGCGGCCTCCAGCGCGATCGCGGTGGCGCGCGCCTTGAACACGATGTCGATGACGTCGGGCAGCGGGACGTCGCAATGGTGCGGGCCTTCGTAGTTGCCCCAGCAGAGGTGCATGCGCAGTTGCTCGGGCGGCACGTTGGCGGTCGCGTGGTTGAACACCTCGACGTGCATCTGCGCCTTCTTGCGCCACTCGGGCAGCGGCAGGTCGGCGTACTGGATGTGCCGGCCCATGCCGAGGTCGGGGCAGTCGATCTGGAGCACGAAGCCGGCCTTCGCGATCGTCTCGTACTCGGGACGCATCGCGTCGGCGATCGCGTAGAGGTACTCCTCGTCGGTCTTGTAGTACTGGTTGCGGAAGAAGAGGCCGATCACGCCCGGCGACGCGGCGGTCAGGAATCCCTGCTTGTGCGGCACCTTCGCGAGCGCGGCGCGCAGGTGCTCGACGTCGACACGTGCGGCGTCCTTGTCGCGGACGGCGATCGGCGCGTTGCACGCCGGCGTCTTGCGGCGCGAGCGGCCGGGATCGCCGAACACCTTCTTCGCGAGCTTGGGGAAGTCGACCAGGTCGCCGTAGACGAAGGTGTTGCCTTCGCCGCCGAACCCGGTGAGCCGGTCCTTGATGTAGGTCGCGTACGACGGCTTGCTCATCTCGCCGTCGTTGATCACGTCGATGCCGGACTCGGCCTGCTTCGCAACGACTTCCGCGACCGCCGAGGCGACGCGGTCGGAAAGCGCGACCGGGTCGACCGGCACGCCTTCCTCCTTCGCGTACATCGCGCGGATCAGGTCCTCGGGTCGCGGCAGGCTGCCGGTGTGCGTCGTGAGGAACCGGTCGGTGCTTCTTTTCATCGACTTCCCCTCGCCGCGGCGTCAGCCGGCCTTCTTGAGGATCGCCTTCATCTCGCGGGTCGGCGACGACGGTGACCATGCCGCCGCGGCCTCCGTTCAGGTCGACGTCGTGCGCACGTTGCCGAGCGAGCCCAGCTTGAGCAGCGCCGCGGTGACGTCCTCGTCCGCGCCTTCGACGACGACCGCCATGTCGTGCGGGCCGACCGTGTACCAGCAGTGCTTGACGTTCACGCCCATCTTCTTCGCCATCTTGATGAACGCGGCGAGTCGGTCGGGCGAGTCCTTCACCTTCTCGATGCCCTGGGCGGTGAAGCTCGACAGGATCACGTACGTGGCCATGACGATTCCTCCTCTGACGTGGGGTGGCAGGATGCGGGACGCGGGGGGTGCCGCGGAACGACACCGGCCTGACGCCGCGCCGCGCCGCGACAGGATACCCGAGCGCGACCGGCGTCCCGTCCGAGCCAGGCGGGCGTCCCTTCTTGAGCATCGCCTTCATCTCGGGGCGAGCCCGCGGCCGTCGGCCGCGGCGCCGCGGACCGGGGCACTAGCGCCGCGCGCGACCCAGCAATGCTTGACGTAGCCGGTCGCTGCGTCGTGCTCGCGGACGAACGTCCAGCCAGGCAGGAGGAGCAGCAGCACCTCGGCGGTCGTGCGAACGACGCATCCGCGGGCGACATGGCCGCCGGTCACGCGGCCCTCGGCGTCCGCGACGCTCATGTGCAGGTGCGCGCCGTCCGGCGAGATCGTGCCCGACAGCGTCAGGATCTCGACGTCGCCGTCGATCGCGACCGGCGCGTCGGCGCCGGCCAGCCGCAGGCGCGTCTCGCGCAGGCTGCCGATGCCCGCCGCGACGAACGCTGCGCGGACGCCCTTCGCGGCGGCTTCGGCCTCGAGCGCGGCGCGCAGGTCGCTGCCGGGCGACAGTCGCAGCGGGAGCGCGTCCACGTCAGTCGCGCTCGAGGCGCACCGCCACGCCGGCGCGCAGCGTGTTGTGCACCTCGGCGACCGCGTCGGTCTCGCGCAGGAGCCGCTCGATCGCCTCGGCGGGCGCGGTCGAGTCGATCTTCGCGCGGTAGCGGACGTTGGTCGCGGCGACGCCGACGGCGGGGAAGTCGGCGACCGCTTCGACCTCGACGCGGCCGAGCGCGAGCCCGAGCCGCGCGGCCTCGCGAAACAGGTCGTTGCAGTAGCAGGTGGCGAGCGCGAGCATCAGCAGCTCGCCGCCGTTGGCCGAGGAGCCGCGGCCTCCGGGCTTCGGCGCGATCGCGAGCGCCTGCGCGTTGCCGCCCGTGCGCACGGTCGCCTCGTGACGGCCGAGGGCATTGACGACCTTCGCCGCGATCTCCACGCGCGTCACTCGACGACCGGCGTGGCTTTCTGCGACGAGACGAAGATCGTCGCGTCGGTCACCGCGACGACGTCGTGCTCCTCGCCGGGCTGCGTGAACAGGTAGTCGCCGACCGAGAGCTCGACGCCGCCGATCGTCACCGTGCCGGCGAGCACGACGACCTCCTCGGTGCCGTGGTGCGCGTGGCGCGGGAAGCGGGCGCCGCGCTCGAGGCGGACCACCGACGAGCGCCCGCCGCCGTCGTTGGTGCGGAAGAGCGCGCGGTCGATACCCGGAAACCCGGTGGCCTTCCATTCGCGCCCGGCGGTCTTGATGACGAGCATGGCCGATCCCTCCTGCGGTCGTGCCGGGGCGCGAGCCCCGGCGCCGGCAGCCATTGTGCGACATCGCGGCGCGCGAAGGAATAAATCGCCGCGCGCGCTGTTTCGCAGGGCGTGCCGTCCCGTGTCCGATTGACGGAGCGGGACGGCGCCGGAAGAATCGATCCCGGTGTCCCGCGACGCCGCCGCACGAAGTCCGGCGCGCCGGACGCCCTCGAGGCACCCTTGAAGATCCAGGAGGAAGTGATGCAAGGCAAGCGAATCGGGATGGTGTTGGCGGCGGCCGGCGTGGCGCTGGTCGGCAGCGGGGGCGCGATGGCGCAGGGGGGGCCGCAGAACATGACGTTCTTCGTGACCAGCGCCAACCCCGGCGACGGCGCGAACCTCGGCGGCCTCGCGGGCGCCGACGCGTATTGCCAGAAGCTCGCGGCGGCCGTCGGCGCGGGCGGGCGCACCTGGCGGGCGTACCTGAGCACGCAGGCATCGGCGATGAACGCCACCGACGCCGTCAATGCGCGCGACCGCATCGGCACCGGACCCTGGCAGAACGCGAACGGCGTCGTGATCGCGCGCAGCGTCGACGACCTGCACTCGCCGTCGAACAACGTCAACAAGCAGACGGCGGTCGACGAGAAGGGCCAGGTCGTCAACGGCGCGGGCGACCAGCCGAACAACCACGACATGCTGACCGGGTCTCGGCCTGACGGCACCGCGTTTCCGAGCGGCGGCGTCAACCCCGACATGACCTGCGGCAACTGGACGAAGGGCGGGCCCGACGGCTCGGCGATGCTTGGCCACCACGATCGACGCGGGCCGGCCGCGGTGCCGTGGGCGCAGTCGTGGAACTCGTCGCACATCAGCGCGGGCTGCGACGCGGCGAAGCTGCGGACGACGGGCAGCGGCGGGCTGTTCTACTGCTTCGCGGCGAACTGACCGCGAACGTCCGAGCGGGCGGAAGGGGCCGGCGGCGACGCCGGCCCTTTTTCGTGGGTCGCACGTCGTTGCGTGGCGGTCTTCGGCCCGACGGGCTCAGCTGTGGTTGTGCTCGACGTGCACGCGCTGGCGCGTGCCGGCGGCGACGTCGTAGGTGTTGAAGTCCGACATCATGCGGCCGTACAGGTGCAGGCTCACCGCGCGCCTGCGCTCCTTCGGCACGCCGGTCATGTGGATGTGGTCGGGATTGGGCACGAAGCTCGTGACCGCGCCGCGGTTCAGCAGGATCACGCCGCCGCGCGCGAGCTCGATGCCGACGTCGTCGCCGTGGTCGGGCGACATGCGCACGTAGCTCCGCTCCTCGAGCACGCCCTCGAGCACGCCGACCACGCCCCAGCTGCCATGGTCGTGCACCGGCGTCCACTGGCCCGGCAGCCAAACGAGCGCGTAGAGCGACAGGCTGTCGTCGGGCGCGTCGTAGATCAGGTTGCGCGCGTAGTGCTCGGGGTCGCTGCGGTAGTGCTGCGGCTCGAGGAAGGTCGGTGCGTGCTCGATCAGGTCGAGCATCAGCGGCACGGTCGCGAGCACGCTGTCGGCGGGTTCCGCGCAGGCGCGCGTGCGCTCGACCGCCTGCGCGAGGAACGACGCGAGCGCGGGCTTCATCGCGGCAGCATCCCTTTCACGGCATTGGCGCGGGCGGTCACGGTGACGCGCCCGGCGGCATCGGCGTGCAGCCGCTCGCGCAGCGCATCGCGAATGCTCTCGACCGCCGCGGGCGGCTCCTTGTCGATGATCGCGGAGAGGCTCGACGTCACCCGGGTGGCCGACCACAGCTCGTCGAAGTCGGCGAAGGTCCGCTGCACCGTGATCTGGCGCGTCTCGATCGCCCCGATTCCTGCGCCTTCCCACAGCGCGATCATCGCGTCGAGCTTCGACGCATCCACGCTCGGCGGCTTCGGCGGCGGCGTGCCGCGATCCCGCAGCACCGCGGCGAGCGCCGCGTGCGGGAATCCGCCGCCGTGCATGTCCCATGCGTACGCCGCGACCGTGCCGCCGGGCCGCACGACGCGCGCCATCTCGGCCACGGCCTTCGGCGGATCGGGCACGAAGAAGATCACGAGCGCCATCAACGCGACGTCGAACGCGTCGTCGCCGTAGGGCAGCGCCATCGCGTCGCCCTGGCGGTAGCGCACGCCCGCGGTCGCGGGACGCGTGCGCGCGTAGGCGAGCTGGCCTTCGGACGGATCGACGCCGTCGACCGACGCCGGCGAGCAGCGGACGGCGACGGCCTCGGTGAACGCGCCGTTGCCGCAACCCACGTCGAGCCAGCGCAGTCCCGCCGGAAGCGCGAGCCAGTCGATGAACACGTCGCCGGCCAGCCGGCTCCAGCGGCCCATCATGCGCTCGTACGCGGCGCCGTCGTCGAAGCGGATCGGCGCGTCGCTCATCGCTTCGCCTCCGCCGGTGCGTCGAGGACGTAGTGGAGCAACTCCTCGTCGTCGGAAGGCATCCGGATCGTGCCGTCGCGGCGGAAGCCCATTCGCTCGAGCAGCCTGGCCGACGGGTCGTTGTCCTGCGACAGGATCGCGACGACGCGCCCGATGCCGAGCGCGCGCCGGCCGTGGTCGAGGACGGCTTCCGCGGATTCCCGCGCGTAGCCCTGTCCCCAGTACGCGGGCAGGAACGCGAAGCCGACGTCGGCGTCCGGCAGCGTGTCGCGCTTGATGAGGCCGCACATGCCGATCGGCGTGCCGGTGTCGCGCAGCGCGACGAGGTTCAGGCCGAAGCCGCGCTTGCGGTACGAGTCGATCGGGCCGCGCTCGAGGTAGGCGCGCGCGGCTTCGACGTCGTGGATCTTCCTGTCGCCAATGAAGCGGATCCACGAGGGCTCGTTGACGAGTGCCAGGACGAAAGCCGCGTCGCCGGGCTCGAACCAGCGGACGACGAGGCGCCGCGTCGTCGCGACGATCGTCCCGGCGCCCGCGGTCATTGCCCCGGCGGCGGCTGCCACAGCTCGACCTTGTTGCCTTCGGGATCGATCACCCAGGCGAAGACGCCGTACTCGGAGTCGTCGATCCTGTCGAGCACGTTGCAGCCCTCGGCGCGCAGCGCGTCGACGAGCGCGCGCACGTCCTCGACGCGGTAGTTGATCATGAAAGTGGCCTTTCCGGGCGCGAAGGTCTCCGGCGAGGTTTCGCCGACGCTCCAGATCGTCGTGCCGCCGGCGGGCTTGCCGTCGGCGTCGGCCCACGCGAACGCCGCGCCGCCCCAGTCCTGCACGTCGATGCCGAGGTGATCGCGGTACCAGGCGCGCAGCGCGACCGGATCGCGCGCCTGGAAGAAGATGCCGCCGATGCCGGTGACGCGCCTCATGTCGCTTTCCTCATTTGCGCATGCCGATGAGCCAGGGCCGCACCTCGAACACGAGCGTGCCGCCCTTGACCGCGGGATCCTCGGCGGCGAAGCGGCGCGCCTCGTCCTCGGCGACGCCCGCGACCGGGATCATCATGCCTCCGCCGCCGGCATCGAGGAGCGGTCCGCCCATCTCGAGCTTGCCGCCTTCGAGCCATTGCCGGTAGTGCTCGACGTGCTCGCGCACGCCGGGCTGTTCGAACAGCGTCTTGCCCGCGATCCATGCGGGACCGGGCTTGTGGAAAACGACGTACCGGATGTCCTTCATGGGCGGGCTCGACTGGGCGCCGGCGTCCGGCGACGCGAAGGCGAGCATGGTGCCGAAGAAGAGCGCGGTTGCATAGGCGGCGAGGGTGCGCCGCGCGGGCGTCGGAGGGGTCATGCGGGTCTCCCGGGTCATTCGGGGCGGCGCGCAAGTCGCCGCGAGCGGGCGAATCAGGCGCCGCGGCGCTTGCGCGGGCGGCGCGGCGAGGCGGCCGCCTTCGCGGCATCCTGCTTGGCGCGAAGCCCGGTCAGCCTGGCGATCAGCGCCAAGGGCATGGGCACGTCGAGCGGAAAGCGCAGGTTGCCCTTTTCGCCGGCATAGCGCGACGCCGCGCGTTCGAGCCGCGCATCGCCGCGCACCGGCGGATAGAAGCCGACGTGTTGCTTGAAGCCGGCGTACCAGACGATCATGCCGTGGCCCTTGAGCGCCGGGATGCCGTAGCTGATCACCTCGACGGCGTCGGGCGCAGCAGCGCGTACCGTCCTGCGCACCTGGCGCAATGCGGCGCGCGCCGCGGGCGGTTGCGCGGCGAGGTAGGCGTCGACGTCGGCGAACGCGGGACGCGCGGGCACGGCGCGGTCAGAGGTGCGCGAAGAACGGCGGCGGTTCGAGGCGGTCGTTCATGCCGTCGACGTAGACGATCGGGATGCGCGAGAGCGTCTCCTCCGACACGCCTTCGAGGCAGCCGAGGTTCACGCCGAACATCGTGCCCATCGGCGTTTCGGTGCCCACGCCCCAGGCGCGCACGCCGCATCGCCGGCAGAAATAGTGCTTGTTCTTGCGCGTATTGAACAGGTATTCGGTGAGCTCGGATTCGCCCGACAGGATGCGGAAGCCCCCGGGCCGCGCGACGGCGGGCCAGAAGCGCGTGCGGCGGCAGATCGAGCAGTTGCAGCGGTACGACGGCTGCGTGAGGTCGAGGTCGGCCTCGAAGGTCACCGCGCCGCAGTGGCAGCTTCCCCGGTAGGTCTTCAGCATCGCCGCGATCCTTTCGACGGGTCGATCGACTTGCTACGCCACAGCGCCTTCCGGTCACGGCTCATGGCGGCGCGAGGCGCGTCGCCGCGCCGTTGATCGCGACCGTCCCGAACGGCCACGCGCGCGCGAGCCAGCGCGGCAGGAACGCCGCGAGCTCGTCCTCCAGGCCGGACGCGAGCTCGCTTTGCCGCGCCCAGTACCAGACGTCTGCGTCCGTGCCCGCCTGGTGCGGCGGGTCGACGTAAACGCAGCCGAGCAGCCGGGTCCCGTCGAGCGACATCACCGCGTAGTCGAACGACGAGCGGAGCTGGAACTCCTTCTGGTGCCACCCGAGGTCGACGATGTTCTGCTCGAGCGTGAGATCGGGAGCGGGCCAGCCCCAGATCGCGCCGAAGCGCTCCCACAGGTGATCCCGGCTCGACATGACCGCATCGTAGTCGCGGAACGCGTCGTGGATCGTGATCGATCGCATGCGGAAGCGCGGCGTCTCGACGACGGCCGGGACCTCGAAGCCGGGCGGAAGGAAGGCCATCGGGAGGGCGTGCGGGAAAGGGGCGCGGTCGCCCGGCTCAGCCGGGCTGCGGCATGCTGTGCCACCAGATGCGCGCCTCGGCGCAGCGGCCATCGGCGAACGTCGCGGTGAGCACGCCGTCGAGCACCATCCGCGGCAGCGGGTCGCCGGGCTTGCGCGCGACGAGGTTCGTGCCGGTCGACTGCGCCCAGATCCGGAAGAGCTCCTCGGACGCGACGCGGTAGGTCGTCCGCCAGTGCGCGATGCCCGATGCCGGCGCGCGCGCGAGCACCTCGAACTCCACGCGCACGTCCTCCTGGAGCTTGACGCGCTTCCAGTACTCGGCGAGCGCGGCGTGCCCGCGCTGCACCTGGAACGGCGTGTTGTGGTAGCGGCCGTCGACCAGGAACAGCGCGGCGAACGCGACGTCGTCGCGCGCCTCCCACGCAGCCTTGTAGCCCCGCATGAACGCGTCGATGTCCACGTCGTCCTCGATCGGGCGGTCAGGGCATCGCCGCGCCCGCCGTGCGGCGCACCGGAATGCCCTCGGGAGAGAACCCGTCCAGGCAGTGCACGTTCACGCCGTAGAAATCGGGCGTCACGCGCTTGCGATGGAACGGGTAGATGCCGCACACCTTGCAGAAGAAATGCCGCGCGGTGCCGGTGTGGAACCGGTACTCGGCGAGCGCGTCCTGCCCGGCGACGAGGCGGAAGCGGCTCTCGTGCACCTTGACCATCAGCGCGTTGCGGCGCCGGCAGATCGAGCAGTCGCAGGTCGTGAGCTCGGGGAAGTCGGTCTCGATCTCGAAGCGCACCGCGCCGCAGTGGCACGAGCCTTCGTAGCATCGCATCGGACGCGCTCCCGCGGTCACGCGCGGCGTTCCAGCGCGAGCTTGAGGCCGAGCCCCAGCAGCACCGCGCCGCTCGTGCGATGCAGCCACACCAGCGCGCGCGGACGCGCGCGCAGCCAGCTCGACAGCATGCCGGCGCCGAGGCCGACCGGTCCCTTGACGAGGAACGTGAGCCCCGCGAACGCGAGGCCGAGCGCGAAGATCGACAGCGTCGCGTGCGCGGCGCCCGGCACGACGAACTGCGGCAGGAACGCGAAGTAGAACACCGCGATCTTCGGATTCGTGAGGTTCGACAGCGCGCCGTCGACGAAGAGCCGCGAGCGCGAGCGCGGCGCGCCGCGGGTGACCGCGAGCTCCGCCGATTTCGTGCGCAGGAGCTGCACGCCGAGCCACAGGAGGTAAGCGGCGCCGACGAGCTTCAGCGCGAGGAACAGCCACTCGGACGCGCGGAGCAACGCGCCCAGGCCGAGCGTGGCGAGGATCGTGTGGCCGACGAGCCCGACGCTCACGCCGGCCGCGGTCGCGACGCCGGCGCCCGGCCCCTGCGCGATCGAGCGCGACATCACGATCATCATGTCCTGGCCCGGCGTCATGATCAGCACGAGCGAGGCGACGACGAACACGAGCCAGGTGACTTCGATCATGGCGGTAACCCGGGGCTGCGCGAGGCGGGTGAGGGCAGGCGACGTTGTACCCGATGCCGGGCGGAGTGAGAAGCGTCCGGCGCCCTCGTCGGCGCTAGGGCGCCATGGTCGCGCCCGCGGACGCGAGGAGCTCGCGCAGCACCGAGCGATGGCAGCGCGACTCGTCCTCGCAATAGCAGCCGACGGAGAAGTCGGCCGTATGCGAGAGCGCGGCGAGGAGCGCGATCGCGTGCCGGTTCTCCGGCGTCGCCATCTCCGCGCGGTAGGTGCGGAAGAACTTCTGGAGCAGCGCGGGGGTGCCCGCGTGCTGCCCGAGCTCGACGGTCGCCGCGCTCGGCGCGAGATTCGGGAACCACACGTCGTAGAAGTCGCGGGCGGCGTACTCGGACTTCGGCACGCCGCGCGGCGGGCGGCGAACCGTGCCGATCCTGAGCCCCTCGCGCTTCGCGCGGGGCGTTCCCAGCCTGACGATGCGGACGGCCATGCGTGTCTCCCGGGGGCGGTGCGCAGGTGCACCGTCGGACATGCCATGCATTATGGACCGAGGACGCTTCCACGATCGGCGTCGACGCCAAAGGCCGTCTCCGCACGGCGTCGCGGGGCGGGGCCCCGGCCGGTCGGAGGTCCCGGATCGCCGATGTCCGGGACGAGCGCGCGTCAGGCTATCGAGTAGCCGCCGTCGACCGTCAGCACGACGCCCGTCACGAAGTCGGCGGCGCGCGACGCCAGGAACACGGCCGCACCGGCGACGTCGTCGGCCTCGCCCCAGCGGCGCATCGGCGTGCGCGCCACGATCGACCGGTCGAACCCGGCGTCCGCGCGCAGCGGCGCGGTCATGTCGGTGGCGATCCAGCCGGGCGCGATCGCGTTGACCTGGACGTGCGGCGCGAGCTCGATGGCCATCGATTTCGTGAGCTGCACGACCGCGCCCTTCGCCGCGCTGTACGCCGGGAAGCGACCGGCGCCGAAGATCGCGTACATGCTCGCGAGGTTGACGATCTTGCCGCGCCGGCGGGCGACCATCGACGTCGCCGCGAGCTTCGAGAGCCGGAAGGTCGCGTTCAGGTGCACGTCGATCGTGGCATCCCAGGATTCGCGGTCCAGGCCAGGCGCGCCGCCCCCCGCGCCCGCGGAGCCGGCGTTGTTGACGAGGATGCCGATGGCGCCCAGCGTCCGCTCGATCCGGGCGAACGCAGGCGCGTGCGCCTCGCGGTCGGTCACGTCGAAGGCGAACGCGAGCGCGGGAACGCCCAGCGCGCGAAGCTCCTCGAGCACGCGGGCGTTCCGCTGCGCGTCGCGCGCCAGCACGGCGACTGCGGCGCCCGCCCTCGCGAGCCCGAGTGCGATGGCGCGACCGATGCCTCGATTGCCCCCGGTCACGACCGCGACGTCGCCGCGGAGGTCGAACGGGGAAGTCGCGGCGGTCATCGTGGCGACGTGACGGACGCGTCGGGCTAGAACCAGTAGTCGGCGACGCAGCGGCCGTCGCGCGGCAGGTCCTCGAACGTGTCGAGGCCGTCGAAGTGGTCGATCGGGATCGCCGCGACGGCGTCGGGCTCGGCGAGCCGCAGGTTGACGGCGATGCGGCGGCGTCCCGCGTCGTCGAGGCGCTGCGATCGCCAGTACGCGACGCAGCCGCAGTTCGGGCAGAAATGGAACTCGATCGCCTCGCCGCGGACGTAGGCGCGCGTCTCGCCCGCGACGTGGATGCCCTCGTCCTCGTAGTCGTACGCCCAAAGCACGCCGTAGCGCCGGCACACGGTGCAGTTGCAGGCGGTCGCGCCGTCCGGCAAGCCGTCGAAGCGCCAGCTCACGCGGCCGCAGTGGCAGGATCCCTCGATCATCGCTAGGACGTCCGGTTCGTGGGAGGGGCGTCGTGCCGCCGCCCGGCACCTGGAGCGTACCCCAGCCGGCGATCCGGCTTGAAGTCCGGCGGCCGATGACCCATCTTGCCGAGAACGGGCGCTCCGCCCGCTCCCCCGGAAGACTCGATGAAGTCGTTCGGCACGAAATCCCGAGGGTTGCGCCTCGAGCGGATGGCCGCCTCGCCGCGCTGGACCGGCGAGGGCTTCCACAACGTCCATCCGATCCTGCCGTCGCTGCGCGACCCCGCGGCGCCACGGCCGACGCTGCGCGACTTCCTGCTCGCCGGCGGATCCCCGCGTTATCCCGAAGCGCCGTTGCCGTCCGCCGATCCACGCGCGGGCTGGCAGCGCGCTCCCGCGAGCGGCCTTCGCGTCACCTGGCTCGGGCATTCGACGGCGCTGATCGAGATCGACGGCGTGCGCCTCCTCACCGACCCGGTGTGGGGCCTGCGGGCTTCGCCGTTCGCGCTGATCGGGCCGAAGCGCTTCCAGCCGGCGCCGGTGCGGCTGCGCGATGTGCCGCAGGTCGACGCCGTGCTGATCTCGCACGACCACTACGACCACCTCGACTACCCGACGATCCGCACGCTCGCGCGCCGCAGCGCGGTGCCCTTCGTGACGTCGCTCGGCGTGGGCGCGCACCTCGAGGACTGGGGCGTGGCGCCCGATCGCATCACCGAGCTCGACTGGTGGGAATCGCATCGCCTTCCCGGCACCGGCGTCGTCGTGACGGCGGCGCCGTCGCAGCATTTCTCCGGCCGCGGCTTCTCCGACCGCAACGCGACCGCCTGGTCGTCGTTCGCGATCCGCTCGCCGCGCCACGCGGTGTTCTTCAGCGGCGACACCGGCCTCACGCCCGAGTACGCGGCGATCCGCGATCGCCTCGGCCCCTTCGACGTCGTGATGCTCGAGATCGGCGCGTGGAACGCGGCGTGGGGCGACATCCACCTCGGCCCGGTCAACGCGCTGCAGGCGCACGAGTGGCTCGGCGGCGGAGCGCTGCTGCCGATCCACTGGGCGACGTTCAGCCTCGCGATGCACGCGTGGGACGAGCCGGGCGATACGCTCCTCGCGCACGCGGAGAAGCGCGGCGTGCCGTTGCTGCTGCCGAAGCTTGGCGAGAGCGTCGAGCCGGCGTTCGCGCCGCCGGCCCGCGCGTGGTGGCGCGCGGCGCCGCATCGCGACGTCGTGCCGGCGCACGCGGAACCGCCGGGCGAGCCCGCGGCGCGGATGCGCGAGCTGCCTTGGCCGATGGATTGAGCGCCCCGCGCGCTCAACCTTCGGCGCGCGGCTCGAAGATCTCGACCGGATTGCCGGAAGGATCCTCGGCGAGCACCTGCCGGCCGCCTGGACCGGCGACCGGCTTGCTCCGGAAGCGGATGCCGATCGCGCGCAGCTTCGCGATCGTGCCGTCGAGGTCGTCCACCTCGATTACCAGGCGATTCCATCCGCCGGGCTCGGGCGTCGCGCCCGACGCGAGCTTCCTCCGTGCGGACGAGCCGGGTCCCGAGAGCCAGAGCGAGAGCCCCTTGCGCTTCAGGATCGCGAACGGCGGGCCCCAGCGCTCGCCGAGGCGGAAGCCCAGCGCCCGGTAGAACGGGAGCGCGGCGTCGACGTCGTTCACCAGGTAACGGACCACGGGCATGGCTTCGGACCTCGCCGGGACGGGAACGCGGAGTCTAGCGGCCCCGGCGCCGCAGGGCGAGCGCCTTCGCGTCGGGGCGCTGCGTGCCGCGAAATCGAAACCGGGGCGGCGTGCCCTCAGCGGGAGCGAGGATCGCGCGCGAGGCGCGCAGCCGCGCGCTCGACGGCCGCCTCGCGGGCGAGGCGCACGCGCTCGTAGCGCTGCTTCGCGCCCGCGAGCACCTGCGGCGGCGCGAGCTCGGGCCGGCCGGCGTGGAACGGAGGATCCGGCGCGTACTCGACGCTGAGCTGGATCGCCTGCGCGAACTCGTCGCCGGCGACTTCGGCGACGACGGTCAGCGCGAAGTCGATGCCGGCGGTGACGCCGCCGCCGGTGAACACGTTGCCGTCGCGCACGACGCGCGAAGCGTCGGGAATCGCGCCGAACGCGGCGAGCGATTCGCGCCAGGCCCAGTGCGAGGTCGCCCGCCTGTCCCGAAGGAGCCCCGCGGCGCCAA
The DNA here is from genome assembly GCA_044226265.1 of Casimicrobiaceae bacterium. Classification (GTDB taxonomy): domain Bacteria; phylum Pseudomonadota; class Gammaproteobacteria; order Burkholderiales; family Casimicrobiaceae; genus VBCG01. The sequence continues at coordinate 8,815 of JBGAHH010000033.1, read as the reverse complement.
GCACCAGCGCGCCCGTGCACACCGAGGTCACGTAGCGCGCGCCCGCGGCGAGGCGGCGGAGCTCGGCGAGGAACGCCGCGTCCTCCATCGCCTCGATCGTGCCGAAGCCGCCCGGCACGCAGACGAGATCGCAGCGCTCGATGTCGGCCAGCCGCGCGACGTGGGCGAAGACGAGCCCGCCGTCGGCCTCGAGCTCGCCGCCCGCGACCGACGCGAGCACGCATCGCGCGCCGGGCAGGCGCGACAGCACTTCGTGGGGGCCGGTGAAGTCGAGCTGCGTGACGCGCGGGTAGACCGCGAACACGACGACGAACTCGCCGGCCATGCGATCTCCCTCGTCAGACGCCCGCCGGAAGCTTCGAGCGCATCATGCGCCGGCGGTCGAGCTTGCGGCCGTCGACGATGAACGTGCCGTCGCCGACTGCGTGGAGCGTCCGCTTCTCCTTGCGCGACGGGTCGGTGTACGCGGCCACGCCGTCGAGCACGACGATCGAGTGCCGCTTCACGATGTCGACGACGCGGCATTCGATGTTGGCGACGCATTCGCGGATCAGCGGCGCCCGAACGTGCTTCGCCTTCGCGCGGGTCAGCCCGAACGCCTCGAACTTGTCGGTATCGGCGCCCGAGCAGGTGCCCACGCCGACGACGAGGTCGATCAAGTCGACCGTCGGGATCGCGATGACGCACTCGCGAGTCTTCTCGAGCGCGGCGTAGGAGAAGTTCCAGGGTCCGGTGGTCATCGCGAAGCGCGGCGTGAAGTCGACGACCATCGTCCAGGAGATCGTCATCACGTTGTCCTTCGCGCCGTCGCTCGTCGTGACGAGCACGACGGGGCCGGACTCCATCAGCGTGAACGCGCGGGACAGCGGCAGCGTCTTCATCGCGGTCGTCCTCCGGGGTTGCGCGCGGGTCATGGCTCGCCGGCGCGCAGCGAGAGCGTCATGAACACGCTGTTGGGGTCCGGCCGGTAGCTTCCGAACGGCCCGCAACAGGTGAAGCCGAAGCTCTCGTAGAGTCGTTGCGCGGGACGGAAGGCGTCCTGCGAGCCCGTCTCGAGGCTCAGGCGCTCGTAGCCGCGCCCGCGCGCCTCGTCGACGATGCGCTCGAGGATCGCCCGGCCCGCGCCGCGGCGCCGCAGGTCGCGCGGCGTGCGCATCGACTTGACCTCGCCGTGCGAGGGATCGAGCTCGCGGAGCGCGCCGCAGCCCAGGAGCTGCTGGCCTTCCCAGACGGTCCAGAACGTGATGTCCGGCGCACGGAGCCCGGCGACGTCGAGCGCGTGCACGCTCTCGCGCGGCGAGATCGCGTGCATATTGGCGAGGTGCTCGCGGAGCAGGTCGTGCACCTGCGGACGCGAGAGATCGTCGAGCTCGACGTGCATGGGGCTGCGCCTGCCGTTGCGCCCTCGGCCACGCCGCGTTGCTAGGCGGACGTCGCCGTCGGCGTGCGTCTCGCCGCGGCGAGCAGCGCGCGACCCGCCGCGGAAACCTCGACCCGCGCCGCGGACCCGGGCGGATGCGAATGCGCGAGGAGCCCGCGCGCGTTCGCTTCCTCCCACACCGGCAGGCGGGGGCACGACGTGCGCCACGCGTCGATGACCTCGGCGTAGGGCCGGGGCCGGTGGCCGATCCATTCCAGCAGATCGAGGACGAGGGCGTCGACCGGGTCGGGCATGGAGGGGGCTCGCAAAGGGACGCTTGCGCCGCAGTATCGCGCAATCCGGCACGGATGCGCTACCGCTCGCGCCCGGGCTCGGGGTCCGGCGCGGTGCGATGGAACCGGAACCGGCAGGCATCGTCGCCGGCGGCGAGCGTCGTCGGCCGCTCGAAGCGCACGCCGTAGCGCGGCGCTTCGAGCGCTTCGGCCCACACCTTGTCGAGCGCGCAAAACAGCGGCGTCACCTGGGCGGCGCCGTTCGCGCGGAAAAAGTCGTTGAAGAAGCAGCGCTCGATGTTCACGAAGTGCCGCCGCGCGTCGTGGGCATCGGCGGCGTAGCGGAAGGCCGAGCCGAAGCGCTCCTCGCCGCGCTTCTGGAAATTCTCGGAGATGCGGGTGAACGCCTCCCCCGGGGCGTCCTGCGAGATGCCGAATCGGCCGTCGAGGTAGCCGGCGATCTGCTGGCGGAACGGCGCCGCCATCGCATCGCGGAAGATCGCCACGAGACGCGCTCCTTCGGCGAATGGCTCGAGCTCGCGATAGGCGGCAAGCACGAGCGAGGACGTCCGCAGCCATTGCTCTGCCGGACCGTCGCCGGCCATCGCGCGATTCTCGCGGACCAGCTCGTCCGCCCGCGCCTCGATCGTGCTTTCGATGCGCTCCCAGTCGACATCGGGCCGCGGGTCGATCGCGGCGCGCACCGCGGCGACGAGGGAGGCGACCGACGTGGCGCCGAACGACAGGCGAGGGGCGGGATCGGGCATGGCGCCTATCGAAACACGCGGGCGCGGCGGACGCAAGACGACCCCCGCGCACGGCGACGGGCCTATACTTTTCCGACGATTCGAGGAGGCCGCATGCGCGCGATCCCCGTCGGGGCGACAGGCACGTTTTCGATGGTCGTGGCCCCCGAGCACCTCGCCAACCGGTTCAAGGACGCGACGCTGCCGCCGGTGCTCGCGACGCCGGTGATGATCATGGCGATGGAGAACGCGGCCCTCGACGCGATCAAGCCGTACTTCGAGCCCGGCGAGAGCGCGGTGGGCACGCGGGTCGACGTGAGCCATCTCGCCGCGACGCCGGTCGGCCGCCGCATCGTCGCGCACGCCGAGGTCACCGGCGTCGACGGCCGGCATCTCGAGTTCCGCGTGAGCGCGCGCGACGACGTCGAGGAGATCGGCCGGGGCACGCACGGGCGAGCCGTCATCGACCTCGCGAAGTTCTCGGCGCGGGTCGCGGCGAAGGCCGCCGCGCCTTCCGCCTGACGGTCGCGCCGCGCGGCGCGGTCAGCGCGTCCAGCCCGCCTTGTCCCGGGCCGCCTCGATCAGCGCCGGCACGGATTGCCGGGCCTCGACGTCCTCGACGGCGGCACGGCTCTCGCGGTAGGAGCTGTTCGGCGCCCGGAGCTCGGCGATCGCCAGGCGCCTGGCCTGCGCGATGGTCGGCGTCGGCAGCTCCTTCAGATCCAGGAAGAACAGCTGGTCGTTGTTCCCCATCGAGAGCAGGAACGAGGAGCGCGACGCCAGGAGCTCCGCGTGCTTCACGTCGAACAGGCGACCGCGGCTGTCGAGGATCCGGCGCTCGACCAGGTTGAGGCTCGAGTGGCCCCTGACGGCGACGAGCGCCTCGACGGAATCCCGGACGTCGAGCGAGCCCTGCCCGATCAGCAGCACCGGGAACGCCAGCGGGATCGACGTCCCGGGGCGATGCGCGCTCCCGGGCTTGTCGGCGAGCGCGCCGGACGACGCGAATGCCACGACGAGCGCGGCGAGGCGCGCGAGCGCGGACTTCATCTCGCGCGGTCGCTGCGATCGGCGCTCGGCGCGATCACGCCTTGCGCTTCGACCGGTTGTGCGCCACCGCGGCGCGAACGAGCGCCTTCAGCGCCTTCTCGTCGAGGCTCTCGCCATCGCGGACGTCGATGGCACGCCGCGTGTTTCCCTCGAGGCTCGCGTTGAACAGGCGCGAGGGATCGGCGAGCGACGCGCCCTTGGCGAACGTCAGCTTCACGACGCTCTTGTAGGTCTCGCCGGTGCAGAGGATCCCGTCGAGCGACCACACCGGGACGTCCCACTTCCACTCCTCGACGATCGCCGGATCGGCGTCCTTCATCAGCGCGCGCACGCGAGCGAGCACGCGTCCCCGCCAGTCGCCGAGCTCCGCGATCCGCGCGTCGATGCGCGCGGCGGCGGTCGTGGCGTCCTTCGATTCGGCTTGCTTCTTCGCCATGGCACGACGTCCCGGGTTCGAAGGTTACACGCGCTGGAAGCTCGCGTTCGCGTCGACCTGGCGGTACTCGACGAACTCGACCGGCGCGAGGCAGTTCGGGTACAGGAGGTCCGCGAACTTCTTCACTGCCGCGGATTCGCCGTGGAGGCGATTGGCGTCGGCGTCGCGCCACACGAACAGGTGCACGAAGCGCGTCGGGCGGTCGGCCTCCTGCCAGACCTCGTAGCGCAGCGCGCCGGGCTCGTTCGCGCGGACGTGCGCGACGAACTCGTGGATCGCCGCGAGGCAGGCGTCGAGCGACTCCGGGCGCACCTCGTACCGCGCCAACTCGTGGATCTCGCCGGGATTGCCGCGGATGGCCATGGGACGTCTCCTTCCGATCCCCGGGCCGGCGCACACGCCGTCGGCCCGCCGCAACTCGCGTGCGCCTAGCCGCGCCGATTGCGCGCGAACGCAATTCCGGCGAGCGCCGCGAGCGAGAGCGCCGTCAGCAGCAGCGCGAGCGGCGACTGCGCCGGCACCGGCTTCGGCCCGTTTCTCACGCAAGCCCCGCCGGGCGCGGGCGCGATCAGCCAGGGGTTGAAGATCGCGTCGCCGACGAGGAAGTCGCCGGTGCCGCCGGGATTCGCCGGCGTCGTCGGCCCGGTGGCCGAGCCCCACCAGTTGCAGGTCGCGTCGACGCGCTTCACGTCCTGGTTCGCGAGCCCGGCCGCCCCGTAATTCGTGATGTTGTTGTAGTGCGCCTGGATGCCGGTGTTTTCGGCACCGGGGCCCACGAAGTTGGCGACCCGGATGCCGTACGTCACGCCGGTCAGCAGGTCGTTGTTCAGGATGGACATCGCCGACACGCCCCCGTACGCGGCGATCGCGACGCTCGTCCCGCCGTCCGTCGGCGAAGTCGTGTTGGAGATCGAGTTGCCGTGGATCGAGATCCCCGTGACGGCGTAAACGTAGATGCCGCGTCCGTTGGAATCGAACGCGTTGTTGGAGATCTCGAAGTTCGAGCTGAAGCTCGTCGGATCGCCGTTGAGGCCGATCCCCGCGTTGGCGTTGCCGTTGAACGCGTTCGCGTCGATCAGTACGTTGCTGACGACGCCGGACGTGTACTGGTCGAAGTAGATGCCGGTGCCGCCCGCTCCGCCGGGCTGGTTGTTCGTCTTGAACAGGTTGTGCTGGACCAGCGCCTGCGTCGTGCCGGCGTTGGCGATGTTCAGGCCGACGATGTTGTTCTGGAAAATGTTGTTGAGGATCTGCGTGCCGTCGATGCCGGGATTCAGCCACACGCCGTACCCGGTGAACGCCGCGTTCGTGCTGTCCTGGATCGTGAAGCCGTCGATGACGACGTTGCTCGCGCTGACGCTGATCCCCTGCGAGTTGCTGAGGATCGACTCGGTCGCCGCGCGCGTGCGCGCGTCGACGCCGGCCTGCGCGCCACGAATCGTGAGCGTCTTGTTCACGTTGACGAGCCCGGCGACCGTGTAGGTTCCGGCGGCCACGTGGACCGCGTCGTTGGCCACCGACTGGTTGATCGCGTATTGGAGCGTCAGGCAGGGGCTTCCCGGCGCCGAGCAGTCCCCGGCGTCGGCGCCCGTGGTGGCGACGTATCGGTCGGTGGCGTGCGCCACGCAAGGCACGAGGAGCGAGAGCGCCAGCGCCGCGAGCGCGCGCCGCGCGCCGGCGATCCCGGGCCGCACGAAGGAAGGACGGAACCGTTCGCGATCGACGGGCATGCGGCTCATGGGACCCTCTCTCGGATGGGCGGGCGGACAGGCAGGCGCTACGCGACCGCGCGCGAATCTTACGCGGGGCCCTGACGTCCGTCGAGCGCGCCGCCTCGGAGGAGGGCGGCCGTTCGCGCCGATGCCGGGAACCCCCGCAAGGTCTCGATCGCCGCTCGCGCGCTCCTCGCCGGCTTCACAGCCAGCGTCGCACGCGTGCGGCGTACCGGTCGAACTCGTCGCCGAAGCGCTCGCGCAACGCCCGCTCCTCGGGCCGGATCTGGAAGCGCGTGATGTACGCGACGAAGGCGATCGGTCCGACGAAGGGGAGCGCCGAGCCGAGATGGACCGCCCACGCGAGCAGGAGCAGCGCCATGCCGACGTACATCGGATTCCTCGTGATCCGGTACACGCCGCCGGTGACCAGCGCGGACGCGCGCTCCGGGCGAAGTGGATTGACCGTCGTGCGCGACGCGCGAAAGGCAACCAGGCCGAGCAGGTCGAACGCGACGCCCGCGGCGACGAGCGCGCCGGTGATCGCGTGCCGCAGCGCCGGGCCGACGATCGACGACGGCTCCGCCGATGCGACGAGCCACATGGCGAGGGCGGCGAGCGCGCCGACGACCGGTGGAGGGACCTTGTGGTCGAGCGCGGACATGCGATGCACGCACCGCTCGCGGGGCGAGGCTACGCGCCCCCGGCGAGCAGGGCCTCGTGGCCGTACGAGTTGTCGATCGCGCAGAGCCAGTCGCCGCCCGCGTCGCGCCGGAAGACGTAGGTCGCGCTCCGCTCGATCGCCGGGAGGTTCGACGCCGACACCACGGTCCGGGCGAGCACGAGCGCGGTGTCCCCCGACGCCAGCACCGCCATCGCGGCCTGCTTCACGTCGAGGCTGTGCGCGAAATGCGCGGCGATGCCCTCCATCGCCTCGCGAATCGCCGCCTTGCCTACGACGTTCGTGCCGGGCTTCAGGACCAGCACGGCGTCGTCGGCGTAGATGCCCATCAGCGTGTCGAAGTCCTCGCTCACGATGGCGCGGTCGGCCTTCTCGATCTGGAGCTCGACGGGATGGCGTGACATGGATCCTCGCGCGGTGGCGCAAAGTGCGTGGTCGTCGTGCGGTGGACGTGAGCGTGAGGTCGTCGGCGGTCGCGCGCCGGGCGTCGCCGGTTCGGCATGCCGGACGAGCGTCTCACGCCTTCCGGACGATGTCGACCGAGATCTCCACCGCGGGAATCGTTCCCCGGTTCTCGAGCCAGTGCAGCGTTTTCCGGTCCTCGGGCCATCCGAGGCCCGGCCCGTAGTCGGTGGCGACGCCGTCGCGGTGGTCGGTGATCGTGCCCTGCAGGATGTAGACGATGCCCGGCCGGTCCTTGTGGTCGTGGAGCGGGCCGAAGACGCTGCCGGGCTCCATCGTCACCAGGCGCATGCGGAGCTCGCGCCCGGCCATGCCCTCGATCTCGGGGCCGAGGTCGACCGTCCCGAGCAATTGCACCGTCACGCCTTTCGTTTCGGGCGACTTCCGTTCGTTGCTCAATCTGCGCTCCTCGAGTTGGCGAACCTTCGAGCCGTGAAGCCGGCCGTGCGGCGCGGTGCCCGCGGAAGGCGAGCGGGGTCGCCCGGTCGCGCAACGGATGATGAACGAAAATGCGCGCGATGCGCGTAGGACGGTCTGCCGCGCCCCCGAGACTCCTGCGCGGACGGTCAGGCTCCCGCGGGACCCACGGCCTTGTACAGGTTGAGGTTCGTCGGCTCGAAGCCGAGCTTGGCGTACAGCGCCCGTGCGCCGGTGTTGTGGCCGAACACGTGCAACGCGATGCCGGCGAGGCCCAGCCTGCGCACTTCGTCCTCGAGCGCGACGAAGGCGCGATAGGCGTGGCCTTTCCGCTGCTGCCCGGGATCGATCTCCACGTCGTACACGTAGGCGATGCGAGCCGCGAGCCTGGCCTTGACCGCGAACCAGAGGACGCCGACATTCGCGCCCCGCTCGTCCACCACCGTGTAGAGGTGGTTGTCCGGCGTCGCGAGCCCCTGCGGCAGGAGGTCCTGGAATTCGCGGGCGGACAGGGCGAGCGAATCGTCGGGCGACCACTGGCCGGATGCGACCTTGTCCGCCGCGTATGCGGGCACCGCCCGTGCGAGCCAGGCCGCGTATTCCGTCTCGTTCATCGGTCGCAGGGCAGTCAAGTTGTCGCCTCCGGATGATCCAAGCTCGAGACTGGCGAAGGATCGGGCTGCGCGTCGCCTGCTGTCCTTCGGCGCAGCGTCACGTCACTTGGCGCTGGACTCGTGGGCGAACGTGATACGCCAGCCTTCCGCGCGCCGGCGCCACAGCGCGGAGTAGGCAAGCGTCCTCTCGACCACGCTCCCGTCGTCGTTCGTCCTGCGCGCGGCGATCAGGAAGGTCGTCAGCCCCGCGTCGTCGCCGAGCGCTTCGACGATCGGCGCGCCGACGTAGGCGTAGGTGCCCGTCGCCTTGCCGTCGTTCCACCACTTGCGCTGCAACGCACGCAGTGCGTCCCAGCCCCGAACGATCTCGCCGTTGAAGACGAACGTGAGCGACGGATCGCGCGCGTACGCCGCCATGTGGCGATCCGTGTCGTGCGCGTTCGCCGACGCCTCCATCTCGGCGAGCAGCGGGCCGACGGCAGACCGGAACGTTTCGCCCATCATGGTCGAATTGCTTCGCATGGTCTTCGGAGGCGACCTCGAGAATTCGCGTTCTCGATGCCGGCGGAGGTGAGAAGGAGCTTCACGACGTTTCCTTGTGGCCATCGACGGCGACGCCCGGGCTGCATGGCGACGATCGTGTGCGCCCGGGCGCGGACGCCATCCGCCGCAGCGATCCGGCCGCAGCCAAGGGTCAGGCCTCGGCGATCGCGGCGATGGAGATCTTCAGGTTCGGGATCCGCGCGGGCAGCTTGGCCCCCTGCCGGGCCGGCGGATCGGACGGAAACCACCTGAGCCACTCCTCGTTCATGCCGGCGAAGTCGTCCTCGTCCGCGAGCACGACGGTCGCGCTGACGATCTTGTCGAGCGAGCTGCCCGCCGCCTCGAGGATCGCGCGGATGTTGGCGAGGCACTGCCGGGTCTGCTCCTGGATGGTCGTGCCGGTGATCGAACCCGTGGCGGGATCCGTCGGTGCGGTGCCGGAAACGAACACCAGCCCCGCAGCCTTGACCGCCTGGCTGTAGGAGGGCGGAGGCTTGGCG
>JBGAHH010000032.1:0-39768 GCA_044226265.1 Casimicrobiaceae bacterium | reverse complement strand
ACCGAGGGCGTCTTCCGCTGCGACTGGAAGGGCGACGTGCTCTACGGACGCAACGAGGCGGTCGGCGGCCACTACGTGCTCGCGTACGCGGACGAGCCCGCCGATGCGCGCGAGGACCACGGCCGCGCGCCGCCGCGCATGCTGCTGTGGCACGCGAACTACCACCCGGACGGCGGCCAGCTCTTCTTTCCGCTCGACGCGCGACCCTTCGTGGTGCCGCTCGCGAAGCCCGGCGACGACGTGCGGCCCGAGGATTTCGTGGCGTTCCGCTTCGACGGCTCGCGCGGCCTCTACATCCACGCGAACGTCTGGCACGAAGGCGTGTTCGCGGTCGCCGGCACGCAGCGTTTCTTCGACAAGCAGGGCGCGGTCCACGCGCGCGTGTCGGTGGACTTCCCGCGCGAGTTCGGCTGCCTGCTCGAGGTGAACCTCTGATCGCGAAGCGAAGCGTAGCCATGCTCGGGGGTCGGATCCCCCAAGCGTCAGCGACGGGCTCCGACCCCTGGTCGTTCGCGCGATGACGGCTCCGCTGCCATCGCCCTCGCTCCACGACGACGACGCGCTGCCGGTGCGCGTCGTCCCGGTCGACGCGCCTTTCCGCTGGCTCGCGCAGGGCTGGCACGACTTCTCGCTGGCGTTCAGGCCGAGCCTCTTCCACGGGCTAGTCGTCACGTTCGCGGGCCTCGCGATCGCCGCGATCGCGATCCGCTACTGGCCGATCCTGCCCGGCGCGTTCTCCGGCTTCGTGCTGATCGCGCCGATCCTCGCGACCGGGCTCTACGAGCTGTCGCGCCGGATCGACCGCGGCGAGCGCCCGAACCTCGCGCAGGCGATGGACGCGTGGAAGCGCGGCACGCGGCCGCTCGTCTGGATGGGCGTGGGGCTCGCGTCGGCAGCGACGGCGTGGGTCCTCGTCTCGGCGCTGCTGATCGCGATCTTCGTCAGGGAGCCGATCGTCGGCCTCGACGGCTTCCTGCGCCACGTCGTGCTCTCCGAGAGCTCGAACCTGTTCTGGCTGTGGATCCTCGCGGGCGGGCTCGGCGCCGCGGCGGTGTTCGCGCTGACGGTCGTGTCGGTGCCGCTGATGCTCGACCGCCGCATCGACCTGCACGCGGCGCTCCTGACGAGCGTGCGCGCGGTCGGCGCGAACCCGCTCGCGATGGCGCTGTGGGCCGCGATCATCATGGTGCTGACCGCGCTGTCGGTCGCGACGCTGCTCGTCGGGTTCGCGGTCACGATCCCGGTGATCGGCCACGCGAGCTGGCGCGCCTACCGCGCCACCGTCGACGCCGACGGCGCGCCGCCGCGCGAGTGAGGCGGCGCCGTGTTCGGCTTCTCCGAGGAGCAGATCACCGAGTTCGGGATGACGTTCGGCATCGGGGCGCTGATGCTCTACATGCTGTTCATCATCCTCGACCTCGCGCGCAAGTCGAAGGCCGGCAAGCTCGGGACCTTCGTGCTGTTCTTCGTGCTCGCGTTCGGGATGATCGGCTTCGTCGCCAAGTCGATCATCGCGAGGCTCCTCGGTATCTAGCGTCACGGCGCGCCGGGAGCCTGCCGGCGATGTCCCGCTCACGCACGGCCGACCTCGACCGACATGCCGGGATCGCGCCGGCGACGCCTGCACCCTTGCCCGGGGAAGGGGCTCGAGCGTATGCTTTTCTGACGATTTCGTCAGCGGCGCATCGGACCTCCCTGAGGCGAGTTTCGCGACGCGGCGGACGATCGAAGGCGAACGACGAGGAAGGCGGGGGTCCCATGGTGATCGACGCGCGCGGCGTCCCGGTGAGCGGGGGCTCGAGGGAGGCGCTCGCCGACTACGAGACGGCGATCGGCCGGTTGCAGGGCTACGTCGGCGATCCGATCGCGGCGCTCGACCGCGCCATCGAGGCCTCGCCCGACTTCGTCGCCGGCCACCTCGCCCGGGCGCTCGTGCTGGCGACGTTCGCGGAGCGGCAGTTCGCGCCGGCGATCGCGCGGTCGATCGCGGACGCGCGCCGTCACGCCGGCCATGCGAACGAGCGCGAGCGGGGCCTCCTCGCGGCCGCGCAGGCGCTCGCCGGCGGGCGGTGGCACGAGGCCTGCCGCTCACTCGACGCGGTCCTCGTCGACCACCCGCGCGACGCGCTGGCGCTGCAGGTCGCCCACCTGATGGATTTCTACCGCGGCGACGCGCAGAACCTGCGCAACCGCGTCGAGCGCGTGCTGCCGCACTGGTCGCGCGACGTGCCGGGCTACTCGTTCGTGCTGGGCATGCACGCGTTCGGCCTCGAGGAGATGAACCAGTACCCGGAGGCGGAGGAAGTCGCGAGGGCCGCGCTCGCGATCGAGCCGAAGGACGGCTGGGCGGTGCACGCGGCGACGCACGTGATGGAGATGCAGGGGCGCGTCGGCGAGGGCATCGCGTGGCTCGTCTCGCGCGAGCCGGACTGGGCGCCCGACAACGGGTTCGCGTTCCACAACTTCTGGCACCTCGCGCTGTTCCACCTCGACGGCGGCGCGTACGACGAGGCGCTTGCGCTCTACGACCGCGTGATCCATCCGGAGCCCGCCCAGATGCTGCTGACCCTGGTCGACGCGACCGCGCTCCTGTGGCGGCTGGCGCTCGAGGGCGCCGACGTCGCGTCTCGATTCGAGGAGGTCGCCGGCGAATGGGAGGCGAAGCTCGAGGGCGAGGGCGGCTTCTATGCGTTCAACGACCTGCACGCGGCGCTCGCGTTCGCCGCGACCGGGCGCGAGGCGGCGATCGCGACGCTCGAGCGCCGGATGGCGCGGGCCGCCGGGGGCGATGACACGAACGCCGCGATGACGCGCGAGGTCGGCCTACCGCTCGTCCGCGCGGTCGCCGCGTACGGCCGCGGACGCTACGACGAGGCGATCGAGCTGATCCTGCCGGTGCGCGACATCGCGCACCGCTTCGGCGGCAGCCACGCGCAACGCGACGTCCTCACGCTGACGCTGATCGAGGCCGCGCGTCGCGCCGGCCGCGCGTCGCTCGCGCGCCACGTGCTCGCGGAGCGGCTCGTCTCGAAGCCGCAGGGACGCTGGGGGCCGCGGATCCTCGCGCGCATCGACGCGACGCCCGCGGCGGCGCACTGAGCGTCCGCCGCGATCCGCGGCTAGGCCTCCTGCGCGATCCGTCGCCGAAGGGCCTTGTACCGGTCCTGCGGATCGCGGCCGAAGACCGGGTCGGGGATGCCCGGAACGCCCGCGCGGACCGCTTCCCAGTCGTCGGCGGTGAGCGCCGCGGCGGCGCGCGACAGGACCTCGTGCTCCTCGGTGGCGATGTGGTTCTCGTAGTAGACGAGGTAGGTCGCGGCGGCCGCCTCGATCCGCGCGCGCGGCACGACCTCGCCGACGTGGGCGGTCTCGACGAGCGCCAGCAGCTCGCCGCCCGCCGTCGCGATCACGCGGTGCTCCTGGTGGAGGCGCGACAGCACGCGCTCGAGGTCGGGGCAATGGCGCGCGAGGCGGGCGAACGCGATGTCCTCGCGCGGATGGTGCACGCGGTCCGAGTACTCGCGGAGGTAGCCGACGACGTCGGCCAGGAGCTCGTAGTTCGGATCCTGGCCGGCGTGAAGGGCGTCGAGCTCGTGGCGCAGCAGGCGCAGGAGCCTGGCGAAGTACGCGTGCTCGGCGTGCCAGGCGGAGATGGGGTCGGTCATGGCAGGGCTCCCGGGGGCGACGCCGACGCGGCGCCCGACGATCCAGCCCCCAGTGAATACGAATCCGCGGCGGCCGCGTTGATCGCCGTCAAGCCCGCGGTCGTTGCCGGCCCGGCGCGGGATCCGTCCGCTGAGTTCGCGCGCCTGCCGACGCGGCGGGTCGGCGGCGGAACGGCGCGTCAGCCCTGCGGCTTCCTCAGCATGCCGGCGTAGATGCCGGGCGTCGAACCGGCGATCGCGACCGCGCCGAACGCCTTCTCGTAGAACGCGGCCGGACCGACGCCGCCGACGATCGCATACGCGTAGCCCTGCGCCGCGAGGGCGTGCATCGCCGCGACCGCCAGGGCGCGACCGATCCCCTGGCCGCGCGCGCTCTCGACGACGCCGGTCGGCCCGAAGAAGTCGGGCGCGATCGCGTCGTGGCACGCGAAGCCGACGAGCTCGCCGCCGCGCACCGCGACGAAGCAGGCGACGGGCAGCCGCGCGAACGCGACGTCGACCTCGGCGGTCCACGGCGCGAAATGCGCGCGCACCCAGTCGAGCACGACGGGCTTCTCCGGCGCGAGCGCGCGCCGGATCGCGACGCCGCGCGACGCCGCCCGCGCGAGCTCGGGCTCGAGCGGCGGCAGCTCCCGGAGCTTGACCAGCAGGTCGGCCATGACGCCGCGGGCCTCAGAACTTGCCGTAGGTGTTGTACGCCTGGACCGGATCCATGCCGCCGACGAGCGCCTTGCGCATGTCGCTCTCGGTCGACACGACCTCCTCGGTGCGCCGGACGACCTCCTCGGCGATCGCCTTCGGCACGATGACGACGCCGTCGCGATCGGCGAGCAGGAAGTCGCCGGTCGAGATCGTGACGCCGCCGATGTCGATCGGCGCGCCGTAGGCGTCCGGGATCCAGCGCGCGACGATGTCCGAGGGCGTGAGGAACGAGCACCAGACCGGGAACTTCTGCTCGAGCACGAGCTCGGTGTCGCGCGAGCCGCCGTCGACGACGTAGCCCAGCACGCCGCGCGCGGCCAGCGTCTGCGCGGAGAGCTCGCCCATCAGCGCGACCTCGCGGTTGTGCGGCTGGCAGACGACGACGTGGCCGGCGGGCGCCTTCGCGAGCAGCGTGCACCAGCCGAGCAGCGTCTCGTGGCGCGTCTTCGTGCGGTCGATGTGGCCGGAGACCGTCCACACCGGGCCGGCGAGCTTCCGCGTCGGGTCGAGCGGCTTGATCTCGTGCGGGAGCACGACGCGCTCGTGGCCCATCATGCGCAGCACGTCGTGCACCGCGCCCGTGTAGCACGCGGCGAGGCGCGCGGTCAGCGATGGCGGCATTCGGGATCCCCGGCTTCGTGGAGATCCCGATGATACCGGTCGGGCGCCGGATCGCGTCAGCCCGCGCCGTTGCCGCGGGAGAACGGCGCGCGGCAGCGTCGGCCTGCCCCGCCCCGCGGGAGCGGGGAGCGGGCCGGGGTGAGGGAGGCGTCAGCCCGCGCCGTTGCCCCCGAGCCCGAACGCCTGCTGGATGCGCGCGCGGTAGCTTCGGCCGGAGACGATCGTCGTGCCGTCGGCCAGCACGATCGTGTATTCGCCGTGGAGCTGCGGGCGCAGCTCGCGCACGACGCGCAGGCTCACCGCGTGCGAGCGGTGCACGCGCAGGAACGACGCGGGGTCGAGCCGGGAGACGAGCGAGGTGAGCGTCTCCTTGTGCAGGTAGGGCCGCTCGGCCCAGATGCGGACGTAGTTGTCCTCGGCCTCGAGCCGCGTGACCGTCTCGACCGGGACGATGACGATGCGGTGGACCGAGCGGACCGCGATGCGCGTGATCCAGGCGCCGGGCGCCGGCAGCGACGGCACGGCCTCGGCGGCTGCGCCGTCGCGTCCGCGGGCGTCGTCGCGACGGGGAGGGATCGAGAGCACGAACGGGTCGTCCATGGCGCGGGTCTCCGGTGTCGCGCGCGCCGCCGGTGGGGGGCGCGGCCGCCATTGATTGCATATGCAAGTAATACGCGGGGACGATAGCCCGGGGCCGGCCGCCGCGCAAGCGGACGGCGACGGGACGCCGCCGGCCGCGACGAAGCGCTTCGCGCCGCGCAGCGCACGGTCCGCCCCCGCGGATCGCCCGCCGGCGGAATCGTTCGAACGGGGCGGAGGGCCTGCGCTACCTTGGCGTCGTGCGGGACCGCCCGGTGCGTCCGGCCGGCGGGGACCCCCAGTCGCCTCGGCGACCCCGGGCCGTCCCGCATGCTGCACCCGGGCCGCGGCTCCGCGGCTTCGCCTTCCGGGCCGCCCGAACTACGCGGCTTCGCGCATGGCCCGCCGCACCTGCCGGCCGAGCGCCTGGACCGTCTCCAGCGACAGGATCCGCGCGGCCTCGCGCTGCGCCCGCTCCCAGTGCGGCATCGCGGCCGCGAAGCGCGACCTGCCGGCCGCGGTGAGGCGCAGCACCTTCACGCGACGGTCCTCCCCTGCGCTGACGCCGACGAGCCCCGCCCGGCGGAGGTTCTGCACGGTGCGCGAAAGCGTCGTCGCGTCGGTCTGCGTGGCCGCCCCGAGCGACGAGAAGTCGACCGGCTCCATCGCGAGGATCGCCCACAGCAGCGCGAGCTGGCTCGCGCGGAGCCCCACCGGCTTCAGCGCCTCGTCGTAGATCGCGCCGACGACGCGGCCTACGAGCTTCACCTGCTGGAACGCGCATTCGCGGTAGCCGCGATGGACGTAGGCCGCCCAGGGCGGCGCGCGGTCGAGCCCGAGCCGGCGCGCGAGCGCGACGCCGTCGTCGGCGGGCGCGCGCCGCGAGGGCGCCGCGGCGCGCGGACGGGGGCAGGGGTTCGGGGCATCCGGGCGGGAAACCTTGCATGTGCAAGGATCGCCGCCGCGAAGCGTAGCGCAGCCGCCCCGCGACCGCAACCGGACGGCCGCAGCCCGGGGGCCGGTCGCCACCCCGCGCGCGCGTTCCGCCCCGCAGGACCACCCGTTGGCCAACAAGCCGTTGCGGCCGTCTCCGGCGCCATCGCAATCTCGGATCGCGACGGCGCCGTGCGGGAGTGCGCGCGCCGGCGCTCGAAACCTTCCAAGGGGGAAGCTGCGATGGCATTCACGAAGAGTCGGGCGGCGCTGGGCGTCGCCCTCGCGCTCGGCCTGTCGGCCGCCGCGCCCGCCGCGCTCGCCGCGGACATGCGCGTCGACGTCACCGGCTCGAACATCAAGCGCATCGACGGCGAGTCCGGGCAGCCGCTGCAGGTCATCACGCGCGAGGAGATCGCGTCGACCGGCGCGACGACGGCGATGGAGCTCCTCGACCGGCTCGCGGTGACGAGCGGCGTCGGCAACTACACGCTCGCCAACGCGTTCGGCGACAGCGCGCGAATCGGCTTCGCGGGCGCGTCGCTGCGCGGGCTGGGCTACAAGTACACGCTGATCCTGGTCAACGGCCGCCGCCTCGCGAACTACGCGCACGACGGCACCGCGATCGACGTCAACGCGATCCCGCTCTCGGCGATCGAGCGCGTCGAGGTGCTGAAGGACGGCGCGTCCGCGATCTACGGGACCGACGCGATCGGCGGCGTGATCAACTTCATCACGCGGCAGGACTACCGCGGCGCCGAGGTGTCGGTCTACTACGGCGACACGTTCGACGGCGGCTCGCGCGAGAAGAGCGCGGCGGCCACGATCGGCGTCGGCGATCTCGCGAAGGACCGATACAACGCGTTCGTGTCGCTGCAGTACCTGAAGCAGGATCCCCTCTACGGCCGCGACCGGCCTTGGATGAGCACGTCGTACATCCCGTCGCAGGGACTCGACTCGACCTCGGGCCGCACCTTTCCCGGCAACGTGAACGTGCCCGGCGTGGGCAACGTCAACCCGATGTACCCGAACTGCTCGCCGTCGATCGTGGCGGACCCGTCGGTCTATCCCGACCAGTGCCGGTTCGACCCGAACCCGTTCCTGGGCTCGCTCCCCGAGGTCGAGAAGTTCAACCTCGTCGCCCGGGGCGCCTTCCAGCTCACGCCCGACCACCAGCTCTTCGCCGAGGCGCTCTACGCGAAGAACGAGTACCGGTTCATCCTGCAGCCGGTGCCGATCGGGACCGGCGTGCTGTTCCCGGCGTCCGGCCCCGGCGCGCCGGGCTTCCTGCTGCCCCCGACGTCGCCGTTCTACCCGCACGCGTTCGCGGCGCA
Source organism: Casimicrobiaceae bacterium (assembly GCA_044226265.1). Classification (GTDB taxonomy): domain Bacteria; phylum Pseudomonadota; class Gammaproteobacteria; order Burkholderiales; family Casimicrobiaceae; genus VBCG01. The sequence continues at coordinate 31,934 of JBGAHH010000032.1, read as the reverse complement.
GTACGGCCTGGACGGCCAGCCGCTCGACATCCAGTGGCGCGCGTTCGACGCGGGGCTCCGCGACTCGACGACGACCGCCGAGCAGACGCGCATCGTCGCCGGCGCGAAGGGCACGGTGAAGGGCTGGGACTACGAGGCCGCGTACAGCTGGAACCAGAGCAAGGACACCGACCACCTGAACGGCGGCTACCTGTCGCAGTCGGCGCTGCTCCCGATCATCAACAGCGGCAACGTGAACCCGTTCGCGCCGAACTCGCCCGACATCGTCTCGCAGCTCACCGGCACCGCGATCCAGGCGGACGCGCGCAAGTCGAAGTCGACCGTCAACGCCGTCGACGCGAAGACCAGCAACGAGGTCTACGACCTGCCCGCGGGACCGCTCGCGGTCGCGTTCGGCGCCGAGTGGCGCAAGGAGGACTACGACTCGCAGTCGGCCGACATTCTGTCGTCCGGCGACATCGTCGGTTACGGCACCGCGAGCCCGTCGGTGTCGGGGGACCGCCGCGTCTACGCGTTCTACGCGGAGGCGAACGTGCCGATCGTGAAGTCGCTCGAGCTCAACGCCGCCGTGCGCTACGACCACTACAGCGACTTCGGCTCGACGACCAATCCGAAGATCGCGCTTCGCTGGCAGCCGGCCAAGTGGGCGCTCGGCCGCGCGTCCTACGGGACCGGCTTCCGCGCCCCGGCGCTGCCCGAGCTGTTCTCGCCGATCGTGACGACCAACACGCAGCCGGGCCTCTCGGACCCGGTGCGCTGCCCGGTCACCAACGACCAGGTGAACGACTGCGTGACGCAGTTCGTCAACATCCAGGGCGGCAACACCGCGCTCAAGCCCGAGAAGTCGACGCAGTGGTCGATCGGCGGCGTCATCGAGCCCCTCGAGGGACTTTCGGTCGCGGTCGACTGGTACAAGATCGACCTCAAGGACCAGGTGGGGCTCCTCAATCCCGCGGCGGTGCTGGGCGACGTCGTGCAGTACGCGGCGTTCATCACGCGCGGGCCGACGGACCCGAACTTCCCGGGCCTGCCCGGCCCGATCACCGCGATCACGACGCTCTTCACGAACCTGGGCGAGACGCGCATCGAGGGCATCGACATCGACGCGCGGTACCGCACCCCGGCGACGTCGGTCGGCCGCTTCCGGTTCGGGCTGCAGGGCACCTACTACACGAAGTACGACATCCAGCAGATCGACGGCAGCTTCGCCGGCCAGATCGGGCTCTACTCGGGCATCGGCGGCGCGATCAACCGGTGGAAGCACTACGCGTCGATCGACTGGGACTATGGCGCGTGGGGCGCGACGCTCGCGCAGACCTTCGGCAGCGGCTACACCGACGCGAACCCCGACGTCGACGGCAATCCGCGGCGCGTCGGCAACTACGAGGTCTACGACCTGCAGGGGCGGTGGACCGGCGTCAAGAACCTCACGGTCACGCTCGGCATCAAGAACCTGTTCAACCGCGCGCCGCCGTTCACGAACCAGACCTTCACGTTCCAGAACGGGTACGACCCGTCGTACGCGGATCCGCGCGGGTCGTTCTGGTACGCGAGCCTCGGGTACAAGTTCTTCTGACGATCGCGGTCGAGCGGAGGGTCGCGGGACGGGCGGACCCGGGCGAGTCGCCCGTTCCGCGACCCTAGCTTCCGACGTCGACGGCGCCGTCCATGTCCAGTCCCGCGCGCGTCCAGCCGCGCTTGAAGTCGGCCATGTGCTTCGTCATCCAGGTGCGCACCGCGTCGACGTCGCGCCGGCGGGCGAGCGCGAGGATGTTGCGGTGCGCGTCGAGGATGCGGCGCTGCGAGCCGGTGCGCGCGAGGATCCTCCTGACCGCCGGATAGAAGAGCAGGCTGATCGGCTCGCGCGCGAGGCTCCACGCGCGGTTGTCCGCGCATTCGGCCAAGAGGTCGTGGAACTCGATGTCGAGCGCCACGACGCTGTCGATGTCGGCGAGGCGCGCCTTCATCGCCGCGACGTTCGTCTCGAGCGCGGCGATGCCCTCGTCGCCGATGCGCTCGACGGCGAGCGCGGCGGTGATCGTCTCGAGCGCCTGCGACGCCTCCCAGAGCTCGCGAAACGTCACCTGGTGCATCACGAGCGCGCGCGACGCGCGGGACGCGAGCTCCAGGTAGTGCGGGAGCGTCACGCGCAGCCGCTTGCCGTCGCGCCGCACGAGGCCGCCGTGCTCGAGCGCGCGCAGGCCCTCGCGCACGGTCGAGCGGTTGACGCCGAGCTGCGCGGCGAGATCGATCTCGGTCGGCAGCCAGTCGCCCGGCGCGAGAGCGCCCGACGTGATCATCCGCTCGACCGATTCCGCGACGTGGCGGTAGGCGGGCGCGATGTCGAGCTTCGGGAAGACGACGGAGGCGGGCACGTGGCGTGGGCGGGCGCGCCGGCGGGCCCGGGGCGTGCCATCGTTGTATCACGAGCGGAGCGGGTGTTACAGTCCGATTGTCGGACAATAGACGCCGGATCGTCGAACGGCGCCGGACGTCCGCCCGACGCAGCCCCCGCGCAGCACGAGGGCGGCCGTCCCGAAGGCCGACCCGGAGAAACCGCCCTGCTCATTCCATGAATCGCTCCTCGACCGTCGCGCTGCGCATCGACGGCGACGTCGCGCTGCTCGAGATCGACCGGCCGCCGGTCAACGCGATCTCGACCGAGGTCACGGCCGCGCTCGCCGCGGCGCTCGACCGCTTCGCCGCCGATCCCGGCCCGCGCGCGCTCGTGATCGCGTGCCGCGGCCGCACGTTCGTCGCGGGCGGCGACATCGCCGAGTTCGAGGACCCGGACTTCTCGGCGCAGCCGCTCAATCGCGTGCTTGCCCGGATCGAGGCGTCGACGCGCATCGTCGTCGCCGCGACGCACGGCACGGTGCTGGGCGGCGGACTCGAGCTGGCGCTGGCCTGCCACTACCGCGTCGCGGCGCCGGGGACGCGGTTCGGCTTCCCGGAAGTGAAGCTCGGCATCCTGCCGGGGTCGCTCGGAACGCAGCGGCTGCCCCGTCTCGCGGGCGTCGCCGTCGCGCTCGACATGATCCTCGGCGGCCAGCCGATATCGACCGCGGAGGCACGCGCTGCCGGCATCGTCGACGAGATTCGCGAAGGCGATCCCGCCGAAGCGGGCGTCGCCTACGCGCGGTCCCTCGTCGCGCGCGGCGCGAAGCCCCGGCGCGCGAGCGAGCTCGCCGTGCCCGCCTTCGATCCCGCGATGCTCGCGGAGCGGCGCGCGGCGATCGCGCCGCGCGCGCACCGGTATCCGGCGCTCGACGGCATCCTGCGCGCGGTCGAGGCGGCCGCGACGATGCCGTTTCGCAATGGCGAGGCGGTGGAGGCGGAGGTCTTCGAGCGTTGCTTGCGCTCACCGCAATCGCGCGCGATGCGCCACCTTTTCTTCGCCGAGCGCGAGGCGGTGCGCATTCCCGGCGTCGATGCGCGCCAGGGGACCCGCAGCATCAGGCGCGTCGGCGTCGTCGGCGCCGGCACGATGGGCGGCGGCATCGCGATCGCGTTCGCGAATGCCGGGCTGCCGGTGACCCTGGCGGATTCTTCGCAAGCTGCTCTTTCGCGCGGACTCGGCAACATCCGCGAGACGTTCGAATCGAACGCCGCGAAGAGAAGGCTGACGGCCGACGAGGCCGCGCACCGCACGGCGCTCGTGCAGGGAACGCTCTCGCCCGCGGATCTTCGCGATTGCGATCTCGTCGTCGAAGCCGTGTTCGAGGATCTCGCGCTCAAGCGCGACATCGCCGCGTCGCTCGGCGCGGCGTGCAAGCCGGGCGCGATCCTCGCGACCAACACGTCGACGCTCGACGTCGACGCGCTGGCGCAGGCGAGCGGCCGCGCGACGGACTTCCTCGGCATGCACTTCTTCAGCCCGGCGAACGTGATGCGGCTCGTCGAAGTCGTGCGCGGTGCTGCCACGGCGCCGGAAGCGCTGGCCACGGCGATCGAGGTCGGCAAGCGCATCGGCAAGGTGCCCGTCGTGTCGGGCGTCTGCTACGGTTTCATCGGCAACCGCATGCTCGAGCCCTACCTGCGCGAAGCCGAGCGCCTGCTGCTCGAAGGCGCGTCCGCGCGGGACATCGACGGCGCGCTCGAAGCGCTCGGGATGGCGATGGGGCCGCTGCGCATGCTCGATCTGGCCGGCGTCGACGTCGCCGCGAAGGTCGTGATCGAGCGCGAGCGCGCGGGGGCGCTGCCTCCCGATCCCGCGTATCGCACGGTGGTGCGCCGTCTCCATGCGCTCGGCCGCCACGGCCAGAAGACCGGCGCGGGCTTCTACCGCTACGAAGGCCGCAGCGCGCTGCCCGATCCGGCGCTCGATGCGCTGACCGCCGAGCTCGCGCGCGACGCCGGCGTCGAGCGCCGCGGGTCGATCGCCGCCGGCGAGATCGTCGAGCGCTGCCTGTATCCTCTGGTGAACGAGGCGGCTCGCATCCTCGAGGAAGGCATCGCCTACCGGCCCGGCGACATCGACGTCGTCTGGACCCGCGGCTACGGCTTTCCGGAGTTCCTCGGCGGTCCGGTCTGGTGGGCCGACGAGGTCGGCCTCGCCCGCATCGTCGATCGCATCGACGCGTACGCCCGCGGCAGCGGCGGCCGCCACGGCTACTGGACGGTCTGCGACACGCTGCGCCGATGCGCCGTCGAGGGCGCGCGCCTGTCGGACCTGAAACGATCGGGAGTCCCGTCATGAAGGAAGCGGTCATCGTCTCGGCGGCGCGCACGCCCATCGGGCGCGCGTACCGAGGCGCGTTCAACGACGTCAAGTCGCCGACGCTCGCCGCGCACGCGATCCGCCACGCGGTCGACCGCGCGCGCGTCGATCCCGCCGAGATCGACGACGTCGTCCTCGGCACGGTGCTCGGCGCGGGCACCGCCGGGATGAACGTGGCGCGCAACGCGTCGCTCGCCGCCGGGCTGCCCGCGACCGTCGCCGCGCAGACGATCGACCGTCAGTGCGGGTCGGGAATGATGGCGATCGGCATGGCCGCGAAGCAGATCCTCGTCGACGGCATGCGAATCGTCGTCGCGGGCGGACAGGAAAACATCTCGGCGGTCCAGAACCGCTACCTCGACTGGGTACAGGCCGAGATCGATCCGAACGTGACCGCGGTGTCGCCCCACGCGTACATGCCGATGCTGCGCACCGCGGAGGTCGTCGCGAAACGCTACGCCGTGCCGCGCGAGGCGCAGGACCGCTACGCGCTCGAGTCGCAGCAGCGCACGGCGCGCGCGCAGGCCGAGGGCCGCTTCGCGGACGAGATCGTCCCGCTCGCCGCGACGATGCTCGTGACCGACAAGGAGACGAAGGCGGTGTCGCGGCACGCGGTCACGCTCGACAAGGACGAGGGCAACCGTCCCGGCACGACCTACGAGTCGCTCGCGAAGCTCGAGCCGGTCATCGCGGGCGGCACCGTCACCGCGGGCAACGCGAGCCAGCTCTCGGACGGCGCGTCGGCTTGCGTCGTGATGGACGCGGCGCTCGCGGCTCAGCGCGGGCTGACGCCGCTCGGCGTGTACCGCGGCATCGCGGTCGCCGGATGCGAGCCCGACGAGATGGGCATCGGTCCGATCTACGCGGTGCCGAAGCTCCTCGCGCAGCACGGCCTTCGCGTCGACGACATCGGGCTGTGGGAATTGAACGAGGCGTTCGCGGTGCAGGTCGTGCTCTGCCGCGACCGGCTCGGCATCGATCCCGCGAAGCTCAACGTGAACGGCGGCGCGATCGCGATCGGCCATCCGTACGCGATGTCCGGCTCGCGGCTCGTCGCGCATGCGCTGATCGAAGGGCGCCGACGCGGCGTCCGACACGTCGTCGTCACGATGTGCGTCGGCGGCGGGATGGGCGCGGCGGGACTCTTCGAGGTCGCCTGACCAGGCGGCCGGCGATCGCTCAGAAGCAGTCGAGCAGCGCCGCCAGCGCCGGATTGCCGAGGCTCGCCTCACGCCACACGAGCGTGAGCGCCGGGTCGCTGCGTCCCCAGTCGCGCGGGAAGAGCGAGAGCCCGAGCACCTTGCGCATCTGCAGCGCTGGGGCGCGCGGCGCGACCGCGAGCAGCGTTCCATCGGCGACGAGCCGCAGGTTCGCGTGGAAGTTCATCGACGTGATCGCCGCCCGCGGCGGCGCGAGCCCCGCGCGCAGGAAGGTCTGCTCGATCGCGAGTCGCGTGTAGGAGCCTTCCGGCGGCAGCACCCAGTCGTGCCTGCGCAGCGTCGCGAGCGAAGGCTTGCGCTGCCGCGCGATCGGATGGCGCCTGCCGCAGACGAGCACCAGCGTCTCCTCGCCGACCTTGCGATGCGCGACGCCCGGCGGAAGGCGCGGCGATTCGCTCAGCGCGGGCAGCCGGCCCACGATCGCGTCGAACTCGCCGACCTCGAGCCGCCGCCACAGGTTCGGCACCGTGTCCTCGGCGAGCTGCACGTGCACCTGCGGCAGCCGGCGGCGCAGCCGCGCCAGCGCCTCGGGCAGCGGCTGCACGAGCGTGAGCGCCAGCGCGCCGAGGCGCAGCGTGAGCGTGCCCGGATCCGCGGCGGCCGCGAGCGCTGCCTGGAGATCGTGCCGCGCGACGCGCAGGTGCATGAGCGCGGCCGTTCCCGCGGGCGTCAGCCGCACGCCGCGCTGGCCCCGCCGGCCGCGCGCGGCGAGCGGCCGGCCGAACGCTTCCTCGAGCGACTGCAGCGCCTGCGTGATCGCCGAGGGCGTCACGTGCATCCGCGCGGCGACGCCGGTCAACGAGCCCAGCTCGTCGAGGTGCTCGAGCAGCACGAGGTCGCGCAGCCGCAGCTGCGCGTAGCGGGCGGGCAGGGCGGGCGCCGTCATCGTGAAAGTGATCTTACTACTCGATTAGAAGATTTCAGTTTTTCTAACAATGGTGGACGCCTAGACTCGCCGGACGGGCCGACCACGGCCGCCCGCGACGCCTTCCGGAGGAACCCGCCATGACGACCCGCCGCCAGTTCAACCTCCGCCTCCTCGGCCTCGGGGCCGCGGGCGTCGGCTTCCCCGGCCTGGCCCGCGCGCAGGACGCCTACCCGAGCCGCCCGATCCGGATCGTCGTGCCTTTCGCGGCCGGCGGCGGGCCCGACGTGCTCGCGCGCAAGATGGCCGCGCGGATGGCCGAGGTGATGGGCAAGGGAGCCGTGATCATCGTCGAGAACATGGTCGGCGCCGGCGGCATCACTGCCGGGCAGAACGTCGCGCGCATGGCGCCGGACGGCTACAACGTGCTGCTCGGCGCCTCGTCGCACATCGTGCAGAAGGCGATGGAGCCTTCGGTGAAGTTCGATCCGCTGAAGGACTTCGCGCCGATCACGCGCACGGCGTTCAGTCCGTCGATCCTCGTCGTCAACGCGACGTCGCCGTGGATGACCGTGCAGGACCTCGTCGCCGCGGCGAAGAAGGATCCCGGCAAGCTCAACTACGCGTCCGGCGGCGTCGGAAGCGCGGCGCACCTGTCGGCCGCGGCGATGGTGCTGGCGGCGAAGATGGACGTCGTGCACGTGCCCTACAAGGGCTCGGTCGAGATCATCCCGTCGATCCTCTCGGGCGCGACGCAGTTCGCGTTCCCGATCGCCTCGACGGCGCTTCCGCAGATCAAGGGCGGCAAGGTGCGCGCGCTCGCGATCACCAGCACGCACCGCATGGCGGCGTTGCCGGACGTGCCGACGCTCGTCGAGGCGTTCGGGACGCCGGACCTGTCGCTCGACTCATGGTTCGGGCTGTGGGCGCCCGCGGGCACGCCGCCGGCGATCGTCGACACGCTGTTCAAGGCGGTCGTGAAGACCTACGACGACGCGGCGCTGCGCGCCGACAGCGACGCGGCCGGCGCGTTCGTCGCGCTCTCCGAGTCGCCCGCGGAGTTCGGCCGCTTCATGGAAGCCGAGACCGTGAAGCTCGGCAAGCTCGTCAAGGCCGCGAACCTCAGCATCTGAGCCGCATGATGCAGCTTCCTCCGCAGGCGCTCGCCGGCGTCCGCGTGCTGGACTTCAGCCACGTGATCGCGGGGCCGTTCGCGACCTTCCATCTCGCGCAACTGGGCGCCGAGGTCACGAAGGTCGAGAAGCCCGGCGGCGGCGACGTCATGCGGCGGACCGGCGCCGGCGCGCGCGCGTTCACCGCGCTGAACGCGGGCAAGCGGATGCGCGAGATCGACATCGCGTCGGACGCGGGCCGCGCCGAGGTGCTCGCGCTCGCGCGCGACGCCGACGTGATGGTCGACAACTACCGGCCCGGCGTGCTCGAACGCCACGGCTTGGGCTACGAGGCGGTGAAGGCGGTCAATCCGCGCATCGTCTACTGCGCGATCTCGGGCTACGGCTACGCCGATCCGGCGCGCACGCCGCACGGTGCCTACGACCACGTGATCCAGGCGCTGACCGGCATCACGATGCTGGCCGGCGTCGAGGGCGACCCGCCGCTCAAGATCGGCTTCCCGGTCGTCGACGCGGCCACCGGCATCCTCGGCGCGCTCGCGATCGTGATCGCGCTGCGCGAGCGCGACCGCACCGGCGCGGGCGCGTTCCTCGACGTCAGCATGTGGGCGAGCGCGCTGCAGCTCATGTATCCATTCGCCTGCGAGACGCTCGCGACCGGCAAGGACATCCCGCGCGTCGGCAACAAGGGCTTCTCGGGCAGTCCCGCGGCCGACACGTTCCCGTGCCGCGACGGCTGGCTCGCGATCGGCGCCAACACGCCCGCGCACATCGCGAAGCTGGCGGAAGTGCTCGGCATCACGCCCGCGGAGTTCGAGCCCCTGCTCGAGCCTGAATCCGAGTCCGGCCCCGCGTTCGCGCGCGCCCGCGATCCGCGCGCGTTCCGCGAGCTGCTCGCCGCACGCTTCGCGAGCGCCTCGGCAGGCGACCTCGAGCGGCGCCTCAACGCGAGTGGCGTGCCGGCGGCGCGCGTGCGCACGTTGCGCGAGTTCGCGCGCGAGGCGGTCGACAGCGGATTGCTGGAGCCGGTCGTCCTGGGCGAGGGCGACGCGCGCGCGCCGACGCCGGGGCTCGGATGGCGCACGCGCGCATGAGCGCTCGTCCGCGCTCCGCGACGATTCCCGACGTCGACGAGTCGACGAATCCCGCGAAGAACGTCACCGTCGAGCAGGACGGGACACCCATGCCCACGAACCGGAGAACAGGAATGTACGGAGCAGGAGTGTACGGAGCGCGTTCCGAACGTTGGGTGGCTGCCTGCCTGGTCGTGATCGCGACGGCGCTCGCCGGCTGTGCGAGCCAACGCGGACCGGCAGGGACCGACGGGCCGTTGTCGATCGGCAGCCAGGGAAGCTTCTTCGTGGGCGGGCACGACTTGAAGTCGGAGACCCTGTCGGCGGTGCCCGCCGTGTTCGCGCCGGTCGGGACGATCGCGGTCGACCAGATGTACGTCCGGTATCAAGTGCCCGAGAAGGTCGGCAACAGGGCCCTGGTCTTCGTCCACGGATGCTGCCTGACGGGCAAGTCCTGGGAGACCACGCCCGACGGGCGCATGGGGTGGGACGAGTACTTTCTTCGCAAGGGCTTTCCCACCTACGTCGTCGACCAGGCCTCGCGCGGCCGTTCACCGGCCGATCCGTCGATGATCGTCGCGGTCAAGCAAGGCAAGGTCGCGCCCGACCGGTTGCCGCCGGTGTTCTCGTCCGGCCGCGAGGGCGCCTGGGAGATCTTCCGCTTCGGTGCGACCTACCCCGAGGTCTTCCCCGGCATGCAATTCCCGCTGGAAGCCCAGGACGAATTCTGGAAGCAGATGACGATGGATTGGAGCCGCGCGATGCCGAACCCCAATCCCACCGTGCCTGCACTGTCTCAACTGGCGCGAAGGATCGGTGGCGCGGTGCTGGTGGTCCACTCCCAGTCGGGGCTCTATCCGTTCCAGGTCGTTGGCATCAGCCGGGAGGGCGTCGCCGGCATCGTGTCGATCGAGCCCGCGGCGTGTCCCGCCGCGAATGGCGACATGAAGCCCTACGTCGGTCTTCCCATCCTGATCCTGTGGGGCGACTTCACCGACAAGGCCCCGGTGTGGGGGGCGCGAGTGAAGGCATGCGGCGAATTCGTCCAGGCCGCCAATGCGGCGGGCGGCAAGGCCGAGATGGTCATGCTCGCCGACGTGGGCCTTCGGGGAAACTCGCACATGCTCATGCTGGATCGGACGAGCCTCCAGGTGGCGGCGTGGTTGTCCGACTGGCTCGATCGCCGCATCGCGCATTAGCGTCGATCGCGGTCGACCGCTCGGCGCAGCGTTGCCGGGAACGCGCACGATTCCGGAACCCGCGCGGGTCCCGCCCGATCAGAACAGCGACGCCTGCCGCCCGCCGTCGCGCGCCGGCGGCGCGAACTGCGTGCGGTCGAGCTCGACGCGCGCGCTCTGCTCGTTGAGTCCGAACCGTTTGCACGCGAGCTCGAAGCGCTTCGCGATCAACTCGGCGTAGGGACCGCTGCCCTTCATGCGCTTGCCGAAGCGCGAGTCGTAGTCCTTGCCGCCGCGGATGTGCTGCACGAGGCTCATCACGTGCGCGGCGCGGTCGGGGCGGTGCATCGCGAGCCAGTCGCGGAAGAGCGGCGCGACCTCGCGCGGCAGCCGCAGCATGATCCAGCCCGCCTGCCGCGCGCCCGCCGCCGCCGCCGCCTCGAGGATCGCCTCGAGATCGCTGTCGTTGAGCTGCGGGATCACCGGCGCGACCATCACGCCGGTCGGCACGCCGGCGGCGGCGAGCTCGCGCAGCGCCTCGACGCGCCGGGCGGGCGCGCTCGCGCGCGGCTCCAGCTTGCGCGCGAGGTCGGCGTCGAGCGTCGTGATCGACAGGTAGACGCGCGCGAGGCCCTTCGCGGCCATCGGCGCGATCAGGTCGAGGTCGCGCAGCACCAGCGCGTTCTTCGTGACGATCGAGAACGGGTGGCGCGTTTCGGCGAGCACCTCGATCACCGAGCGCGTGATCTTCCACTCGCGCTCGATCGGCTGGTAGGGATCGGTGTTGGTGCCGAGCGCGATCGGGTCGACGACGTAGCCCGGGCGCGCGAGCTCCTCGCGAAGGAGCCTCGCCGCGTCGGGCTTCGCGAAGAGCCTGGTCTCGAAGTCGAGCCCCGGCGACAGGTCGAGGTACGCGTGCGACGGCCTCGCGTAGCAGTAGATGCAGCCGTGCTCGCAGCCCTGGTAGGGATTGATCGACTGCGTGAACGGGATGTCGGGCGAGTCGTTGCGCGTGACGATCGAGCGCGCGGGCTGGATCGTCACCGTCGTGCGCAGCTGGCGGGCCGGCGGCTCGTCGCCCGCCTCGGCGGGCGGCGGCGCCCACCCGTCATCGACCGCCTCGCGGACGGCATCGTGGAAGCGGTTGGCCGGGTTGAAGGTCGCGCCCCGCCCGCGTTTCGGCCCTCCCGGGGCGGCTGGAGAGGCGGGGTCGCGGGCCATCGAACGATTGTACGCTCTCCTTCGGCGCCGCGCCCCGTGCGGGGCGCGACGTGTAAGAGCCGATGACGCGCAGGAAGTAGATAGGGTTTGGCGCCTGGGGGATGGGAGCCCGGAGGCATCCACAAGACGAGAACCGATCCGCCCTCGAATGGGCAGGCGCGGAAATGCGGCGTCAGAGTAGCCCCCAACCGTCCATGGGGCCGGGGCTCGACCGCAAGGATGTCGTCGACCCGCGCCTGACGCGGTCGCCAATACCTATCTACTACGCCCTATCTACGAGCAGGTCGCCGTACGGCGACCTGCTCCATGGCTACGCGACCAGCGTCGCGTCGAGCGTGATCTTGGCGTTCAGCACCTTCGACACCGGGCAGCCGGCCTTCGCGCCCTCGGCGATCTTGTGGAACGCCGCGGCGTCGATGCCCGGCACCCTGGCCTTCGTCACGAGGTGGACCGCGGTGATCGCGAAGCCCGAGTCGACCTTGTCGAGCGTCAGGTGCGCCTCGGTCGCGATCGACTCGGGCTTGTGGCCGGCGTTGCCGAGCGCGAACGACAGCGCCATCGAGAAGCAGCCCGCGTGCGCGACCGCGATCAGCTCCTCGGGATTGGTGCCCTTGCCGTCGCCGAAGCGCGCCTTGAAGGTGAACGGGACGTCCTTCAGGGTGCCGCTCTGCGTCGTGAGGGTCCCGGAGCCGTCCTGCGCCCCGCCGTGCCAGCGTGCGGATGCCGTGCGTTGCATGCGATGCCTCCTCGGTTGCCTTCGCGACCGGCCGGTCGCGTTCGGCTAAGATAACGCGCGCCCCCGCCGGCGCGGTAGTCGACAGCCGCCGACAAGCCGCCCATGTCCACGCCCAAGCCGAAGACGCACGGATTCGACACGCTGTCGCTGCACGCGGGCGCCCGCCCCGACCCGGCGACGGGCGCGCGCGCCACGCCGATCTACCAGTCGACGTCGTTCGTGTTCCCCGACAGCGACCACGCCGCGGCGCTCTTCAACATGGAGCGCGCGGGGCACGTCTACTCGCGGATCAGCAACCCGACCTGCGCGGTGCTGGAGGAGCGCATCGCCGCGCTCGAGGGCGGCGTCGGCGCGATCGCGACCGCGAGCGGGCAGGCGGCGCTGCACCTCGCGATCGCGACGCTGATGGGCGCCGGCGCGCACATCGTGGCGTCGCGCGCGCTCTACGGGGGCTCGCACAACCTGCTCGACTACACGCTGCCGCGCTTCGGCATCACGACCACGTTCGTCGACCCGCGCGATCTCGACGCCTGGCGCGCCGCCATCCGGCCCGAGACGCGTCTCCTGTTCGGCGAGACGCTGGGCAATCCGAACCTCGACGTGCTCGACATCCCGCGCGTGGCCGCGCTCGCGCACGACCACGGCCTGCCGCTCCTCGTCGACTCGACGTTCACGACCCCCTGGCTCCTGCGTCCGTCCGACCACGGCGCCGACCTCGTCTTCCACTCGGCGACGAAGTTCCTGTCCGGGCACGGCGTGGTGATCGGCGGCCTGCTCGTCGACGCCGGCACGTTCGACTGGGAGAAGCCGCCGGCGAGGGGCAAGTTCCCGACGCTGACCGAGCCGTACGCGGGCTTCCACGACATGACGTTCAGCGAGGAGTCGACGACCGCGGCGTTCCTGCTTCGCGCACGGCGCGAAGGCATCCGCGACTTCGGCGCCTGCATGGCGCCGATGACCGCGTGGCAGATCCTGCAGGGGATCGAGACGCTGCCGGTGCGCATGGCGAAGCACGTCGACAACGCGCGCCGGATCGTCGCGTTCCTGCGCCAGCATCCGATGGTCGCGACGATCGGGTACCCGGAGCTCCCCGACCATCCCGACCACGAGCTCGCGAAGCGTCTCCTGCCGCGCGGCTGCGGCGCGGTGTTCGCGGTCGGCCTGAAGGCGACGCGCGAGCAGGGCCGCCGGTTCATCGAGTCGCTGCGCCTCTTCTCGCACCTCGCGAACGTCGGCGACGCGAAGTCGCTCGTCATCCACCCGGCGTCGACGACGCACTTCCGGATGTCGGCCGAGGACCTCGCGCGCGCCGGCATCGGCGAGGGGACGATCCGGCTGTCGATCGGGCTCGAGGATCCCGACGACCTGGCCGAGGACCTGTCGCGCGCGCTCCACGCCGCGGGCAAGGCGTGAATCCGATGGCGGGCGGTCCGGCGGCCCTGGTCGGGATCCGCGTCGCGGAGTCGTTCCACGAGCGCCTGGGCGCGCGCCTCGACGTGATCGCGCCGCCGCCGCGACTGTCGCTCGCCGCGATCGCGGGCGCGCTGGCGCACGCCGACGCCGGGCGCGTGCGGGTCGCCGTGGTCTTCGGGACGTCGCAGGTGACCGCCGAGGCGCTCGACGCGCTGCCGGCGCTGCGCCTGGTCTGCTGCATGGGCAGCGGCTACGAAGGCGTCGACCTCGACGCCGCGCGCGAACGCGGCGTCGTCGTCACGCACAGCCCAGGCGCCAACGCGGCGACGGTCGCCGACCTCGCGGTCGGCCTGATGATCGCGAGCGTCCGGCGCATCGCCGAGGCGGATGCGTACGTGCGGCGCGGCGACTGGGGCGAGCGCGAGGCGCGTCGCAGCCTGCAGGTGCGCGGGCTCACCGGGCGCAAGGCCGGCGTCTGGGGCCTCGGCGCGATCGGGGGCAAGATCGCGTCGCGCTGCGAGGCGTTCGAGATGGAGGTCGCCTACCACGGCCGCGCGCCGCATCCGGGCGTGCGCTACGCGTACCACCCGACGCTCGTCGGCCTCGCCGGGTGGTGCGACGTGCTGATGATCGCGGTGCGCGCGGACGCGGGCAACCGCCACGCGGTCGACGCGGACGTGCTCGGCGCGCTCGGCGAGTCGGGACACGTCGTCAACGTCACGCGCGGCTCGGTGATCGACGAGGCCGCGCTGGTCGACGCGCTGCGCGCCGGCGTGATCGCGGGCGCCGGGCTCGACGTGTTCGAGAACGAGCCCGACGTGCGCGAGGCGCTGCGGCGGCTCCCCAACGTCGTGCTGACGCCGCACATCGGCGGCAACACCGACGAGGCGCAGGCCGCGATGCAGGACGCGGTGCTCGCGAACGTCGACGCGGTCCTCGCGGGCCGGCCGGCGATCTCGCCGGTGCCCGGGACGCCCGGCGCCTATGCGCCCTCGCCCGGCGCGAGGAGGTCCGCTTGAAGTTCGCGGTTCGCGGCGCGGAGGCCTACGCGTACACCGGAACGCGCCCGGTCGACCCGTCGCGCCCCGCGGTCGTGTTCGTGCACGGCGCCGGCAACGACCACTCGGTGTGGCTCCTGCAGTCGCGCTACTTCGCGCATCACGGCTGGAACGCGCTCGCGTTCGACCTGCCCGGCCACGGCCGCAGCGCCGGCCCCGCGCTCGGATCGGTCGAGGCGATCGCCGACTGGCTCGTCGCGGCGCTCGACGCGGCCAGCCTCGAGCGCGCCGCGCTCGTCGGGCATTCGCTCGGCGCGCTCGCCTCGCTCGCGTGCGCCGCCCGGCATCCGTCGCGCGTCGCGAAGATCGCGCTGCTCGGGCCGGCGGTGCCGATGGAGGTGAGCGAGGCGCTGCTCGCGGCGTCGAAGGCGGACGACCACGTCGCCTACGAGCTCGTGAACGGCTGGTCGACCAGCCCGGGCAAGCAGCTCGGCGGCAACACGGCGCCCGGCATGTGGCTGCTCGGCGCCTCCCTGCGCCTGATGGAGCGGACGCCGCCGGGCGTGTTCCACACGGACCTCGCCGCCTGCCACGCCTGGAGCGGCGGCCTCGAAGCCGCGGCGGGGGTGCGCTGCCCGTCGCTCGTGATCCTCGGCGCGCGCGACCTGATGGCGCCGCCGCGCGCCGCGAAGGCGCTGGTCGACGCGCTGCCGGACGTGCGCACGGTCACGCTGCCGGACACCGGCCACGCGATGATGGCCGAGCAGCCGGATGCGGTGCTCGACCGGCTGCGCGCTTTCCTCTGAGGCGGGCGCCGACATGGCCGACGGTCCGGACCGCGACGACGCCCCCGCGCCGACGATCCGCAGCGTCTCCGCGGCGGCGCCGTTCCGCTGGCTCGCGCGAGGCGCCGCGGACTTCCGCGCGAACCCGCTGCCGAGCGCGTTCTACGGCGCGTGCTTCGCGCTGATGGGCTGGCTCGTCTACGTCGTGTTCGAGAACGCGACCGCGTACCTGTCGGCGCTGGTCACCGGCTTCTTCCTGGTCGGGCCGTTCCTCGCGACGGGCCTCTACGCGCTTTCGCGCCGGCGCGAGCGCGGCGAGCCGGCGTGGCTCGCGCCGACGCTCGACGCCTGGCGCCCGAACGTCGGGGCGATCGGCGTGTTCGCGCTCGTGCTCGCGGTGATCCTGCTGGTGTGGGCGCGCGCGTCGCTGATCGTGTTCGCGCTCTTCTACACGAGCGGCATGCCGAGCGTCGAGGGCTTCCTCGGCCAGCTCGTCAGCGCCGACAACGCCGAGTTCCTCGTCGCCTATGCGTGCGTGGGCGGATTCTTCGCCGGGCTCGTGTTCTCGATCGGCGTCGTGTCGGTGCCGATGATGCTCGACCGCGACACCGACGGCGTCGTCGCGGTGCTCACGAGCATGCGCGCGTTCGGCGCGAACCTCCCCGCGATGGCCGTCTGGGGCGCGATCATCGTCGTCGTGATCGCGGCCGGCTTCGCGCTCGCGTTCGTCGGCCTCGTCGTGGCGGCGCCGGTGATCGGGCATGCCACGTGGCATGCGTATCGGGAGTTGGTGGGGGGAACGCAGTAGGTAGGGTGTCGTAGATAGGGTTTGGCGTCGGCGTCTTGCGCCGGGTCGTCGACAACCGATCGTCGGCGAACGCAACTCCACGTGGTCGAGTGTCGACGCCGACGGCCGGTTGTCGACGCCGCTGGCACGACACCGGCGCCAAACCCTATCTACGACACCCTATCTTCGCGCCTTTCGGCTTGGCGCGCCTTTCGGCTCGGCGCTGCCCGCCCGGAGGGGCGCTAGCGCTTCCATTTGATGGAGCAGCCGATCGCCGCGTATTGCTGCGCCGGCGCGGGCTGCCCGCGCGCGACGGCCTTCATCGCCTCGACCATGTCGCGGCGGTTGCCCTCGCGCGGCGTCCGGCCCGCGTCGTCGAGGCGCCCTCGGTAGACGAGCCTGAGGTTGCGGTCGTAGCCGAAGATGTCCGGCGTGCACACCGCGCCGTAGGCCCGCGCGACGTCCTGCGACTCGTCGTAGAGGTACGGGAAGCCGAACGCGTGGCGCGCGGCGACCGCCTTCATGTTGTCGAACGAATCCTCCGGATAGGCGGCCACGTCGTTGCTCATGATCGCGACGCTGCCGACGCCCAGCTCGGCGAGCTCGCGCAGGTCGCGCGGGATCTTGTCGATGACCGCCTTCACGTACGGGCAGTGGTTGCAGATGAACATCACGACGAGGCCCTGCGGGCCCCGCACCGACGCGAGCGTATGCCGGCGGCCGTCGACGCCGGGAAGATCGAACGGCGGCGCGACCGAGCCGAGCGCGCCCGCGGAGCTTTCGAGAGTGGCCATGGCGGCCTCCTGGCGAACGACATCGTGGCAAAATCCTAGCATTCCCAGCAGGCTCCGCAAGCGCCGGTGACCGTCGCCTACCACACCGACCCGACCGCGTTCGCGAGGGCCGCGGTCGCCGTGACCGCGCGCTCGGCGTGCTCCGCGGCGTTCGTGTCGCTGTTCTGCGCCGGCCTCGCGCGCCACCCGCCCGCGCGGGGCGTGGCGCTCCTGCTCGCCACCGCGACGATCGGCGACGCGCACGCGATCGCGATGCAGCACGGCGCGAATCCCGTGGTGCTCGAGCACAGCGATCCCGAGGCGGTCCACGCGATCGCGCACGCGCTCGCCGACGACGGGCGCGCGGTGCCCGGCGTCAACGGCACCGAGGCGGCCTGCGCGTCGTTCGCGAGCGTGTGGCGCGAGCGCACCGGGCGCCGCGCGGTCGAGCGCGTCCGGCTGCGTCATCACGTCCTCAGGAGCGTCGCGCCCGTGCCCTCGCCGCCGGGCGCCTCGCGCGTCGCGACCGGCGACGACCGTGCGTGGCTCGTCGCCGCGACGGACGCGTTCGGCGACGAGGCGAAGGTGCCGCGCGCGCCGCAGGGGACCGAGCGCTACGTCCGCGAGCGGCTGGGCGAGGGACGCTTCCGCCTGTGGGAGGACGGTGGCGTCGTGGCGTTCCTCGGCGTGCACGGGCTGGGCGAGCCGCATGCGCGCATCGGGCCGGTGTACACGCCGCGCGAGCACCGCGGCCGCGGCTACGCGACGGCGCTCGTCGCAGACGCGTCGCGCGAGCTCCTCGCGCGCGGAGCGAAGCACGTGTTCCTGACGACCGACCTCGCGAACCCGGTGTCGAACGCGGTCTACGCGCGCGTCGGCTTCGCGCCGGTCGACGACATGGTCGGATACGACTTCGTCGACGCATGAGCCCGCGACTGTTCGTCGATCCGGCCGAATGCGCGCTCGCGGCAGGCGGGACGGTCGCGCTGCCCGAGGCGGCCGCGCACCACGCGCTGCGCGTGCTGCGGATGCGCGAGGGCGACGCGCTCACGCTGTTCGACGGGGCCGGCGGCGAGTGGCCAGCGACGATCGCGTCGGCCGACCGGCGCGGCGCGACCGTCGCCGTGGGGGCGCATCGCGCGGTGGAGCGCGAGTCGCCGCTCGCCGTCCGCCTCGCGATCGGGCTGCTCGCGACCGACGCGATGGATTACGCGGTGCGCAAGTCGGTGGAGCTCGGCGTCGCGGCGATCGACCCGGTCGTCGCGGCACGCTCGCAGGGCGCGGCGCGCTCGCACCGCGCCGACCACTGGCGGCGCATCGTCATCGCCGCGTGCGAGCAGTGCGGGCGCAACCGCGTTCCCCCGGTCGCGCCGCCGCGCCCGCTCGACGAGTGGCTGGCCGCGCGGGATCGCGCGACGCCGGGGATCCTGCTCGCGCCGGGCGCGTCCGCGACGTTCGCCTCGGTCCCGCCTGCGGGCGCCGTCGACGTGCTCGTCGGGCCCGAGGGCGGCTTCGACCCGCGCGAGCTCGACGCGGCGTCGCGCGCGGGCCTGCGGCCGGTCGCGATGGGCCCGCGGGTGCTGAAGGCCGAGACCGCATGCGTCGCCGCGCTCGCGGCGCTGCAGGCGATCGCCGGCGACTGGCGAGGGGAAGCGTCGGGCTGAAGACCGGCAAGGCGTCGGGCTCAAGCCCGACCCACAGGGCGTCAGGCCGAAAGCCGGCCCGCAGGGGACCTCGCGCGCGCGGGCTTGCCGCACAGCACGAGCGCGACGGCGGCGAGCTCGTCCCAAGGATCCTCGCGGCCGAGGCCCTTCGACAGCGCGTCGAGTCGCGCCGCGTCGGCGACGAGGGAAGGGGCGATCTCGCGCGCGAGCCGGCCGGCCGCGCGCTCGAGCGCCTTCGCGCGTCCGCCCCAGACGCGCGCCTGGCGCACCGCGACCGCGGCGGGCGTTCCCTGCGCGACCATCGCCTGCACGATCGCGAGCGCGTGCACGTCCTCCGCGAGCTGCCACGCGGGCAGCACCGGCGCGGTTCCCTCGTCGCGCAGCACCGACAGGATGCGCAACGCGCGCGCCGCCTCGCCGGCGAGCCAGGCCTCCGACAACGCGCCGATGTCGTAGCGCGCGACGTCCGCGACCGCGGCGACCACCGCATCGTGGTCGAGCGCGCCGGCCGGCTGGAGCAGGGCGAGCTTCTCGATCTCCTGCCGCGCGGCGAGCAGGTTGCCCTCGGAGGCCTCGGCGAGGAAGGCGAGCGTGTCGGGCGACGCCTTCTGCCCCTGGCGCGCGAGGCGCTCGCCGATCCAGCGCGGCAGCTCTTCGCGCGTCACGGGCCACACGGGGACCTCGACGCCCGCGCCCGCGAGCGCGACGAACCACGACGACGACTGCGTCGCCTTGTCGAGCTTCGGCAGCGTCACCAGCGTCACGCTGTCGGGGCTCGGGCTCGACGCGTAGGCCTCGAGCGCCTTCGCGCCCTCGACGCCGGGCTTGCCCGACGGGATCCTCAAGTCGACCAGCCGGCGCGTGCCGAAGAGCCCGAGGTTCGCGTTCGACGCGAGGAGCGCGTCCCACCGGAACCCGGGCTCGACGACGAACACCTCGCGCTCCTCGCAGCCCGCGCGGCGCGCCGCCGCCCGGATCGCGTCGCCGGCCTCGAGCGCGACGAGCGGCTCGTCGCCGTGGACCACGTAGAGCGGCGCGAGCGTCCTCGCGAGGTGGCCGGTGAGCGCTTCGGCGCGGACCTGCGTCAAGGCTTCTTCGCCGACTGGAGCCGGCGCACGATCTGCGAGATCGCGTCGGTCTGCATCTCCGCGAGCAGCCGCTGCTCCTGGATCTCGCGGGCGAGGCGCTCGGTGTCGTCGTACAGGTAGGTGCGGCGGATCACGATCTCGTCCTGCGGCAGCCAGATGGCGCCATCGGCGTTGCGGAGCAGGAACACCACGCGCTTGGTCAGCAGGAACTCGCGCGCGCGTCCGCCCGGCGACAGCGACAGCACCGCCTTGTCGTCGCTGATCCCGGGAACGTCGAGGATGACCTGGGCCCCTTGCGGCGCGTCGAGCACCTTGGCCGAGCCGGCACCGGCGAGCGCGCGCTTGAGCTCGACGGTGAACGGCAGCGACGGCGGCGCGCCGACGTAGATCGAGTCGAACGCGAAGTTCGCGCTGCCGCGGAGCTGGAATCCGCACGAAGACAGCGCGACAGACGCGAGTGCGGCGAGCCCGACCACCAGCGCCGCAACGAAGGGACGGCGACCGACGGGCCGCCCCGAGGTCGCCGTGCCCCCCGGGGGGAGGCGAGCGCAGCTCGTTTCGGGGGGAGCCGCCGGCGACCGACGGGCCGCCCCGAGGTCGCCGTGCCCCCTCGGGGGGAGGCGAGCGCAGCTCGCTTCGGGGGGGGCCATCCTAAACCACGACATTGACCAGCCGCCCGGGGACCACGACGACCTTCTTCACCGGCGCGCCGTTCGCGTGCTTCGCGACCTCGCCGGACGCGCGCGCCGCCGCCTCGATCGCGGCGCGGTCGGCCGTCGCCGGCACGACGAGCTTGCCGCGAAGCTTGCCGTTCACCTGGAGCACGAGCTCGACCGCGTCCTGCGCGAGCGCGCGCTCGTCGACCTCGGGCCATCGCGCGTCGAGCAGGTCGCCGAGCGCCGCGGCGTAGCCCAGGTCGCGCCACAGCGCCCACGCCGTGTGCGGGACGACCGGGTAGAGCACGCGCAGCAGGATCGACAGCCCCTCGCGCACGACCGCGTCCGCGCCGGGCGCATCGGGCGACAGCGCCTCGAGCGCGTTCAGCATCTTGTAGCCGGCGGAGACGACCGTGTTGTACTGGACCCGCTCGTAGTCGTAGTTCGCCTGCCGGAGCGCGAGGTGCAGCTCGCGGCGCGCGGCCTTCGCGGCCTCGCCCGCGCCTTCGCCGGCCTCGACGCCCTCCGCGCCGCGCACCGCGACGAGCTTGCCCTGCGCGTAGCTCCACAGGCGGCGCAGGAACCGGTAGCTCCCCTCGACGCCCGCGTCGGACCACTCCATCGACGCCTCGGGAGGCGACGCGAACATCACGAAATGCCGGGCGGTGTCGGCGCCGTAGCGCTCGATGATGTCCTCCGGGTCGACGCCGTTGCGCTCGGACTTCGACATCTTCGACACGCCGCCGTACTCGACCGAGGTGCCGTCCGCCAGCCGCCCGCCGACGATGCGCCCGTCCTCGAGCACCGGCGTCACGTCCGCCGGCGGGTGATACTCGACGCCGCCGTTCTCGTTGCGCGTGAACCACGCGTGGTTCAGCACCATGCCCTGCGTCATCAGCCGGACGAACGGCTCGTCGAAGCGCAGCATGCCCATGTCGCGCATGGCCTTCGTCCAGAAGCGTGCGTAGAGCAGGTGCAGGATCGCGTGCTCGATGCCGCCGATGTACTGGTCCATCGGCATCCAGTAGTCGTTGCGCGCGTCGACCATCGTCGGCGCGTCGGGGCACGCGTAGCGCATGTAGTACCAGGCCGAGTCGACGAACGTGTCCAGCGTGTCGGTCTCGCGCTGCGCGGGCTTCCCGCAGCGCGGACACGGGACGTCGAGGAAGTCGCGCCGCTTCGCGAGCGGGTTGCCGCTGCCGTCGGGGACGCAGTCCTCGGGCAGCACGACCGGCAGGTCCTTTTCCGGGACCGGCACGGCGCCGCACGACGGGCAATGGATGATCGGGATCGGCGTGCCCCAGTAGCGCTGCCGCGAGACGCCCCAGTCGCGCAGCCGGTACGTCGTCTTCTTCTCGCCCAGGCCCTGCGCCGCGAGGTCGGCCGCGATCGCGTCGACCGCGGGGCCGTACGCGAGGCCGTCGTACTTGCCGGAGTTCACGCAGCGGCCGCGGGCCTTGTCCTCGTACCAGGGCTTCCACTCGCGGTCGTCGAAGGACTCGCCGTCGACCGCGATCACCGGCAGGATGCGGAGCCCGTACTTGCGCGCGAACGCGAAGTCGCGCTCGTCGTGCGCGGGCACGCCCATCACCGCGCCGTCGCCGTAGGCCATCAGCACGTAGTTGCCGACCCAGACCTCGACCTGCGCGCCGGTGAGCGGGTGCACGACGTAGAGCCCGGTCGGCACGCCTTCCTTCTCCATCGTCGCGAGGTCCGCCTCGATCACGCTGCCCTTGCGCGCCCTCTCGACGAATTCGCGCACGTGCGGCGAGCGCTCCGCCGCGACGGCGGCCAGCGGATGCTCCGGCGCGACGGCGACGAACGTGACGCCCATGATCGTGTCGGCGCGCGTCGTGAAGACGTACATCCTGCCGTCGCCGACGTGCCCGCCCCGGTCGTCGCGGATGTCGTGCGGGAACGCGAAGCGCACGCCCTGGCTCTTGCCGATCCAGTTCGCCTGCATCGTGCGCACGCGCTCGGGCCAGCCGTCCATCCGGTCGAGGAACGCGAGCAGCTCCTCGGCGTAGTCGGTGATCTTCAGGTAGTAGCCGGGGATCTCGCGCTTCTCGACGATCGCGCCGGTGCGCCAGCCGCGGCCGTCGATCACCTGCTCGTTCGCGAGCACCGTCTGGTCGACCGGGTCCCAGTTCACCACCTGCGTCTTCCGGTAGGCGATGCCGCGCTCGAGCATCTTCAGGAAGAACCACTGGTTCCAGCGGTAGTACGACGGGTCGCACGCGGCGATCTCCCGCGACCAGTCGATCGCGAGGCCCATCGACTGCATCTGCCGCTTCATCGTCGCGATGTTCTCGCGCGTCCACGCCGCGGGGGGCTGGCCGCTCTTGATCGCGGCGTTCTCGGCGGGAAGCCCGAACGCGTCCCAGCCCATCGGCATCAGCACGTTGTACCCGCGCATGCGCAGGTGCCGCGCCATCACGTCGTTGATCGTGTAGTTGCGGACGTGCCCCATGTGCAGCCGGCCCGACGGATAGGGCAGCATCGACACGCAGTAGAACTTGCCTTTCGGGCGGCCGGCGTCGTCGTCGCGGGCGCGGTACGCGTCCGCGTCGCGCCACGCGGCCTGCGCGGCGGACTCGATGCTCTTCGGATCGAAGCTCTGCGGTTCGTGCATGGAGGGCGACCTCGGGGTCCCGGTACGCACCGGGTACCGGGGGGTGCAATTCTAACCGGGCAGTCCCGCGACGAGGACCCAGGCGCCCAGCGCCGCGAAGATCGCGGCGGCGGCGACGCGGATCGCCTTGAACGGGATGCGTCGGGCCGCGAGCTTGCCTGCGAACACGACCGGGACGTTCGCCGCGAGCATGCCGAGCGTCGTGCCGACGACGACGGACGCGAGCGCGTCGAACTTCGCGGCGAGCATCACGGTCGCGACCTGCGTCTTGTCGCCCATCTCCGCCATGAAGAACGCCACGACCGTCATGCCGAACACGCCCCAGTGGCCGCGCGGCTTCGCGTCCGCCTCGTCGAGCGTGTCGGGCTTGAGCGCCCACACGGCGACCGCGAAGAACGACGCGGCGAGGAGCCATCGCAGCACGTCCGCCGGCACGACGCCGCGAACGAGGTTGCCCACCCAGCCGGCGATCGCGTGGTTCACGAGCGTCGCGACGAGGATGCCGGCGATGATCGGCCAGGGGCGCCGGTAGCGCGCGGCGAGCACGAGCGAGAGGAGCTGCGTCTTGTCGCCGATCTCGCCGATCGCGACGACGCCGAAGGACACGAGCAGGGCTTCCATGGGGCAGGGGACCGGGCAGGCGCGAGCGGACGAAGGCGCCCATGCGCGCTGCCCGATCCCGCGGGTTCCGCATGGGGCCCCCGGTCTCGCCGCCGGCCGCGCATGCGGCCTTCGGACGCGCCATGGCCCGCGGGAACGCGGGCCAAGCATGTTGACGCGCCCACCCCGCCCGCGACGGGCGGGGCCGGCTACTCCCCGAAAGGAATCAGCAGTTTATCAGACGGGGCCCGCCACCGGTCCCGGCATGCGGGCGGGTCGACGGGGACCGGGTGGCACAATCGCGGAATGCGGGAACCCCGCGCGCGGTTCGCCCCTCTATCCGGGGCCTGCTGCCGCGGGCCGACCACGATGCCGCCGAGACCCTCCTCGCTCGCCCGACCGCTTCGTCGCCTCGCCGCAGGCGCCGCGCTCGCGCTGGTCGCGCTGGCCGGCGCCCAGGCGGGGCCGGTTCGCACGCCGAACGTCGAGGCCGAGCTGGTGCCGGCATCGACGGCCGCCGTCCCCGGCAAGCCGGTCACGGTCGCGCTCCGGCTGCGGATGCGCGAGGGCTGGCACACCTACTGGCGGAATCCCGGCGACTCGGGCCTGCCGACGACGATCGTCTGGAAGCTCCCGCCCGGCGTGAAGGCCGGCGCGATCGACTGGCCCGCGCCGGCGGCGCTGCCGGCGGGGCCGCTCGTCAATTACGGCTACGAGGGCGAGGTCTTCCTTCCCACTGCGCTCGACGTGCCGATCGACGCGAAGCCGGGCCACAAGCTCGCGATCGCGGCGCGCGCCGATTGGCTCGTCTGCAAGGAGACCTGCATCCCCGAGGGCGCCGACCTCGAGCTTTCCCTGCCGGTGGCGGCCACCGCATCCGCGCATCCGCAGTGGGGCGCGCCGATCGCGGCGACGAAGGCGGCGCTTCCGAAGCCGCTCGCCGGCTGGTCGGTCGCGGCGACGGGCGAGGGCCAGCGCGTGAAGCTCGTGCTCACGCCGCCCGAAGGCGCGGCGGATCCCGGCAAGCTGCACTTCTTCCCCTACGACGAGGGCCGCATCGAGGCCTCCGCGCCCCAGGTCGCGACGCGCGAGGGCGCGTCGCACGCGCTCTCGCTGCCGGTCGCCTACCAGCTCGCCCCGGGCTTCAAGCGGGTCGCGGGCGTGATCTCGGCGTCGGAAGGCTTCGCCGGCGCGAAGGCCGCGACGATCGACGTCGCGCTCGCGGGCGAGGTCGTCGCCGGGCCGAAGCCGATCGACGCGACGGCGCCGACGCTCGTCGTTCCCGCGGCGCCGGCGATCAACGCGATGTCGCTGTGGCTCGCCGCGGCTTTCGCGTTCGTCGGCGGGCTGGCCCTCAACCTGATGCCCTGCGTGCTGCCCGTGCTGTCGATCAAGGTGCTGGGCTTCGCGCAGCACCACGACTCGC
Organism: Casimicrobiaceae bacterium; assembly: GCA_044226265.1. Classification (GTDB taxonomy): domain Bacteria; phylum Pseudomonadota; class Gammaproteobacteria; order Burkholderiales; family Casimicrobiaceae; genus VBCG01. Next base: position 6,966 of record JBGAHH010000032.1, on the reverse strand, counting down.
CGGCCACGATGCGCCGCGAGGGCCTGGCGTACGGCGCGGGCGTGCTCGTCACGTTCGTCGGCCTCGCGGTGCTGATGCTGGGCCTGCGCGCGGCGGGCGAGCAGCTGGGCTGGGGCTTCCAACTCCAGTCGCCGCTGTTCGTGACGCTGCTCGCGGTGCTGTTCTTCGCGCTCGCGCTCAACCTGTCGGGCGTGTTCGAGTTCGGCCAGTTCGCGCCGGCGTCGGTGCGGAGCTGGACCGCGAAGAACCGCACGCTCGACGCGTTCGCGACCGGCGTCCTCGCGGTCGTCGTCGCGTCGCCCTGCACCGCGCCGTTCATGGGGGCTGCGCTGGGCTTTGCGCTCGGTCAGCCCGCGGTCGAGACGCTCGCGGTGTTCGTCGCGCTGGGGCTCGGCATGGCGCTGCCCTACGTGCTGCTCGCGTGGTTCCCGGCGTGGCGGCGCGCGCTGCCCAAGCCGGGCGCGTGGATGATCCGGTTCAAGCAGATCCTCGCGTTCCCGCTCTACGCGACGGTCGCGTGGCTCGCCTGGGTGCTCGGCATGCAGATCGACGTCGACGCGGTGCTGCGCCTCGCGATCGTGCTGATCGCCGTCGCGTTCGCGCTCTGGGCGCTCCACGTGGCGCGCGCGGGCGGCGGGCGGCCCTGGCGCTGGGTCGCGGCCGCGGGGGCGATCGGCGCGGTGGTCGCCGGCTTCCCGTTCGCCGCGCCCGGCCTGCCTGCTGCCGAAGCGTCGAAGTCCGCCTCCGCGGCGTCCGCGGACCTCTGGAAGCCGTACTCGCCGGCGTCGCTCGACGCGCTGCGCGCCGCGGGGCCGGTCTTCGTCGACTTCACCGCGGCCTGGTGCGTCACCTGCCAGGTCAACAAGCGCCTCGTGCTGGGCACCGCCGACGTGGTCGGCGCCTTCGGCGCGAAGAAGGTGGCGCTGGTCCGCGCCGACTGGACGCGGCGGGATCCCGACATCACGCGCGCGCTGGCGGCGCTCGGGCGCAACGGCGTTCCCGTATACGTCCTCTACCGTCCCGGCCGGGAACCTTTGCTGCTGCCGGAAGTCCTCACGAGCGGGGCGGTCTTCGACGCCCTGGCCACGCTTTGATCTGCCGACGAGGTGCTTCGATGCCCGCCCACGCGAACCCGATGACCCGCCGCGCCGTCCGTGCCGCGCTCGCGCTCGCGGGCGCCTGCGCCCTCGCGATCGGCGTCGCGCGCGCCTCGCCCGGCGCCGCCGCGCCCGACTTCACGGTCGCGGACGCGTCCGGCAAGCCGGTCAAGCTGTCCGACTACCGCGGCAAGTTCGTCGTGCTCGAGTGGACGAACCCCGAGTGCCCGTTCGTGCGCAAGCACTACAGCTCGCGCAACATGCAGGACCTGCAGAAGGAGTGGGGCGCCAAGGACGTCGTGTGGCTGTCGGTCAACTCGACGCGCGACGATCACTTCGAGTACAAGACCGGCCCCGAGATGGCCGCGTGGATGAAGGCCCAGGGCGGCTCTCCGCAGGCGGTGCTGATCGACGGCAAGAGCGTCGCGGGCCGCGCGTACGCGGCGAAGACCACGCCGCACATGTTCGTGATCGATCCCGCCGGCAGGATCGTCTACCAAGGCGCGATCGACGACCGCCGGAGCGCCAATCCGGCCGACGCGAAGGCGGCGAACAACTACGTCCGCGCGGCGCTGGCCGAGGCGCAGGCCGGCAAGCCGGTCACCGTGGCCAGCACGGCCCCGTACGGCTGCAGCGTCAAGTACTGACGCCCCCGGGGCCTCGCCCGGGGAACTTCCCCGGAACGGCCTCGGTCGAAACTGGCGTGGTGACTTCCTGAAAGGCGCGGCGCGATCACCGCCGCGCGGGTGAGGCAAACGGGCCGGGCGACCGGCCCGTTGCTTTTCTGCGGCCCCGGAACGCCTTCCCTGCAGGGGTCAGTTTGCCAACCTGACCCCCGAGGGTTGGGTCGCCCTCAGCGGCCGCCGGCGACTGGCGTTGCCGCGCCGGGCGCCGCCCACCAGCCCCCGCCCATCGCCTGGAACAGCGCGGCCGTGTCGGCCAGGCGCGACGCGGCCGCCTGCGAGCGCTCGAGCTCCGCCTGCAGGCGCTGCCGCTCGGCGTCGAGGAGCTCGACCTGGCTCACGCCGCCCAGCCGGTAGCGCTCGCGCGTGATCGCGTACGCGCGCTCCGTCTCTCTCGCCTGCTCCGAGCGTGCGGCGAGCGCGTGCGCGTCCTGCTCGAGCGCGCGCAGCGCATCGGCGACGTTGGCGACGCCGGTCAGCACCGACTCGCGGTAGGCGGCGAGCGCCTCGTCGAAGGCGGCGACCGCCTCGCGCTGGCGCGCCTTGAGCTCGGGCTGCCGCAAGAGCGGCTGGACGAGCGCGATGCCGATGTTCCACACGTTGAGGCCGTTGCCGAAGACGTCCTCGATACGCGTGCGGTCGGACGAGAGGCCGCCGGAGAGCGTGAGGCGCGGGTAGAGGTTCGCCTCGGCGACGCCGATCGACGCGCTCGCCCGGTGCAGCATCGCCTCGCTCGCGCGGATGTCGGGTCGGCGGCGCACGAGTTCCGCGGGAACGACGAGCGGGACGTCGCGCGGCAGCGAGAGGTCGGCGAGCGTGATCTCCGGGAGCGTCGCGTCGCCCGGCGTCGCGCCGGTGTAGACCGCGAGCGCGTGCATCGTCCGCGCGAGGTCGCGCTCGAGCGGCGGGATCGTCGCCCGCGTCTGTGCGACCAGCGCGCGCTGGTTGGCGACCTCGACCGCGGGCACGGCGCCCGTCGCGTAGCGCCGCTCCGCGATCGCGAGCAGCGTCGACTGCGCCGCGAGGATCGCGCGCGCCGAGGCGATCTGGTCGCGGAGCTGCGCCGAGCGGATCGCCGCGGTGACGACGTTCGCGGTGAGCGCGAGCCGCGCGGCGTCGAGCTCGTGGCGTCGCGCCTCGACGACGGCGTCGAGCGACTCGAGCTCGCGGCGCGCGCCGCCGAACGCGTCGATCGTGTAGGAGACGGACAGCCCGATGCCGTAGAGCGTGAACGGGCCGGTCTTCGGCGCCTCCGGGAAGCCCATCGCGGCCGGGTCGATCTGGTTGCGCGACAGCCCGAGCGTGCCGTCGACGGCAGGGAGCTGGACCGACGAGGTCCTGGCGGCGAGGTCCTCCTGAGCCTGTGCGAGGCGCGCGCGCGCCTGCGGCAGCGTCGGGCTCGCGTCGAGCGCGGCGCGCACCAGCGCGTCGAGCTTCGGCGACGCGTAGAGCGTCCACCAGTCGGCCGGGAGGTCGCGCGAGTCCGTGAATCGCTGCGCGACGCCGTCGGCGGCGACCGTGGACGCCGGCTGCTCGCCGGTCGTGTAGCGGCCGGCCGCCGGCGGATCGGGCGCGCGGAAGTCCGGCCCCATCGTGCAGGCGGCGGCGAGGCACGCGGCCGCGAGCGGCGCGGCGCGCGTCATCCGGGTCGGGGCGAGGCGGGTCATGGCGACCTCCGTCAGTCGAGCGTGCGGCGGTAGAACCTGAGCGCGATGCCCATCACGATCAGCGTGAACAGCAGCATCGGCCAAAGCGACGGCCACAGGTCGGGCCAGTCGTTGCCCTTGAGCAGGATGCCGCGCACGATGCGGTTGAAGTGCGTGAGCGGCAGGATCGATCCCAGCCACTGCGCCCACTCGGGCATCCCGCGGAACGGGAACATGAAGCCGGACAGCAGCATGTTCGGCAGGAAGTAGAAGAACGTGAGCTGCATCGCCTGCAGCTGGTTCGCGGCGAGCGACGACACCGTGATGCCGACGGTCAGGTTCGCGGCGATGAACAGCAGCGCCGACAGGTAGAGCGCGGTCAGGCTGCCGAGGAACGGGACGCCGAACACGACGCGCGCCGCGAGCAGGATGATCGAGGCCTGCACCAGCCCGATCGCCACGTAGGGCACGATCTTGCCGGTCATCACCTCGAGCGGCGTCAGGGGCATCGCGAGCATGTTCTCCATCGTGCCGCGCTCGCGCTCGCGCGTGATCGCGAGCCCGGTCATCATCACCATCGTCATCGTCAGGATGACGCCCATCAGCCCGGGCACGATGTTGTACTGCGTGATCGCCTCGGGGTTGTACATCCGGTGCACGCGCACGTCGAACGGCGGCGGACCGTTGTCGAGGCGCGCGAACGGCCCGACGAGGTCGCGCCCCGCGACCTGCTGGACGATCGGCGTCAGCGCCGCGAGCGCCGGGCCGGTCGCGGTCGGGTCCGACGCGTCCGCCTGCAGCAGCAGCGACGGGCGCTCGCCGCGAAGCAGCTCGCGCGTGAAGCCGGCGGGGATCGAGAGGACGAACTGCGCGCGGCCGCGCGCCAGCGCGTCGCGGCCGGCCTCCTCGTCCGGGAGCTCGGCGACGATGTCGAAGTACCCGGAGTTCCGCATCCCCGCGATCACCGAGCGCGTGAACTCCGAGGCCTCGCCGGCGATCACCGCGGTCGGCATGTGCTTCGGGTCGGAGTTGATCGCGTAGCCGAACAGCGTGAGCTGGATGATCGGGATGCCGACGATCATGCCGAACGTGATGCGGTCGCGCCGGAGCTGCAGGAATTCCTTCGTGACCATGCTCCACCAGCGCGCCACGGAGAACGCGCGCGCCCGGCCGGGGGCGGCCGCCGGCGCGGCGCTCACGCCCCGCCCCCGTTGCCGTAGTTGTCGGTCGCCTCGCGCATCAGGTGGATGAAGACGTCCTCGAGGCCCGTCTCGCTGTGCATCCAGCGCCACGACGTCCCCGCGGTCGCCTCCTTCAGCGTCGCCTCGATCGCCTGCGCGTCGCGGCCGGTGACGTGCACGGAGGCGCCGAACGAGGTCGCCTGCTCGACGCCGGGCGCGCCGCGCAGCCTCTCGACGAGCGCGCCGGCGCCCGCGCCCTCGACGGCGTAGGTGACGAGGCGCTGGCTGGCGACGATCTCGGCGGCCGTGCCCTTCGCGAGCAGCCGCCCGTACGCGATGTAGGCGAGCTTGTGGCAGCGCTCGGCCTCGTCCATGTAGTGCGTCGAGACGAGCACCGAGATGCCTTCGGCGGCGAGCCGGTGCAGCTCCTCCCAGAATTCGCGGCGCGCGTTCGGGTCGACGCCCGCGGTCGGCTCGTCGAGCAGCAGCAGGCGCGGGCGGTGCAGCATGCAGGCGGCGAGCGCGAGGCGCTGCTTCCATCCGCCGGAGAGCGCGCCGGTGAGCTGGTGCTGGCGCGTCGAGAGGCCGAGGTCGTCGAGCGCGCGGTCGATCGCCGCCCTGCGGCCGGGCATGTCGTAGACGCGCGCGACGAACTCGAGGTTCTCGCGGATGGTCAGGTCGTCCCAGTACGAGAACCTCTGCGTCATGTAGCCGACGTTGCGCTTGATCGCGTCGCTCTCGGTGCGGATGTCGTAGCCGAGGCAGGTGCCGCTGCCGGCGTCCGGCGTCAGGAGGCCGCACATCATGCGGATCGACGTCGTCTTGCCGCTGCCGTTGGGCCCGAGGAAGCCGAAGATCTCGCCGCGCCTCACGCGGAGCGCGAGGTCGACGACGACGTGCTTGTCGCCGAAGCTCTTGTCGAGGCCCTGCACGTCGATCGCCGGGGCATCCTCGGGCTGGCCGCCCGCTTCGAGGGTCGGCGCGTCCGTTCCCGGCGGCGGCGGCCCGCCGCCGGAACGGCCGGCCGGCCGCGGGGCATCGGGCGTCGCGATCACTTCAGCACCACGCTGACCGGCTGGCCCGGGCGCAGCTTCGGCGCGTCGGCGATCTCGGGGCGCGCCTCGACCATGAACACGAGCTTCGCGCGCGTCTCGTTGCTGAAGATGACCGGCGGCGTGTATTCGGCCTCGGTCGACACGAAGCTCACGGTGACCGGGATGTCCGCGCCGCAGCCGTCGCAATGCACGGTCGCGCGGCGGCCCGGCGCGATGCCGCCCACGGCCGCCTGCGGCACGAAGAAGCGCACCTTGACGTTGGCGGGAGGCAGCATCCGAACGATGGGGTTGCCGGCGGCGACCCATTCGCCTTCGCGGTAGAGCGTGTCCTGCACGAGCCCACCGAGCGTCGAGGCGATCGACTTCTGGTCGAGCCGCCACTGCGCCTGCTCCAGCGCCGCGCGGGCCGCGGCGACCTGCGCCGCCTGCGCCCGGACCTGCGCGGCGCGCCCGGGCAGCTCGCCCACCGCGATCTCGCTCTCGAGCTGCTTCACGCGCGCGAGGTCCGCGTCGTGCGCCGCGCGGCTGTCGTCGAGCTGCTGCCTCGCGATGCCGCCGATCGCGAACTGCGCCTCGTCGCGTGCGAGGCGCGTGGCCGACTTCCCCTCGTCCGCGCGCGCCTGCGCGAGCTGCGCGCGCGTGACGTCGAGCTCCTGCGGCCGCTTGCCGACGTTGAGGTCGGCGAGCTGCGCCTCCGCCGCGCGCAGCTGCTCGGCGGCCTGTCGCTGCGCGGCCGCCTCGCTCTGCGCCTCCAGCGCGAACAGCGGCACGCCCGCGGCGATCGTGTCGCCTCGCCGCACCGACAGGCGGTCGAGGCGGCCTGCGATCGGCGAGGCGACGTTCACGAACTCGCCCTCGACGTAGCCCTGGTGGCCGGGTGGCGCGCCCTCGCCGCAGGCGACGAGCGCGAGGGCCAGCAGCGCCGCGGCATGCGTGCGCCACGCGCGCGGCGCGCGGGCGGGGGAAAGGCGGATCATCGCGGCCTCCTCGGCCCCGGCCCGGCGGAACGCACGCGCCCGGCGAGGCCGGACGCGAGCAGGGTCGTGGCGTGTCGTTGCAGGTCGTCGAGCGTGATGCGGTCGGCGCCGGGCATCCGGCGCCACACCGCCTGCGTGGCGAGCGGAAACATCGTGAGTCCCATGATCGAGACGAAGACGACGCGCGGCTCGATGCCGGGCGCGATCTCGCCGCGCCGCTGCGCGGCGGCAAGGAGGTCGCCCACGCCGCCGATCGACGCGGCGGGAAGCCGGCGCAGCGCGCGCTCGCGGAGCAGGCCGCCCTCGGACGCGATCTCGCGGATCCAG
>JBGAHH010000147.1:0-4723 GCA_044226265.1 Casimicrobiaceae bacterium | reverse complement strand
GATGCCGAGGCGGCGACGCAGCGTCGCGAGCGCGGCGGCGGTCAACGGTCGGGCGCGCGGCCGGAGGCGGCCGCTTCGGAGCGCATCAACATATGCTGTTGTTCGCGAGTTCGTGGATCAGCTCCGGCTGGCGGTAGCCCAGCCACAGGAGCCACGCGATCACGCCCGCGGCGATCAGGCCGGCGAGGTGCAGCGCCACGCGCGCGTAGCGCACGCGGGGCGGCGACGGGAGCGCGGCGAGTCGCGGATCGGCCATCCGCGCATTCTACGCCGGACGGCCCCCGCGCATCCCGGCGCGTACCCTCGACGATCAGGCGCGCTGCGGCTCCGCGCCGTCGACGCCGACGAGCGCCACCGGCTTGGCGGGCAGCACGTTGAGCTCGCGGATCGCGACCATCACCGAGCTGAAGTCGACGGCAGTGCGAACCTCGGCGATCGGCTTCGCGAGCAGGTTCACCGCGCGGCCGCTCACGACGAGCGGCATCGTGGCCGGCAGCGCCTGCCGGAGGCTGCGGATCTCCTGGCCGGCGATCTTGCCGGAGATCCCGCGGTCGAACAGCAGCACGACGGCCGACACCTTGTACGCGGTGGCGGCGCCCGCGATCTCCTGGCCCGGGACGCCGGCGCCCCGCGATCTCCTGGCCCGGGACGCCGGCGCCGAGCGTCATGCAGTTGACGCCGTCGGTGAACAGCAGGAGCTCGAGGATCGCGAGGCCGAGCTGGTTGGGATCGTTCGGCGGCGTCGCGAGCAGCACGAGCTTCGCGTCGCGCGTCGGACGCACGAGCCGCGTCACGTCGCGCAGGAGCCGCTGCGCGAGGTCGGCGAAGCGAAGCTCCTGGAAGATCTGCATCTCGCCGCGCACGACGCGCTCGTGCACCGCCTCGTTCAGCGGGATCAGCGTCTGCTCGAGGAAGCGCCGCAGCCCCTGTCCGACCAGAAGCTTCGACAGGTGGTTCTGCATCTCGCCGACGCGGTGCTGCGCGAGCAGCTTCACCGCCGTCTCGATCTCCGAGGGCAGCGGCGTCGGCTCGTCGACGGCGAGCCCGAGCATCGAGTTGAGCGCCGTGTCCGACAGCGGCACGACCGCGCCGGCGCGCCAGCCCTCGGACAGGAGCTGCTTGATGAGCTTGAGGCGCGCCACCTGGTCCGGCGGGTAGACGCGGTCGCCGAACGGATCGCGCAGCGGCGCAGGGAACCCGTAGCGCCGCTGCCACATGTAGAGCTGCTCGCGCCGCAGCCCGGTGGTCCGGACCACTTCGCGGATGTGCAGCGCCCCGTGCAGGTTGCCCGCGGGGGCCGGCGTGTCCAGCGCAGCCAGCCGGGGCTCCGCCCGGCGGCTCGGTGCCTTGATCAAGATGCCCATGAGCGTCGTTCCTGTTCGCCGGGCGTCAGTTGCACGCCGCAGACTGTATGGCACAAAGTAACATGGAAGGTCGCAAAGACCCCCTCTCCGGGGACTCGAGCCCCCTGAAAGCCGGGTTCCGCGCCTGCACGGACTGAACAGCACAATGCGTGCCACGCGCCCGGACCGATCCTTGCCCGATGCGCGCGCTTTGCGCGAAGATCGCCCGATCGCCTTCGACCGGAGCACCCCCGGGCAGGCGGCCGCGACCGGACGCCGAGATCGCCCGCGATGGGATCGGGGAACCGGGGTGGCCGTGCGCCCCCGGCCCCGATGTTCGGCTTCTCCAGGACCGTGCGTGACCCGCTCGCCGACGCGAAGTCGGCGGAGCGCTGGTTCGCCGCCCAGCCGGCGGGCGACCCGCTCGCGACGCACGCCGAGCTGATCAGCGCGCTGGGCGCGATCGCGGATCGGAGCTACGCGCGCTCGCCGACCTCGCTCGAGGCGGTGTTCCGCGCCGACGCGCTCGCCCAGCCGATCCGCGAGGCGCTGACGACCCAGTACATCGAGCACGCGAGCCGCAGCTCGCGCATCGAGCACCAGCTGTGGTCGGCGATGTTCGACCTGTCGCAGGCGTTCCTGCTCGCGTACACGGCGTTCTCGCGCGACGTCTCCGAGCATGCCGGGAGCGGCAAGTGGCAGTCGGAGCTGCCCGCGCTCATCCAGCGGCAGATCGTGCACCTGGGGCTCGAGGCCAAGATCCGCCTCTACCGCTACGAGCAGTGGATCCCGGCGAAGTGGGCGGAGCTCCACGCGCTCTTCTCGCTCGCCTGCTCGCGCAAGATCGAGCGGCACGCGGTGACCGACAAGGGCGGCCGCAGCTCGACGATCGAGCACGCCTACCTGACGGTGCTCGTGCTCCAGCTCATGAACGCGGGCAACCTCACGGCGCGCCACCTCGAGTGGGTCGCGGGCGAGCTCGACGAGTGGTGCGCGCCGCTTCGCCTCACGCTCGAGCCGTCGAGCGTGTCGTCGTTCTACGTCGACCTCGGCAGCCGCGAGGGGCTCAAGCGCCGGACACCGGCGCCGCTCGAAGGCCGCGTGCTGTTCCTCGACACGCGGCCCCTCCACGCGATGCTGATGCAGAACGTGGTGACGATCGAGCAGAAGATCCGCCACCAGCCGCTGTCGGACCGCACGCCTCGCCGCAGCGAGCAGCTCGGCCTGCTCATGAAGCTCGCCGCGCAGGTCGACCCGGAGTTCCGCCCGTTCGCGCGCCGCGGCGAGCGCACTGCCGCCGCGGGCGTCGTCGACGCGATCGTCGGCTTCGCGAAGATCTCGGGCTACCTGCACGAGGAGGAGCGCGACCCGCTGCCGCGCATCGATCACGGCAAGAGCTTCGGCGGCACGATGGAGATCGCGATCTTCGGCCACGCGCGGAACGAGGACGAGCGTCGCCGCGACCTCGCGCGCAGGCGGCTCGCCGCGTGGGGCGCCGCGGGAGGGCCCTGGGACGTGAAGGACGTCTCGCAGACCGGTTTCCGTCTCGTCGCGCCGATGAGCGCGGCGTCGGCCGTGACGCTCAACACGCTCGCGGCGATCCGGCCCTACGGCCACGCGTTCTGGACGCTCGGCATCGTGCGGCGAATGAAGCGCCTCACCGCCGACCGCGCCGAGATCGGTCTGCAGGTCATCGCGAACACGCTGGTCGGCGTCGAGCTGGTCGAGCAGAAGAAGGGCGGCGGCGACGCCGACTACTCGGTCGAGGGCGAGCGGAGCACGCTCGAGGGCCGGACGTTCCACGGGCTCTTCCTCGCGCTCCGCAAGCGCGAAGGCGAGTCCGCGGTCCAGTCGCTGATCGTCCCCGCGGTCGAGTACCAGCCGGGGCGCCGCTTCCGGCTCAACACGTCGCGCTCGACGGTGCCGATCCGCTTCGGCCGGCTGATCGAGCAGCAGCCCGACTGGGTGTGGGCCGCGGTCGAGCCGCTCGACCTCGCGAACGGCGGCGACCTCGCGGCGCGCACGACGATGTCGGGGCTCGCGGCGCCGCGCGCCTGAGCGCCCGCCCGGCGCGGTATCCTCGCGCCATGGCCGACCGAGACGATCGGGACGATCGGGACGATCGGTACGCCGAGGTCTATCGGGCGTACCGCTGGAACGTGCCGGCGTCGTTCAACATCGGCCGCGCGTGCTGCGGCCGCTGGGCCGGCGACCGCGCGCGCTTCGCGCTCTACTGGGAGGACGAGAACGGCGCGACGGCCGCGTACACGTTCTGGGACCTCGAGCAGCGCGCGCGGCGACTCGCCAACGGGCTCGCCGCGCTCGGCGTGGGCCGCGGCGACCGCGTCGCGCTGATGCTGCCGCAGCGGCCGGAGACGGTCGTCGCGCACGTCGCGGTCTACCGGATGGGCGCCGTCGCGGTGCCGCTCTCCTTCCTGTTCGGGCCCGAGGCGCTCGAGTACCGGCTCGTCCACAGCGCGACGAAGGTCGCGATCGTCGACCCGCAGTCGCTGCCGAACCTCGCGCCGATCCGCGAGCGCGTCCCCGGCGTCGAGCACGTGATCGGCGTCGCCGGCGCGCGCGAGTCCTACGTGACGCCGTGGGAGGACCTCCTCGCGCGCGCGTCGCCGCGCCACGAGCCGGTCGAGACGAAGCCGACCGACCCGGCGCTGGTCATCTACACGAGCGGCACCACCGGCCCGCCGAAGGCGGCGCTGATGCCGCACTCGTGCCTGATCGGCAACCTGCCGGGCTTCACGCACTCGCACGACGGCTATCCGCGCGAAGGCGACCTCTTCTGGTCGCCCGCCGACTGGGCGTGGACCGGCGGCCTGATGGACGCGCTGCTGCCGTCGCTCTACCACGGCCAGCCGATCGTCGGCTACCGCGGACGCTTCGATCCCGAGCGCGCGTTCGCGCTGATCGAGAAGTACGGCATCCGGAACGCGTTCCTGTTCCCGACCGCGCTCAAGATGATGATGAAGGCGTTCCCGCGGCCGCGCGAGCGCTTCGACCTCGAGATGCGCTCGATCATGAGCGCCGGCGAGTCGGTCGGCTCGACGGTGTTCGAGTGGGCGCGCGAGGCGCTCGGCGTGACGATCAACGAGATGTTCGGCCAGACCGAGATGAACTACATCGTCGGCAACTCGCACGAGCTGTGGCCGGCGAAGCCGGGCTCGATGGGGCGGCCCTACCCCGGGCACCGCGTCGCGGTGATCGACGACGACGGCGACGTGCTGCCGCCGGGCGAGCCGGGCGAGGTCGCGGTGCATCGCGTCGCGCCGGATGGCACGCCCGACCCGGTGTTCTTCATCGAGTACGCGGGCAATCCCGAAGGCACGCGCGCGAAGTACACGGGCGACTGGTGCCGGACCGGCGAC
>JBGAHH010000031.1:0-40271 GCA_044226265.1 Casimicrobiaceae bacterium | reverse complement strand
CCATCGGCACGACCTGGGCGTATCCGCCGCCCGCCGCGCCGCCCTTCATGCCGAAGCTGGGGCCGAGCGACGGTTCGCGCAGGCAGAGCATCGCCTTCTTGCCGATGTGGCAGAGCGCGTCGGTCAGACCCACGGTGGTGGTCGTCTTGCCTTCGCCCGCGGGCGTCGGCGAGATCGCCGAGACCAGGATCAGCTTGCCATTGGGTCTGGACTGCAGCGACTTGATGTAGTCCATCGACACCTTGGCCTTGTAGTGGCCGTAGGGATCGAGATTCTCGGGCGCGATGCCGAGCTTCTCCTTGGCCAATTCGAGGATCGGCCGCTTCTTGGCCTCCTGGGCGATCGCGATGTCGGACTTCGGACTCGTATGCTGTGACGCGGGCATGACTTGTAACTCCCGGGAGAAAATTTCTTCTCATCTTCCTCTCCCCCTTGGGGGGAGAGGTTAGGTGAGGGGGCCGTGCACGGTGCCCGTAACCCCCTCACCCAACCTCTCCCCCTAGCGGGGGAGAGGAGGAAGAGTCTTGGACTTCTCAGACAAAGCGCGCGCCGACCGCGAGGTTGGCGGCCTTGGCCCACTCGCCGGCGCCGACCTTCGGGCCGTCTGCGGGCTTCACGCGCAGGACCTTGATGCGGCCATCGGGGCAGACGACGGTGAAGCCGTCGGCCGAGACCTCGACCACCTCGCCGTACTTGCCGCCGATCCCCTTGGGATCCTTGGCCGGGATCGGCGTCACCTCGAAGACCTGCAGCTGCTTGCCGTCGAGCGTCGTCCAGGCGCCGGGCACGGGATTGCAGCCGCGCACCAGCGGGTCGATCTGGCGCCACGACTTGCCCCAGTCGATGCGGGCGATGTCGGCGGTCGCGCGGCCCTCGTAGGTGGCCTTCGACTCATCCTGCTTGATGCGCGGCGCCTTGCCGGCCTTCACCAGGTCGACCGACTCGAGCATCGCGTCGACACCCATCGGGAACAGCCGCTTGAAGTAGAGGTCGCCCATCGTGTCGGTGGCGCTGAGCGGCGTCTTTTTCTGCAGCAGCACGTCGCCGGTATCGAGGCCGTTGTCCGGCCAGAAGATCGAGAGGCCGGTTTCCTTCTCGCCGAGGATGATCGGCCAGTTGATCGCCGACGCGCCGCGATAGGCCGGCAGCAGCGACGGGTGGTACTGGATCGACCCGTGCGTCGGGACGTTGAGGAATTCCTCCGGCACGAACAGCGTGACGAACGCCATCACCTGCAGGTCGGGCTTCAGCGCCTTGAACTCCTCGACGACCTCCGGCTTGCGGTAGGACGCCGGCTGATAGACCGGAAGGCCGGCGGCCTGCGCCGCCTCCTTCAGGGGATCGGGCTTGGCGCCGGGCTTTTCCGGCGCGACATAGACGGCGACGACGTTGTCACCGCGCTTGAGCAGGGCTTCGAGCACAGACTTGCCGAAGGCCTGCTGGCCATGGACGACGATGCGCATCGGTTACTCCGCCGCCTGTTGCTTGGGCTGCTCGCCGGTCGCGCCCGACGCCTTGATTTCGGCGATCTCGCGCGGGCCGAACTTCAGCACCTTCGACAGGATTTCGTCGGTGTGCTCGCCGAGCAGCGGCGAGCGCTTCACCTCGGTGATCGAGTCGGAGAGCTTGATCGGGTTGCCGACCGACAGGTACTTGCCGCGGGTCGGATGATCGACCTCGACGACGGTGCCGGTGTCGCGCAGCGACTGCTCCTCGGCCAGTTCCTTCATCGACAGGATCGGACCGACCGGGATGTCGAAGGCGTTGCACTCGTTCATGACCTCGAACTTGGTCTTGGTCATGGTCCACTGCTCGATGCGCTCGAAGATCTGCTTCAGCCGGGGCAGGCGTGCCGGCGGCTTGGCGAAGTCGGGATGGGTCTTCCAGCCGGGCTCGCCGATCAGGTCGCAGATCTTCTCCCACACCGGCGCCTGGGTGATGAAGTAGATGTAGGCGTTGGGATCGGTCTCCCAGCCCTTGCACTTCAGGATGACGCCGGGCTGGCCGCCGCCGGAGTCGTTGGCGGCGCGCGGTACCGCCTCGCCGAACGGGATGCCCTCGCCGAACTGCGTGTACTCCTTCAGAGGACCCGCCTTCAGCCGCTGCTGGTCACGCAGTTTCACGCGACACAGGTTCAGGACCCCGTCCTGCATGGCGCACAGCACCTTCTGGCCGCGGCCCGTGCGGTTGCGCTGCATCAGGGCGCAGACGATGCCGAGCGCCAGGTGCAGGCCGGTGCCCGAGTCGCCGATCTGCGCGCCCGTCACCAGCGGGATGCCGTCACGGAAGCCGGTCGTCGAGGCCGCGCCGCCGGCGCACTGCGCCACGTTCTCGTAGACCTTGCACTCCTCGTACGGGCCGGGGCCGAAGCCCTTCACCGAAGCGACGATCATGCGCGGGTTCCAGGAGTGGATGCGCTCCCAGGTCAGGCCCATGCGATCGAGCGCGCCGGGTGCGAAGTTCTCGACCAGCACGTCGCAGGTCTTCACCAGGCGCTCGAGCACGTTCATGCCCTGCTTGCTCTTGGAGTCGAGCGTGATCGAGCGCTTGTTGTGGTTCAGCATCGTGAAATAGAGGCTGTCCGCGCCGGGCACGTCCACGAGCTGGCCGCGGGTGATGTCGCCCTGGCCGGGCCGCTCGACCTTGATCACGTCGGCGCCGAACCAGGCCAGCAGCTGAGTGCAGGTCGGGCCGGACTGGACGTGGGTGAAGTCGAGGATCTTCACGCCATCGAGCGCCTTGCCGTCCTTGCCCCAGGGCTTCTTGGAGATCCTCGGCGCCGCGGCGACCTTCTTCGCCACGACCTTCAGCACCGGCTTCTTCGCGGCCGCCCTCTTGGTTCCTTGCGCCTTGGCCTTCACCGGCGCCTTCTTCGACTTGCCCTTGGCGGCTTTCGCCTTCGTCTTGGTGACTTTCTTCTTCGCCATGGTCGTTCCCCTTACTTCTTCTTCAGCTGGCTTTGCGGATTGAGATTGCCGATGCGGCCGGACTCGCTGCCGGCAGCCGGATCGATGACGGCGTTGATCAGGGTGGGCTTGCGGCTGTCGAGCGCGGCGTTGACCGCGCGCTTCAGGTCATCGGGCGTGGTCGCGTTGACGCCGACGCCGCCGAAGGCCTCCATCATCTTGTCGTAGCGCGAACCCTTCACGAACACGGTCGGCGCGGGATCGCTGCCCGCCTTGTTGACGTCGGTGCCGCGATAGATGCCGTCGTTGTTGAAGATCACGACGCAGACCGGGAGGTTGTATCGGCAGATCGTCTCGACCTCCATGCCGGAGAAGCCGAACGCGCTGTCGCCTTCGATCGCCAGCACCGGATGGCCGGTCTCGACGGCGGCCGCGATGCACTGGCCCATGCCGATGCCCATGACGCCCCAGGTGCCGACGTCGAGGCGCTTGCGCGGCTTGTAGATGTCGATCACGCCGCGCGTCAGGTCGAGCGTGTTGGCGCCTTCGTTGACCAGGATGGTCTCGGGCCGCTCCTTGATGATGGTGCGCAGCACGCCGAGCGCGCCGTGATAGTCCATCGGATTGTTGTTGTTCATCAGTCGCGGCGCCATCTTGGCGACGTTCTCGTCGCGCTTGGCGGTGACCGCGCCCATCCAGTCGGCCGGCGCCTTGGTCCACCCGCCGCCCATCGCGTCGCTCAGCGCGGCGACGCAGGAGCCGATGTCGCCGACCACCGGCGCCACGATCTCGACGTTCGAATCCATCTCCCTGGGCTCGATGTCGATCTGGATGAACTTCTTGGGCGCATCGCCCCAGGTCTTGCCCTTGCCGTGGCTGAGCAGCCAGTTGAGGCGGGCACCGATCATCACCACGACATCGGAGTCCTTCAGCACCGTCGAGCGCGCGGCACCGGCGCACTGCGGATGCGTGTCGGGCAGCAGGCCCTTGGCCATGCTCATCGGCAGGAACGGCACGCCGCTCTTCTCGACGAACGCCGTGATCGCCTCGTCGGCCTGCGCGTAGGCGGCACCCTTGCCGAGGATGATCAGCGGCTTCTTGGCGCCCTTCAGCACGTCGAGCGCGCGCTTGACCGCCGTCGGGGCGGGGATCTGCGCCGGTGCGGCGTCGACCACCTTCACCAGAGACTTCCGGCCCTTGGCCGCGTCGATCACCTGGCCGAACAGCTTGGCCGGCAGGTCGAGATAGACGCCGCCGGGTCGGCCCGAGACGGCAGCGCGGATCGCGCGCGCCAAGCCGATGCCGATGTCCTCGGCGTGCAGCACGCGGTAGGCCGCCTTACACATCGTCTTGGCGATCGCGAGCTGGTCCATCTCCTCGTAGTCGCCCTGCTGCAGGTCGACGATCTCGCGCTCGGAGCTGCCGCTGATCAGGATCATCGGGAAGCAGTTGGTCGTCGCGTGCGCGAGCGCGGTGAGCCCGTTCAGGAAGCCCGGCGCGGACACCGTGAGGCAGATGCCCGGCTTCTGCGTGAGGAACCCGGCGATCGACGCCGCATAGCCCGCGTTCTGCTCGTGGCGAAACGCGATCACGCGCAGGCCGTCCTTCTGCATGCGGCGCGTGAGGTCGGTGATCGGAATGCCGGGGAGGCCGAAGATCGTGTCGACGCCGTTCAGCTTCAGCGCGTCGATGACGAGCTGGAAGCCGTCGATCTCCTGCGCCGGGGCGGTCGCGCCGCCGTGTTTCGCCGCGTCGTCGGCGTGCGCCGGATTCGGGGCGGCTTTCAGCGCTTGGTCGTTCATACGCTCCTCCGGGAACTGCCCCGCGCGACGCCTGGGCCCCGGCGTGGGCCGGGCACGGGCGCGAGCGGTGATGTCTGGCGTGTGGGTCGAGGCCCGGTCGCGCCGGGCACGCGGAAGCCGCGGGGAAGGCGGCGGATCCGGTGATGCGGAGATAAGGTATTTGATATATCAGCAGGGTGTCAACGCGATTCCGGCCCTCGCGCGACACATTTTTGATGCGGCGGTGCAGCATCCGCCGCGATCGCGTCGCCGAACCGATCAGGGACCGGAATAGGCAGGCGGCGCGCCGCTGGCGCGCATGTAGCCTTCGATCAGCCGCTCGGCGTCCGCGAGCAGGAACGCCTTGAACGCGGCCGCCACCGGCGGCAGCCGCTTGCTGCGGTGATGCACGACGTACCAGTGGCGCATCGCCGGGAAGCCGACGACGTCTAGCACGACGAGCGCCCCCACCGCGCGCTCGAGCGCGATCGCGTGCGACGACAGGAAGCCCAGCCCGAAGCCGGCGATCACCGACTGCTTGATCGTCTCGTTGCTCGCGATCTCCATCGCGACCTTGACCGCGGCGAACTGCGAGCCGAACGCCTCGCGCATCGAGTTCCAGGTGTCGGAGCCGCGCTCGCGCACCACGAAGCGCTCGGCGAGCACGCGGCCGAACGGGATGCGCTTCGCGCCCGCGAGCGGATGGTCCGGCGGCGCGACGATCACGTAGGCGTGGGGCGCGAAGGGCTCCGCCACGGTCTCGTCGCCCTCGGGCGGGCGGACCATCACGGCGAGATCCACCTGGTTGTCGGCGAGGCGCCTCAGCAGCCCCTCGCGGTTCTGGACGGCGAGCTCGAGCTGCACGCCTGGGTGCTCGCGCGTGAAGGCGGCGAGGAGCCGCGGGAAGAAATAGTCGCCCGCGCTGATGACCGCGACGGAGAGCGTGCCGCCCTCGACGCCCTTGAGCCGCGCCATCGCCTCCTCGGCTGCGCGGAACTGCTGCAGGATCGCGCCGCTCTGCTCGACCAGCTCCCGCCCGGCCGCCGTGAGGTAGATCCGGCGTCCGAGGCGCTCGAACAGCGGCAGCCCCGCGTGGCCCTCGAGCTCGCGGATCTGCGCGGAGACCGCGGGCTGGCTCAGGTGCAGGTCCTCGGCGGCGTGGGAGAACGACAGGTGCCGCGCAACCGTCTGGAAGACCTTGAGCTGCCGAAGGGTCGCGTTCTTCACGTGGGGCCGGGATCCGGGGTGGCTGACGCCGGGCAGGGAGCCGCAGGGCCGCGTGCCAGGGCTTCCCGCCGCCCGTCAAAGCATAATGTTTAGATTATAAGCAGTAGAAGAAAAATAATCTATACATTATGGATAGGCCGACTTAAGGTGACGCCATCGGATCACCCAGCCCCCGGAGCTCCCATGATGACCCGCCCCTCCGCCTCCTTCCATCACGCGCCGGCGCGCGCGGCCTATGCTCCCGACCCCGAGCTCGACGCCTACAACGCTGCCTTCGACGCGCTCGAGCTGGACTGGCACTGGGACGCCGCGACGATGCGCGAGCTCGTCGGCCCCGGCAGCGAGGTCGAGCGCATCGCGGGCTGGCTGCGCAAGCACCGTCCGCACCTCGCGAAGGCCTACGACGTCGACGCGCTCGCGCGCGAGATCGTCGAGGTGCGCGACCGCCTGCGCCGCGGCGCCGCGCCGCACGCCGGGCACTGACGCGAAGGGCGGCGCAGGCGCGCCGTCCCGGGGTTTCCTCCTCCGCGCCGCCTGCGGTCACGGCGGCGCGCCTTTGCGCGCGCCGGCCGCGCGTGCGCTCGTTGGGGATGACGAGCGCGGTTCCGCGTATATA
Source organism: Casimicrobiaceae bacterium (assembly GCA_044226265.1). Lineage (GTDB taxonomy): Bacteria > Pseudomonadota > Gammaproteobacteria > Burkholderiales > Casimicrobiaceae > VBCG01. The sequence goes on along the minus strand of JBGAHH010000031.1, from coordinate 33,741 downwards.
AGATACGAAGTTCCGGCCGCGATCACGGAGCCGCGGCCGGCGTGGCTTCGCGCGCGTCCACGCGTCGCGGCCTCGCCTCGCTCCGGGGCGAATCCACGATGCCGCCTGGCCCCGCCGCCGTTCCCAAGACCCCGCTGGCGCTGCAGCCGCTCTCGTCGAGCGCGAGCCTGCGCGACCAGGCCTACGCGGCGCTCAAGCAGGCGATCATCGACGCCGACATCTATTCGCACCCCGGCGAGGTCCGGCTGGACGAGCGCCAGCTCTCGCTGTCGCTCGGCGTCTCGCGCACGCCGATCCGCGAGGCGATGACGCTGCTCGAGCAGGAGGGGCTGCTGCGCACCGAGCCGCGGCGCGGCATCTTCATCGTCCGCAAGACCAAGCGCCAGATCGTCGAGATGATCGAGATGTGGGCGGCGATCGAGAGCATGGCGGCGCGCCTCGCGACGCTGCACGCGTCCGACGAGGAGATCGCGGCGCTGCGCAAGATGTTCGACGACTTCCGCAATGCCGCGCCGGGCGAGCACATCAACGAGTACTCGGACGCGAACATCGCGTTCCACCAGGCGATCATCCGGCTCTCCGGCTCGCACCTGATGGGCCAGACGCTCGAGAACCTGTTCATCCACGTCCGCGCTATCCGCCGGATGACGATCTCGCAGGCCGACCGCGCGTCGCGGTCGATCGTCGACCACATGAGGATCATCGAGGCGCTCGAGAAGCGCGACACCGAGCTCGCCGAGCGCCTCGTGCGGCAGCACTCGCTCGACCTCGCCGCGTACGTCGAGAAACACGGCGACTTCCTAGACTAACTCTCGCCGCGGGGGTCGATCGGTGCGACGTCCGTCGCCCGGCGATCCTCAGTGCACGGGGCCCATCGCCAGGTCCGGCAGCCAGGTCGCGATGCCGGGGAAGACGCAGAGGATCACGATCGCCAGGATCATGCAGCCGACGTAGGGCAGCGTGCCCCACATCACGCGCTGCACCGGCACGTCGGGCGCGATCGCGTTGACGATGTAGATGTTGAGGCCGACCGGCGGGTGGATCAGGCCGATCTCCATGTTGATCGTCAGGATCACGCCGAACCACACCGGGTCGAAGCCCGCGGCCTTGACGATCGGGAACAGGATCGGGCTCGTCATCAGGATGATCGCGGCGGGCGGGATGAAGAAGCCGCACACCAGCAGGAACACGTTGATGAGGCCCATCAGCACCCAGCGGTTCAGGTGCGCGTCGGCGATCGCCTGCGCGAGCGTCTGCGTCAGGTAGAGCGAGGTCAGCATGTAGCCGAACAGCACGGCCGCGGCGATGATCATCAGGATCATCACCGACTCGCGGGTCGTGTCGCGCAGGATCTGCCACCAGCGCTCCGGCTTCCACATCCGGTAGATCGCGACGGCGAGCACGACGCAGAGCGCGGCGCCGACGCCGGCCGCCTCCGAGGGCGTCGCCACGCCGCCGTAGAGCACGTACATGACGCCCGCGATGATCAGCAGGAACGGCGCGATCTTGGGCACCGCCTCGAACTTCTGGCGCCAGGTGTAGCGGAAGTCGGGCGCGTGCGACCGGAAGCCGCGCTTCCAGATGATGAAGAGCGTCCAGAGGATGAACAGCCCGAGCAGCAGGAGGCCGGGGAACACGCCGGCGAGGAACAGCCGCCCGATCGACGTCTCGGTCGCGATGCCGTAGAGGATGAACGTGACCGACGGCGGGATCAGGATCCCGAGCGTGCCGCCCGCGCAGATCGACCCGGTGGCGACGTCGTCGGGGTAGCCGCGCCGGCGCATCTCGGGGATGCCCATCTTGCCGATGGCCGCGCAGCACGCGGGCGACGAGCCGGTGAGCGCCGCGAACAGGCCGCAGGCGCCGAGGTTCGAGATCGCGAGCCCGCCGGGGAGCCGGTAGAGCCAGCGGTCGAGCGCCTCGTAGAGGTCCTTGCCCGCGGGCGACGACCCGATCGCCGCGCCCATCATCACGAACATCGGGATCGACACGAGCGTGAAGTCGGTCAGGCCGGCGTAGAACGTCTCCGCGACCACGTGCAGCGCGCCGAACCCCTGGAACAGCACGACGAACACGATCGACACCGCGCCGAGCGCGAAGGCGACCGGCGTGCCCGACAGCAGCATCGCCAGCGTCGCGACGAAGACGATCCCGCCCTGGAGCGCGGGGCTCATCGCCGGGCTTCCCCGATGCCGAACGGCGCGTCGCGCCCCGCGGCGAGGTTGGCGAAGTCGACGATCGCCTGGAGCGCGAGCAGGCCGAACCCGATCGGCATCGAGCCGTAGGGGATCCACAACCGCGCGCGCCACATCGTGTCGGACAGCCAGCGCTTGTCGAACGCCTCCTTCCAGAACAGGAACGCGAGCACGGCGAGCGTGACGGCGAAGGCGACGGTGACGAGCTGCGCGAACAGCGCGAGCCGGAATCGGCCTTCGGGACCGAGGTGGTGCGGCAGCACGTCGACGTTGACGTGGCCGCGCGTCAGCAGCACGTAGGGGCTGCCGACGAAGGTCGCCGCGATCAGGCAGTAGATCGTGAAGTCGGTCTGCCAGACGGTGCTGTGCCCGAGCGCATAGCGCGCGAACACCATCTGGCAGACCACGAGCACCGCCGCGACGATCAGCCCGGCCGCGACGGCGCCGGAGAGCCGCGAGATCGCCCGCACCGCGCGCGTGATCCGCGCGAGCGCGGACGGCGTCGTCCCGTCGGAGGACGGCTCCGCCGCGGCCGGGGCGCGGGCGGTCACGGGGTCACTTGACCGCGAGCGCCGCGTCGACCAGCTTCTGCCCGTCCGGGACTTCCTTGGCGAACTGCGGGTACGAGCTCTTGCGCGCGACGTCGATCCACGCGTCGTACTCGGCCGGGGTGAGCGTGACGACCTCGACGTTGTGCTGCTTGAACACCTTGACCATCTCGTCGTCGAGCCCCTTCGCCTGCGTCTCGAAGTACGCCTGCGACTTGCGGCCCGCCGCGAGCAGCGCCTCCTGCTGCGGCTTGGTCAGGCGGTCGAAGCTCTTCTTCGACATCAGCACCGGCTCGTACATGAACCACAGCGCGTTGTCGCCGGGCGCGGTGACGCACTTGACCTGCTCGTAGATGCGGAACGACACGAAGCTGCCGGTGCTCGTGTCGGTCGACTCGATGACGCCGGTCTGCAGCGCGTTGTAGACCTCGTTGGACGGGATCGAGACGATCGAGGCGCCGGCCTCCTGCCACATGGCGGCGAACGTCGGGCCCGCGGAGCGGATCTTCACGCCCTTGATGTCGGCGGGCTTGCGGATGCACGCTTTCTTCGATGCGACCGCGCCGGCGAGCCACGCGTCGGCGAGCACGACCACGCCGGCCTTCTCGACCTTCGCGCGGATCTCCTTCATGAACGGCGAGTCGTTGAGCCGGCGCGCGCGGTCGTGGCTCCGCACCAGGCCGGGCATCAGCGTCGCGCTGAAGGCGGGCTCCTTGCCGCTCGCGTAGTCGAGCGGGAACGACGAGATGTCGAGCTGGCCGTTGACGAGCGCGTTCCATTGCTCGTTGGGCTTGAAGAGCGACGCGCCCGGGTAGACCTGCACCTCGAGGTCGACGCCCGCCGCCTTCGCCTCGCGCGCGATGATCTGCACCATCTCGTCGCGCGCGTCGCCCTTGCCGCCGGGAAACTGGTGCGATGCGCGGAGCACGACCGGCGCTGCGGCCGAAGTTGCGGCAACGCACAACGCGGCGAGCGCGGCCAGCAGCGAAACTCGCGAATTCGTCTTCATGCTTTCCTCCTCCAGAGGGACATCCGTGTGCCGTGGCCCGTGCGGCGACGCGATCGCGTCGCGCCGGGACCTTTTCGATGGCGTTGCCGGGGCGCCGGTGCGCCGGCCGGCCGTCGGCGTGCGCGTACGCTAGGTCAACACGTCGGCACCTGTCAATCGCGGGCCGTCTATCCGGATCCGGCGGCGGAGGCCACGCGGAGGCTCAGCCCACGTCGAGCATGATCTTGCCGACGTGCTGCGAGCTCTCCATGAGCGCGTGCGCCGCGGCGGCGTCCGCGAGCGGGAACACGCGGTGGAGAACCGGCGCGACCTTCCCCGACGCGTAGAGCGGCCAGACGCGCTCGCGCAGGCTCGAGGCGATCGCGACCTTCCGCTCGGCCGGGCTCGCGCGCATCGTCGAGCCGGTGACCGTGAGCCGCTTCAGCATGATCGGCATCCAGTCGACCTCGGCCTTGCTGCCGTGCAGGAACGCGATGATGACGATGCGGCCCTCGATCGCGACGCAACGTAGATTTCGGGCGATGTAGTCGCCGCCGACCATGTCGAGGACCAGCTCGACGCCGCGCTTGTTCGTGATCGTCGCGACCTCGGCGACGAAGTCGTGCGTGCGGTAGTTGATCGCGTGGTCGGCGCCGAGCTTGCGGCAGAACGCCGCCTTGTCGTCGCTGCCCACCGTCGTGATCACCGTCGCGCCGAACGCCTTCGCGTACTGGATCGCGGTGGTCCCGATCCCGCTCGTGCCGCCGTGGATCAGGATCGTCTCGCCCGCGGCGAGCCTGCCGCGCTCGAACACGTTGTGCCAGACCGTGAACGCATTCTCCGGCAGCGCGGCAGCCTCGAGCAGCGAGAGCCCTCGCGGCGGCGGCAGGCAGTGGCCCGCGGGTGCGACGCAGAATTCGGCGTAGCCGCCGCCGGGCGTGAGCGCGCAGATCTCGTCGCCGGCGCGCCAGTCGACGACGTTCGCGCCGACCGCCGCGACGGTGCCGGCGACCTCGAGCCCGATGATCGGCGACGCGCCGGGCGGCGGCGGGTAGTGGCCCGCGCGCTGGATGCAGTCGGGCCGGTTGACGCCCGCGTAACGCACGCGGATCAGCACGTCGCCGGGGCCGGGCTGCGGCACCGGGCCCTCGGCGATCGACAGCACCCCGGGCGGGCCTGGCTCGCGCGCGGCGACGTAGCGCATCTTCGCGGGGATCGCGGTCATTCGGCGATTATCGCGCCGCAGGCGTCGCGAACTCTCGCGCAGCGCGGCCTTCGTCACCTTGCCCATCGCGTTGCGCGGCAGCTCGACGACGAAGAACACGCGCTTCGGCACCTTGAAGCCCGCGATGTCGGCCTTGAGCGTGGCGAGGATCGAGGCCTCGGTGAGCGCGTGGCCGGGCTTCGCGACGACGACGGCGGTCACCGCCTCGCCGAAGTCCGGGTGCGGCACGCCGACGACGGCGCTCTCGACGACGCCGTCGATCGCGTCGATGCGCTCCTCGATCTCCTTCGGGTAGACGTTGAGCCCGCCGGTGATGATCAGGTCCTTCGCGCGGCCGACGATCTTCACGTAGCCCTCGGGCGTCCACTCGCCCATGTCGCCGGTCCTGAACCAGCCGTCGGCCGTGAACTCCTCGCGCGTCTTGTCGGGCAGGTTCCAGTAGCCCTTCAGCACGTTCGGGCCCTTCACCTGGATCGCGCCGATCGCGCCGCTCGCGCAGGGCGCGCCGTCCTCGCCGACGATGCGCACCGAGATGCCCGGCAGCGGCGGCCCGACGGTGCCGCCGATCCGCTCGCCGTCGAGCGGATTGGACGTGATCATGCCGGTCTCGGTCATGCCGTAGCGCTCGAGGATGCGCTTGCCGGTGCGCTCCTCGAACTCGCGGAACGTCTCGGGCAGGAGCGGCGCCGAGCCGGAGACGAAGAGCCGCACCGGATCGCTCGCGCGCCGGTCGAACGACGGCTCGGCGAGGAGCCGCGTGTAGAACGTCGGCACGCCCATCATCACCGTCGCCTTCGGCAGGAGCGCGGTCACCTCGCGCGCGTCGAACTTCGGCAGCCACAGCATGCGCGAGCCCGAGAGCAGCGCGCAGTGGATCGCGACGAAGAGGCCGTGCACGTGGTAGACGGGCAGCGCGTGCAGCAGCACGTCGCCGCGCGTGAATCCCCAGGCTTCGACCAGCGCGAGCGCGTTCGACGCGAGGTTGCGGTGCGTCAGCATCGCGCCCTTCGAGCGGCCGGTCGTGCCCGACGTGTAGAGGATCGCCGCGAGGTCGTCGGGCGCGCGCGCGACCGTCTCGAAGCGCTCGGGGCGGCCCTCGGCGCGGTCGATGAGCTCGCCGCCGCCCGCGTCGAGCGTCAGCACCGTCGCGTCGCGCGCGGTCGCGGCGACCACGCCCAGCCGGTCGCTGCCGCAGACGATCACGCGCGGCGACGCGTCGCCGAAGAAGTGCTCGAGCTCGGCGCGCTGGTAGCCGGTGTTGAGCGGCAGGTAGACCAGGCCCGCGCGCAGCGTCGCGAGGTAGAGCGGCAGCACCGTCCAGTGCTTCTCGGTCTGCACCGCCACGCGGTCGCCCGGCTTCGCGCCGGCCTCGACGAGCGCGTGGGCGATGCGGGCCGACGTCGCGGCGAGCTCGCCGTAGGTGACGACGGGGCCGTTCGGCACGACGAGGCAGGGCGCCGCGGGATCCGCGACGTGCTGCTCGAAGAGCGTGGCGAGGTTGGCGTCCATCGGTGTCGCGGCGCGGGGCCGCGTGCTACCTTGCGCGGGGACCGGCGCGGGCGCGCTCGCGCCGCCCGCCGCCCGAACGCGAACTATACGACAGCGGAACGCGATGACCGACACGACGATCGCGGGACTCGATCCGGCCGGGCGCCTTGGCGCGCTCGCGGACGCCGGGACGCTCGCGCTCGACCCGCCGGCGGGCGCGAGCCCGCACCTCGCGCGCTTCGGGATCGCGGCGCGCGAGGACGACGGCGTGGTCACGGGCCGCGCGACGATCGGCGGGAGGCGCGTCCTCGTCGCCGCGCAGGACGAGCGATTCCTGCGCGGAGCGGCGGGCGAGCGCCACGCGCGCGCGCTCGAGGCGCTGTTCGCGAATGCCCGCGAGGAACGCCCCGACGCCGTCGTGCTCGTCATGGCGTCAGGCGGGGTGCGGCTGCACGAGGCGAACGCGGCCGAGCTCGCGCTCGCCCGCGCGCTGAGCGCTTCGTCGACGCGCGGGCCTCGGGCGTCCCGGTGCTCGCGATCGGCGCGGGCGACGTGTTCGGCGGGGCATCGGTGCTCGCGTGCGCCTGCGACCGGCTCGCGTTGCTGCCCGAGGTGCGCTTCGGGCTCTCGGGGCCCGGCGTGATCGAGGCCGCGCGCGGCCGCGACGAGATCGCGGCCGACGATGCGGCGGCCGTCGCGGCGGTGTTCGGCGCGCCGGCGCGCTCGCTCGGCGGCGTCGCATTCCTCGTCGTCGACGACGCCGGGCGCTCCGCGCCTGGATCGACGTCGCGCTGCGCAACGCGCCGCCGTTCGAGCGCGGCGTGCGCGAGACGCAGGCGCGCCTCGCGGCGCGGCTCGGGTTCGCGTCGAGCGACGCGGCCCGGATCGCGATCGACGGCGGCGACGCGGTGCTGCGCGAGGTCGGCACGACGTTCGGCGCGCAGGATGCGGTCGCGATCGACGCGGAGCTCCTCGCGTGCCTCGACGCGGGCGGGCTCACGTCGCTGTCGATCCGCGAGGACTCGCAGGGCCACGAGCCCACGCGCGCCGCCGAGATCGCGGGCATCTCGCAATGCTTCGCCCATCACGCCTGCGTGCTCGGATTGCTGCGCGCGCGCGGCGTGCCCGTCGGCGCGCTGCTCACCGGCACGGGCCACAGCGCGGCGTTCTTCGCGAACAATGCGCTGCAGGCGGATCGCGTCGAGGCGCTTCCGGGCGCGCGCGTCGTCGCGATGGAGGCGCCCGCGATGGCGCCTCACGGGCTGCGGCGCTGATCGAGGACGACAGCGCGGCATTCTTCGCGAACCGCGCTCCGCGCGCGATCGTCGTCGTGGCTCTGCTGGCCCGCACGCGCGCGCATCGCGCGGAGCGCGTTTCGGAAGGTAGGGTCACTTCCAGATATGCCGAGCTTGAACGCTTCTCCCCAATTGCGATGCGCGCGTCGGAGCATTTCAACCGATGGCGGCAAGTGGCCGCGCTCGCGGTCGTTCGCTGATCCCCGCTCCGCGTGAGTGGGAGAGGTGGAATCGCTCTAGTGGCGTGCACCGGGCCTTCGACGGCGACGGCGCTAACGGATGGTTCGGCGCGCACCGTCGGCGTCCCTGGCTGCGTTCGACGAATGGCAACCGCCGACCCGGCAGTCGCCATCCTCCGGGACGTCCGCCCGATCCGCGAGCCGGGGCGGCTACAGGATTACCGTGTCGAACCAGCCGCGTCGCGCGACGAAGAGAACACAGCTATCTGTCGAAGCGAGTGCGCCGGCCCCGCCGGCAGCGCGAGCAGCAGCTTTAGCGTCGAATCGCGCAACGAGCTTCGCGGCGACGAACAACGCCATGCGAGCGCGACGCCGCGTCGCGGATGCACGCGTCGAGCGTCGCGGGTCCCGCGGGCAGCGCGAAGCAGCCGTCGAAGCGAGCATCGAGCGCGGCGAGCGCGTTCGCGTCGATCGCGCCCGAGAGCAGCGACACCGGCACGCCTCGCGCCCGCGCGCGGTCCGCGACGATGCACGGGCCTTTCGCGAGCAGCGTCTGCGCGTCGCTCTTCCCTTCGCCGGTGATCGCCCAGTCCGCGCCGTCGAGCGCGGCATCGAGACCGATCAGGTCCGCGACGACCTCGGCGCCCGAGCGCATCGTGCCGCCCACGAGCATCAGCGCGTAGCCGAGACCGCCCGCGGCACCGGCGCCGGGACGCTCGGCCGCGTGGCGCCCGATCGCGCGCTCGACGATGCCCGCGTAGCGCGCGATCGTCGCGTCGATGCCCGCGATCGCGCCGGGCGCGACGCCTTTCTGCGGCCCGAAGATCGCGGTCGCCCCTTTCGGCCCGGCGAGCGGATTGTTCACATCCGACATGACGGTGATCGCGGCGGACGCGAGGCGCGCGTCGAGCGACGACGCGTCGGCGCGCGAGGCGCGCGAGGCCGTCGGGCGTCGGCGCGACGTCGCGCCCGTCCGCGCCGAGGAGCCGCAGCCCCAGCGCCGCGAGCAGGCCCGCGCCGCCGTCGTTGGTGCTGCTGCCGCCCAGCCCGATCATGAAGCGGCGTACGCCGCGGTCGAGGAGCGCGCGCACCTGCTCGCCGAGCCCGCGCGTCGAGCGCGCGCCCACCGGCGCCGCCATGCCGTCGCGGTCGGTGATCGCCACGACCTGCGCGGCCTCGAGCACCGCGGTCGGCGCGCCGTCGCGCTCGACGATGCCGTAGCCCGCGGCGATCCTCGCGCCGGCCGCGCCTTCGACGTCGAGCGTTCCCCGCGTCGCGCGGTCGCCCGCGGCGCGCATCACGGCGTCGAGCGTGCCTTCGCCTCCGTCGGCCATCGGGCGCGCGATCACGGTCGCAGTTGGCATCGCGCGCGCGACGCCCGCGGCGATCGCGGCGGCGACCGACGGCGCGTCGAGCGATCCCTTGAACGAATCCGGCGCGACGACGACGCGCATGGCCTTCGTCACGCGCGATGCGTCGCGCGCGCGAGCCGGTCGCGCACCGCGAGCCAGTGCGCGTCGTCCGGCGGCGCCTCGATCAGGATCGCGTCGGCGCGTTCGGCGTCGAGCGCGCGCAGGTTCGCGTAGAGGTCGCGCGCGTAGCCTTCGACGTCGGCCGGCGCCGCGATCCAGCGGCCCTCGAAGTCCGGCGGGCGTGGAAAGTTGCGCGCGAGGACGGCCACGACCTCGTCGCGCTCGGCCAGGCGCAGGGCTCGGTCGACATCGCGTGCGGGTCGACGAGGAAGGCCGCGGTGCGCGGCGCGTAGTGCGACGCGTGCGTGCCCGACGCGCGCGGCGCCGCTGCGGTCGGCGCCTCGGCGCGCGGCCGAGCACGCGCGCGAGCGCGTCGACGCCGACGCCGCCGGGGCGCATCAGCATCGCCCGGTCGCCGTCGAACGCGACGATCGTGCTCTCGATGCCGACGGCGGACGGGCCGCCGTCGAGGATCAGCGCGACGCGATCGCCGAGGTCGTCGGCCACGTGCGCGGCCGTCGTCGGCGAGACGTGGCCGTAGCGGTTGGCCGAGGGCGCGGCGACGCCGTGGCCGCCTCGCCGCGCGAACGCGGCGAGGAGCGCCTGCGCGACGGGATGCGCGGGCACGCGCAGGCCCACGGTGTCCTGCCCGCCGGTCACCGCGTCGCTCGCGAGCGCCGCGCGCGGCAGGATCAGCGTGAGCGGGCCGGGCCAGAACGCCCGTGCGAGTGCGCGCGCGCCGTCGGGAATGCTTCGCGCCCAGGCGTCGAGGTGCGTCGCGTCGGGCAGGTGGACGATGAGCGGGTGGTCGGCCGGGCGGCCCTTCGCGTCGAAGACCGCGCGCACCGCCGCCGGGTTCGCCGCGTCGGCGCCGAGGCCGTAGACGGTCTCGGTCGGGAACGCCACGAGCCGGCCGCGCGCGAGCGCGTCGGCGGCGCGCTCGATCGCGCCGGCGTTCGCGGGAACCACGGTCGCGCTCAGGGGGAAAGGGGCCTCGGGCCGGTCGTCCGGGTGTCCCGGAATGTTAGAATCCGGCGCTTTGCCGCCGGGCCGTCCGGGCGCCGCGGATCGCAAGCGCAAGGGAAACCATGAGCGAATTCCTTTTCACGTCGGAGTCGGTGTCGGAGGGGCATCCGGACAAGGTCGCCGACCAGATCTCCGACGCGGTGCTCGACGCGATTCTAGAGCATGACCCCACGGGCCGCGTGGCCGCCGAGACGCTCGTCTCGACCGGCCTCGTCGTGATGGCGGGCGAGATCACGACCAAGGCCAACGTCGACTTCGGCCGCGTCGCGCGCGAGACGATCCGCTCGATCGGCTACAACGACCCGGCGCTGCGCTTCGACGCCGACGGCTGCGCGGTGATGGTCTGCTACGGCAAGCAGTCGCCCGACATCGCGCAGGGCGTCGACCGCGCGTCCGACGACTACCTGAACCAGGGCGCCGGCGACCAGGGCCTGATGTTCGGCTACGCGTGCGACGAGACGCCGGCGCTGATGCCGTTCCCGATCTACTACGCGCACCGGCTCGTGCAGCGCCAGAGCGAGGTGCGCCGCGACGGCCGGCTGCCGTTCCTGCGCCCCGACGCGAAGTCGCAGGTGACGGTGCGCTACCGCGACGGCAAGCCGCACTCGCTCGACACGGTCGTGCTGTCGACGCAGCACCACCCGAGCATGAACGACAAGCAGGCCGAGCTCGCGGAGGCGGTGATCGAGGAGATCTGCCGCCCGGTGCTGCCGAAGGACATGCTGTCGGGCACGCGCTTCCTCGTGAACCCGACCGGGCGCTTCGAGATCGGCGGGCCGCACGGCGACGCGGGGCTCACCGGGCGCAAGATCATCGTCGACACCTACGGCGGCGCCGCGCCGCACGGCGGCGGCGCGTTCTCGGGCAAGGATCCGTCGAAGGTCGACCGCTCGGCCGCGTACGCCGCGCGCTACGTCGCGAAGAACGTCGTCGCGTCGGGGCTCGCGCGCCAGTGCGAAGTGCAGGTCGCATATGCGATCGGCGTCGCGAAGCCGATGAACGTGACCGTCTACACGAACGGCACCGGCAGGATCCCGGACGGGAAGATCGCCGAGATCGTGCAGAAGGAGTTCGACCTGCGGCCGAAGGGCATCATCCGGATGCTCGACCTGCTTCGCCCGATCTACCGGAAGACCGCGGCCTACGGCCACTTCGGTCGCGACGAGCCCGAGTTCACCTGGGAGCGCACCGACCGCGCCGACGCGCTGCGGCGCGCCGCGGGCGTCTGAGGGCGTCCGATCGTGCGCGCCTCGCTCGCCGCAGCAGCGCTCGTCGTCCTCGCCGCCCTCGCGGGCTGCGCGGCGACGCCCCCCGTCGAGCCCGCGCGGCGCACGGTCGCCCCGGCCGAGCACGTGACGCTCGCCGAGCAGGATGCGCTGATCGAGCTCAAGCGCGGCATGCGGCTGCACGTTCGCCTCCAGTCGGAGACGATGACGGTGTCCGAGGGACGCATGTGGCACATCACGGCGGTCAGCGGATCGTCGGTCCAGCCCTACGGCCAGCCCTGGTTCGCGGCCAAGCACGTCTACGCGGTGAAGGAGCCGGGCAACTGGATCTTCGACTTCAACGCGGTCGCGCCGGGCACGACGACGGTGACCTTCGACTTCCGTCGCGACGACGAGCCGGTCGCCGCCGCGACCCAGACCGCGAAGTTCGACTTCGTCGTCCGATAGCGGCCGGCCGGCGAGCTTGTCGCGGCGGCCCGCCCGGGCCGAGAATGCCGCATCCGGCGCGGTCGTGCGTGCCCGCGTCGTCCAGGAGGCTCCATGAAACCGATTCTCGCCCTCGCCTTCGCGGCCGCCGCGCTCGCGCTCTGCGCCTGCTCGTCGAATCCCGCCGCCGATCCGTTCAACCGCAGGCCGATCGTGCGCAACACCGACGCGTCGATCGACGGGCAGAGCGAGCTCGTCAAGCGCGGCGACACGATCGCCGTGCACCTCGACTCGAATCCCACGACCGGCTACCGCTGGGAGTTGACGCGCCTCGCGGGCGCATCCGTCGTGCAGGTCGGCCTGCCCGACTACCAGCCCGAGACCTCGGCCGGCGTGCCGAGGGTCGGCGCGCCCGGCCACACGACGTTCCGGTTCCGCGCGATGCAGCCAGGCACTTCGAGCATCGACCTCGCGTACCGCCGTCCGTTCGAGCCAGGCGTCCCGCCGGCGCGCACGATCCGTTTCGAGATCGCGGTGCCGTAGCCCAGGTGCGCGTCGTCGGCGTCGACTTCACGAGCGCGCCCTCGCGACGCAAGCCGATCACCGCGGCGCACGGGCGCCTCGACGGCGATCGCGTCCTCGTCGAGCGCGTGGACCGGCTGGACGACTGGCGGGCGTTCGACGCGCTCCTCGCCGCGCCGGGCCCCTGGGTCGGCGCGTTCGACTTCCCGTTCGGATTGCCGCGCGAGCTCGTCGACGCGCTGCGCTGGCCCGGCGCGGGCTCGCGCACGCAGCGCGCGTGGCGCGCGTCGATCGCGCACTACGCGAAGCTCGATCGCGACGCCGTCGGGAAGCGCTTCGCTCGATTCCGGGCGAAGCGGCCGGCCGGGAGCAAGTACGCGCACCGCGCGACCGAGCTCGCGGCCGGCGCGCACCCGTCGATGAAGCTCGTCAACCCGCCGGTCGGATGGATGCTGCACGAAGGCGCGCCCAGGCTCGCGGCTGCGGGCGTGCACCTGCCCGGCGTGTCGAGCGGCGACCGCTCGCGCGTCGCGCTCGAGGCCTACCCGGGGCTCGTGATGCGCCGGATCGCCGAGGCGCGCGGCGAGACGCGGGCGCCGTCCTACAAGGCCGACGATCCGCGCAAGCAGACACCGGCGCGGCGCGACGCCCGCGTCGGCCTGCTTTGGGCGCTGGTCGAGGGCGCGCACGCTTTCGCGCTGCGCGTCGACCTGTCGATGGGGCTCGCGGAGGTCGCGATCGACGACGCGACCGGCGACACGCTCGACGCGATCGCGTGCGCGATGCTGGCGGGATGGGCCGCGCAGCGCGCGTCGCGGAACTGGGGCCTGCCCGCGCGCATCGACCCGGTCGAAGGGTGGATCGTCGGCGCCTGACGGCCGCGGGTCGGACGCATCGCGAGCGCCGCGAACGCACCCAGCATCAGCGCCAGCAGGGCGAGCGGCATCGGGTCGAGCGCCGGGACCGGGGCCGCCGCGACGGTGCGTGCCGCGCCCGGCGTCGACGTGTTCAGCAGGATCGAGACGTTGCCGTCTTCGGAGTGCACGACCGCGAGGTCATCCTTGCCGTCGCCGTCGAAGTCGCCGACGCCGGTCGACGCAGGCGAGCTTCCCGCTCCGTAATTCACCGGCGCCGCAAACGTTCCGTTGCCCGCGCCGCGCAGGATGGAGACGGTGTCGCTGCCGTTGTTCGCGACCACGAGGTCGAGCTTCCCGTCGCCATCGAAATCGCTGACCGCGACCGAATAGGCGCCCGCGCCGGCGGCGTAGTTCACCGCTGCCCCGAACGTGCCGCCGGCGGCTCCCAGCAGGATCGAAACGTCGTTGCCGAGCTGGTTCGCGACCGCCAGGTCCTGGAGCCCGTCGCCGTTGAAGTCGCCGATCGTGACCGACGCCGGAGCACTTCCCGCGCCGTAGTTCACCGCCGGCGCGAAGGATCCGTCGCCCCCGCCCAACAGGATCGAGACGTCGTTGCTCCCGCCATTCGCCACCGCCAGATCGTAATTCCCGTCGCCGTTGAAATCGCCGATGGCGACCGACCACGGACCCGTTCCCGCCCCGTGGTTGACGGCTGCCCCGAACGTGCCGCCGCCCGCGCCCGGCAGGATCGACACGTTGTTGCTTCCGGAGTTGGCAACCACGAGATCCCACTTCCCGTCTTCGTCGATGTCGGCGACCGCGACCGACCAGGGACACGTCCCGGCCGCATAGTTCACCGCCGCCGCGAACGTCCCGTCGCCCGCCCCCAGCAGGATCGAGACGTTGTTGCTGCTGCAGTTCGCGACCACCAGGTCCGTCTTGCCGTCGCCACTGAGATCGCCGGCCCAGACCGCCGTCGGATAGGTTCCCACGCCGTAACTCACCGCCGCCGCGAACGACCCGTTGCCCGCGCCCAGCAGAATTGAAACGGTGTCGCTGCCGCCATTGGCCACCGCCAGATCGGTCTTCCCGTCGCCATTGAAGTCGTCGGCGAGGGCCCATCTCGACCAGCCCCCCGCCCCGTAACTCCCCGCTGGCGCGAACGAGAGCGCCGCCTCGGCCGCCCCGCTCGCGAGCAGCGTCGAACCCGCGATCACGGCGCCCGCCACGGCCGCGCCGAAGCGCCAACGCTTCGATCCGCCCGCCGGGCGGGGCGCGCCCCCGGCATCGGCCGGAGGCATTGCTCGTCCATCCCCGAAGACCCCACTCGCGCTCGCCATCGCCCGTCTCCCTTCGTCGGTTCGACTTCCGCGAGCCCGACGCTACCGGCCGCAGCGTCACACCGGCGTCACTCGTCCGGCGAATCCCGGCGGCGCGACTGGTTCCGGCGGATCGACCCCTTCGGCAGGTCCCTCGGCGATCCCGGGCCGTTCGCGGTGCCGGGGGTGCTCCCGGCCACGGACCGTCAGGCGGGCACCCGACATCGGCGCCCCGGACTGGCGGTTCCGGCGAACCTGCTTTAAAATCAACTTCTTTTGGCGGCCGGCCTCCCGGGCGCCCGACCCGATCCGGAGAGAGACGATGGCCGATATCAAGCGCACCCGCCGCAACACGCTCGAGCGCCGCTGCCTGCCGAAGACGTTCAAGCGCATGTTCGTCGGCAGCCCGAAGGGCATCTTCAAGATGCTCGAGAAGATCAAGAAGGCGTAAGCCGTCCCGACGCCCTCGCGCGAGGCCGCCTTCGGGCGGCCTTGTCGTTTCTGCCGCGGGCGGGAGGTGGCAGGAAAGCGGAGAAAGGAGAAAGGAGAAACGCGGTACGCGTTTCCTGGGTCGCCCATGCCGGCGCCGCGCGCCGTTGGCATACCTCGGCCCGCGGCGCCGATGCGGACGATACGACGACCCTCGTCGCGTATCTTTGCTTTCTCCCTTCTCCGCTTTTCTGCAACTCCCTCGCCGCTCGCGCTTCGCCCCCATGCCCTTCGCCTACTACGCCAAGCTCTCCGCCGCCGACAAGCGCACCTATCGCGCCAGCGACGCGATCGAGCGGCTCGACCTGCCTGAAGGTTTCGCCGAGGGCGCCGCGGTCGACGCGATCGCCGCGGCCCTCGCCGCCGACGATCGCGCCGCGTGCGAGCGTGCGTGCCAGCGGCTCGCCGACGCGCTGGCGCGCGGCTACAAGGTCCCGCCGATCCGCGTGAAGGTGCTCGCGAAGCGCCCGTCGAACGACTACGGCGAGCTGCACGGCCTCTACGAGCCGGCCGAAGGGCGCGCGCCCGCCACGGTCTCGGTGTGGATGCGCACCGCGCAGCGCCGACAGGTCGTCGCGTTCCGCTCGTTCCTGCGCACGCTGGTCCACGAGATCGGCCACCACCTCGACTACGAGCTGTTCCGGCTCGCCGAGACCTTCCACACCGAGGGCTTCTACAAGCGCGAGTCGACGCTCGCGAACGCGCTGATCGCGCTGATGGCCGTTCCGCCGCCGCCCGCGCGCGGGCGCGGGGGCGCGCCGCCGCCCGGCGGCGCCTGACGCCGTCCGCTCCCGGCCCGCCGCGACCCGTCGCCCCGGGGAACCCGGCGAGCGGCGCTGGGGTACAATCCGCTTCCCTCCGAGGAGCGCTGCAATCGGCTGCCCGCCTTCCGGCGCGCCGACCAGGCTCGGAGCCTTCCGTTCCAACGGCGCTCGTTGACCCGTGACTCTCGCGGGCGGCGGGCGCGAATCCCCCGCCGTTCCGCAGGGTCACCCGACGAGGAGTGACACGATGAACGCACCCAACGAACGCGGCGTGAAGGACTTCCACGTCGCCGACCTCGCGCTCGCCGACTGGGGACGCAAGGAGATCGCGATCGCCGAGACCGAGATGCCCGGCCTCATGGCGATCCGCGAGGAGTTCGCGCCCGAGCAGCCGCTACGCGGCGCTCGCGTCGCCGGCTCGCTGCACATGACGATCCAGACCGCGGTGCTGATCGAGACGCTGCAGGCGCTCGGCGCCGACGTGCGCTGGGCGTCCTGCAACATCTACTCGACGCAGGACCACGCCGCCGCCGCGATCGCCGCGCGCGGCACGCCGGTGTTCGCGGTCAAGGGCGAGACGCTCGACGAGTACTGGGCTTACACGCACCGTGTCTTCGAGTGGGCGGACGGCGGCGTGCCCAACATGATCCTCGACGACGGCGGCGACGCGACGCTGCTCGTGCACCTGGGCTCGCTGGCCGAGAGCGACCCGTCGTGCATCACCCACCCGGCGAGCGACGAGGAGCGGGCGCTCTTCGCGTCGATCAAGGCCAAGCTCGCGGCCGACCCGACGTTCTACTCGCGCTGCAAGGCGGCGATCAGGGGCGTCACCGAGGAGACGACGACCGGCGTCAAGCGCCTCTACCAGATGGCGAAGGAGAAGCGCCTCGGGTTCCCGGCGATCAACGTCAACGACTCGGTCACCAAGTCGAAGTTCGACAACCTCTACGGCTGCCGCGAGTCGCTGGTCGACGGCATCAAGCGCGCGACCGACGTGATGGTCGCCGGCAAGATCGCCGTCGTCGCGGGCTACGGCGACGTCGGCAAGGGCAGCGCGCAGGCGCTGCGCGCGCTCTCGGCCCAGGTGTGGATCACCGAGATCGACCCGATCTGCGCGCTGCAGGCGGCGATGGAAGGCTTCCGCGTCGTCACGATGGACGACGCCTGCGACAAGGCCGACATCTTCGTCACCGCGACCGGCAACATCGACGTGATCACGCTCGAGCACATGAAGCGCATGAAGAACAACGCGATCGTGTGCAACATCGGCCACTTCGACAACGAGATCGACGTCGCGGGCCTCAAGTCGATGAAGTGGGAGAACATCAAGCCGCAGGTCGACCACGTGATCTTCCCGGACGGCAAGCGGATCATCCTGCTCGCCGAAGGGCGCCTCGTGAACCTCGGCTGCGCGACCGGCCACCCGTCGTACGTGATGTCGAGCTCGTTCGCCAACCAGGTGATGGCGCAGATCGAGCTGTGGACGAGCGCTCGGGAGCAGGACGGCCGCTACCCGGTCGGCGTCTACGTGCTGCCGAAGCACCTGGACGAGAAGGTCGCGCGGCTGCAGCTCTCCAAGCTCGGCGCGAAGCTGACCGACCTCACCGACAAGCAGGCGCGGTACATCGGGGTGCATCGGCGCGGCCCGTACAAGTCGGAACACTACCGCTATTGATGGCGCGGGGCCCGGCGCACGGATGTCGAGCGGACGCGCTTCGCGCGCCGCTCACATCTACGGACGCAAGGCCCCTGCGATGGCACGTCGACGATAAGGTGGACGAGCGATGCGTATCGCGGTGATCGGCGCCGGCGGCGTCGGCGGCTTCTTCGGCGCGAAGCTCGCGCTGGCGGGTCACGACGTGACCTTCGTCGCGCGAGGCGCGCACCTCGACGCGATCCGCCGGAGCGGCCTGGCGGTCGAGCACGAGTCGGGTCCGCTTCGCGTGACGAACGCGAAGGCGACCGACGACCCCGTGTCGATCGGCCCCGTCGACGTCGCGCTGAGCTGCGTGAAGCTCTGGGACGTCGAGCCCACGGCGCCCTCGCTCGCGCCGTTGGTGGCCGACGGCGGCATCGTGATCCCGCTGCAGAACGGGATCGACGCGCCGGAGATCCTGAAGCGCATCCTCGGCCGCGACCACGTCGCCGGCGGCATCGCGTACGTCGCGGCGCGCATCGCCTCGCCCGGCGTCGTCAAGGTGCTGGGCGCGATGGGACGGATGCGCGTCGGCTCGTTCTTCGGCATCGGCGAGGGCCGGATCAACGCGTTCGCGGCCGCCGGCAACGCAGCGGGCTTCGGCGTCGAGGTCCCCGACGACATCCGGCGCGCGCTGTGGGAGAAGTTCGCGATGTTCTCCGCGATGTCCGGCTGCACCGCGCTCGCGCGCGCGTCGATCGGCGTGATCCGCGCCGACCCCGACCTACGCGCGATGTACGAGGGCGCGGTGCGCGAGGCGGTCGCGGTGGGCAAGGCCGAGGGCGTGACGCTGCCCGACGACTACGTCGCCAGGCAGCTCGCGTTCGCCGACGGCCTGCCCCCGGACATGAAGGCGTCGATGGCGAACGACCTCGCCGCCGGCCACCGCCTCGAGCTGCCCTGGCTCTCGGGCGCCGTCGTCCGTCTCGGCCGCGCGCACGGGGTGCCGACGCCGATCCACGACACGATCCACGCCGCGCTCAAGCCCTATGCGGGCGGTGCGCCGCGCTGAAGCTCCCCCCATGTTCCGAACCCACGTCGTCGTCGCCTGGCTGATCAACGCGATCGCGCTGTTCGTGCTGCCCTACGTGTTCCCGTGGGTGCACGTCGACTCGATGGTCTCGGCGCTGGTCGCGGCGCTCCTGCTCGGGCTCGTCAACGCGCTCATCCGGCCGATCCTGATCCTGCTGACGTTGCCTGCGACGATCCTGACGCTCGGCCTGTTCGTGTTCGTGATCAACGGGCTCCTGTTCTGGATGGTGGGCTCGTGGTTCGAGGGCTTCCGCGTGTCCGGGTTCTGGTCCGCCTTCTTCGGCGCGATCGTCTACAGCCTGATCTCGATGGCGATCTCGGCGATCGTGATGCCGCGGCCGGCCCCGCCGGTCGAGCGACGATGAGCGCGCGGACCTACAGCCTGGAGTTCTTCCCGCCGCGCACGCCCGAGGGCGTCCTGAAGCTGCGCGCGGCGCGCGCCGAGCTCGCGAAGCTCGAGCCCGCGTTCTGCTCGGTCACGTTCGGCGCCGGCGGCTCGACGCGCGAGGGGACCCTCGAGACGGTGCTCGAGATCCGCAAGGAGGGCATCCCGGCCGCGCCGCACCTCTCGTGCATCGGCTCGACGCGCGAAAGCATCGCGTCGATCCTCGCGCAATACCGCGAGCACGGCATCCGCCACCTCGTCGCATTGCGCGGCGACCCGCCGTCGGGGACCGCCGACTTCGGCGTGTTCCGCTACGCGAGCGAGCTCGTCGCGTTCGTCCGCCGCGAGACCGGCGACTGGTTCCACATCGACGTCGCCGCGTACCCGGAGATGCACCCGCAGGCCGGCTCGCCCTCGCGCGACCTCGAGAACTTCAAGCGCAAGGTCGACGCGGGCGCGAATTCGGCGATCACGCAATACTTCTACAACGCCGACGCCTACTTCCGCTTCGTCGACGAGTGCGGCGCGATCGGCGTGAACCTGCCGATCGTGCCTGGCGTCATGCCGATCGCGAGCGCGTCGCAGCTCGCGCGCTTCTCGGACGCCTGCGGCGCCGAGATCCCGCGCTGGGTCCGCCGCCGGCTCGAGGGCTTCGGCGACGACGTCGCGTCGATCCGCGCGTTCGGCCTCGACGTCGTCACCGACCTGTGCGCGAAGCTCGTCTCGCGCGGCGCGCCGGGCCTGCACTTCTTCACGCTGAACCAGGCGTCGCTCACGTCGGCGATCTGGCGGCGCCTCGGCCTCCAGGGATCCCGGGCCTGATCCGGCTGGGCCTCGCGTGGCGAACGCACCGGACTTCGTCGTCCACCTGCTCGAGCTGATGCGCGCGGGCGGCCGCGCGGTCGAGGCGCGCCGCATGTTCGGCGGCCACGGGCTCTACGCCGACGGCCTCTTCTTCGGGATCGTCGCCGACGACGTCGTCTTCCTGCGCGCCGACGACGGCAACCGCGCCGAGTTCGACGCGATCGACGCGCAGGTGTTCGAGTACCGGAAGAACGACGGCGTCGGACGCGCGCCGGGCTACCGCCGCGCCCCGGACGAGGCGCTCGAAAGCCCCGAGGCGATGCGGCCTTGGATGCGCAGCGCGCTGGGCGCCGCGCTACGCGCAGCCGCGAAGCCGGCGCCGCGACGGAATGAGGGACGGGGGAAACCGGCGAAAGCCGGAGCCGCGAAGCGGCGCGCGTAGCGCCTGTTGATCATCCAGGCGCCATTGTCCGGCGGTACGACGTCAGCTCGAAGGTCGCGTTCTGCGACCGGTGGTTGAACTGCGACAGCGGATCGCCCTTGTCGCGGTACTCGGCGATGCGCTCCTCGCGCACCGTGTTGCCGACGGCCGGCGACCACCAGAGCAGGTGGTTGACCTCGGTCGACGTGCGCCAGAACTCCTCGTCGTCGAGCCGCATGAAGATCCGCACGCCGACCGCGTCGAAGGTGCCGGCCGGCGTCTGGAACGACCGCCAACCGCCGACGCGCGCGTCGTAGTTGATCGGGTCGTTGCGGCCGGAGGTCTCGTTCTGCTGCGGCGCCCACAGCGACCAGCGCTCGCCCGGCGTGAGCGGGAACTTCCAGCGCGGCAGCGGCTGCGCGAACCGGCGCGTCTCGTTGTCGAAGATCGCGCCGACCAGGAGGTCGCCAGGCGAGGTCCAGCGCTCCATGCGCGTCGTGTCGCCGCGGGGGCCATTGCGCGAGACGCGGACGTCGAAGCCGCTCGCGTCCACCGCGGTCACCTCGCGCGTCTCGTCGTAGACGGCGGGATTGCGGAACCCGTCGGTCACCCGGTAGGTCCAGCGGTCGCCGACCTTGTAGACGGGGGCGGGCGCGGGCGGGCCGTCGCTCGCGCCGGGCGTGCCGGCGCAGGCGGCGAGGAGCGCCGCGACCGGGGCGGCGGAAGCCGCCGCGAGCAGGCGGCGGCGCATCGGATCGTGCACGTCGTTCATCGTGGACCTCCCCGAACGAGGAGCAAACAGCGATGATAGCTCCGCTCTTCCCGCGCCCGGGTGGACGCCGCGCATCGCCGGTCGCGCGGGATGCTCCCGGACCGGCGTCGCTTGCGCGCCGCGGGGAGACGGTGGATGCTGTCCGCCCGCCATTCGAAGGGCCAGGGAGGCTCGATGAGCGTTCGACGAATCCTCGCAGCCGCGGCTTGCGCGCTCGTCGCGTCCGCGGCCGGCGCGCAGGCGCCGGAGCCCTTGCGCGTCAAGGTGTTCCCCGGCGCGCAGAACGTCGCGCTGTGGACCGGCCTCGCGCGCGGGACGTTCCAGAAGCACGGCGTCGCGGTCGACCTGCAGTTCACGCAGACCTCGCCGGAGCTCCGCGACGGGCTCGCGTCGGGCGCGGTCGACGTCGCCCACGCGGCGGCCGACAACGCGATCTCGATGGTCGAGGTGTCGAAGCAGGACGTCGTCATCGTGATGGGCGGCGACAGCAGCATGAACGAGTTCTTCGTGCAGCCCGACGTCGCGACGCTCGCCGGCATGCGCGGCCGCACGCTGACCGTCGACGCGCCGAACACCGCGTACGCGTTGCAGGGCATGAAGATCCTGAAGAACG
The DNA here is from genome assembly GCA_044226265.1 of Casimicrobiaceae bacterium. Taxonomy (GTDB): domain Bacteria; phylum Pseudomonadota; class Gammaproteobacteria; order Burkholderiales; family Casimicrobiaceae; genus VBCG01. The sequence goes on along the minus strand of JBGAHH010000031.1, from coordinate 11,999 downwards.
CCGGCGTGATGCCCGGCGAGTACCAGGTCAAGGTGACCGGCGGCACGTTCCAGCGCGGCAAGGCGATGATGGAGTCGAAGGAGAACGCAGCGTCGACGCTCAATCCGCCGTACTCGTTCGAGGCGGCGGCCGCGGGCCTGAAGAGCATGGGCCGCGCGGTCGACCTGGTCGGTCCCTACCAGGCGTCGAGCGCGTTCGCGATGCGCTCGTGGGTCGCGAAGAACGGGCCGCTGCTGGAGCGCTACGTCGCCGGCTACGTCGAGGCGCTGCGATTCGCGACCGACCCCGCGAACCGCGAGGCGACGACGGCGCTGCTCGCCGAGAAGCTCAAGCTGTCGCCCGAGCTCGCCGCAAAGACCTACGCCGCGGTCGTCGATCCGAAGTTCGGCGAGACGCCCGACGCGAAGCTCGACGTCGAGGGCCTGCGCAACGTGCTCGCGATCCGCGCCGAGTTCACCGGCCAGTGGGGTGGCGTGCCGCCGTCGCCGGACAGGTACCTCGAGCTCGGGCCCTACGAGCGCGGCGTCGCGCGCCTCAAGTAGCACGCGCAGCGCGCTTCGGGGGGATCTGCGCGCCCGCTGGGCCGCCCCGAGGGCGCGCGCCCCCTCGGGGGGAGGCGCGCGCAGCGCGCTTCGGGGGGACCTAGTTGGGCTTGATGCCCGCCGCCTTGACGATCGACGCGTTCGACGCGAGCTCCTGCTTCACGTAGTCGTCGAACTGCGCCGAGCCCATCGTCCACGCTTCGGCGCCGAGGGCGGCGAGCCGCTCCTTCATCTCGGGCGACGCCATCACCTTCACGACCTCGTCGTGCAGCCTGTCGACGATCTCGCGCGGCGTTTTCGCCGGCGCGAACAGCCCGATCCAGAACGTGTAGTCGGAGCCGGGCACCCCCGCCTCGCTGGTCGTCGGAACGTCGGGCAGCAGGCTCGTGCGCTGCGACGTGCCGACGCCGAGCGCGACGACCTTGCCGTCCTTGATCATCGGGCCGGCGGAGACGAGCGGCGCGAAGAACCAGTCGACGCGGCCGGCGATCGTCTCGGTGATCGCCTCGGGCGTGCCCTTCATCGGCACGTGCACCGCGTCGATGCCGGCCGCCACGCGGAACTTCTCGGCGTTCATGTGCGTCGCGCTGCCGGTGCCCGCCGACGCGTAGTTGAGCGCGCCCGGCTTCGCCTTCGCCGCCGCGACGAGGTCTCCGACGCTCCGGTAGCCCTTCGACGGCGAGACGATCAGCACGTTGGGCAGCGTCACCAGCGGCGTGACGCCGGCGAAGTCGCGCAGCGTGTCGTAGGGCAGCGACGTGTAGATGTGCGGGTTCACCGTGTGCGCCGACGACTGCACGAGCAGCGTGTAGCCGTCGGGCGCCGACTGCGCGACGGCGGCGGCCCCGATCGTCCCGCCCGCGCCCGCGCGGTTCTCGACGACGACCGGCTGCCCGAGCACGGCCGACAGGCGCTCGCCCAGCGTGCGCGCGATGATGTCGGTCGCGCTGCCGGGCGTGAACGGCACGACGAGCTTCACCGGCTTCGTCGGCCAGGTCTGCGCCTGCGCGGGCGCGGCCCACGCGGCGAGCATGGCGAGGGCGATCGACAGCATCCGGAACGTACGCATCGGGGACTCCCCGGTCGCGGTAGTGGGGTCAGGCGAGCCCGTCGGAGACCGCGACGTTCTCCGGCACGAGCTCGAGTCCCGCCTGTCGCGCCTCGAGGGTCAACAGGCGGATGAAATCCTCGCTCGCCCACCCTTCGCCGACGAGCGCCTGCACGATCTGGCGCGTCGCGGCGGCGAGCGGCATCGGGACGCCCAGCTCGCGCGCGGCGGCGAGTCCGAGGTCCAGATCCTTCGCGAGCAGCACCGGCGTGAACGTCGTCGTGAAGTCGAGGTTGACGATCGCCGGGGTCTTGTAGCGCGTGAACGTCGAGCCCATCACGCTCTTGTTGATGAAGTCGAGGAACGCGTGGCGCGGCACGCCGGCGCGCTCGGCGAGCACCGTGATCTCGGCGAGCGACTGGCTCACGACGCCGAGCAGCACGTTGTGGCAGATCTTCACGACGCGCGCGAGCTCGCCTTCGCCGACGTACGAGACGCCCTGGCCCACCGCCGCGAGGTAGGGGCGCGCGAGGTCGTAGGCGCCGGCGGGGCCGGATGCCACGATCGAGAGCCGCCCTGCCTTCACGACCTTGGCGTTGCCGGACACCGGCGCCGCGAGCATCGCGCCGCCCGCGCGCGCCACCGCGGCGCGTACCGTCGCGCTCGCGTCCGACGACACGGTCGAGCAGTCGACGAGAACCTTCGGCGCGCGGCCGGCGCGCGACAGGAGCCCGTGCGGTCCCGCGACGACCTCCTCGAGGTCGTGCGAGGTGGACACCATCGTGAACACGATGTCGCGGTCGGCGAGCGCGGCCGGCGCGTCGACGACCGTCGCGCCCGCGGCGGCGAGCGGCTCGGCCTTCGCGCGCGTGCGGTTCCATACCGCGATGTCGCAGCCCGCCTTCGCGAGGCGCTGCGCCATCGGGAAGCCCATGCGGCCGGTGCCGATCCACCCGAGGCGGTGCGGTCCGGGACGCGAGTCGCCGCTCATGTCGCCCGCCTCAGTAGGGATTCGCGATGGGCAGCTCTTCCGCGGGGAAGAGCGAGATGATCTTCGCGCCCGACGGTGTCAGGATCACCTCTTCCTCGATGCGCGCCGCCGAGATGCCGTCGGTCGCCGGGCAGTAGGTCTCGACCGCGAACACCATCCCCGCCTTGAGCTCGATCGGCTCCCGGAGCGAGGTGAGCCGCGACACGAGCGGCCGCTCGTGCAGGCCGAGTCCCAGCCCGTGGCAGAAATTGAGCCCGAACGCCTCCATCTCCGACGGGAATCCGATGTCCTGCGCCTTCGGCAGCGCGCGCGCGACCTCGTCGCTCGACACGCCCGGCTTCAGGCACGCGATCGCCTTGTCCATCCACTCGCGCGCCTTGCGGTACGCGGTGCGCTGCGCGGGCGTCGCGCGGCCGACGTTGAACGTCCGGTAGTAGCAGGTGCGGTAGCCCATGAACGACTGGATCACGTCGAAGAACGCCTGGTCGCCCGGTCGGATCAGCCGGTCGGTGAAGTTGTGCGGATGCGGCGAGCAGCGCTCGCCCGAGATCGAGTTGATCGCCTCGACGCAGTCGCTGCCCATCTCGTAGAGCCGCGCGGTCGCGAGCGCGACGATCTCGGACTCGCGCACGCCGGGCTTCAGCGCCTCCGCGATGTCCTGGTAGACGCCGTCGACCATCGCCGCCGCCATGTTGAGCAGCGTCAGCTCGTCGATGTTCTTCACCTCGCGCGCCGCGAGCATCGCCTGCTGGCCGTCGCGCACCTCGATGCCGAGCTTCTGCAGCTCGAAGAGCATCGGCGGCTCGACGACGTCGAGCCCGAGCGGCATGTCGGCGACGCCCTGCTCGACGAGGATCGCGCGGATCTCCCGCGCCGCCTCGCGGAACAGCGTGATGTCGGCGCCGGTCGCGCCGCGCAGGCCCAGGAGCCCCGCCTTGCAGTGATCGTGGTGCAGCCAGGGCGCGTGCAGCCGATGGTGCTTCGCCGCCGAGCCGAAGTCCCAGATGTACGGGTCGCCGTTGCCCGTCAGGAGCGAGTAGCGCGTGAGCTTGTCGCGCGCCCACTCGCCGATCACCGTGCTGGTCGTGTATCGGATGTTGTGCTGGTCGAAGCACAGCAGCGCGCCGAGCCCGCTACCCGCGAGCGCGGCGCGCACGCGGGCGAGCCGGTAGTCGTGCAGCCGCCGGAAGTTGACGCGCTCCTCGAAGTCGACCTGCGTGCGGCCCGGCGCCTGCAGTGGGCGCGACCAGTCGTGGTGCGGATCGATGTCGTCCGGCCGGATACGCTTGGGTTCCGGGCGCTTGGTGCGCTTGCGATCGCTCATCGTTCCGATCCGCTGCCGGCGCGAGTGCCGGAGGCCGGAAAGTAGACGATCCGCTGGGGCCGCGCAAGCGGCCTCTTTGGACGGTCGTCGTGGCGCGCAGCATTTCGCGTCGGCCGCGGCGGGGATCGCAAGCGCGCGTCGTCGATCCCCGTCGCTACGCTCCGGGGCCCCTCGCCGACGCAGCGACCCCGCTAGCGCTCTAGCGCGATATCGGCGAGGGTCCCGCCGCTCGCCCTGACGAGGTCGGCAGGCGCGATCGGGAACAGCGCGTTCGGAGTCCCGCCGGCGGCGTAGACGACCTCGTAGCGCAGGAGGTCGCGGTCGACGAGGACCGGCATCGCGGTCGCGTGGCCCAGCGGCGGGATGCCGCCGATCGCGTAGCCGGTCGCGGCGCGTACGAACGCCGCGTCTGCGCGGGCGATCGGCTCGCCGAGTACGGCCGCGACCTTGGACTCGTCGACGCGGTTCGCGCCGCTCGCGATCACGAGCACCGCTCCGTCCGCGGCGCCTCGCCGGAACACGAGCGACTTCGCGATCTGCGCGACCTCGCAGCCGAGCAGCGACGCCGCCTCGGCCGACGTGCGCGCCGACGCGGCGTGCTCGATGATCCGGCAGTCGAGCCCCGCCGCGGCGAGCGCGTCCTGCACGCGCCGCGCCGACGGCGAGAGGACGCCCGCCCCGCTCACGCGTTGTCGGTGATCGCGCCGAGGCTGGCCGTCGACACGAGCTTCGTGTACTTGGCGAGAAGCCCCTTCGTGTACCGCGGCGCGGGCGCCTTCCACGCCGCGCGCCGGCGCACGATCTCGGCGTCGTCGACGTTGAGCTGGAGAAGCAGCTTGTGCGCGTCGATCGTGATCGAGTCGCCCTCGTGCACGAGCGCGATCAGCCCGCCCTCCTGCGCCTCTGGCGCGACGTGGCCCACGACCATGCCCCAGGTGCCGCCGGAGAAGCGGCCGTCGGTGACGAGGCCGACGGACTCGCCCAGGCCTTGCCCGATCAGCGCCGAGGTCGGAGCGAGCATCTCCTGCATGCCCGGGCCGCCTTTCGGACCTTCGTACCGGATGACGACGACGTCGCCGGCGCGGATCTTCTTCGCCATGATCGCCTCCATGCACTGCGGCTCGGAGTCGAACACGCGCGCGGGGCCTGTGATGACCGGGCTCTTGAGGCCGGTGATCTTCGCGACGCAGCCTTCCGGCGCGAGGTTGCCCTTCAGGATCGCGAGGTGGCCCTGCGCGTACATCGGCTTCGACCACGGGCGGATCACGTCCTGGTCGCTGCGCGGCTCGGCCGGAACGTGCTCGAGCTCCTCGCCGATCGTGCGGCCGGTGATCGTCATGCAATCGCCGTGGAGGAGCCCGTGCGCGAGCAGCATCTTCAGCACCTGCGGCACGCCGCCCGCGGCGTGGAAGTCGGTGGCCACGTAGCGGCCCGACGGCTTCAGGTCGCACAGCACCGGAACGCGTTTGCGCACGCGCTCGAAGTCGTCGATCGTCCACTCGACGCCCGCGGCGGACGCGATCGCGAGGAAGTGCAGCACGGCGTTGGTCGACCCGCCGGTCGCCATCACGAGCGCGATCGCGTTCTCGATCGACTTGCGCGTGATGATGTCGCGGGGCTTCAGGTCGCGCCGGATCGCCTCGACGAGCACCTTCGCGCTCTCGGCGGACGAGTCGGCCTTCTCCGGGTCGGGCGAGGCCATCTGCGAGCTGCCGAGGAGCGAGATCCCGAGCGCCTCGAACGACGAGCTCATCGTGTTCGCCGTGAACATGCCGCCGCACGCGCCGACCGACGGGCAGGCGTGGTGCTCGACGCCGTCGTAGTCCTCCTTCGACAGCTTGCCGGCGGCGTAGGCGCCGACCGCCTCGAACGCCGAGACGATCGTGAGCGCCTGGCCCTTCCAGTGACCCGGCTTGATCGTGCCTGCGTAGACGTAGATGGACGGCACGTTGATGCGCGCCATCGCGATCGCGCCGGCGGGCATGTTCTTGTCGCAGCCGCCGACGACGAGCAGGCCGTCCATGCACTGGCCGTTCACCGAGGTCTCGATCGCGTCGGCGATCACCTCGCGCGAGACGAGCGAGTACTTCATGCCCTCGGTGCCCATGCCGATGCCGTCGGTGACGGTCGGCACGCCGAACACCTGGGGCATCGCGCCCGCGCCCTTGAGCGCGTCCATCGCGCGGTCGACGAGCGGCTGGATGCCCGCGTTGCAGGGGTTCATCGTCGAGTGGCCGTTCGCGACGCCGACGATCGGCTTCTCGAAGTCGCCGTCGCCGAAGCCGACGGCGCGCAGCATCGCGCGGTTGGGCGAGCGGGCGATGCCGTGGGTGATGAGGCGGGAGCGTCGGTTGAGCGCCATCGGTCGACTCCGGGTCGGAAGCGGAAGGGAAGCAGGGCCGCGATTCTACGCCGCGGTCGGGTCAGCCGCGCCGCTCGCCCGGCCCGCCGGCCGCGACGGCGAGCTTCGCGCCCGCCGCGCCGCTATCGGGACGCAGGCAGCCCAGGACCGCGCCGCCGGCGACGAGCGCGAATCCCGCCGCGTGGAACGCGTGCAGCGTCTCGCCGAGCAGCAGCGTCGCGAACAGCGCGGCGAACACCGGGACCAGGTGCGTGAACAGGCCCGCCTGCACCGGGCCGACGTGGCGGATGCCCCAGGCGAACATCATCATCGCGACGAGCGTCGGCAGCACGCCGAGGTAGGCGACGCCCGCCCACCCGGCCGGGCTCGGCATCGCGATGCGGTGCGTCGCGGCTTCGTACGCGAGCGCCGGCACGATCATCGCGAGGCCGAGGAGGCCCGCGGCGAACATGAACGCCGGGAACCGGAGGCCGTCGTCGCGCCGCGCGAGCCGGACCGTGTAGTAGGCCCACACGCCCATGCCGACGAGGATCACCAGGTCGTGGCCGTTGATCGCGAGCGACGCGAGCGTCGAGAGCCGGCCGCGCGCGATGATGACGACGACGCCGGCGAGCGACAGCGCGATGCCCGCGAGCTCGAGCGGCCGCGGCCTGCGGTGGTGGAGCGCCGCGGCGATCGCGACGATCAGCACCGGGATCGCCGAGTTGAGCAGGCCCAGGTTGATCGCCGACGTCCCGACGAGCCCGAGATAGACGAGGTAGGTCTGCGGGGCGAAGCCGACGACCGCGAACGCGGCGAGCGACCGGAAGTGGCGCGCATAGGCGTCCGCGATCGCCCCCCGGTCGCGCCACGCGAACGGCGCGAGCGCGACGAGCACGACGATCCATCGCAATGCCGCGAGCCACGCGGGCGCGAGCGAATCGAGCAGCCCGCGCGCCGACACCGCGCTGCTCGCCCACAGGGCGGAGGTCAGCACGAGCGCGCCGTAGGGCAGCGCGCGGGAAGTCGGGGGGGTTCCGGGCATGGGAAGGCGAGTCTCTCGCGCCGTCGGCCATACCGTCCAATACATCTTTTGGCTGAAACGATACCTGACAGGTATGATCCGACGGCATGGAGCTCCGGCACCTGCGCTATTTCGTCGCGGTCGGCGACACGCTCAACGTCGGGCGCGCCGCGCTGGCGCTCCACATCGCGCAGCCGCCGCTCTCGCGCGCGATCCGCGCGCTCGAGGAGGAGCTCGGCACCGCGCTGTTCCGCCGCGGCGCGCGCGGCGTGACGCTGACCGGGGCGGGCGCGGCGCTGCTGCCCGAGGCGCGCCGGCTCCTGCGCGACGCGGAGGCGCTGCGCCAGAACGCGCGGCAGTACGCCGCGGGCGAGGCCGGGACGCTCGCGATCGGCTTCGTGAGCACCGCGTCCTACAACGTGCTGCCGCGGATCGTGCCGGCGTTCCGAGCGCGGCGCCCGGGCGTGCGGCTCGCGCTGCGCGAGGCGACCACCGACGTGCAGGTGCCCGCTCTCGCCGCGGGCGACCTCGACGTGGGCTTCCTGATCGCGGGCGCGGTCCCGGCGTCCCTCGCCTACGAGCCGCTGCACCGCGAGCCGATGATCGCAGCGCTTCCGTCGCGCCGCCGCTGGCCCTCGCGCGTGCCGATCCGACGCCTGGCGGGCGAGCCGTTCATCCTGTTCCCGCGCGAGGTCGCGCCCGACCTGCACGATGCGATCGTCGCGCTGTGCCGCGCCGCGGGCTTCTCGCCGCGCATCGGCCAGGAGGCGATCCAGATGCAGACGATCGTGAGCCTGGTCGCGGGCGGGATGGGCGTGTCGCTGGTGCCGGCCTCGCTCGAGCACCTCGGGCGCGACGGTGTGGTATACCGCCCGCTGGCGGAGCGCGGCCCGCGCGTCGAGGTCGGGCTCGCATGGCGCGCCGCCGACGATTCGCCGCTCACGCGCGCCTTCGTCGCCGAGGCGCGTGCGGCGGCGAGCCTGCCTTCGAGCCGATGACGATCGTCCATCCGCAGTTCGACCCGATCGCGCTCCAGCTGGGGCCGCTGGCCGTCCGCTGGTACGGGCTCATGTACGTCGTCGGCTTCGTGCTGTTCCTCGTGCTGGGCCGGGTGCGCGCGAACCGCAACCTGCTCACCGGCTGGCGCCCGCAGGACGTCGACGACATGCTGTTCTACGGCGTCTTCGGCGTGATCCTCGGCGGGCGGCTCGGCTACGTGTTGTTCTACAAGCCGCTCTACTACCTCGCGCATCCGCTCGAGATCGTCGCGGTGTGGCAGGGCGGCATGAGCTTCCACGGCGGGCTGATCGGCGTCCTGCTCGCGCTGTGGCTCTACGCGCGCCGGCGCGGCAAGCGCTGGCTCGACGTCACCGATTTCGTCGCGCCCCTCGTGCCGCTCGGGCTCGCGGCCGGGCGCATGGGCAACTTCATCAACGGCGAGCTGTGGGGGCGCCCGACCGGCGCCGACTGGGGCATGGTGTTCCCGCAGGTCGACACGCTCGCGCGCCACCCGTCGCAGCTCTACGAGTTCGGGCTCGAGGGCGTGCTGCTGTTCGCGATCCTGTGGACGTACGGCAACCGGCCGCGTCCGATGGGCGCGGTGTCCGGCCTGTTCCTCGTGGGCTACGGCGCGGCGCGCTTCGTCGTCGAGTACGCGCGCGAGCCCGACGCCTTCCTCGGCACGCTCGCGCTCGGGCTCTCGATGGGCCAGTGGCTGAGCCTGCCGATGATCGCGGCGGGGCTCGTCATGATGGCGTGGGCGTACGCGCGCGCGGGGAAGGCGCATCCCACCATTCTCGACCGCATGAAATGACGGTGGCGTGGTGTGGCGTTGAGCTTCGGGGGCTCGGTCGAGCGGACGCGCTTCGCGCGCCGCTCACCTCGCAGGTGGCGCGTTCACTGCGTTTCGCTGGCGGACGCACGGTCGTGCGCCGCATGGCCCGAGCTTCGGGAACGGTTAGGCGAATGCGCTGCGTCGCGCCCTCTCGACCGGTGCTAGGGCGACGCATCGTTTGAGGGAGTCGCCGGACAATTGCGCCGAGTCCTCACGGTGGCGAAGGCTTGAGCGACGCGTCATTCCGGCACCGGCCGAGAAGGCACCACGCGGCGAATTCGGCACACCGTGGCCGAAGCTCACATCCAGCGGCGCACGACCGTGCGTCCGACGCGACAGCGAAGCGGAAGCGGTTCCTTTCGAGGTGAGCGGCGCGCGAAGCGCGTCCGCTTGACCGAGCGATCCGCCGCCCCGTCAAGCGAGTCGCTGGAACATTTCGCGGAGTCTGCCGATGCGGAGACGCCTGGAGCGACGGGTCGATCCGGCACCGGTCGAGAGGGCGCGACGCAGCGCGTTCGCCAAACCGTTCCCGAAGCTCACATCCAGCGGCGCACGACCGTGCGTCCGCCGCGACAGCGAAGCGGAAGCGGTTCCTTTCGAGGTGAGCGGCGCGCGAAGCGCGTCCGCTTGACCGAGCGAACGGCTGAGCCGCTAATCGAGCCTGCGAAAATCGCCGTCGATCGCGCCCCCGCGCATGGCGGACTGCGTCTTGAGCCCGGTATTGATGGGCAACAGCAACAGGCCCAAGGCGAACAGGTCGCTCATGACGCCGGGCAGGATGAACAGGAAGCCCGCGAGCACCTTGCGGCCGCTGTCGAGCAGCTCGCGCAGCATCGACGCCTCGCCGTGCATCGCGGCGACCGTGCGCGCGTGGAACGCGACGCGCTCGTTGCGCAGGAGCGCGACGCCGGCGACGAGCCCGCCCGCGAGCCAGATCCACGTCGAGATGCCGGTCCAGCGCGCGAAGCGCGCGGTCGCCAGCAGATCGAGGACGGGGAAACTCAGTACAATCGCGAAGGCGAGAAAGCGCATGGAGGGCTCCTTGCCCGCCGCGGCGATCCTGGTGCTCACGAGCCTTCCCGACCTCGACGCCGCCCGACGCCTGGCGCGGGAGCTGGTGGAGGCGAGGCTCGCCGCCTGTGTGCAGATCGGCGCGCCGGTCGAGTCACTCTATCACTGGCGCGGGCGGGTCGAAACGGCGAGCGAGATTCCGCTTTCCGCCAAGACCACCGCCGCGGCCTGGCCGCGGGTCGAGGCGGCGATCCGCAAGGGCCACCCCTACGAACTTCCCGAGATCGTCGCGGTCCCCCTTACCGATGCCTCGCCCGACTACCTCGCCTGGATCGAATCGGAGACGCGCCCGGGGTGAGCGCTCGCTCGCCGCAGCGCGGGCGGCGACGGCGATCGTGGCGCTGGCGGCGTTCGCGACCCACGGAGAAGCCGCCGGGCCGAAGCTGTTGCCGGCCGAAGAGGCCTTCCGGCTGTCGGCCCGCGCGCTGGACGCGGGCACGATCGAGATTCGGTTCGACGTCGCCGACGGCTATTACCTCTACCGCGACAAGCTCAGGTTCGTCGTCGAGCCGGCGTCCTCGTCGCCCGGCGCGCCGGCGCTCCCGCCAGGCACGGTCCACGAGGACGAGTTCTTCGGCAAGTCGACGATCTACCGGGGACCGGCGGTCATCCGGCTTCCGCTGAAGGGCGGCAAGGCGGGCGGCAAGGTGACCCTGACCGCGGATTCGCAGGGCTGCGCGGACGCGGGCGTCTGCTATCCGCCCCAACGCCAGACGCTCGCGCTCGAATTGCCGGCGGCGGGCGCGCCGCCCGGGCCGCCGGTCGAAGCGAGCCCGCGGAAGAAGAGCTACTTCAACTGAACTGAGAGCGAGCGCTTACCTTCATGGAACTCCCCGCGAGATGAGCATCCTGCGATCGCGCTGGCTCCTGATCGGCGCCGCGGTCCTCGCGCTCGCCGCCGGGGCCTGGTTCGCCCAGTCGAAGCTTTCGCATTCGGATGCGACCGGCCAGCCGGCCACCGCGCTTCTCGGGCTCACGCTTCCGGATCCCGAAGGCAAGGACGAATCGCTCTCGCAGTGGAAGGGCAAGGTCCTGGTCGTCAATTTCTGGGCGACCTGGTGCGCTCCCTGCCGCGAGGAGATGCCGATGTTCACGCGGATCCAGCGGGACAGCGGCCCCAAGGGCGTGCAATTCGTCGGCATCGCCGTCGATCAGGCCGACAAAGTGAAGCAATTCGCCACCGAGCTGGGCTTGAACTACCCGGCGCTGATCGGCGGGTACGGGGCGATGGAGCTCTCGAAGTCGCTCGGAAACACGATCATGGCGCTCCCGTTCACCGTCATCGTCGATCGCGAGGGCCGGGTCGCGCACACCCAGCTCGGACCGCTCAAGGAGCAGCAACTGACGTCGATCCTCGGCCAACTCCTATGAATCTCGCCTGAACGGTTGGCAACGTCCCGGGCGTCGACGCGTCCGCCGGCTGTCATCCTCCGCAGCGCCGTCGTCACGGAGCCGTGATCGCCCGTAGGGACCGGCGCCGGCGATCGCCGCGGCGTCCCGGGGCTATCCCCGGACGCTCCAACGCGATCTGCCGTCAAGACTGGACAATTCGCCGGCAACGGCGGCAAACTGCCCGCCTTTCGACTTCCGGGAAGGCAGGCGTCCGATGTCCGCCGCCTCGCGCAAGCCCAAGTCCACGGAACCCGGGTCGTCCGGCAGCCGGACGATCCTGGTGCTCCAGGGACCCAACCTCAACCTGCTCGGCACCCGCGAGCCTTCGATCTACGGGCACGAGACGCTCGCGGACATCCACGACCGGCTCGCCCGCCGGGCGAAGGCCGCGGGATTCGCGCTTTCCGCGTTCCAGAGCAACCACGAGGGCGA
>JBGAHH010000146.1:0-4732 GCA_044226265.1 Casimicrobiaceae bacterium | reverse complement strand
CGAGGCCGCCGATCGCGCGACCGCCCGCCGTCGCCTGCGCGTTCACCGCGACGTCGAGCGCGCGCGGCGAGGCGTTGCGCACCGTGACGATCGCACGGAAGCGATCGCCGTCGCGCACGAGGGGCGGAAGGCCCGCGAGGAGCATCAGGTCCTGCGACGAGCGGATCGTCGCCTCGCCGGTGCCGAAGAGCCCGGCACCCGATGACGCGACCGCGACGATCCGGAAGCTCGTCAGCGAGTCGTTGAGCGGCACCTCGACCGTCGCATCGCCCCGCTCGTCGAGCGGCACGCGCGCCTTCCAGGCCAGCAGCGTGTCGAACAGCTCGCGCGACGGGGAGCGCCCGCCTCCGCCGCCCGCCGCGACCGCCTTGCGGCCGAAGTGGCGCTTGCCGATGACCTGCATCTGCGCGGTCGCCGTCTCGACCTCCTCGCCGCGCCGCGCCATCATCGCGTCGAGCAGCTTCCACGACGCGTTCGGCATCAGCTCGAGCAGGCCCTCGTCGACGGCCGCGAGCGCGATCTCGCTCCCCGGCGGCGGCGCGCTGCCGTCCGGCCGCCGTACGGCGATGGACACCGGCACCTTGTCGCGCGTGCGGAACGTTTCCTTCGGCGTCGCGACGCGCACCGCGAGCTCGTGCGCGGCCCAGCCGACGCGGATCTCCGCGAGCCCCATCTTGAACGCGGGCTTGCCGAGGTCGATCATCGCGGTCGGCTGCGCGTCGCCGATGCGGCCGCGGACGAGCAGCGCCGAGACGAACACGTTCGGCGCGTAGCCGCCCTTGAGCGGCACCTCGAGCACCGGATTCGCGCGATCGATCCGCGTGACGAACGCGTCGAGCACGCCTTCGCGCTCGAGCGTGACCAGCGCCGTCGACTCGCGGAACGGCGTGCGCACCTGGAATCGCGCGGTCGCGCCGGGCTCGTAGCGCTTCGCCTCGGGCAGGAGGTCGAACCGGTCGTTGTCCGAAGCCGCGAGCCATGCGTCGTCGTCGCCCGCGACGAGGGTCTCCGCGCGCGCGACGACCGGCCGACCGGCCGCATCGGCGGCTCGCGCGCGCAGGATGAGGCTGCCGGTCGCAGGTGGCGCCATTTCGCAGACGAGCATCCCGAGCCGGTCGGTCGTGCCGCGGCAAAGGTCGCCAGCGCGCTTCGTCTCGTCGCCGTGCTCGTACGCGTAGAAGCCGCCGATCAGCCGGCGGCGATGCGAGTAGGTCTCGCGCACGAAGGCGTCGGTGCGGACTTCGACACCGGCCACCGGCTTGCCGGCGAGGTCGAGCGCGACGACGGTGAACTTGACGCGGTCCTTCGACGCGACCCAGCTGTCCGGCTTGAGGCCGAGCACGAGCGCCGCCGGCCACAGCGTCGCGCGCGTCGACGCGGTGAGCGTCTCGCCGTTGGGATCGCGGTACTCGAGCTCGGCGAGGAGGTCCTGCGGCGCGTCGGACGCGGGAACGTCGCGGATCGTCGCTCGCGCGCCGCCGGCCGCGTCGAGCGTGAGCGGCATCTCGGCGCCGCGCACCGGCGGGGCCGGGCGCCCGCTCTCGTCGACGGCGTCGGGATCGGCGAACGTGAACGCGCCGGCCCGCGCGTAGGCGTCGCCGTCGTCCTCGCGCCCTTCCTTCACGTCGCCGCCGGCGAACGCGTAGTCGTCGTAGTCGGGGAACGACACGTCGCGTCGCTCGACCTGCGTGCGCAGCGTCGCGGGCAGCCCGCCCGCGCCGCCGCCGGACAGGTAGCTCACCTGGATGTCGAGGCCGACCTCGCGCGGCTGCACGAGCGGCGCTCCGACCGGCTGCAGGCGCGCGCGCATCAGCGGCACGCGGAACGCTTCGACGCGGAAGCTGCCGGCGAGGCGCTGCTGCGCCTCCTTCGCGCCGGGCGAGAGCGTGTCGTTCACGAACACCTGGTAGGCGCCGGCGTACGCGTCCTTCGGCACGACGAACGCGGCCTCGCCTGACGCCGGGGAGCCTGTGCCCGCCCAGCGCACCGGCACCGAGTACTCCTTCTCCGAGCCCTGGTGGCGGATCGTGAGCGTGCCGCCGAGGTCGCCTCGCGCGACGAGCGCGAAGCCCGCGGCGGTCTGCCTGCGGACGAACACCTTCATCGATACGGTCTCGCCGGTGCGCACCAGCGGGCGGTCGGTGACCGCGTGCGCGACGTAGGGACCGTCCCAGCGCCCGGTCGGCACGTTGTAGCGCCAAGGCGCGATGCCCTCGCCCCAGCTCGTGAACGCGAACGCCGTATCGTCCGCCGTGCGCGCCGTCACGAAGTACTCGCGCTGGTCGTCCTCGCCGGCGCAAGCCGGCAGGTCGTCGCGCGGCGGCAGCGCGGCCGCGATGCGCGCGATGCCCGACGCGTCGGTGCGGCCTTCCCAGTGGACCTTGTTGCGGCAATCGCGCACCGCGACGATCGCGTTCGGCACGACCGAGGCGTCCGAGAGCCGCGTGACCCAGACGAGCGACGACTCGCGGCCGAGCTTCACGTGGACCGACAGGTCCGTGACGAGCGCCGCCGCGCGCACGTGGAACGCCTTGTCGTCGCCGATCAGCGCCGCGCCGAGCTTCGGGCTCGCGAGCTCGACGACGTAGAAGCCGGCCTGCGGCAGCGGGATGCCGACGACCTCGAATGCCTTCGGGCCGAGCGGCTTCGGCACCTCGAGCTTCGTCACCGCGTCGGCGGTGTTGAAGATCGAAGTCGCGTAGCCGTTGCGCTTGACGGTCCAGGTGTCGGTCTTGCCGTCGTACTCCCGCTCGATCTTGTTGGCGTACGCGAGCCGACGGAACCACGCGATGATCGTCGCGTCGTCGCCGGGCGCGACGCGCGCGACGCTTCCGGGAATCGGAGCGGCGCCCTTCGCCGCGGCGGTCTTCACCGCGCTCGCGCCGCCGGGGATCGTCGCCTCGACGTTGCGGACCGTGACCGGCAGCATCGGCTTGCCGGCCCTGGGCAGCACGCGCTCGAGGATGCCGAAGTCGGCGGCGAACTTCGCGAGCGGCGGCGCCTCGTCGGTGCGGACCGCGAGCGGGAACGAGCGCGCGTTCGCGAGCGCGCGGCCGGCGTCGTCCTTCAGGCCCTCGGGCAGCTCGAGGCGGAAGCGCTGCTTCTCGGCGAGCCCCGGACCGAACGTCACCGACGTGACGCCGCCGCCGTCGTCCTTCGGCAGCTTCGCCGGCGTCGGCTTGCCGGCGGCGTCGACGAGGCGGATCTTCGCGGCGTCGGCGCGCGCGATCGGCGCCGAGAAATTCAGCGTCATCGGCAGGATCGGGATGCACTGCGCGTCCTTGTTGACGCGGTCGCAGCTGAACGATGCGCGGAACGAAGGCCGCACGCGGAACGCGATCGAGCGCGCCTGGGCCGTCGCGATGCCGGTCGTCGCCGCGATGCCGCGGCCCCACACGAGCTTCACCTCGGCGTCGGCGGGAAGCGTGCGCGCGCACGCCAGCGTGACGAGCGGCGAGTCGGGCGCATCGCGAAGCCGAAGGAACCGCTCGCGGTCGCTTCCGGTCGCCGGCAACCGGAACAGGAACGCGCGCGAGCGGCCCTCGTCGCCGTCGAGCAGGACCGCGCGCAGGTACGACGCGGCGAACGACTTGCGGTTGTCGAGGATCGTGCGGCGCTCGTCGCCGGTCACGAGCCGCACGCCGATCTCCTCGTTGACGCCGGACGCGACGCAGCGCGCGTTCGCGGCGATCGTCTCGGGCTTCGCGGGCGCGTCGAGCCCGAGGATGAACACCTGGTTCTCGTCGATCCGCGCGCCTTCCCAGGGCAGGCTCCGCACGATCGCCGGGCCGCCGGTCGAGAACGCGTAGCGCGCGCCCCCGGGAACGGACGTGCCGTCGACCGAAGCGAGGCCGGACTTGAGCGTGAACGTGCACCGGACGCCGGCGGGAAGATCGCGCGCGAAGTCGTACACCCAGTTGCGCGTGTCGGCCCAGCGGCCCGCGCCCTTCTCGGGGCAGTCGATCTCGAAAGGATCGGGGAGCCGCGGGTCGCCGAACGCGACCATCGGCTTCGCGAAGCGCGCGGTCGCCTGGCGGACGCCTTTCGCCTCGCCCTGGGGGGAGAAGCGGTCGACCTGGGCGAGCGCGGGCGTCGACGCGAGCCCGGCGCCGAGCGCGAGCGCGGCGAGCGCGAAGAGGGGGGCACCGCCGATCCGCATGGAGAATCCCCGACGACGTTCGTGTCGGGCGCCATTAGAGCATTCCGGCGTCCGAAGTCCATGGCGAACCGGCGAACGATCATGGCGAACCTCGGGCAGCTCGCCGGGGCCGGTCCCGGCCGCGAGCCGGCGCGGCGCGCTCGACTACACTCCCGGTACCGGGGCGCCGGGACCCGCGCGAGGACATGCCGCTGCCTACCGCATCGCCGCCGCCCTTCCGCGAGCTCACGCCCCCGCGCGACTCCGCGCCGCCCGAGATCCGCGTCGTCGCGATCTGCCGGGACGAGGAGCTCGCGGTCGGCGGCTTCCTCGACCAGTTCGCGCCGCTGACGCGGGACCGGTGCCTGCTCGACACGGGCTCGACGGACCGCACGGTCGCGATCGCGCGCGAGCGCGGCGCACGGGTCGAGACCGCGGCGTTCCGCGATTTCGCGTCCGCCCGCAACGAGGCGATCGAGCGGTTCGGTGCGGGCGCCGACTGGATCGTCATGCTCGACCTCGACGAGCGTCTGGACGCGGAGACGATCGCGGCCATTCCCGGCCTCGCCGCGAGCGGCGCCTTCGACGTGTGGC
>JBGAHH010000145.1:0-4734 GCA_044226265.1 Casimicrobiaceae bacterium | reverse complement strand
GTTCGACGCGTGGGCCGACGGCGACGCGCCGATCGTCGCGCTCGTTCCCGAGGGCGTGGCGACGGGCGCGATCGACCGCTGGTGCGGCGGGCGCGTCCCGCGCCCCGGCGAGCCGGCCTCGCGCGGTGCGCTCATGCTCGCGTCGATCCCGTTCGTCCCGCAACGCGACTTCGACGCGCTGCTTTGGTCGTGCGACTGCGCGATCGTGCGCGGCGAGGATTCATTCGTGCGCGCCCAGTGGGCCGCGCTGCCGTTCGCGTGGCACGCGTACCCGCAGGAGGCCGACGCCCACCTCGCGAAGCTCGACGCGTTCCTCGACCGCTGGCTCGACGGGGTGCCGGCGGACGCCGCCGCGGCGGCGCGCGCGTTCGCCGGCGCGCTCAATCGCGGCGACGGGCCGGCGCTCGCCGCCGCCTGGGGGCCGTTCGAGCGCTCGCGGGGCGAGCTCGCGGCGCACGGCCGGGGCTGGGCGGATCGCCTCGCGCGCCAGCCGGACTTGGCGGCGGGGCTGGTGCATTGGGTCGAAAAACAGTTATAATTATCGGTTTTCCCAACCCAACCAACACCTACCGGTCGGCCCGGCCCCCGCGCCCCGCCGCCCGCGGAGACACCCATGAAGATCGCCCAGGAAGTCCGGGCCGGCAACGTGATCATGGTCGGCAAGGATCCGATGGTCGTGCAGCGCGCCGAGTTCTCGAAGTCCGGCCGCAACGCGTCCGTCGTCAAGATGAAGCTGCGCAACCTCCTCTCGGGCACCGGCACCGAGACGATCTACCGCGCCGACGAGAAGTTCGAGACGATCCAGCTCGACAAGAAGGAAGTGACCTACTCGTACTTCTCCGACCCGATGTTCGTGTTCATGGACGGCGAGTTCAACCAGTACGAGGTCGAGAAGGAATCGATGGGCGACGCGCTCAACTACCTCGAGGAAGGCCTCACCTGCGAGATCACCTTCTACGAGGGCCGCGCGATCGCCGTCGAGCTGCCGAACACCGTCGTTCGCGAGGTCGTCTACACCGAGCCCGCGGTGAAGGGCGACACGTCGGGCAAGGTGCTGAAGCCCGCGAAGCTCGCGACCGGCTTCGAGGTCCCGGTACCGCTGTTCGTGAACACCGGCGACCGCATCGAGGTCGACACCCGCACCGGCGAGTACAAGCGGCGCGTGTAGCGGCGTCGCTGCGTCGGCGAGGGGCCCCGCTCGCGGGGATCGACGACGCGTGATTGCGATCGCCGCGGCGGCCGACGCTCGACGCTACGCGTCATCGGGCAGCGCGATGAGGCCGCCGGCGTCGGGCGCACCGCGACGCGTCCCGGAGTGTTCCACCCCGAAGGCGACGGCCGCGGCCGTCGCCTTTTTCATTTTGGCGACCCCGTGCGCGGCGACGGGCATCGACCGGCCGTCCGTCGACCGCGTGAACTGCCGCCTACCGCGACCGCCCTCGCGCGCGTTCCTCGTCGTCGATCCTGCCGCACTCGCGCAGCAGGAACGCCTCGTCGGTCGGCGACAGGTCGAAGCGCCTCGCCGCCTCGTCGATCCGCTCGGGCGTCCAGCGTCCCCGCTCGGCGAGCCACGCGACCGCGCGGCGCAGGGCCTCGTGCTCCGGCAGCGGGAACGACGACTTGCTCACCGGGAGCGGCGACGGGTCCGCGAGGCGACCAGGGCTACTTGGCGGGCCCCGGCACCGGAATCACGAGCTTGCCGTCGGCCTCGGCCACGTAGACCTGCGAGGTCGACGACGACGTGCCGCTCGCGTCCTGGCTCGTGCGCTTGATCACGAGCTTGCGCACCGGCGTCAGCGTCAGCTTGAACGACTTGCCGCCCGGGCCCGGCATCGCCTTCGCGGCGTCCGCCTTGTCGGCGGCGTCGAGCGGTTCAAGCGCGATCGACGAGATCTTCGAGCCCATGCCCTCGGTCATCATCATCTTGTAGAAGCCGAGCGCCTGCGGGTCGGCGCCCTTCGTGTAGAGCAACGACTCGAGCGTCCTCGCGTCCTTCGCCTCGTACGCCTTCTTGTACGCGGCGACGAACGACTTCTCCTGCTCGGGCGTGGCCGCGAGCGCGGCGGCCGGCAGCATCGCGGCGGCGATCAACGTCACGACGATCTTCTTCACGCGTCTCCCCTTTCGATCGTGGACAGGCCGCCGGATTGTGGGGCCGCGGCGGAGCGCGCGCAATGGAACGGCTTACGCGCGGTCGAGCGAGAATGCGACGGGCACCAGCACCTGCGCGGCGACCGCCTCGTCGCCGCGGCGCGCAGGCACGAAGCGCCACCGGCGGACCGCGTCGAGCGCGGCGCGGTCCAGCCGCTCGGAGCCGCTCGACGCCGCGATCTCGACGCTCGCGGCGCGCCCGTCGGCGGCGACGCTCACGCGCAGGAGCACGCGGCCCTGCTCGCCCTGGCGGCGCGCGATCGCCGGATAGATCGGCGCCGGATTGTCGAGGTAGGCGGCGTCGAATCGCGGCGGAACGAGCGGCGCGATCGCCGGCGCCGCGGCGACGGGCGCGACGGGCGCGCTCACGGCAGGCGACGGCACGGGATCCGGAGGCGACGGCGGCAACGTGATCGCCGGAAGTTCCTGCATGCGCGGGACCTCGGGAACGACGACCGGCGGCGGCGCGACGACCGGCATCGGCGCGATCGCCTTCGCCGGCATGGGCCGCGGCTTCGGCGGCGGCGGAGGCTTCGGCGGCTCCTGCGGGGTCACGAGCGACACGACGATCGCCGAAGGCGGCTTCGAGATGCGCAATGGGTCGGTCCGCGCGACGAACGCCGCGATCAGGATCGCGTGGACCGCGACGATGAACGCGATCGCGGGCCAGCTCGGGCGACGCCGCGCGTATCCGGCCGGCCTCGTTCGCGCGCCGACGGCGACGAGCCTCGCGCGCGCGACGCGACGATCACGCGTCGGCGGGACGGCAGCGGGAGGCGGTTCCAGGCGGACGGCGTGCACCCAGGTGTCCCTTCGATCGGGGCACGCTGGCTGGCATCCGCGCGCGGACGGCTGGCTGGCGTGGTCGGCGCGCGGCCTTCGTCGCGCCGGGTGGACGATGCGCGGTCAGGCGGTGAGGATCAGCTTGCCGTTCTGCGTGATCCGCAGCCGGTAGTCGCGGCCCTCGTGCTCGATCACGAGCTCGCCGGCCTCGCCCAGGAGCTTCCGCGAGCTCGTTCGCGGCGTCGGCGGCTTCGCGGCGGCCGGCCGGGGCGCGGCGTCACGGCCGGCCGTCGGGTCGCCGTCGGGCGCGGAGGGCTTCATGCCACGAATGATAACGATTCTCATTCGTAGCGTCAACGGCCCGGCGCCGGCCGCGTGCCGGCCCGGGTCAGGCCATCGCGCGGCCGGCCAGGCGCTCCAGCGTCGCGTAGGGCGAACGGTCCCGATGGACCATCGCGTCGAGCGGCACGTGGAGCGTCTGCTCCATCATGTGCTGCCCGGAGATCGCGGCGTGCATCACCTGGTCGGAGAAGCACAGCCAGGTCGTGCCCGGCGCGAACCGCACCTCGCGGCGCGGCGAATCGCGCTGGTAGCCGGTGTCGAGCTTCGCGCGATCGTGCAGCAGCAGCATCACGTGGTCGTACTCGCTGCGCCGCCCCTTGGTGACGCGGAGCGCCGACAGCAACGCGGCCTTGCCCGGCGGCTGCGGACGGATGCCCGGCAGGAAGCGCGCCGCCATGTCGGCGAACGGCTCGCCCACGCGCCAGACGCGATCCTCGCCAGACGGGTTCACGTTGCAGAACACGCGCAGGATGCGCTCGCCGCCGGAAGGCCGCGACGGGAACGCGTCGACGTGCAGCCGCGTGTCGTCGTGCCGCGGCGACTGCGCGCGCCCCTCGGCGGCGGCGGGGCGAAAGCTCGTGCGTGCGCCGCGGACGTGCCCGGTGTACGCGGGCAGCAGGTGCACGACCAGCCCGGCGGCGAGGCGCGCGAAGCGGCCGATCATCGCGGCGAGCGCGCGGGCATCGTCGCCCCGCGCACGGGTTCCGCGCACCTGGTCGCCGTCGAGGCCGATGTTCTTGCGCGAGCCGTCGAGCCAGCGCGGATCGAGGAAACGGCGCTCGTCCTCGTTCACCGCGAAGGCGCAGTCGGGCAGCACGAGCACGCCTCCCGATTCGAGCGTCGCGACCGCGCGCGCGTTCTCGTCCGGCGTCCACGCGGACGTCCAGTGGCGTTCCTTCCAGATTTCGATCGGGACGTCCATCGCGCGCTTCGTCGTCGGGCCGGGAGTCCGATGCTACGTTCGCGCGCGGCGCCGCGTCAACGCAGCGCCAGGTCGACGCGAGCGGGCGACGCCGGCGCCGCGGCCGTCGCCGGCGCGTCGACGCCGCGGGCGGCGGTCTCGCCGCCGAGCTTCGGCGCGATCAGGAACAGCCGCTCGCCGGCGACGCCCTTCCCGACGAGCGCGTCCTTGACCGCCTGCGCGCGAGCGTTCGCGAGCAGGCGCAGCGCGTCGTCGTCGACCTTCGCGCTCGCGAGCAGCATCGCCTCCATCTCGGCGGGCGGCACGTCCTTCAGCATGCCGATGAAGTTGCGCGGTCGGTCCGGGATCGTCGACTCGCGGTAGGCGGCGGTGAGCCAGCGCGTGCGCTCGTCCGCGCCGATCGTCACCGCGTCGACCGACGCCGGCGCGTTGCCCGACGACGCCAGCGACTTCATCTTCTCGCGCTTCATCGCCGTCTCGACGCTCGCGCGTCGCATCGCCTCGCGATCGCCCGCGGGATCCGCGCGCCCGCCGAT
>JBGAHH010000030.1:0-41938 GCA_044226265.1 Casimicrobiaceae bacterium | reverse complement strand
CAGCGCGATGTGCATGCGACGATGGTAGCAGACAGGGTACTTCGCCGCGCCGGGAAAGCAGGGTCAGACCCGACTTCCAGCGCCGGCGATCACTCGCTGCCAGTGTTGGCCGAAAGTAGGTCCGACCCTAGTGGGGTCCGGCCCTGCTTTTCCGCGAGAATGGCGGCGACCATGCGCAGATCCACCCGCCGCCGCTGTCGCCGCCAGAAGCGCTGACCGTGCGCGCCGACGTGCCGCTCGCGTCGATCCCGCGCGGACGACTGGGACGTGATCGCCGGCGGCCAGCCGTTCCTGCGCCACGGCTTCCTCTCGGCGCTGCACGACTCCGGCTGCGCGAGCCCGGCGACAGGATGGACGCCGCGATTCCTCGCCGCCTGGCGCGGCGGTGCGCTCGCGGGCGCGCTTCCGCTCTACGCGAAGGCGCACTCGTACGGCGAATACGTGTTCGATTGGGGATGGCCGACGCGTGCCGCCGCCACGGCCGGCGCTACTACCCGAAGCTCGTCGCCGCGGTCCCGTTCACGCCGGTCACGGGACCGCGCCTGCTCGGAGACGACGCCGATGCGCGGCGCGCCTCGTCGCGGAGGCGGCGCTGGCGCTCGTCGCCGACGGCTCGCACTCGTCGCTGCACGTGCTGTTCACGACCGGGCGGGATGCGCACGAGCTGGATGCCACGGGGCTCGTCGCGCGGCGCGGCGTGCAGTTCCACTGGACCAACGCCGGCTGGCGCGATTTCGACGACTTCCTCTCGGCCCTCGCACGACAGCGCAAGAAGATCCGGCAGGACCGCCGCCGGCTGGCCGAGCGCGGCGTGACGTTCGAGCGCAAGCCGGGCGGCGCGCTCGACGCCGGCGACTGGGCGTTCTTCTTCCGGTGCTACGAGGCGACCTACCGCGCGCACGGCTCGACGCCCTACCTCACGCGCGAGGCGTTCGAGCGCATCGGCGCGGCGCTCGGCGACGCGATCGTCATGGTCACCGGCTCGCGCGAAGGTCGTCCGCTCTGCGCCGCGCTCGACCATCACGACGGGCGCACGCTCTGGGGCCGCCACTGGGGCGCGGTCGAGCCGATCCCCGGGCTGCATTTCGAGGCCTGCTATTACCAGGCCATCGAGCACTGCCTCGCGAACGGCATCGGCCGGTTCGAGGGCGGCGCGCAGGGCATCCACAAGCTCGCGCGCGGCCTCGATCCGGTCGAGACGCGCTCGTCGCACGCGATCGGACGATCCCGACTTCGCCGCCGCGATCGCCGATTTCTGCGCGAGGGAGCGCGTCGACGTCGCTCGGACGGTCGACGAGCTCGAGGAGGCCACGCCGTTCAAGAGCGGGCGGAGGTAGGGAGATAGGGTTTGGCTGCCTCGAAGTGCGACCGTCGATGACATCCCCGCGTCGGCGAGGGGTCCAGAAAGACCGACGGAATTGGGGTAATTGCATTCAGTGCCGGTAGCGTACCGGCGACGGTGCCGTTGCCGCCGGAGCGTCCTTCGTCGAACCGATGCATACGTCCGGATGTCGACGTCAAATGCACCTCCCCGGCGCCAATCCCTACCTACGAAAATCGACGCCCTGCCTTCATGCTCTACGCCTCCGACCACTTCGTCCTCCCGCTGCCGCCCGGCCACCGCTTCCCGATGGCGAAGTACGCGAAGCTGCGCGAGCGCGTCGGGCGGATCGCGGGACCTCTGATGCGGGTGCCGGACGCGGCCACGGACGAGGAGCTCGGGCGCGCGCACGACGCGGGCTACGTCGCGGCGGTCGCGCGCGGCGGGCTCGACGCGCTGGCGCAGCGGCGGATCGGCTTCCCGTGGTCGCCCGCGATGGTCGAGCGCTCGCGACGATCCGCGGGCGCGACGATCGCCGCCTGCCGCAGCGCGCTCGACGGCGGTCTCGGGATCAACCTCGCCGGCGGGACGCACCACGCGCACCGCGACTTCGGCGAAGGGTTCTGCGTGTTCAACGACGCGGCCGTCGCGGCGCGCGCGATGCAGGCCGAGGGCGCGCGCGCCGCGTGCTCGTCGTCGACCTCGACGTGCACCAGGGCGACGGCACCGCGGCGATCTTCGCGGGCGATCCGGACGTGACGACGCTGTCGATCCACGGCCGCCGCAACTTCCCGTTCCGCAAGCGCGCGAGCGCGATCGACGTCGAGCTCGCCGACGGCACCGGCGACGACGCGTACCTCGCCACGCTATCGACGGTGCTGCCGCGGGCGATCGAGCGCGCGCCCCGACCTCGCGATCTACCTCGCCGGCGCGGATCCCTACGCAGGCGACCGCCTGGGCCGGCTCGCGCTCAGCAAGGCGGGCCTCGCCGATCGGGACCGGCTCGTGCTCGCGCGGCTGCGCCGCCTCGGCATCCCGATCGCGATCGCGATGGCCGGCGGCTATGCGGACGACGTCGACGACATCGTCGACATCCACTTCGCGACCGTCGCGCTGGCGCTCGCGTCCGCCGGGCAGCCCGCCCCGGGGTGCTAGCATCCGTCGTGGCCGCGCGACCGCCCATCTCTCGATGAACGACTCCGTCCTGCTCGCGCGCGAAGGCCCGGTCGCGACGCTCACGCTGAATCGCCCGGCCGCGCTCAACGTGCTCGACCTCGCGATGGTCGACGCGCTCGTCCCCGCGACGGCGGCGATCGCGGCCGACCCGGCGATCCGCGTGCTGGTCGTGCGCGGCGCCGGCAAGCACTTCATGGCGGGCGGCGACATCCGCACGTTCGCGCGGTCGCTCGGCAACGCGCCCGACGAGCGCCGGCGCGAGTTCGCCCGGCTTCTCGAGCGCGTGCACACGGTGGTCGAGACGCTCGCGCGCATGCCGCAGCCGGTCGTCGCGCGCGTGCACGGCGCGGTCGCGGGCTTCGGCCTCTCGCTGATGAACGCCTGCGACCTCGCGATCGCCGCCGACGACGCCTATTTCGCCGGCGCGTACCGGCAGCTCGGCGTGACGCCCGACGGCGGCGGCACCTGGTCGCTGCCCCGGATCGTCGGCCAGCGCCGCGCGCTCGAGATCCTGCTGCTCTCCGAGCGCTTCGACGCGGCGCGCGCGCTCGACATCGGGCTCGTCAACCGCGTCGTCCCGGCCGCCGGTCTCGACGCGGAAGTCGAGCGCGTCGTGCGCACGCTGGTCGAGGGGCCGCGCGAGGCGCTCGCGGGCACGAAGCGCCTGGTCCGCGGCTCGCTCGACCGCTCGCTCGCCGAGCAGCTCCACGCCGAGGCCGCGAGCTTCGCCGGCCTCACGGCGCGCGACGACTTCGTCGAGGGCGTGACGGCATTCCTCGAGAAGCGCGCGCCGCGCTTCGCCGACTAGCGCGATGGCCGGGACGCTCGCGGGAAAGACGCTGTTCGTCACCGGCGGCTCGCGCGGGATCGGGCTCGCGATCGCCGTGCGCGCGGCGCGCGACGGCGCGAACGTCGCGATCGCCGCCAAGACCGACGCGCCGAACCCCAAGCTGCCCGGCACGATCCACACGGCCGCGCGCGAGATCGAAGCCGCCGGCGGCCACGCTTTGCCGCTCGCCTGCGACATCCGCGACGACGCCTCGCTCGGCGAGGCCGTTGCCGCGACCGCGTCGCGCTTCGGCGGCATCGACGTGCTCGTCAACAACGCGAGCGCGATCAGCCTCACCGGCACCGACGCGACGCCGATGAAGCGCTACGACCTGATGATGGACGTCAACGTCCGCGGGACCTACGCCGCGACGAAGGCGTGCCCGCACCTCCGGGCCGCCGCGCGCGCGGGACGGGGGCCGCACGTGCTGACGCTCGCGCCGCCGCCGACGCTCGCGCCGCGCTGGTACGGCCCGCACGTCGCCTACACGATCGCGAAGATGGGCATGAGCCTGTGCGTGCTCGGCCACGCCGAGGAATTCCGCGCGGACGGCATCGGCGTCAACGCGTTGTGGCCGCGCACCGTGATCATGACCGCCGCGATCGCGATGCTGCCCGGCGTCTCGGGGCATGCGGGAAGGCTGCGCAAGCCGGAGATCGTCGCCGACGCGGCGCACGCGATCCTCGTGCGCGATCCGCGCGGCTGCACCGGCAACTTCTTCCTCGACGAGGACGTCCTGCGCGAGGCGGGCGTCACGGACTTCGCGCGCTACGCGGTCGAGCCCGGGCAGCCGCTCATGCCGGACCTGTTCCTCGACTGAAAGCGTCGGGCCGAAGCCCCTCGCCTAGCTTCGGGATGCGCGACGCGCCGGGTGGGGAGCCGCTGACGAGCCCCCTCGCGGCGGCCCCACGACCCAGGCGGGCAACGATGGCGGCGCCCGTGTCCGCCGCGTCGTGCGCGATCGTCGCGCGGGAGTTACGCAGAGATTCCCTAGGCCGCCTCGTCGTCGTCGCGCACCCCACCCACTTCTGCTGCTGGGGCTGGCCGGCGCCCTTGCCGCCGCGCCGCCGCGGCCGCGACGCCGGCGCTTCTTCTGGCCGGCGCGCCGCCCGGACCCGCGCCGGAGCGCCGCTCCGCGCGGGCGGTGCGACGTCATCGGCCCTTCGCCGGGCCGGTAGGCCGAGCCAGGCCGCGCGACGTTGCCGTTGACCTCGCGCTCCGGCGGGCGCTCGCCTCGCGCGGCGCCGAATCCGGCTGCCCGCGCGGACCCGCGCCGGGCGCCGCTCCCACGCGGGCGGTGCGACGTCATCGGCCCTTCGCCGGGCCGGTACGCCGGCGCCCTGCGCGACGTTGCCGTTGACCTCGCGCTCCGGCGGCTGCTCGCCCGGCGCGGCGCCGAATCCCGGCTGCCCGCCCGCGCCGCCGCGCTTGCGCCCCGCGGCGGCGCTTGCGTCCGCCGCCCGGCCGGCCTTCGCCGGCCGCGTTCCTTGCGGCGACGCGCCCGGGGGCCGCCGGCCTGGTGGCGCGGCTTGCCGTGGTGCGGCTTGCCGCCCTGGCGCTGCCCGGCGGGCTGCTGGGGTCCGCCGGCCTGTCCCTTCAGGCCCGCGGACTTGAGCAGCGCGCCGACTTCCTGCGGCTCGAGCTCCATCACCTCGCCGCGCTTCAGCTGCGGCGGCATCGCGACACGCCCGTAGCGCACCCGCAACAGGCGCGAGACGGTGAGGCCCAGCGCCTCGAACAGCCGCCGCACCTCGCGGTTGCGGCCTTCCTTGACGACGATCTTGTACCAGTGGTTCGACGCGTCCTCGTCGCCGCCGGCGTCCTCGACCTTCTCGCACCTCGCCGGGCCGTCGTCGAGCTCGACGCCCCGCTTCAGCGTCTCCACCTGCTCGTCGGTCAGGCGGCCCATCACGCGCACCGCGTATTCGCGCTCGACCTCGTAGCGCGGATGCATCAGCCGGTTCGCGAGCTCGCCCGAGTTCGTGAACAGCAGCAGGCCCTCGGTGTTGTAGTCGAGGCGGCCGACGGCGATCCAGCGCCCGTCGCTGATCGCGGGCAGCATGCCGAACACGGTCGGCCGCTCCTCGGGGTCGTCGCGGGAGACCAGCTCGCCCGCGGGCTTGTGGTAGACGAGCACGCGCGCCTTCGGCTCCGCGAAGCGGATCTTGACCGGCTCGCCGTTGATGCGGACCTCGTCGCCGGGACCGACCTTCTGGCCGATGTCCGCGGGCATCCGGTTGACGGTGATGCGCCCGGCGAGGATCAGCTCCTCCATCGCGCGGCGCGAGCCGAAGCCGCAGCTCGCCAGCACCTTGTGCAGGCGCTGCGGCTCGCTGAAGACCTCGTCAGTGGAGCGTTTGTGTTTCGGAGGCGGCAGGCTCGCCTCGAACCCCTGCATCGCCAGGCTGGTCTGGTGCGGGTGCATGGTCGTCTGCCGCATCGGCCCCGAGGATCGGGGTCGCGAGTGCGAGTGCCGCCTCGGCGGCCTTGGCTGGGGCATCGGGAGTCTCCAGGAGGGTTGAGGCGTCGAGCTCGGCCAGGGGGGGCAGCTCCGCCAGGGAGCGCAAGCCGAGGTCGTCGAGGAACGTCTTCGTCGTCGCGTAGAGCGCCGGGCGTCCCGGCGTCTCGCGATGTCCGACGACCTCGATCCACTGCCGGTCCTCGAGCGCCTTCACGACGTTCGTGGACACGGCGACCCCGCGGATGGCCTCGATGTCGCCGCGGGTGACGGGTTGCTGGTAAGCGATGATCGCGAGCGTCTCCATGACCGCGCGCGAATAACGGGGCGGCTTCTCGGGCGAGAGCCGGTCGAGGTAGGGCTGCAGCGCGGGCGAGGCCTGGAAGCGCCAGCCCGACGCGACCTGCACCAGCTCGACCTTGCGGCCCGACCAGTCGGTGCGAAGCTCCGCGAGGAGCTTGCGCACGGTCTCGCCGTCGAGCGGCGGATCGAACAGCCGCGCGAGCTCGGTCGCGGCGACCGCCTCGCCGGCGACGAGCAGCGCCGCCTCGAGGATGCGCTTGATCTCGGCGAGGTCGCCCGCCTCCTCGGCGGGCCGCGCGTCGTCGGTGGGTCGGGCCTCGGCCCGACTGTTTTCGTCGGTCATGGCAGATCGCTCGCGAGGGCGAAGCCCGCCTCGCCCTTCGCATGGACGTGGATCGGCGCGTAGGCCTCGGCCTGCGCGAGGTCGACGAGCTGCTCGCGCGCGAGCTCGAGCAGCGCGAGGAACGTGACCACCAGGTGCGGCACGTCGGCGTGCTCGGCGAACAGCACGGTGAACTCGACGTGGCGGCCCGGCGCGAGGCTCTTCAGGATGCGGCTCATCTCCGCGCGCACCGAAAGCTGCTCGCGGGTGACGAGGTGATGGCGGTTGACGCGCGCGCGCTGCACGAGCCCCGCCCACGCGGCGCGGAGATCCTCCGGCTGCACGTTCGCGAAGCGCTGCGTCACGACGCGCTCGAACCAGACCCGCACGAGGGCGAAGTCGCGCTCCGCGTGCGGCATCTCGTCGATCGCGCGAGCCGCGGCCTTCATGCGCTCGTACTCGAGGAGCCGGCGCACGAGCTCGGCGCGCGGATCCTCCGCCTCTTCGCCGGGCGCCGCCGGCGGGCGCGGAAGCAACAGGCGCGACTTGATCTCGATGAGCACCGCGGCCATCAGCAGGTACTCGGCGGCGAGCTCGAGCTGCGTGCGCCGCATCATCTCGACGTAGCCCAGGTACTGGCGCGTGAGCTCCGCCATCGGGATGTCGAGCACGTTGATGTTCTGCTTGCGGATCAGGTAGAGCAGGAGGTCGAGCGGCCCCTCGAAGGTCTCGAGGAACACCTCGAGCGCCTCGGGCGGGATGTAGAGGTCCGCCGGCAGCTCGACGAGGGGCTCGCCGTAGACGCGCGCGAGCGGCTTCGGCGCGGGCGACGGGTGCTCGAGGTCGAGGGAGGACTCGGTCGACATGGCAAATGGGCTCCCCCAGGCTAGCCGCTGACGCGGCGTCGCGCCCCCCCTCGGGGAGGGGGCGAGCGCCTTCGGGCGGCCGTGTGGCGCTCTTCCATCAGGTGTACTTGAGGCCCATCGCCTCGCGCACGTCGGCCATCGTCTCCTCGGCCATCGCGCGCGCCTTCTCGCAGCCGTCGGCGACGATGTTGCGCACGAGCTGCGGGTCGTCCAGGTACTTCTGCGCCCGCTCGTGCATCGGCGCCTGCTCGCGCAGGATCGCGTCGATCACCGGCTGCTTGCATTCGAGGCAGCCGATGCCCGCGGTCGTGCAGCCCTTCCAGACCCAGTCGCGCGTGGCCTGGTCCGAGTAGATCTGGTGCAGCGGCCACACGGGGCAGTGCTCGGGATTGCCGGGGTCGCTGCGGCGCACGCGCGCCGGGTCGGTCTGCATCGTGCGCACCTTGCGCGTGACCTCGGCGGGCTCCTCGCGCAGGAAGATCGCGTTGCCGCGCGACTTCGACATCTTGTCGCCGTCGAGCCCCGGCACCCGCGGCGTGGCGGTCAGCAGCGGCTGCGGCTCGGGCAGGATGACGCGGCGCGCGCCCTCGAGCCAGCCGAACAGGCGCTCGCGGTCGCCGAGCGAGAGGTTCTGCGTCTCCTCGAGGAGGTCGCGCGCCGCCGCGAGCGCGGCCTCGTCGCCCTTCTCCTGGAACGCGGCGCGCAGCTCGTTGTAGCGCTTCGCCTTCTTCGCGCCGAGCTTCTTCACCGCCGCCTTGGCCTTCTCCTCGAAGCCGGACTCCTGGCCGTAGATGTGGTTGAAGCGCCGCGCGAGCTCGCGCGTCAGCTCGATGTGCGAGACCTGGTCCTCGCCCACCGGGACCATGTTCGCGCGGTAGATCAGGATGTCCGCGCTCTGCATCACCGGATAGCCCAGGAAGCCGTAGTTCGACAGGTCGCGGTCGGCGAGGCTCTGCTGCTGGTCCTTGTAGGTCGGCACGCGCTCGAGCCAGCCCACCGGCGCGATCATTCCGAGCAGGAGCGTGAGCTCGGCGTGCTCGGGCACCCGCGACTGGATGAACAGCGTGGCGCGCGTCGGGTCGAGCCCGGCCGCGAGCCAGTCGATGAACATCTCCCAGGTGATGTCCGCGATCGACTCGGTCTCGTCGTAGTGCGTCGTCAGCGCGTGCCAGTCCGCGGCGAAGAAGAGGCACTCGTGCTCCTCCTGCAGCCGGATCCAGTTGCGCAGCGCGCCGTGGTAGTGGCCGATGTGCATGCGCCCGGTCGGGCGCATGCCGGAGAACACGCGGTCGGCGAACATGGCGGGAACGTCAGAGCCCCAGGTGCAGGTCCACGCCGGTCAGCGCGCCGATCGCGCGGACCGCGGCGCGGTACGGCGGGCCGAAGACGAGGCCGACGGTGTTGGTGGCGGTGAGCACGACGATCAGGCCGATCACGACGAACATCCCGTACCGCTCGGTGCCCGAATACGGAATGGCGAGCGAGCGCGGCAGCAGCGACAGCAGGATGCGCCCGCCGTCGAGCGGCAGGACCGGGAGCAGGTTCACCACCATCAGCGACACGTTGATCACGACTCCGGTGAGGGCCATGTACAGGAGCCCGTCGCTCGCGAGCGCGCCCTTGCCGGACGCGAGTCCCGCCAGCACCGCCCAAAGCAACGCCATCACGAAATTCGCGCCGGGCCCCGCGGCCGCGACCCACAGCATGTCGCGCTTCGGCTGCCGGAGATTGTTGAAATTCACCGGCACCGGCTTGGCCCACCCGAACAGGAACCCGCCCAGCAACAGCGTGGCGAACGGCACGAGCACGGTCCCGACCGGGTCGATGTGCTTCAGCGGATTCAGGGTGACGCGGCCCAGCATCCATGCCGTGCCGTCGCCGAACATCCGAGCCACGTAGCCGTGGGCCGCCTCGTGCACCGTGATCGCCAGAATGATCGGTATCGCGGCCAGCGCGATCCGCTCGAGCGACAGGTCCATCGGCCGGCATTCTACCGCAGTTCGCCATCCCCCGCCCGGCGGCGGGGTTTCTCCGCTATGCGAGGCCCAGCGCGGCCGGATCGCCGCGCCCGAGGCGCACGACCGTGCCGGGCGGCGCCGAGAGGTCGACGATCGTCGAGGGGTCGCCCGGGCAGGCCCCCGCGTCGACGAACGCGTCGATGCGCTTGCCCACGCTCGCGACGATGGCGTCCGCGTCGTTCAGCGGCGCGCCGGCGGCGTCGAGGATCAGCGACGAGGAGAGGAGCGGCTCGCCCAGTTCGGCGACGAGCGCGGCCGCGACCGGATGCGCCGGGATGCGCACGCCGATCGTGCTTCGCCTCGGATGCCGTATCCGGCGCGGCACGTCGCGGGTGGCCGGCAGCAGGAACGTGTAGGCGCCCGGCGTTCCTTGCTTCACGACGCGGAACTGCCAATTGTCGAGTCGGGCGTAGCGCCCTGCCTGCGCGAGGTCGTGGCAGACGAGCGTCAGGTGGTGCCGCTCGTCGATGCCGCGGATCGCGCGGATGCGGGCGGCCGCGTCGAACGCGTCGAGCCCGCAGCCCAGCGCGTAGCACGAGTCGGTCGGATAGACGATCACGCCGCCCGCGCGCAGCGCTTCGACGGCCTGGCGGATCAGGCGCGGCTGCGGGTGGGTCGGGTGGACGGAGAGGCGTTGCGACATGAAGGCAGGGCGTAGGGCGTCGTAGATAGGGTTTGATCGCCAGTGGGTTCGAGGCGCCAGCGACGTGTCGTCATGTCAGCGACCGACGGTCTGGTTATATAATACTCGGAGGTTGGTGCTGCTTGGATATAAGCGAGGCGCGCGCCGACCATGGGTGCCAAACACGACACCCTATCTACGACACCCTGCCCACGACACCCTGGCTTCGTGAATCTCCAGCAGCTCCGCTACCTCTGCGCCGTCGTCGACCACGGGCTCAACGTGTCGGACGCGGCCGACGCGCTCTATACGTCGCAGCCGGGGATCAGCAAGCAGATCCGCCAGCTCGAGGACGAGCTCGGGCTCAAGGTGTTCGTGCGCCAGGGCAAGCGCCTCGCGTCGCTCACGCCGGCCGGCAGCGTCGTCGTGGCGACCGCGCGCAAGGCGCTGGCGGAGATCGGCAACCTGAAGCGCGTCGCCGACGAGTTCCGCCGCGAGGACACCGGCACGCTCGCCATCGCGACGACGCACACGCAGGCGCGCTACGTGCTGCCGAAGGTGCTGCTCGCGTTCTCCGCTCGCTATCCGAAGGTGCGCGTCGTGCTCCACCAGGGCAATCCGCGGCAGGTCGCGGAATACACGGTGGCCGGCGACACCGACCTGGGCATCGCGACCGAGGCGCTCGCCGACGACCCCGGGCTCGTGACGCTGCCCTGCTACACGTGGAACCGGTGCGTCCTCGTGCCGCACGCGCATCCGCTCGCGAAGCACCGGGGGAAGCTGACGCTCGAGGCGCTGGCGAAATACCCGATCGTCACCTACGACTTCACGTTCACGGGCCGCTCGCAGATCAACGCGGCGTTCGCCGCCCAGGGGCTCGAGCCCAACGTGGTGCTGACGGCGCTCGACGCCGACGTGATCAAGACCTACGTCGAGCTCGGCACCGGCGTCGGCATCGTCGCGCAAATGGCGTACGACCCGGCGCGCGACAAGGGCCTCGCGAAGCTCGACGCGAGCCACCTGTTCGCGCCGTCGACCACGCGCCTCGCGCTCCGCCGCAACGTGTTCCTGCGCGGCTACGTCTATGCGTTCATCGCGCTGTTCGCGCCGAAGTACGACCGCGCGGCCGTCGACGCGGCGCTGGCCGGCGAGGCCGTCCCGTCTTGACGGTCGAGTCGCCTCCCGCGGGCCGCGCGCCGGCGTCGGTGCGCACCTGGTCGTTCGCCGCGCTGCTGGCCGCGCTCGTGATGCTCGGCCCGTTCTCGATCGACCTGTACCTGCCCGCGTTCGCGGCGATCGGCGAGGCGCTCGAGGTCCCGCAGGTCGCGGTGCAGGCGACGCTGTCGACCTATCTCTTCGCCTACGCGTTCATGATGCTGTGGCACGGCGCGCTCTCCGACGCGCTCGGGCGGCGGCTCGTCGTGCTCGCGAGCCTCGTCGTCTACGCGGTGGCGACGCTCGGATGCGCGATCGCGGGCAACATCGAGTCGCTGTGGCTCGCGCGGGCGCTCCAGGGCCTGTCCGCCGGCGCCGGCATGGTCGTCGGCCGCGCGATCGTGCGCGACCGGTTCCACGGGCCCGAGGCGCAGCGCCTGATGTCGCAGATCACGCTCGTGTTCTCGATCGCGCCCGCGCTCGCGCCGGTGATCGGCGGCGTGCTGCTCAACACGCTGGGCTGGCGCTCGATGTTCTGGGCGCTCCTCGCGTTCACCGTCGCGCTCCTCGCCTGGACCGCGCGGTCGCTCCCCGAGACGCATCCGCGCAGCGCCCGGCAGCCGCTGCATCCGCGCGCGATGGCGCGCAACTACCGCGCGGTGGCGGGTCATGCCGGCTTCCTGCTGCTCGCGTTCGTGCCCGCGCTCAACTTCTGCGCGTTCTTCGTCTACATCGCCGGCGCGCCCGCGTTCCTGGTCGACCGCCTCGGGGTCACGACCTGGGGATTCGGCTGGCTCTTCATCCCGCTGATCGTCGGCGTCATGATCGGCGCGACGGCGTCAGGACGCCTGGCCGGCCGCCTCGCGCCCGCGCGCACCGTGCGGCTGGGCTTCCTGTTCATGGGCGCGGCGGCCACGGCGAACGTCGCGGTCTGCCTCGTCGCGCCGCCGAACGTCGTCCTGAACATCGCGCCGATCTTCGTCTTCATGATCGGCTCCGCGATCGCCACGCCGAGCCTCATGGTGATGCTGCTCGACCTGTTCCCGACGATGCGCGGCCTCGCATCGTCGCTCCAGGGCTTCGTGCAGTTCGTGCTCGCCGGCGTGATCGCCGGCATCGTCGCGCCCGTGCTCGACCGCTCGCTCGCCGCGCTCGCGGCCGGCATGGCCGCGTTCGCGCTCGCCGCCTGGACCCTCTGGGTCATCCACGAGCGCCGCTCCCGCGTTGTCGCCTCGACCTGAACCCTTTTCCTCCCTCCTCCGCCATGCTGTCACGCCCGCAAGCCTTCCTCGCCGTCTTCGCCCTCGCGACGCTGGTCGCCGCCGCGCCCGCGCTCGCCCAGCCCGCCGACGGGAAACCGCAGGCGCTTCCGGTCACGAAGATCAAGGTCGGCCCGCACGCGGTCGACGCGGAGGTCGCGAAGACGCCCGAGGAACGCGCGACCGGGCTCATGTACCGCTTCAACCTGCCCGCCGATCACGGGATGCTCTTCGTGTTCGCCGAGCCGCAGCCGCTCTCGTTCTGGATGCGAAACACCTACATCCCGCTGTCGATCGCGTTCATCGATGCGCAGGGACGCATCCTGAACGTCGAGGACATGGCGCCGCGCGACGAATCGCCGGTGCCCTCGCGCGGCGCGGCGCTCTACGCGCTCGAGATGCGCAAAGGCTGGTTCGCCGAGCGCAACCTCGGCGCCGGCACCCGCGTGACCGGCCTGCCGTCCCCTGCCGCGCGCTGAGTCGCGTCGCGCCGCCGTCGCCGCGACTCGGGTGATCCGCGCGGACGCGGACGCTTTCACACGGCCGTCGTCCGGTCGATCCCGCCGGATCGCCCGCCCGGCGCGCGATCCCGCCGATGGCACGATCATGCCGGCGGCATGCAGACCGCCCATACCTTCGCCCGCGAGCGGGCGGCGATCGATCGCGGCGCGACCGTTCGTCGCTTGCTTGTACACGACAGCCGTGTCAGGGCTAGCATCTTCGCGGCCCTTTCCCCGACCGCACGATGGCCACCCTCCGGCCCCCTCGACCGACCGCGCCCGCGTCGTCGATCGCGGTGCTCGTGCCCGATCGCGAGGCGATCGCGCGGGTCGACGATCCGGCCGCGATGGTGCGGCGACTCGCGCGCGGCCTCGGGTTCGAGGGCATCTCGACGTTCCTGCTGCGCGACGCGGGGCCGATGCTGTGGTCCACGTGGGGCGAGGCCTGGCAGGCGGCGTACCGGGACGCGGCGTGGTTCGACGTCGACCCGCGCGTCGAGGCGACCGCGCTGCACGGACTGCCTTGCCTGTGGGACGGAGGCACGATCGTGGCCGACGGCCGCCGCCAGCGGTTCCTCGATGCCGCGGCCGACGCGGGCATCCGCAGCGGCCTCGCGATCCCGATCGCGCACGCGCAGGGCCGGGCGATCGTCGCGTTCGATTCGTCCTCGTCGTCGGTCGCTCCCGCGCGGCGCCGGGCGATCCTCGAGCGCCTCGGTGACGCGATGTGGGTGGCGCTCGCGATCCACGCGAGCCGCCATGCGATGCCGCAGGACGCGCGCCCGCGGGCGCCCTCCGTCGCGCACGGACTGTCGATGCGCGAGCACTCCTGCCTCGCGCTCTCGGCGCGTGGCCTCACGAGCCGCGACATCGCGGCGAAGCTCGGCATCGCGTCGCGCACCGTCGATTTCCACATCGGCAACGTCCTCGTGAAGCTGGCGGCGCTCAATCGCCACGAAGCGATCGCCAAGGCGATCGCGCAGGGCTGGCTCGCGCGCTGACGCGCCGGCCGGGCGGATACGGCGCGCCAGTTGCCCCGGCGTCCGAAGCCGTTTGCGTTGCGTAATAAGAATCGTTATCATTGACTCAACGTTGGCGCCCGCGGGCGACCGACGGAAGGATCGTCGCGCCAGCCAGGGTGCCCCCAGCCAGCCGTGTCCGCCTCGAGCGCCCACGACTCGTCCAGGGGAGCCCTCGCATGTCAACGTACGCCGCTCGCGAGCCGCGCCGTCATCCGCCGTTCCCGCGCCGCCTCTCCGACGCGCTCCGCGCCGGCCTCGCGCTGCCGTCCAAGGCCGTCGGCATCGCGTCGCTCTCGCTCTTCGGCGCCGAGGGCGGCGCCTGGGCGCAGCAGGCCTCGACGCCCACACCCACGCTGCCCGAAGTGCGCGTGCGCGACACGGAGGGCTTCAAGGTCGAGGCGACCAGTAGCGTCACCGGGATCGAGACGCCGCTGCGCGACATCCCGCAGTTCGTCAACATCATCCCGCAGGAGGTGATCCGCACCCAGGGCGCGACGACGCTGGTCGACGCGCTGCGCAACGTGCCCGGCATCTCGTTCGGCGCCGCCGAGGGCGGAACGCAGGCGAACCAGGTGCTGTTCCTGCGCGGCTTCCCGCTCAACCAGGACATCTTCGTCAACGGCGTCCGCGACATCGGCGAGTACAACCGCGACCTGTTCGCCACCGACTCGGTCCAGGTGCTGAAGGGCGCGTCCGCGCTGATCTTCGGTCGCGGATCCCCGGGCGGGCTCGTCGACCAGACGTTCAAGAGCGCCTACAAGGTCGACGCGAGCCAGGTCGACGTCACCGTCGGGTCGTTCGACCAGAAGCGCTTCGTCGGCGACGTCAACGTGCGCGTCGGCTCGAGCGGCGCGGTTCGCCTGGTCGCGCTGGCCGACGGCTCGGGCAACTACCGCTATCCGCAGGCCACCGAGAAGTACGGGTTCGCGCCGAGCTTCCTGTGGGAGCTCTCGCCCGCCACGCAGCTCACCGGGTCCTGGTACTGGTTCAAGGCGCGCGACGTCACCGACTACGGCCAGCCTTCGCTCTACACGGCCGCGCTCGGCTTCTGGGGCTTCCCGGAGATGGTGTCGCCGCGCAACTACTACGGCTTCGAGAAGCTCGACTACGCGCACTACGAGGTCGACATCGGCGACCTGCGGATCGACCACCAATTCTCCGGCGACCTCTCGTTGTCGTCGACGTTGCGCCGGGCGCGCTACCAGCGCCAGTCCGAGTCGACGATCCCGACGCTCAACGCGACCGACGTCAATGGCAATCCTGTGACACGCGATACACCGGTCGAGCTGTTGCGCGTGACGCGCAACCACGACACCGGTCGCACGCGCGACAACGACGATGACGCGCTGATCAGCCAGACCGAGCTCGTCTGGAGGACCGCGACCGGCTCCGTCCGCCACCAGGTGCTGGCCGGGCTGCAGTTCGCGCGCGAAACGCTGCGCCGCACCAACTACCAGCTCGACGCGGATGCGGGCACGCCGGGCGTGCAGGCACCGTCGTCGATCACGTCGTTCCTCGATCCCGATCCGTCGACCGAGCTCTCGTACACGAAGGTCCCGAACGCCCGCGGCGACTCGACGGCCGACACCTGGTCGCTCTACGTGCAGGACCAGATGGAGTTCACGCCCGAGTGGAAGGCGCTGCTGGGCGTGCGCTGGGACCACTACGACGCGCGGGCGGGGACGACCGGGCTCGGTCCCGGCGTGCTGTCGACCGGCCCGTTCGAGCGCACCGACCGGATGTGGAGCGGGCGCGCGGGCCTCATCTGGCAGCCGACCGCGCGGCAGTCGTACTACCTCGCGGCGGGCAACGCGTACAACCCGTCCGGCGAGCTCGGCGTCTACGGCGGCACCGCGAACACCAATCTCAGCGCGATCAACCAGAACCTCGATCCCGAGGAGACCTGGAACTACGAGGTCGGCGCGCAGTGGGACATCGGCGCGCTGCAGCTCCGCTCGGCGATCTTCCGCAGCGAGAAGTCCAACGCGCGGATGGTCGACAGCACCGGCACCACGGTGCTCGCGGGCAAGCGGCGCGTCGACGGCATCGAGCTCGAGCTGTCGGGGTCGATCGCGCCGAACTGGGAGGTCTACGGCGGCGTGGCCTTCATGGACGGCGCCATCGTCACCGGGCCGGCGAACGTGCAGGGGAACACGCCGCTCGGCGTCGCGCGCGTGCAGGGCAGCGTGTGGACCGTCTACAGGTTCGGCGGCGGATGGGAGGTCGGCGGCGGATTGCGCGGCCAGCGTGGCACCTGGCTCACCGACACCAACCTGCCGGGCTCGCAGATCCCGGCCTACCTGCTGCTCGACGCGATGGTGGGCTACGTGACGCCCGCCTGGGAGGTCCGCGTGAACGGGTACAACCTCACCGACGAGACCTACTACATCGGCGGCTACAACAACACGCCCAACCGCGTGCTTCCCGGCGCGCCGGCCTCGGTCTCCGCCACGTTCACCTACCGGTTCTAAGATGCTGCTTCGGATCCCCGGCGTGCTCACGCCCGACGAAGTGCGCCGTCTCCGCACGCGCATCGACGCGGCGACCTGGGTCGACGGCAACGTCACGTCGGGCCACCAGTCGGCGCGCGCCAAGGCGAACCTGCAGTTGCCCGAGGAATCGGCCGTCGCCCGCGAGTGCGGCGACGCGATCCTCGCGGCGCTCGCGCGCAATCCGCTCTTCTTCTCCGCCGCCCTGCCGCGCCAGGTGTACCCGCCGCTGTTCAACCGGTACGCACCGGGCATGGCGTTCGGCGACCACGTCGACGGCGCAATCCGGGCGCACCCGCCGTCCGGGCGGCGCCTGCGCACCGACGTTTCCGCCACGCTGTTCCTGACGCCGCCCGACGACTACGACGGCGGCGAGCTCACGATCGAGGGCACGTACGGCCCGCAGGCGGTCAAGCTCCCGGCGGGCGACCTCGTCCTGTACCCGGCGACGAGCGTCCACCGCGTGACGCCGGTGACGCGCGGCGAGCGCACGTCGTCGTTCTTCTGGATCGAGAGCATGGTGCGCGACGATGGCGAGCGCACGCTGCTCTTCGAGATGGACATGGCGCTCGTGCGCCTCGCGCGCGACGCGAACGAGCATCCTTCGCTCGTCGCGCTCACCGGGTGCTACCACAACCTGCTGCGTCGCTGGGCCGACGCTTAAGGGGTCAGAGACGAAATGCGAGATTCACCGAATTTCGTCCCTGACCCCCTTAGCGCATCACCGGCATCGAGAACGACGCCGAGCGCAGCGCCTTCAGCGTGAACTTGCCCGCTTCCGTGCCGAGGCGGCGCGCGATGCGGTTGGCGAGATCCTCGCGCGGCGTGAAGTCGACGATCTCCTCGGCGTGGAACACGTCGCGCGCGACGCTCGCGACGGTTCCGTAGCCGTCGGCGAGCCCCAGCTCGATCGCGCGCTGGCCGTTCCAGACGAGCCCGGAGAACAGGTCGGGCGTTTCCTTGAGCCTCGCGCCCCGGCCGTCGCGAACCGCCTGGATGAACTGCTTGTGGATGTCCTCGAGCATCGCCTCGGCGTACGCGCGCTGCTTCTCCGGCAGCGGCGAGAACGGGTCGAGGAACGCCTTGTTCTCGCCCGCGGTGATCACGCGCCGCTCGGCGCCGACCTTCTCCATCGTGCCGACGAGTCCGAACGAGTCGATGATGACGCCGATCGACCCGACGAGGCTCGCCTGGTCGACGTAGATTCGGTCGGCGCCGACCGCGACGTAGTAGCCGCCCGACGCGGCCATCTCCTCGACCACGGCGTGCAACGGGATCTGCGGGTACTTCTCGCGCAGCCGGCGCATCTCCGCGAAGATCTGGCCCGCCTGCACCGGGCTGCCGCCCGGGCTGTTGATCCGCAGGACCACGCCTTTCGTGCCCGGGTTCTCGAACGCCGCGTGCAGGCCTTCGATCACGTTGTCCGCGCTCGCGCGCCCGTCGCGGTCGATCTCGCCGTCGAGCTGCACGACCGCGGTGCACTTGTCGATGCAGATGTGCGAGCGCGCGGCGAACACGCCCGTCAGCGCGAGCAGGCCCAGCGCCACGATGACGAGCGTGAAGAGCCGAAAGAAGATCGACCAGCGCCGCGCGCGGCGCCGCTCGACCACGATGTCGTTTGCCAGCGCCTCGAGCGCCTTGCGCTCCCAGCCTTCGTCCGCCATGGTGCTGCCCGCCTCGATGGAATCCGCGAAGTCTACCCCGGGTGTCGGACGCGTGTCCGAGAGCGACGATCACCCGTGGTCCGCGAGCCAGCGCCGGAGCTCCGCGATCGAGTGCACGGTCGCGAGCGGACCCCGCGCCGCGAGGCCGTCCGGCTCGTGCGCGCCGTAGGCGACCGCGATCGCGCTCGCGCCGGCGTTCCGCGCGAGGTCGAGATCGTGCGTCGTGTCGCCCACCATCAGCGTGTCGCGCGGCCCGACCGCGAGGCGGTCCATCAGCGTGACGAGCATGTCCGGGTGCGGCTTCGGGAAGCCCTCGTCGGCGCAGCGCGTCGCGTGGAAACGTCCCGCGAGCCCGTTTCGCGCGATCGCGCGGTCGAGCCCCGCGCGCGACTTGCCGGTCGCGACGCCGAGCAGGAAGCCCGACCGGTCGAGGTCGTCGAGGAGCTCGCGCGCGCCGTCGAACAGCGGGATCGCGGCTTCGCCGTCGAGGTAGTGGCGGCGGTAGTGCGCGGCGAGCTCGCGCGTCTCGTCCGCCGACAATCCCGGGGCGACGTGCGCGAGCGCGTCGGCGAGCCCGAGCCCGATCACGTAGCGCGCGTCGGCGAGGCTCGGCATCGGGCGCCCGATCGCGGCGCAGGCGCGACGGATCGCCTCCGCGATCAGCGCCGTCGAGTCCGCGAGCGTGCCGTCCCAGTCGAACACGACCAGGCGGAACCGCCGCGGCCGGAGCTCAGCCATCGGCCGGACCCTTCGCCGGCGGCCCGAGCGATGCGACGAAGCCCGCGAGATCGCCGGGCAGCGGCGAGACGAGCCTGAGCGGCGCCCCGGTGCGCGGATGCGCGAGCGCGAGGCTCGCCGCGTGCAGGAACATCCGCTTGAGGCCCTGCTTCGCGAGCGCGCGGTTCCAGGCGAAGTCGCCGTACTTGTCGTCGCCGGCGAGCGGGAACCCGAGGTGCGTCAGGTGCACGCGGATCTGGTGCGTGCGGCCGGTGTGGAGCTCCGCCTCGAGGAGCGCCAGCGGCGGATCGAGGTCCGGCCAGGTCGCGACGCGGCGAAACGTCGTCTGCGCGTGCTGGCCGTCGTCCTCGACGCGCACGCGGCGCTCGCCCTCGCGCGTGACGTAGCGATGGACCGGCAGCCGCACGACGCGCTTCGCGTCGCGCCACCGGCCGCGCACGAGTACCCGGTAGCGCTTGTCGACGTCGCCCGCGCGCCACGCCTCGTGCAGCGCGACGAGCGCCGCGCGCTTCTTCGCGACGAGCAGCACGCCCGAGGTCTCGCGGTCCAGGCGGTGGACGAGCTCGAGGAAGCGTGCGCCGGGGCGCGCCGCACGCAGCCGCTCGATCACGCCGTGCGCGATGCCGCTGCCGCCGTGGACCGCCACGCCTGCGGGCTTGTCCAGCGCAACGAGGTCGTCGTCCTCGTGGAGCACGACGAGCTTCTCGCCCGCACGGGCGGCGGCGGCGCCCTTTGCGGCGGGTGACGGACCTTCGCCCGTCCGGACCGGCGGCAACCGGACCCGGTCCCCCTCGGCGAGCCGGGTGTCGGGTCCCGCGCGCCGGCCGTTCACGCGCACCTCGCCGGATCGCAGGATCCGGTAGAGGTGGCTCTTGGGCACGCCCTTCAGCGTCCGCGCGAGGAAATTGTCGATCCGCTGGCCCTCGGACGCCTCGTCGATCCTGACCTCGCGGACGCCGTGGTTGCGTAACTCGTTCATTCGCTTATAATTGTCGAGTCCGCCGCGCCCGGCACCCCGCCGGCGCCCCCCGACGCCGAGGCAAGAACGCCCGCGCCGGGCGAGCGCCCGAAGCTGCCCCGCGCGGCGCCGCCCTCTCGAAGGGCGGTGTCCGGGAACTCGCTCGCCGGTCGGACGCAAGTACCCGAAGAAAGAGCGATTTTAAGGCATCAGCGCAGCCCCCAGGCGCCGCCCGGCGACAAGCGACGGGCCCGAGGCGCAGGCTGTGCGGCGAACGACACGATCACGTCGGCGCGGAACGGCCCCCGGTGCGGCGATCGGCCCCGGGAAGCCCAAGGTTCCGCGCCGCAGGATCCCCCGTCTCCCGGAACGAACGCGAACGCGCACCCTGAACGGCCCGCCGCCGGCGACCCACCGGCCCCGGCGGCACCAAGAGCGATGACACCCTCCGCCTGCCCCGTTCTCCGTCCCGGCCCCAGCGCCGGGCCGCGCCTCGCCTCGCCCGCCGCCGCACCCGCCTGACCCGGAGCGCGCGGGCCTCGTCGCCCGCACGCTCCGCCTCGCGCTTTCCGCTTTCGCCCGGCCGCCGGCCAGCGCGAAGGAAAACGCATGAAGCGCATGCTGTTCAACGCCACGCAGGCCGAGGAGCTTCGCGTGGCCATCGTCGACGGCCAGAAGCTCGTCGACCTCGACATCGAGTCCGCCGCCAAGGAGCAGCGGAAGTCCAACATCTACAAGGCCGTGGTGACGC
This sequence comes from Casimicrobiaceae bacterium, assembly GCA_044226265.1. Lineage (GTDB taxonomy): Bacteria > Pseudomonadota > Gammaproteobacteria > Burkholderiales > Casimicrobiaceae > VBCG01. The sequence continues at coordinate 21,487 of JBGAHH010000030.1, read as the reverse complement.
GCGTCGAGCCGTCGCTCGAGGCCTGCTTCGTCGACTACGGCACCGATCGCCACGGCTTCCTGCCGTTCAAGGAGATCGCCCGCCAGTTCCTGAAGGGCGGCCGCCGCGGCGACGACGACGAGGAAGGCGGCGCGCGCCGCGACCAGGTCCGCGAGGGCATGGAGCTGATCGTCCAGGTCGACAAGGACGAGCGCGGCAACAAGGGCGCGGCGCTCACGACCTACATCTCGCTCGCCGGCCGCTACCTCGTCCTGATGCCGAACAACCCGCGCGGCGGCGGCGTGTCGCGCCGCGTCGAGGGCGAGGACCGCAACGAGCTGCGCGACGCCATCTCGCAACTCGAGGTCCCCCCCGGCATGAGCGTGATCGCCCGCACCGCGGGCATCGGCCGCACGGCCGAGGAGCTGCAGTGGGACTTGAACTACCTGCTCCAGCTGTGGCGCGCGATCGAGGATGCCTCGAAGCTCCAGCCCGGCGCCTACCTGATCTACCAGGAGTCGAGCCTCGTCATCCGCGCGATCCGCGACTACTTCCACGCCGATATCGGCGAGATCCTGATCGACACCGAGGCGATCTACGAGCAGGCGCAGCAGTTCATGGGCCACGTGATGCCGGACAACGTGCACCGCGTGAAGCTCTACAAGGACGACGTTCCGCTGTTCTCGCGCTTCCAGATCGAGCACCAGATCGAGACCGCGTACGCGCGCCAGGTGCCGCTGCCTTCCGGCGGCGCGATCGTGATCGACCACACCGAGGCGCTCGTCGCGATCGACGTCAACTCGGCGCGCGCGACCAAGGGCGGCGACATCGAGACGACCGCGTTCAACACGAACCTCGAGGCCGCGGACGAGCTCGCGCGCCAGCTCCGGCTGCGCGACCTGGGCGGCCTCATCGTCGTCGACTTCATCGACATGGAGTCGGCGAAGAACCAGCGCGAGGTCGAGAACCGCCTGCGCGACGCGTTGCGCTACGACCGCGCGCGCATCCAGCTCGGCAAGATCTCCCGGTTCGGCCTGATGGAGCTCTCGCGCCAGCGGCTGCGCCCCGCGCTCGCGGAATCGGCGTACCTCCCCTGCCCGCGCTGCCACGGGATCGGCCACATCCGCGGCACCGAGTCCACCGCGCTCCACATCCTGCGGATCCTGCAGGAGGAGGCGATGAAGGACAACACGGCGCAGGTCGTCGCGCAGGTGCCGGTCGACGTCGCGACGTTCCTGCTGAACGAGAAGCGCAACGACGTCACGTCGATCGAGACCCGCTTCAAGGTCAACGTGCTGCTCGTGCCCAACCGCCACCTCGAGACGCCGAACTTCAAGGTCGAGCGCCTGCGCCACGACGACCTCAACAACGCCGAGCCGCTGCCGATGAGCTTCGACATGGTCGAGGCGCCCGAGCAGCCGGACCTCGCGAAGGAGAAGAAGGAAGAGGCGAAGGAAGTGCGCCAGGAGGCGGTGGTCAAGGGCATCACGCCCGCGCAGCCGGCGCCGGTCCCGGTCGCCGAGCCCGCGCCGGCGCGCGCCGCCGCGCCGACGGCGCCCGCGGCCGCGCAGCCGCAGGCGGGCACCTGGTTCGACAAGATGATGGGCTGGTTCCGCCACAAGCCCGCCGTCGCCGGCGCGCCGGTCGCCGCGGCGAGCGAGCCCGCGCAGCAGGATCGCCAGCGCCGCGACGGTCGCGACTCGCGCGACGGGCGCGGACGCGGCTCGGGCCAGGATCGCCGCGACGGCGGCCAGCATCGGCGCGACGAGCGCCGCGGCGAGGGCCGCCACGAGGGGCGCGATCGCCGGGACGAGCAGCGCAGGGGCGATCGACGCGAGGGCGAGCGCCGCGACGGCCAGCCGCGTCCGCAGCAGCAGCAGGGCCAGCGCGGCGGGCAGCAGGGTCCGCGAGGCGAGCCGCGCAAGGGCGAAGGCCGGCGCGACGAAGGCCGGCGCGAGGACGTGCAACGCGAGGAAGGCGCTCGCGACGACGCGGTGACGCGCGAGCAGGCGCCGAAGCGCGAAGGCGCGCCGCGACAGGATCGCGAGCGCCGCGATGGCCAGCGGCAGGAGCGCGGCCCCGGAAGCGAGCGCAGGCGCGACGCGCAGGAGAAGCCGGCCGCGCCGGTTGGCGCGCTCGTCGAAGGTCACGGAGCGCTGCCGGAAGGCGCCGAGGAGCGGCGCGAAGGCGGACGCCGCCGTCGCCGCCGCGGTCGCGGAGGCGGCGATCGCCAGGCGCAGCCCGCCGCGGCCGCGGGCGAGCCCGCCGCTCATGCCCAGGCGCACGACGCGCTGACGTCGCACGACGCGCCGACGCCGCACGAGCCGCCGGCGAAGTTCGAGCTGCCTGCGGCGTTCGAGCGTGACCTGCCCGCGCCGCCGAAGGCGGAAACGCCGATCGAGCCGATCCGCCACGAGCCCGCGCCGGTGCCCGCCCCCGCGGCAACGCATGCACCTGCGCACGAGCCGCCGCCTGTGCCGCGGCCCCCGCGTCCTGCGCCGGCAGCGCCGGCCGCCGTTCCCTACACGCTCCCGGCGGAATCGGGGCTCGAGATGGTCGAGACGCATCGCACCCAAGATGCGCCGCCGGTCGCCGACGACGTGGAGCCGCCGCGGCCGCGTCGCGTGCGCCCGCCGCGCCCGGTGACCGCCGACGAGCCGCTCGAGTTCGTCGAGACGCGCAAGGACGCGCCGCCGGCGCCCTGATCGCGCGAGCGAACGCGGGAACGGAAGGCGGGCCGGCGACGGCCCGCCTTTTTCATTCGGCGGCGGCCTGCCTCGAGAGGCGCTCGACGAGCGCCACGCTCGCCGCCTCGACGAGGTCGAGCACCGTCTCGAAGCCGTCCGCGCCGCCGTCGTAGGGGTCGGGGACCTCGCGCCGGCCGAGATGCGGCGCGACCTCGAGGAAGAGACCGAGGTGGCCCGCGTAGTCGCGCGGGCGAAGCCGCTCGAGGTCGGCGAGGTTGCCGCGGTCCATCGCGAGGATCCAGTCGAAGCGCGCGAAATCGGCGCGCGACACCTGCCGGGCGCGGAGCGGCGCGAGGTCGTAGCCGCGCTTCGCGGCGTGCGCGATCGCGCGCCAGTCGGGCGGGTTGCCGACGTGCCATTCGCCGGTGCCCGCCGAGTCGATCGTCAGGCGGGGCGCGAGGCCGGCGCGCTGCGCCTTCGCGCGAAACACCGCCTCCGCGGTCGGCGAGCGGCAGATGTTGCCCAAGCAGACGAAGAGGACCGACTGGCGCGGCGTCGCGACGGGCATCGCCGGACATTCTAGGCGCGGGCGCCGGCCGCGAACAATCGGGCTACCATGGCGGCCGTCGCCTCGCCCGCCCTCCGGATTCGATGCCGCGCTCCGCCCTCGTCCCGCTCCGGCGCTTCGCCGCCGTCCTCGCGCTCGTCGCGCTGGCCACCGCGCCCGCCGCACGCGCGGCCGATCCGGCCAAGGTACTTCGCATCTCGTCGCCGGACATCACGAGCCTCGATCCGCAGCAGGGCACCGATCTCTACTCGACGCGCGTGGCGAGCGCGATCTTCCAGGCGCTCTACCAGTACGACTATCTCGCGTCGCCGGCGAAGGTGATCCCGGACGCCGCGGCGGCGATGCCCGAGATCACCGACGGCGGGAAGACCTGGACGATCCGCCTGAAGCGCGGATTGCGCTTCTCGGACGACCCGTCGTTCGGCGGCAAGCCGCGCGAGGTCGTCGCGGGGGACTACGTCTACTCGATCAAGCGCTGGCTCGACCCGGCGCTGCGCGGCGGCGGCGAGCCCGCGCTGGCCGACCTGATCCTGGGCGCGCGCGCGGTCGTCGACGCCGCCGGCGCGCCCGGCGCGAAGTTCGACTACGACCGACCGATCGCGGGGCTCGTCGCGGTCGACGCGCACACGCTCCGGATCCGCACGACGGCGGTCGACTACACGCTGCTCGAGCGGCTCGCCTCGCTCCCGGCGATGGCCGTCGCGCGCGAAGCGATCGAGGCCGCCGGTGCGGACGTGATGACGAAGCCGGTCGGCAGCGGCCCTTACGTGCTGAAAGAGTGGCGCAAGGGCTCGCGCGTCGTGCTCGAGGCGAACCCGCATTACGCGAGCTTCGCGTTTCCCGCGTCGGCCGATCCGAGGCACCGCGACCTCGTAGCGTCGATGAAGGGCGTCGCGCTGCCGGCGATCGGGCGCGTCGAGATCTCGATCATCGAGGAGTTCGTGCCCGAGCTCCTGTCGTTCGAGAAGGGCGACCTCGACTACGTCGCGCTCGGCGGCCAGGTGCTGGGCCGCGTGCTCGACGACGGCAAGCTCAAGCCCGAGCTCGCGTCGCGCGGCATCCGCCACGTTCGCACGCCCGCGCCCTACGTGATCTTCGCGTACTTCAACATGGACGACGCCGAGCTCGGCGGGCTCGAGCCCGCGCGCATCGCGCTGCGGCGCGCGATCGGCATGGGCTTCAACACGCCCGAGTTCATCCGCGTGATGTACCACGGCCAGGCGATCCCCGCGGACCAGCTCCTGCCGCCGCACGTCGAGGGCCACGTCGAGTCGAACGCGAAGCCGCTCTACGACCCGGCGGCGGCGCGCGCGCTGCTCGACCGCTTCGGCTGGAAGGACCGCGACGGCGACGGCTACCGCGAGTCGCCCGAGGGCAAGCCGTTCGTGCTCGTCCACAGCTCGATGCCCGATTCGTGGTCGCGCGAAGCCGACACGTTGTGGCTGAAGAGCATGGACGCGATCGGCATCCGGCTGCGCGTCAACACCGCGCCGTTCGCGGACTTGCTCAAGCAGAGCCTCGCGGGCCAGTTGCCGATGTTCAACCTCGGCTACCGGGCGCTCGACCCGTCGGGCTACCAGATCCTCCAGACGCTGTGGGGACGATCGCCGCCGGACACCAATCGCTCGCGCTTCAAGCTACCCGCGTACGACGCCGCCTACGAAGCGTTCCTGCGCACGCCGCCGGGGCCCGAGCGCAACGCGCTGGTGAAGCGCATGTCCGACCTCGTGACCTCCTATGCGCCGATGACGCTGCAGGTCTACAGCGTCTCGAACGTCTTCCTGCATCCCTGGGTCAGGGGCTACTGGCCCTCGGCGTTCGGGTTCGGCTGGAAGTACCTCGACGTCGATCCCGCCAGGCGGCCGGCGCCGCCGCGCGCGGCAGGCTGACATGGGCGGGCGCGTCGCGCTGCGCGTCGCGCTCGGCGTCCTCGCGGCGCTCGTCTCGACGACGTCGCCCGCGCAGCCTGCCGCCGACTGGCCTTCGCGGCCGATACGCATCGTCGTCTCGCAGGCGCCGGGCGGCCCCCCGGACCGCATCGGGCGCTTCGTCGCCGAGGGGCTCGCGCGCTCGCTCGGCGTGCCCGTGACGGTCGAGAACCGGCCTGGCGCGAGCGGCGTGATCGGCGCCGATTACGCGATGCGCGCCGCGCCCGACGGCTACACGCTGCTGATCGCGACGCTCTCGACGCACGTACTGGTGCCCGCGACCGCCGAGCGGCCACCCTACGACGCGTTGCGTGATTTCGCGCCGGTGATCAACCTGCACCGATCGATCAAGGCGCTGTTCGTCCCCGACGCGCTGCCGCCGCGGACGCTCGCGGAGTTCGTCGCGTATGCGAAGGAGCGGCCAGGCGAGCTCAACTACGCCACGCAAGGCGCGGGCTCGTCGAACCACGTCGACATGGAGCTGTTCCGCGCCACCGCGGGGATCGACCTCGCGCACATTCCCTACAACGGGCCCGCCGCGGGCATCTCGGCGGTCGCGAGCGGCGAGGCGCAGGCGATGATCGTCTCGGTCACGACGGGGCTCGGCGCCGCGCAGGCGGGCAAGGTGCGCGCGCTCGCGCTTTTCGCGGCGACGCGGACGCCGCTCCTGCCCGACGTTCCCACGGCGGCCGAGGCGGGGTTCGGCAACGTCGACCTGTCGGCCTGGATCGGGCTCGTCGCGCCGGCCGGCACACCTGCCGCGATCGTCGAGCGACTGAACCGGGAGGTGGAGCGGATCCTGCGCGAGCCGGCCTCCCTCGCGTGGGCCGAGCGCCAGGGCCTCGAGGCGATCGGCGGTTCGAGCGCGTCGTTCGCCGCGACGATCGAGGCCGATCGCCGGCGCTGGGCGGTCGTCGTGAAGAAGCTGGGCATCGGCGTGCAATAGCGGCGCGCCGCGCGTTCGCGGGTCGGGCTTCAGCCCGACGCAACGTAAGTCCAGGCAGCCGCGTCGGACCGAAGTCCGACCCGCGTCGATCCCGGGCAGGCCGTGTCCCGAGCTCAGGTCTCGGTCGGCAGCGCGACGCCGAAGAGCTTCTCCTTGAGCTTGTAGAGGCGATCGCGCAGGTCGGCGGCCTTCTCGAACTCGAGGTTCTTCGCCGCATCGAGCATCTGCTTCTCGAGGAGCTTCAGCTCCTTCTCGAGGTCCTTGCCGCCCATCTGCTCGTACTTCGCCTGCGCCTGCGCGGCCTTCATCTCGCGCCGGCCCTCGTCGAGGTCGGTCACGCCCTCGATGATGTCCTTGATGCGCTTCTGCACGCCCTTCGGCGTGATGCCCTGCTTCGCGTTGTAGGCGACCTGCTTCGCGCGGCGGCGCTCGGTCTCGTCGATCGCCGCCCGCATCGAGTCGGTCATCGTGTCGGCGTAGAGGATCGCCGTGCCGTTGATGTGCCGCGCCGCGCGCCCGATCGTCTGGATGAGGCTGCGCTCGGCGCGCAGGAAGCCTTCCTTGTCGGCGTCGAGCACCCCGACCAGCGACACCTCCGGGATGTCGAGGCCCTCGCGCAGGAGGTTGATGCCGACCAGCACGTCGAACTCGCCGAGCCTGAGGTCGCGGATGATCTCGACGCGCTCCACCGTGTCGATGTCCGAGTGCAGGTAGCGGACCTTGACGCCGTGCTCGCCGAGGTAGTCGGTGAGGTCCTCGGCCATCCGCTTGGTGAGCGTCGTCACGAGCACGCGCTCCCGGCGCTCCACGCGCAGCTTGATCTCCGACAGGAGGTCGTCGACCTGGGTGCGCGCCGGCCGCACCTCGAGCACCGGGTCGACGAGGCCCGTCGGGCGCACGAGCTGCTCGACCACCTGCCCCGCGTGCTTCTGCTCGTAGTCGGCAGGCGTCGCCGACACGAACGTCGTCTGCGGGAGCAGGCGCTCGAACTCCTCGAACGTGAGCGGCCGGTTGTCCAGCGCCGACGGCAGGCGGAAGCCGTAGTTGACGAGGTTCTCCTTGCGCGCGCGGTCGCCCTTGAACATGCCGCCGACCTGCGGGATCGTCACGTGGCTCTCGTCGACGAACATCAGCGAATCCCGCGGCAGGTAGTCGATCAGCGTGGGCGGCGGCTCGCCCGGCCGGCGGCCCGACAGGTGCCGCGAGTAGTTCTCGATGCCCTTGCAGAACCCGATCTCGACCATCATCTCGAGGTCGAAGCGCGTCCGCTGCTCGATGCGCTGCGCCTCGATCAGCTTCATCTGCGAGACGAAGAATTCCTTCTGCTGCGCGAGCTCGGCCTTGATCGCCTCGACCGCGTCGAGCACCTTCTGGCGGCCGGTGACGTAATGCGACGACGGAAACACCGTGAAGCGCATGATCTTCTGCTTCACGTGGCCGGTCAGCGGGTCGAAGAGCTGCAGCGACTCGATCTCGTCGTCGAACGTCGACACGCGCACCGCGTTCTCCGCGTGCTCGGCCGGGAAGATGTCGAGGACGTCGCCGCGCACCCGGAACGTGCCGCGCTTGAAGTCGGCCTCGTTGCGCGTGTACTGGAGCTCGGTCAGGCGCTTGATCGCTTCGCGCTGCGACAGGCGGTCGCCCTGCTTGAGGTGCAGGATCATGCTGTGGTACTCGGACGGGTCGCCGATGCCGTAGATCGCCGACACCGTCGCGACGATCACGCAGTCGCGGCGCTCGAGGATCGCCTTGGTCGCCGACAGCCGCATCTGCTCGATGTGCTCGTTGATCGAGCTGTCCTTCTCGATGTAGAGGTCGCGCGACGGGACGTAGGCCTCGGGCTGGTAGTAGTCGTAATAGCTGACGAAGTACTCGACGCAGTTGTTCGGGAAGAACTCGCGGAACTCCGAGTAGAGCTGCGCGGCGAGCGTCTTGTTGGGCGCCAGCACGAGCGCCGGGCGCCCGGTGCGCGCGATCACGTTCGCCATCGTGAACGTCTTGCCCGACCCGGTGACCCCGAGCAGCGTCTGGAACGAAAGCCCGTCCGCGATGCCCTCGACGAGCTTCTCGATCGCCTCGGGCTGGTCGCCGGCGGGCGGGAACGGCTGGTGCAGCTCGTAGGGGCTGTTCGGGTACGTGACGACCATGGGTTCGACCGCCTCGGGGAAATCGGCCATTGTACGTCGAACGATCGTTCGACGCAAAACCGGGGTCAGATTCGATTCTGACCCCGGTTCAAGCCGCGGTGAACTGGAGCTCGGCGAGCCGCGCGTAGAGCGGATTGTCGCGGACCAGCGCGTCGTGGGCGCCCGAGGCGATCGCGCGGCCTCGGTCCATGACGACGATGCGGTCGGCGTGGCGAACCGTGGCGAGCCGGTGGGCGATGACGAGCGTCGTGCGATGCGAGATCAGCCGCTCGAGGGCGAGCTGCACCATGCGCTCGCTCTGCGCGTCGAGCGCGCTCGTCGCCTCGTCGAGCAGCAGGATGGGCCGGTCCGCGAGCACCGCGCGGGCGATCGCGATGCGCTGGCGCTGGCCGCCGGAGAGCCGCACGCCGCGCTCCCCGAGGTACGACGCGTAGCGGTCGGGCAGGCGTTCGATGAACTCCGTCGCGTACGCCGCGTCGCACGCCGCGCGCACTTCGTCATCGGTCGCCTCGGGACGGCCGTACCGGACGTTCTCGAGCACACTCGTCGCGAAGATCACCGCGTCCTGCGGCACGACCGCGATCCGTCGCCGGAGCTCGCCGGGATCGGCGTCGCGCAGGTCGACGCCGTCGATGCGCACCGCGCCCTGCTGCGGGTCGTAGAAGCGCAGCAGCAGCTGGAACACGGTCGACTTGCCCGCGCCCGACGGCCCGACGAGCGCGACGCGCTCACCCGGGCGCACGGACAGCGAGAATCGCTCGAGCGCCGCGGCGTCCGCGCGCGAAGGATAGTGGAACGTCACGTCGCGGAGCTCGACCTCGCCCCGCGGCGGCGCGGGCATCGCGACCGGGCGTGCGGGCGCCGCGATGTCGGGCCGTATCGCGAGCACCTCGAACAGCCGCTCGGTGGCGCCGGCCGCGCGCTGCAGGTCGCCGATCACCTCGCTGATCGCCCCCGCCGAGCTCGCGACGATCACCGCGTAAAACACGAAGGCCGAGAGCTCGCCCGCGGACATGCGCCCGTCCAGCACGTCGTGACCCCCGACCCACAGGATGATGCCGATCGCGCCGAACACGAGCAGGATCACCGTCGCGATCAACACGGCGCGCTGCCGGATGCGCTCCTTCGCGGCGCCGAGCGCCTCCTCGACGCGGACGCCGAAATTCCGCCGGTCGACGGCTTCGTGCCCGTACGCCTGCACGGTGCGGATCTCGTGCAGCGCCTCGTCGAGGTAGGCGCCGACCTCCGCCACGCGGTCCTGGCTCGCGCGCGCCAGCCGGCGAACTCGGCGTCCGAACACGATGATCGGCACCACCGTCAGCGGCACGCCGACGAGCACGAGGAGCGTGAGCTTCAGGCTCGTGAGTGCCAGCATCAGTAGCCCGCCGGCGAGCAGCAGCAGGTTGCGCAGAGCCATCGAAGCGGACCAGCCGACCACCGCTTCGAGCATCGTCGTGTCGTTGAGCACCCTCGCGATGACCTCGCCGGTCCGCGACATCTCGAACCAGCCCGGCGGCAGCGTGAGCAGGTGGTCGAACACCTCGCGCCGCAGGTCGGCGGTCACCCGCTCGCCCAGCCAGGCCATGCTGTAGAACCGGACGTAGGTCGCGACCGCGATCACCACGATCACGACGAGCGACCAGGCCAGCGTGCGATCCAGCTCGGAGGGGTTCCCCGCGAGGAACCCGCGGTCGATCACGAACTTGACGCCCTGCCCCAGCACGAGCGTGGAGCCGGCTGCGACGAGGAGCGCGATCGAGGCGACGGCGACGCGCCAGCGGTACGGGACGAGATAGCGCCACACGCGCGCGAGCACGCGCAGCGCCGTCGCGGGCGGGAGCTTCGGCGTCTCGACGCGGATCCGGGGGCCTCGTGCCATGGGTCGCGAGCGGCGATTGCGCTACCCGTGGAGGGGGCTGCACCGAAATCGGTCGTCCGGCCGGGCACGGTAGAATAGCAGCCCCGTCGTCGCGGCAACCGGCCCCATGAACGCTCCCCATGCCCCGTCCTTCCTCGGCGCCGTCGACATGGCGCCGCGCGACCCGATCCTCGGCATCACCGAGGCGTTCAACGCGGACACGAACCCCGGCAAGGTCAACCTCGGTGTCGGCGTCTACACCGACGAGAACGGCAAGGTGCCGCTGCTCGAGTGCGTGAAGCGCGCGGAAGCCGAGATGACCGCGCAGGCGCTGCCGCGCAGCTACCTCCCGATCGACGGGTTGGCCGCGTACGACAAGGCCGTGCAAGCGCTCCTGTTCGGCGCCGACAGCGAGATCGTCGCGTCGGGGCGCGCATGCACGGTGCAGGCGCTCGGCGGCACCGGGGGCCTGCGCGTCGGCGCGGATTTCCTGCGCCGGTTCGCCCCGGGCGCGCAGGTGTGGATCAGCGACCCGTCGTGGGAGAACCACCGCGCGCTGTTCGAGGCCGCCGGCTTCACCGTCAACACGTATCCGTACTACCACGCGCCGACGCGCGGCCTCGACTTCGACGGCATGCTCGGCGCCCTCTCGCGCGTGCCCGAAGGCCACGTCGTCGTGCTCCATACCTGCTGCCACAACCCGACCGGCGTCGATCCGACGCCCGAGCAGTGGGAGCGGATCATCGAGACCGTTCGCCGGCGCGGCGCGATCCCCTTCCTCGACCTCGCCTACCAGGGATTCGGCGACGGGATCGATTCGGACGGTTCGGTCCTGCGCCGCTTCGCCGCGACGCCGGGGCCGCTGCTCGTCGCGAGCTCGTTCTCGAAGTCGTTCTCGCTCTACGGCGAGCGCATCGGCGCGGTGACGCTGGTGACCGCGAGCCGCGAGGAGGCGGGCCGCGCCCTGTCGCAGCTGAAGCGCATCGTGCGCGCGAACTACTCGAACCCGCCGACGCACGGCGGCAAGATCGTCGCCAACGTACTGACGACGCCCGAGCTCCGCAAGCTCTGGGAGTCCGAGCTCGCCGGCATGCGCGACCGCATCAAGGCGATGCGCAAGCTCCTGGTCGAGAAGCTGCACGCCCGCGTGCCGGGCAGCGACTTCTCGTTCATGCTGCGCCAGCGCGGCATGTTCTCGTACTCGGGCCTTTCGAAGGCGCAGGTCGACAGGTTGCGCACCGAGCACTCGGTCTACGCGGTCGACACCGGCCGCATCTGCGTCGCGGCGCTCAACACGAAGAACGTCGACAAGGTCGCCGACGCGATCGCGGCGGTGATGCGCTGATCGCCTGGTGGGCGCGCCGCGGCCCGTTGCCCGATGGCCCGCGCGCTCGCGCTCGGCGCTTGGCTTACGCTGCTGGCGACGTTCGACGCGGTGGCGCAGGTCGCCCAGGGGAGCGACACGGGTGCCCCGCCGCCCGCCGTAACGCCCGCCGAGCCGAACGACGACGACGAGGACGCGCCGGGGGGCGCGGATCGCGCGCGTCCGCAGGGCCGCATCGAGGTCAAGCGCCAGAACACGTCGCGCGGGACGCCGTCCGAAACGACGAAGACGACGCTACGCTTCGAGCGCTACCTCGACGGGCCGGTCGCGGCGCTGCGCCTCGACATCCCGTTCCCCGACGAGAAGACCTCGTTCGGCGGAGATCCGTTCGAGCCGAGGCTCGGCGACGTCAAGTTCCGCATCCGCTTTCGCAACGCGGGCGTGCGCGGCATCAGCGTCGGTGGGTTCGCCGAGGTCACGCTGCCGACCGCGGACCCGGAATCGCTCGGCAGCGGCAAGCTGCAGGTGTCGGCGGCGATCAACGGCGCGATGCCGTTGCGTTGGGGCGACCCTGCACCGCTCCGCGCCGCCTGGTCGACGTCTGCGCAGGTCCAGCAGGTCGTCTCGGTCACCGGCGATCCCGCCACGCCGGACATCGACCAGACGAAGCTCGAGCTCGCGCTGCGCGCGCGATGGGGCGAGCCCTATGCCGCGAAGCTCACGCTGAAGCCCGTCATCGACTGGGAGCAGGACGGCAAGTCCGGCGCGGTCATCGAGCTCGAAGGCGCGTGGCGAATGAGCGCGCGCTGGTCGTCGACGCTCATGTTCGGCCATCGGGTCTGGGGCGAAGGGGTGCCGGGCATCTACTCGGACCGCGTCGAGCTGTCGGTCGCGTACCTCTACTGAGCCGCTGCGGACGGCAGGATCGGCCGCCCGCACCGGGGCCGGCTTTGACCGTCGGGCGAAATGCGCTATAATTCAAGGCTGTTCGACGCGGGAATAGCTCAGTTGGTAGAGCGCAACCTTGCCAAGGTTGAGGTCGCGAGTTCGAGACTCGTTTCCCGCTCCAGATTCCTTCGAGGGAGAGCCGGTCGCGTGACAAGCCTGCTCTCCCTTTTCGTTTGACCGGCCCGGGCGCGACGCCCGGGACCGAGCCGCTCCTGGCGGGGTGGCAGAGTGGTCATGCAGCGGCCTGCAAAGCCGTCTACGCCGGTTCGATTCCGACCCCCGCCTCCACTCGAGCACCGTCGCGACGATCGAGGCCTCGCCCACCGGCGCGATGCGCGCTTCGGGCGCCGATCACGGCGCGATGTCGACGACCCGGCCGCTCCTCGCGCTCTCGGCCATCGCGTCGAGCGTCATCGCGATGTCGATCGATTCGGCCGGCGTCGCGCCCGGCCACGCGTCGGGTCCGCGCTGCAAGAGATCGCAGAACGCCTCGACCTCCGCGAGGAAGCCCGCGGTCGCCGCGGTCTCGACGACCTCGCGGCGGGCATCCCAGCCGGTGCCGTGGCGCACCTCGATGTGCGGCGGGAACGCCGGGCCCGTGTCGTTGTAGTAGTGCGTCGCGAGGCTGCCCGCGTCGCCGGCGACGAACGCGTGGCGATGGCGGGCGGTCGCGAACGTGCAGGAAACCTGCGCCAGCACGCCGCCGGGGCATTCGAGCGTCGCGATCGTGGTCAGGTCGACGCCCGACGGTCCCCAGTGCGCCATCGCGTGCACGCGCAGCGGCCGCGCGCCGGTCACCATGCGCACGAAGCTGACCGGGTAGGAGCCTGCGTCCATGATCGCGCCGCCCGCGAGGTCGGGGCTCATCCGGATGTTGGCCGCGTCGGCCAGCGGGAAGCCGAACGACGCCTGGACCAGCCGCACGCGGCCGATCGTGCCGGCGGCGAGGATCTCGCGCGTGCGGATCGTCTGCGGCTGCGCGCGGTACGGGTAGCCCTCGACGACCGCGACCCCGTGGCGCTCGGCCGCCGCGAAGATCGCGCGCGCCTCGGCTGCGTTCGCCGCCAGCGGCTTCTCGCACAGCACGTGCTTGCCCGCCTCGGCGGCGCGGATCGCCCAGGCCGCGTGCAGGTTGTTCGGCAGCGGCACGTAGACCGCGTCGATCGCCGGATCGGCGAGCAGCGCGTCGTAGGAGCCGTGCACGCCGGGAATGCCGAGCTCGTGCGCGAACGCGCGAGCGCGCGCCTCCTCGCGCGCGGCGACCGCCGCCACGACGATCTTCGACGACGGGCGCACCGCGTCGACGAACAGCCGCGCGATCTTCGCCGCGCCGAGGATGCCGAGGCGCACCGGCGAATGGGAGACGCGCTTCACGCCGAACGCTCCGGCGCGGCGACACGGCGCGGTTCCGGCGACGCCGGGACCGACCGCGTCGGCGTCACCGGTCCCACCACTCGCCCGCCACCATGTGCTCGACGCAGTCGCGGATGTGCGTGACGGTCACCGACTGGGCGGCGCGCCAGTCGCGCGCGAGTGCGGCGTCGAGGAGCGCGCGATGCTCGGTCACGACCGGCTCGCCGCGGAACACCGAGGCGAGCACGAGGTAGCGCAGGTACTTGTCGTAGATGCGCGCGTGCATGTCGAGGAGCAGCCGCGAGCCGCAGGCCGAGATCAGCGCGTTGTGGAACTCCCAGTCGTAGCGGCGGAACCTCTCCTCGCCTTCCCGCTCGCCCGCCGAGACGACGCGCTCGACCGACGCGAGCTTGTGGTGCGCGGCGACGACGCGGGCCTCCCACTCGAGGTCGCCCGCCTCGAACGAGCTCCTCAGCGCGTCGCATTCGAGGAGCTCGCGCACGTGCGCGATCTCGCGGAGATCCTCGCGCGAGACCGCCGCGACCTCGAAGCCGCGCGCGCCCTCCGCCGAGACGAAGCCTTCGGACGCGAGCGCGTTGAACACCTCGCGCAGCGTGCCCACGGCCGAGCCGTAGGTGTCGCGCATCCGCTCCAGCGTGAGCTTGCGGCCGGGCTCGAGGCGCCCGAACACGATGTCGTCGCGGACGCGCCGGAACGTGGCCTCGCCCACGGGTGCCGGCGGCGGGCCCGACGGCTCGCGCTCCACCTTAGGCGCCTTTCCCCGGATTCCGCGCGGCACGCTCGACCGGCCGGCCGCGCCCCGGCGTCCCCTCGTCAGTCCGTCCATTCGATGATTGCCTTTTCGTTGGATGATGTTGCTTCCCTCCGTCGGACCGAATAGTATGCGGTTCGTCGTCGATCATCAACACGACGGAGCGCCGCCCACGGCGCCACCGCCCACCGGAGGAAACCCATGTCGATCAATGCACGACGCCGTTCGCTGCTCGCGGCCGGCGCGTCCGCCGCCGCGCTGGCGGCCCTGCCCGCTCACGCGCAAGGCAAGACCAAGCTGCGCTTCAGCTCGGCGTTCACCGAGCAGGACCTCCGCGCCGAGGCCTATCGCAACTTCGCCGCGGCGATCAAGGACAGCTTCGACTTCGAGCCGTATTTCGGGAACACGCTGTTCAAGCAGGGCACCGAGCTCGTCGCGATGCAGCGCGGGAACCTCGAGATGGTCAACCTCGCGCCCGCGGACATCTCGAAGCAGGTGCCGGCCTGGTCGCTCATGACCTCCGCGTACCTGTTCCGCGACGCCGATCACCTGAAGAAGACGTTCAAGAGCGACGTGGGCCGCGAGTTCATCAAGATGGCGCGCGACCAGCTCGGCATCCAGATCGTCACGCCGGTGTACTTCGGCGCCCGCCACGTGAACCTCAAGCCGGACAGGACGATCAAGACGCCCGCCGACATGGCCGGCATCAAGCTGCGCATGCCGCCGGGCGAATTCTGGCAATTCCTGGGTGAGTCGATCGGCGCGAATCCCACGCCGGTCGCCTACGCCGAGGTGTACACCGCGCTTCAGACCGGCGCGATCGACGGCCAGGACAACCCGCTGGTCGCGAGCCGCCTGATGAAGTTCTACGAGGTGACGACGCAGTTCGTGCTCACCGGGCACGTGATGGGCTACGACGTGATGGCGGTCTCCTCCAAGGTGTGGGACGCGATGGCGCCGGCGCACCAGGCCGCGTTCCAGTCCGCCGCCGAGAAGGCGATCGACGACTACGTCGTGAAGTTCGGCAACGAGGAGAAGTCGGCGCTGGACTTCTTCAAGTCGCAGGGCAAGAAGGTCTACGTGCCCGACCAGAACGCGTTCCGCACGTTCGCGCAGGCCAAGTACGTGGCGAAGTACGGCGCCGACTGGCCGAAGGGCGCCCTCGAGCGCATCAACGCGCTGTAACCGCCGCGCCGGGCTCCGACCGGCGCGACGCCGGGCGACACGGCATTCCCGCGTCGCCCGGCGATCGCGCGTGCGATCGTCCCGGCCGTCTTCCGTCCCGACGGGAATACGGACATGGATCGCTGGCCCGCCGCACGGCAGTGGCTGAAGGAGCGCGCCGACAACGTCATCGTCGCGCTGCTCGTGCTGATGTTCGTGTCGTTCCTGCTGCAGATCGGCTTCCGCTACCTGCTGAACCAGCCGCTCGGCTGGACCGACGAGGTGACGGTGCTCTGCTGGGTCTGGGTCGTCCTGTGGGGAGCGGCGTTCGTCCTCACCGACAACGACGAGATCCGCTTCGACATCGTGTCGTCGCAGGTCCCGGCCCGCGTGCGGCGCGGCTTCACGCTCGTGTCCAGCCTGGCGCTCGTCGTCCTGTTCGTGCTCTCGCTGCCCGGGGCGTGGAGCTACGTGCTGTTCATGAAGCGCGAAAAGTCGGCCTACCTCGGCATGCGCTTCGACTTCCTCTACTCGATCTACCTGATGTTCGCGGTCGCGATGATCGTCCGGCACGCGCGCCTCGCCTGGCGCGCGTTCCGGGGCGCCGACGACGCGAGCTCCGAGCTCACCGACGCGGGGGAATCGCGGTGATGCTCACGCCCTTCGCCTGGTGCGTCATCGTGCTGGTCGCGCTGGCGATCCTGGGGCTGCCGATCGGGCTGTCGATGATCTGCGCGTCGATCTTCTACCTCCTGATCGCCGGCCTCGACCCCGGCACCGCGGCCGAGCAGATCCTGAACGGGCTGTTCAACAGCTACGTGCTGCTGGCGGTGCCGCTGTTCATCCTCGCCGCCGATTTGATGAACAGCGGCAGCCTGACCGACCGGCTGCTCAAGTTCTGCCACGTGCTCGTTGGACGGTTCCGCGGCGGACTCGGCCACGTGAACGTCGTCGCGAACATCATCTTCGCGGGCATGTCGGGCTCGGCGATCGCCGACGCGGTCGGCATCGGCCGGATCATCATCGGGATGATGGCGAAGGACGGCAAGTACCCGGTGGGCTACGCCGCCGCGATCACCGCGTCCGCGGCGATCATCGGGCCGATCATCCCGCCGTCGATCCCGATGGTCGTCTACGCGCTGGTCTCGGACGCCTCGATCGGCTACCTGTTCCTCGGCGGCGTCGTGCCCGGCTTGCTGCTGGGCGTCGGCTTCATGATCACGAACTACGTGATCTCGCGGCGCCGCGACTACCCGACCGAGCCCCCGGTCCCGATGCGCGAGATCCCGCGCGTGACGCGCGACGCGTTCCCGGCGCTGATGCTGCCCGTGGTGCTGCTGTTCGGGATCTACGGCGGCGTGATGACCCCCACCGAGGGTGCCGCGGCCGCCGCCGCGTACGCGCTGCTCGCCTCGACGCTCATCTACCGCTCGATGACGCTGGGGCAGTTCTACCGCGTCGTGCTGTCGAGCGCGCGCGCGACGACGTCGGTCGGCATGCTGATCGCGGGGGCGCTCGTGTTCAACTACGTCGTCACGATCGAGAACGTCCCGCTGTCGGTGCAGAAGTTCATCGCCGGCTTCCAGCTCACACCGATCGCCTACCTGCTCCTCGTCAACGCGATCCTGCTCGTGCTGGGCTGCCTGCTCGAGGGCACGACGATCCTGCTCGTGATCGTGCCGATCCTGATCCCGACGGCCAAGGCGCTCGGCATCGACCTCGTGCACTTCGGCGTCGTCGTCGTCGTCAACATCATGATCGGGCTCCTGACGCCCCCGTTCGGGCTCCTGCTGTTCGTGACCGCCAACATGACCAAGCAGCCGCTGATGGTGATCGTCCGCGAGGCGCTGCCGTTCATCCTGATGGCCATCGTCGTGCTCGCGATCATCACGCTCGTCCCGTCGACCGTGCTCGGGCTTCCGCGCATGATGGGCTACACGCATTGATGCCGCCCCCTCCGCCATGAACGCCAAGCCGCTCTACGTCCTGAACGGACCCAACCTCAATCGCCTGGGCAAGCGCGAGCCGGGCATCTACGGCACGACGACGCTCGCCGAGATCGAGGCGAAGTGCCGCGCCGCCGCGCCGGATCTCGCGATCGTGTTCCGGCAGTCGAACAGCGAGTCGCAGATCATCGACTGGATCCACGAGGCGATCGACGAAGGCGGCGGCATCGTCATCAATCCCGCGGCATTCACGTTCACGTCGATCGCGATCCTCGACGCGCTCAAGATGTTCGCCGGGCCTATCGTCGAGCTGCACATCTCGAACATCCACCGGCGCGAGGAGATCTACCACCGCTCGCTGGTGTCGAAGGTCGCCACCGCGGTCATCGCGGGACTCGGCGCGGACGGCTACGAGGTCGCGGTGCGCGCGATCCGGGCGATGATGGCGAAGGACGGCGCGCGATGACGGAAGCGGCGGACGCGACACACGACGCCGCCGTCACCGCCCCGGCCATGCTCGGGCGGGCGGCGATGCTCCTCTGGTACGACATCGTGCCCGAGCACGTCGCCGAGCACGACGAGTGGCACACGCGCGAGCACTTTCCCGAGCGCGTGGGCATCCCGGGATTCCTGCGGGCCCAGCGCTGGGTCGCGCGCGCGTCGACGTCGCCGCGCTACCTCGTGAGCTACGAGGTGAGCGACATCGGCGTGCTGACCTCGGCGGCCTACGAGGCGAGGCTCAACGCGCCTTCGCGGTGGACGCAGCGCATGATGCCGCGCTTCCGCGGCATGGTGCGCGGCTTCTGCCGGCAGCTCGACAGCGTCGGCGGCGTGCTGGGCACGGAATTGCTGTCCGTGCGGTACGCGCCGCAGCCGGGCCGCCGGGAGTCGCCGAGGCGGTGGCTCGCCGAGGAGGCGCTGCCCTCGATCGCGGCTCGCGCGGGCTTCGCGAGCGCGGTCGTGCTCGGCGCGGCGGCCGCGCCGCCGATGACCGCCGAGCAGGCGCTGCGCGGGCGCGACGCGACCGTCGACGGCGTGCTGCTCGTCACGGCCTACGCGCCCGACCTCGTCGACGAGCTTCGCGCCGGGATGCTTGCCGCACCCGCATGGGAGGCGGCCGGCGCGGCGCCGGGCGTGGAGATCGGCGCCTACCGGCTCGCCTGCCGGGCGGATGCCGCGAGCGTCGCGGAGCCGCGCGCCCGCGCTGCGAACGACGACCACGCGCGGCACGCATAGCGCTTCGCCATCCGTCGCCGACGCGACCGCCGCGCGCTACTGCCCGTTCGTCGCGCCCAGCGTCTGCGCCGCGTTCTGCAGCGCGGCCTGGTACTTCGCCTGGTTCGCCGGGACGAAGCTTGGCCAGGTGGGCGAATTGGCGGAGAGCCACTCCTCCGGGTAGAGCTCGAGGATCTGGATGTTGTTGACGAGCGCGTAGCCCAGCAGCACGCCGATGTCCATCGTGGCCATCGACGTGTTCGTCGTCGCCGTGATCGGCTGCGCCGCGAACGGCACCTTGCCGACGTAGGTCGTGTACGCCTGGCACCAGTGCAGCACCGCGAGCGTCGCCTGCGGATCGCAGGGTGCGGGCGTCGTGCCCGCGGTCGCGACGCCGCCCATGCCGAGGTTCTCGAACGAGAAGCCGACGTTCTTCCCGATCGCGACGGCGGCGGCCTGGTTGGACACGTCGTAGACGTTGGGCCCGCCGGGCGCCTGCCCGAGCGACGCCATCACCTGCTTGTCGGTCGCCACGCCGCCCATCGCGGTGATGATCCGCGCCTCGTGCGCGTTCCACGCCGCGTAGCTCCAGCCGGCGTTCGCCCACGCGGCCTGGCAGGCGCCGCCATCGGTGACGCCCGGCGGGATCAGCGCCTCCGCGCCGCCTCCCGTGGCGAAGCGCAGGTAGCCCACGCTCGCGGCGAGCGGCGAATTCGCGTAGCTGAACTCGGTGATCGCGGCGGCGATGAACGTCGTCCATGCAGCCTCGTAGGCCGGATCGAAATACACCGGGAACGCCGGGTAGGTCTCGCAGGCGATGCTCGGGGCGCCTGCACCACCGCTCGCGACCGGCGCGAAGACCCACGCGGGCGTGAACGTGTTCGACGTGGCGCTTTCGGAGGCTTCCGAGAACAGCAGGTTCACGGTCAGCCCGGCGCTCACGTACGGCTGCGCGGCGGTCGCGATCGCGCTCCAGTCGTAGACGCCCTTCGACGGATTCACGCTCGACCACGGGATCACGAGGCTCGCGCCGCAGAGCGTCGGGTCCTTGCCGATCACGTCCTTCTCGAGGAACGAGGTCATGTAGGCATTGGGGTTCCACACGTACATGCCGTGCGGCCCGTTCGGGAACGCGACGCGCGAGTCCACGCCCTTGCATGGCGGCGGAAGCGCCGCGGTCACCGGATCGGGCTCGACGTCGTCCTTCTGCGCGCACATCGCGGCGGCACCGGGGCCGTAGCCCTCGGCGATCCAGCCCTGCGCGACGAGCGCGTCCTTCGTCGCGACGTCGGTCGTGTAGCGGTGGTGCGTGTCCTGCCGGTGGTTCCAGAGGCGGTAGACCGGCTGCTGCGTCGCGCCGCAGGCGCCGGTCCTCGTGTCCGGCAGCGCCAGGTGCATCACCGCGTCCGCCTCCCGGATGAACTGCGGGAACAGCGAGCGCACCTGCGCGCACTCGGCCGGCGAAGCCGAGTGGAAATGCGAGTTGCCGTAGCCCTCGGGCAGGTAGTAGCGGCACACGGGATTCGTCCCGTTCACCGGGCGGTCGTGCGCGCGGATGAACTGGCCGGTGCGCGTCCAGCCGCCGGGCGCGCCCGAGGTCGCGTCGAGCTTCTCGATCTCGTCCTGGATCGCGGTGACGTGGTAACGGTTCGTCGACGCGTTGTAGAACTCGATCGCGTGCACGATCTTCGCGCCCGCGGAGGCCGCCCACAGCGCGAGCGCGGACGCGGCGGCGGCGATGGTCGCCGCACGAGCGTGCCGCCCGAACGATCGCGATGCGCGCGTCGACACGGGAGCCGCGCTAGCGCCGGTTCGCGGCATTGGCGGCGAGCCTCAGCTCCTCGCTCGCCTGGCGCAACAGCTCCTTCGCGCGCGTCGCGTGCCCGCCGAGGTCGTAGCGGTTGTCCTGCTGCGCGGTGCCGACGCGGTCGTAGGCCTGCACGATCAGGCGCTGCGCCGCGGCGAGGTTGCCGTGGCGGTGGGGATCGATGTTCTGCACCGGCGCCTGGGCGAGCGCCGCGAGCGCGAAGCAGGCGATGCCGGCGCCGAGCGCGACGAGGAACGGACGGGGCTTCTTCACGAGCATCCTTCCGGGACGGGCGATCGAGGGCGTGCGGGGCAGGCGCCGGACGGCCGGCGACGCGGCACGTTCCGGGCCCCCGCCTCGATCGAGTCTACGGGACGGACGCTTCGCCGCTCAATACGTCGGGCCGCCGCTCATCCGCCCGACTCCCGAAACGTCTCCTTCGCGACACGGAAGGCGTCGATCGCCGCGGGAACCCCGCAATAGATCGCCGCCTGCAGGAAAACCTCCCGGACCTCGTCCTTCGTCGCACCATTGTTGAGCGCGCCGCGGACGTGGAGCTTGAGCTCGTGGGGACGGTTGAGCGCCGTCAGCATCGCCAGGTTCAGGAGGCTTCGCGTGCGCCGGTCGAGCCCGGGGCGGTTCCAGATCTCGTCCCAGCAGTACTCGGTGACCAGATCCTGCATCGGGCGGTTGAAGTCGTCCGCGGCGGCGATCGCCGCGTCGACGTAGTCGCGTCCCAGCACCGCGCGTCGTGTCGCGAGGCCTCGCTCGAATCGCTGCTTGTCCATGGTTCGGGTTTCCTCGTGGTGGGGCCGCCGAGCACGGCGCTCCGGGCGGTCGTCTCC
>JBGAHH010000029.1:0-41135 GCA_044226265.1 Casimicrobiaceae bacterium | reverse complement strand
AGTCTGACCATTAACCAGATAACGATACTGGTATTCATGGTCGAGTTCCAGATCCAAAGTGACAGTGAACTTATGATTTTTCCGGCGAGTCATGGGCGTGGCTTCTGTGTCCCAATTGTTGAAATCCCCAACCAGATGGATGTTGTCCACTCCTTGGGCAATATTTTCTGTTGTTTCAAAGGTGACACGGCACTTGTTTGAAAGGAAATGCTTCTTGAGCATTTTGCCTCCCCTCTGGAATAAACCCATTCCAACTTATACCTAAAAATGTACTCCTATAGCCTTTGGATTTACTTAAATAGTGACATCTTGTCCATAAAATTGTGATGAATGTCATTTTGTGTTTTATGAATACGCTCTGTTTAAATAACAACATTAATATCAAAAACAAAAAACGTTTTGTTCATGCTTGAAGAGCAGATACTAGTCTAGTGGGCATGAAACAGATAGCAGGCCAAAGGTGGAGAACCAGAGCAAAGTGGGCGTCACTTTCACTCTTATCCTCGTAAAGTTACGCGCGTAAAATCCATAGGTTTTGGGGAAGAAGCCGCCAGTTTGCCAGCTTGCAAAATGCTAGCAACAAACCAACCCGTACACCACGCGCGTTCACCTTGCGCCATGCGTGTTCCGCCGCGACAAACCGTTGACGGGCTTCCAGAGTGGTGAAATTGCGCATCGCAAATAAGTAGCGCCGAGTGTGATAACGCCACGCATATCTCAGTGTCATGCGCCCCGAACGGCTGTGGTTTTCATCATGAAAGGCGATAGCTTGTGGCACATATACAACACGATGCCCCACCTGACGTGTGCGCCAGCAAAATTCAGCTTCCTCGAAATAGGCGGGGAAGTAAGCTTCAGGAAGATAATTCAAGGCCACTGCTACCTTTGCCTGGATCAGTAGCGCCGCACCCAGCACATAATCACAATCGCGCACGGCGTCATATTGCCCAGTGTCGCGTTCCCCATCTCCAATGTGATAGGTCAGGGCGTTGTCACGGAACATCGCTCCAGCGTGCTGCAACCGTTCGCCATCAGCGTAAAATACCTTACTCCCCGCCACGCCGATATTCTGATCAGCTTCCATCATAGTAACCAATACACGCAACCAATCCGGGTTCAGGACGACATCTGGGTTTACGAGCGCATAGTAATCCGCTGGGAACGCCCGCATCCCAATATTATTACCGCCCGCAAACCCGGTATTCGTCACGGAGCGGATTAGCTTCACATCGGAAAAATCACGAGTGATCAGTTCTGGGGTGCCATCATGGGAGTTATTATCCACGACGACTACGGTCAATGCTTCGGGCGGGTAGTTCAGTTGTTGAATAGAACGAAGCGCCTTGTCAACAAAGCGGGCGCTGTTCATCGTGACAATGATTAGGCTGACAGATGCCGCCATTATTTAAACTTGATTCCGGTGGTAAATTTGGTCAACTCCGGTCTGTTTTTGCGGAACACTTCCTCGGATACGGCATCGGCAGTAATCTCGAAGATGCGACCCTTATGGTAAAAGTAAATTTGCATCCCATAACCCGGTTCGGTCTGACCATCGATGGGAAAGCGATAATAGCGCCGAATCGCATCCTTGCCACCATCCAGCGTGATCGCGGTGACTTCCAGCCTCTTGTACAGGGAAGTCGTCGATTGCTTTTTAATTTCCTCCCAAGACATGCTTTCCACTTCGGTGAGCGGGAGATCGGTAGAACTCAGATAGTTGGGGAGATCAACCCCACCGACTCCGGGCGTCGCCCGGGCGCTCCCGGATCAGGGTGGGGTGCAGAACACGCTGCCCTCGACGAGCCAGCCCTCGTCGACCATGTGCGCCGCCTCGCTCCCGCTGGTGACGAAGCGGTGGTTCGGCACGCCGCCGGCGAGGCGGTTGTAGATGCGCGTCACGCGCATGCGATCCGCGGGGCAGTCCTCGGCGGCGGGCGGGTCGGCGCGGAACGCCCAGGCCTCGAAGATCCACTCCGGAATCCCGGAGAGGATCGCGCACTCGACCGGCAGGATCGAATAGAAGTGCGAGTACGTGCTGCCGCGGTTGGTGAAGTAGCGGCACGACGCGATGCCGCGCGGATCGCCGCCGTCCCAGGCCTTGAACGCGAAGCCGGTGCGCCGCCATCCGGGCACGATCGCGCCGGCGTCGAGGATCGCGATCTCGACCGGGTCGGCGGTGTAGAAGAAATGCGCGAGCGCGTCGTTCTGGAACTCGACGACGGTGCGCTCGCCCGGCCCCGGCGGCGCGGGCGCCGTGTAGTCGAGCCAGCGCTCGTCGTCGCCGCCGCCCGCGACGCGCTCGACGCGCTGGATCAGCGCGCGCTCGGCGCGGTCGTCGAGCGCGTGCGCGGCGAGGAAGTGCAGCGTCCACGTGAAGATGTCGTCGGTCGAGGCCGCGTCGAAGCCGTGCGTGACGCCAGCGAGCGCGACGAGGATTCGCGACGAGACGAGCCGCGTCATCGCGTCCTCGGTCGTGCCGATCGGCGCGGTCGTGTCCGCGGTGCCGGCGATCGCGAGCACCGGGACCGGCAGCATCGCGTCGACGCCGGACTGGTCGCGCCCGAACGCGGGGTACACCGGCTGGCCGAAGTACGGCACGTAGGTCGCGATCGCCTTGAGGCGCGCGTCGGCCATCACCTGCTTCGACGACAGGCCGACGGTCACCGTGAGCTTCGCGCCCGCCTGCAGCATCAGCGCCTCGGCGCCGAGGCTCGCGCCGAAGCCCGCGATCGCGTTCGGATCCACGCGGTCCTTCCATGCCGGATCGGCCAGCAACGCGTCGAGCGCCGCCGCGAGCGCGACCGGCCGCACCGCCTGCATCGCCGTGTATTTCGGGAAATTCAGGATCGCCTGCAGCACATCGCTCCCGTCCTCGAGACGCACGTCGACGATCCGCGGATCGCCGTGGAACGGCGCGACGACGACCCAGCCGTGGCTCGCGAGGAGCTTCAGCGCCTCGACGTAATCGCCGGAGATCGGGCTGCCTCCGAGGCCGTGCGAGAACAGCAGCACGGGCCAGCGCGCCTTCGCGCCCGACGGGAGCGGCGGCTGCCCGGAGCGCTGCATGTGCGGCACCGCGTGGCCGTTGGGCAGTGGATAGTCCGCGTAGGGATTGCCCGCGTCGGTCGGATAGCAGACGACGAGCGCGACCGGCAGCGTGCCGCCCGCGTAGGGCCCGAAGAGCTCGCGATCGTCCGGCAGCGCGACGTCGAGCACCGGCGTCGCCGCGGTCGACAGGAGGTCGGTGAGGTAGCGCGGCGAGCCGTCGCTCGCCGGCTGGCCCTCCCACCACGCCTCCGCATTCTGCCCGGCCGGCACGCGCGTGAAGTCCTGCTCGACGCTGCTGCAGCCGACGGCCCAGGCGCCCGGCCCGATCGGCGGGATCGTCGCGAGCGAGTCGGCACGCGCCGGCGCGGCGAGCGCGACGAGGAGCGCGGCGAGGACGGCGAGGGGTCGGAATCGGTTCATGGGGCTCGGGCCGCTTCGAGTATCGGGGTTCGGCGCGGCGCTCCGCGTCGGCGCGCGTCGCAGGCGCGCGTCAGCATCGGCCGACATCCTCAACGCGCGAACGGCGGTTCGCGACGACCGCGGACGCGTGGCCCGCACGCCGAGGACCGATCGCCGTGACGGAAGGAGCCGGAATCCGGCCCCGAATCGGCGGGGAGCGCCGGCGCCGCCAGGCATCACGGGAGCGTGCAGAACCTCGCGCCTTCCGTCGCCCAGCCGTCCGCGAGGAGCGACGCGACCTCGCTCGCGCTCGTCGTGAAGCGATGGTTTGCCGCGCCGCCGATGCCGTTGTTGAAGACGCGCACGACGCGCATCCGGTCGGCCGGGCAATCCTCGGCGGCCGGCTCGTCGGCGCGGAACGCGTCGTTCTCGAACTGCCAGGGCGGCAGCGTCTTCACGTACGCGCACTCGGCCGGGTCGATCGTGTAGAAGTGCGACGACACGTCGCCGAACACGCCGAAGAAACGGCACGCGGGCAGGCCCGGCGCCGCCGCGGCGTCGAGCGCCTTGAACGCATAGCCGGTGCGCGCCCAGCCGCCTGCGCCGGTGTCGAGGCTCGCCGCCTCGACCGGATCCGCCGTCATGAAGTAGTGGCCGAGGCCCGCGTGGAAGTACTCGATGACGATGCGCTCGTCGCCGGTGGCCGCGCTCGGCGCCGTGTAGTCGATGCGGCGGATGTCCTCGGCGCCGCCGGCGACGTTCTGCATCCGCTGCAGCTTCGCCGTCGCCGCGGCGTCGCCGCGCAATTGCGAATCGAGGAACACGATCGACCAGGTGAAGATGTCGTCCGGGTACGCGGGCTTCAGGTCGTGCTGGAGCCCGGTGATCGCGACGAGCGAGCGCGTGCCGGTCAGCCGCCGCACGCCCTGCTCGGTGCGCTCGATCTGCGCGAGGCCGTCGTCGGTGCCCGAGATCGCGAGGAACGGCAGCGCCACGCCGGCGAGCCCTTCCTGGTCGCGCCCGAACGCGGGCAGGAACGACAGGCCGAAATACGGGATGTAGCCGACCGCCGACGCGAGGCGCGCGTCGTGCGCAACCGGCTTCGAGTCCTGGAATACCGTCGTCGTCAGCGCGCCTCCCGCCAGCAGCATCATCGTCTCGCCGCCCTGGCTGATGCCGAAGCCGCCGACGCGCGAGAGGTCGATCGCGTCCTTCCACTGCGGATGCGCGGCCAGCATGTCGAGCATGCGCGACGCGGTGACCGGGCGCAGCGCCTGCATCGCCACGTAGTCGCGCCACAGCGCCTCGCCGGTGATGCCGTCCTCGAGGATCGCCTCGAAGCCGAGCAGCGACCAGCGCAGGTCGCCGTGGAACGGCGCGACGGTGACGTAGCCGAACGAAGCGAGCGCGAGTTGCGCGCCCAGGTAGTCGTCGTCGAGCGGGCTCCCCGCGTAGCCGTGCGAGAACAGCACGACCGGCAGCTTGCCGCCCGCGGCGAGGATCGGCGCCTCGGTCCCGCGCTGCATCCTCGGCACGACGCGCCCGTCGGGCAGCGCGTAGTCGGGCCGCCCGTTCGCGTCCGTCGTCGGGTAGCAGACGAGCGCGAGGTCGGTGATCGCGAGATTCGCGTAGCGGCCGAACAGCACGTCGTCCGCGGGCGCCGCGTACGCGTACGTGAGTGCGCCCGCTGGCTCGGCGATCAGGTCGGTGACGTAGCGGGGCGAGCCGTCGGCGCGCGGCGCGCCGCGCCAGTAGAGGTCCGCGGTCTCGAGCGGCGCGAGGCGGGCGAAGTCCTGCGCGACGTTGCTGCAGGCGACCGGGAAAGGCCCGGGGCGCGGGACCGGAGGGATCGTCGCGAGCGAGTCGCCCGCGGCGGCGGGAAGCGGGACGCTCGCGGCCGCGAGCGCGGCGAGCGCGACGATGCGGAACACGATGCGGCGCATGGGCGCCTTTCCCCGCGCGCGGGCGCGGTCGGTCAGAAGCGATCGGCGGCGAGCGCGATCGCGGCCTCTCCCCCGCCGGCGGCGAGCGCGGCGTGGGCCTCGGCGAGCGGCAGGACCGCCTCGGCGTAGAAGCGCGCGGTCGTGACCTTGGCCCGCAGGAAGTCGCCGTCGCCTTCGCCGGCCGCGAGCTTCGCCTTCGCGATCTCCGCGGCGCGCGCCATCTGCCAGCCGCCCGTCACCACGCCCCACAGCCGCAGGTACGGGACCGAGCCGGCGTGCGCCACGCGCGTGTTCTTGCCGAACGCCGGGACCATCCAGTCGATCGCGCGCTCGAGCGCGGCATCGGCCGCCGCCAGGCGCACGCCGATCGCCTGCAGGTCCGCGTCGGGCGAGCTCGCGAGGCGGTTCGCCACCTTCGCGATCTCGTGCGCGACCGCCTTCGCCGTCGCGCCGCCGTCGCGCGCGGTCTTGCGACCCACGAGGTCGTTCGCCTGGATGCCGGTCGTGCCCTCGTAGATCGTCGTGATGCGCGCGTCGCGGAAATGCTGCGCGGCGCCGGTCTCCTCGATGAAGCCCATGCCGCCGTGCACCTGCACGCCGAGCGAGGCGACTTCCTGCGCGACCTCGGTCGAATGGCCCTTGACGATCGGGATCATCAGCTCGGCGAACGCCTGGTGGCGCGCGCGCGCCGCGGCGTCCGGGTGGCGCTTCGCGTTGTCCATCGCGGCGCCGGTGACGTACGCGACCGCGCGCGCGGCCTCGGTGAGGGCGCGCATCGTCATCAGCATGCGGCGCACGTCGGGGTGCTCGATGATCGGCCCGGCCTTCGCGCCCTTCTCGAGGCCGACGGCGCGCCCCTGGACCCGCTCGCGCGCGTAGGCGACCGCGCGCTGGTACGCGCGCTCCGAGATCCCGACGCCCTCGAGGCCGACCGAGTAGCGCGCGAGGTTCATCATCACGAACATGTACTCGAGCCCGCGGTTGGCCTCGCCGACGATCCAGCCGGTGGCGCCGCCCTTGTCGCCGTAGCTCATCACGCAGGTCGGGCTCGCGTGGATGCCGAGCTTGTGCTCGAGCGACACGCAGCGCACGTCGTTGCGCCGGCCCGGCTTGCCCTCCGCGTCGGGCACGAACTTCGGAACGACGAAGAGCGAGATGCCCTTCACGCCCTCGGGCGCGTCCGGGAGCCTCGCGAGGACCAGGTGGACGATGTTCTCGGTGTAGTCGTGCTCGCCGTAGGTGATGAAGATCTTCTGCCCGGTCAAGAGGTAGGAGCCGTCCTTCTGCGGTACCGCGCGCGTGCGCACGGCGGCGAGGTCCGACCCCGCCTGCGGCTCGGTCAGGTTCATCGTGCCGGTCCACTGGCCGGCCACCATCTTCGGCAGGTAGCGGGCCTTGAGCTCGTCGCTGCCGTTGAGCTCGATCGCCTCGATCGCGCCCTGGGTCAGCAGCGGGCAAAGGTCGAAGGCCATGTTCGACGCATGCCACATCTCCTCGACGGCCGCCGCGACGACCTCGGGCAGGCCCTGGCCGCCGAACTCGGGGCTCTTGGCGAGGCCGTTCCAGCCGTTCTCGACGAACTTCCAGTAGGCGTCCTTGAACCCGGCAGCCGTGCGCACCGAGCCGTCCTCGAGCAGGCGGGCGCCGGACCGGTCGCCCGGGCGGTTCAGCGGGTCGAGCACGTCGGTCGCGAACTTGCCGGCCTCCTCGAGGATCGCCGCGACGGTCGCGGGCTCCGCATCCCCGTAGCCGGGCAGCGTCGCGACCTGCGCGAGGCCGGCCAGCTCGTTCAGCACGAAGTTCATCTCGGGCAGCGGGGCGCGGTAGGTGCTCATTTTCGGTTCCTGTCGGTCGGGCGTTCGCCCGACGCTTGCTGTGGATCGGGCGTCCGCCCCGGGGTTCTCGCGGGCCGGGCTCCAGCCGGACGCCTTTGGCTCATGGACAAGCGCGCTCGCGACGATGCATCGAGCCGACGACCGCTAGGAAAGCCTAGCGCGCCGGCGTTAGAGCATGGGCTCCAAACGCACTCGGCCCCGCCTCCCGGATCAGCGCGCGGGCAGCGCGGCCGTCAGGGCGGGAAGGACCTCGAACAGGTCGCCGACGAGCCCGTAGTCGGCGATCTGGAAGATCGGCGCCTCGGCGTCCTTGTTGATCGCGACGATGACCTTGCTGTCCTTCATGCCCGCCAGGTGCTGGATCGCGCCCGAGATGCCGACGGCGATGTAGAGGTCCGGCGCGACGATCTTGCCGGTCTGCCCGACCTGGTAGTCGTTCGGCACGAAGCCGGCGTCGACCGCGGCGCGCGAGGCGCCGAGCGCGGCGTTCAGCCGGTCGGCCAGCGGCTCGAGCAGCTTGCGGAAGTTCTCGCCGTTGCCGAGCCCCCGCCCGCCCGAGATCACGATGCGGGCGCTGGTGAGCTCCGGCCGCTCGGACTTCGTGAGCTCCTGGCCGGTCACCGTCGCGCCGACCGCGGCCGGCGGCGTGGCGGCGACCGTCTCGACCGGCGCGCTGCCGCCGACCGGCGCGGCATCGAACGCGGTCGTCCGGACCGTCAGCACCTTGACCTTGTCGTTCGAACGGACCGTCGCGAACGCGTTGCCGGCGTAGATCGGGCGGACGAAGGTATCGGGCGACTCGATGCCGGTGATGTCGGAGACCTGCGCGACGTCGAGCTTCGCCGCGACGCGCGGCATCACGTTCTTGCCGGTGCCGGTCGCCGGCGCGACGAGGTGCGTGCATCCGCCCGCGAGCGCGAGGATCTGCGCCGTCAGGTTCTCGGCCGTGGGATTCGCGAAGTGCGCGGCGTCGACGTGCAGGACCTTCGCGACGCCCGAGATCGACGCGGCGCCGCGCGCGGCGCCCGACGCATCGTGCCCGGCGACGAGTACATGGACCGGCCCGCCGAGCTTCGCTGCCGCGGCGACCGCGTGATGGGTCGCCGCCTTCACGGAGGCGTGGTCGTGTTCGGCGAGGACGAGGATCATCGGATGTCGGAAGTCGGATGTCGGATGTCGGGAAGCCGCGCCTGCGACTCGCGGCGCGGCGCGCCTACGAGATGACTTTCGCTTCGGTGCGCAGCTTCGCGACGAGCTCGGCGACGTCGGCGACGCGGCCGCCGCCCTTGCGCTTCGGCGGGTCGACGACCTTCAGCGTCGCGAGCCGCGGCGCGACGTCGACGCCCAGCGCGGCCGGATCGAGCGTCTCGAGCGGCTTCTTCTTCGCCTTCATGATGTTCGGCAGCGTCGCGTAGCGCGGCTCGTTGAGGCGCAGGTCGGTCGTGATCACCGCGGGAAGCGCCGCCTCGACGGTCTCGAGGCCGCCGTCGACCTCGCGCTTCACCGTCGCCTTGCCGCCGGCGATCTCCACCTTCGAGGCGAACGTCGCCTGGGGCCAGTCGAGGAGCGCCGCGAGCATCTGGCCGACCTGGTTCGCGTCGTCGTCGATCGCCTGCTTGCCGAGGATCGCGAGCGCGGGCGACTCCTTGCGCGCCACGGCCGCGAGGAGCTTCGCGACCGCGAGCGGCTGCAGCTCGGCATCGGTCTGCACGAGGATGGCGCGGTCGGCGCCGATCGCGAGCGCGGTGCGCAGCGTCTCCTGGCACGCCGCGGCGCCGCAGGACACGGCGACGATCTCGGTCGCAATCCCCTTCTCCTTCAGGCGCACCGCCTCCTCGACCGCGATCTCGTCGAAGGGATTCATCGACATCTTGACGTTCGCGGTGTCGACGCCGGAGCCGTCGGGCCTCACGCGGACCTTGACGTTGTAATCGACGACGCGCTTGACCGGCACGAGGACCTTCATGGCGGCTTCCGGGAACGTGCGGGAGAGCGGCGATTATAGCCGCCCGCCCCCGGGGGCAGCGTCGCCCGGGCGACAGGCGCCGCGCGCCGCGGTCGCGTGGTATAACCCGTTCGCGCATCGCCCCGGGCTCCCCTCGCAAGACGAGCGTCGGGCGCCTTGGCCGTGCGCCGACGATGCCCGCGATCCCGCCGACCGACATCCAGGAGGTGATGCGCCACCTCCCGCACCGCTACCCCTTCGTGCTGGTCGACGCCGTCGAGGGCGGCGAAGCCGGCGAGTGGGTGCGCGTGGTCAAGCACGTCTCGATCGACGAGCCGTATTTCACGACGGTCGGGACGGAGCTCCCCGCCATGCCGTCGGCGCTGATCGTCGAGGCGCTCGCGCAGGCGGGCGGCATCCTGTGCTTCTTCTCGGGTCTGCTCAAGCCGAGGGGCGGGTCGACGACCTTCCTCGCGGCCGTCGACCGCACCCGCTTCGAGCGGCAAGCGCACGCCGGCGAGACGCTCGTGCTCGAGTGCCGGCTGAAGCGCGCGCTGCGCGGCGTCGTCAGGATCGAGGGCCGCGCGACCGTGCGCGACGCGCTCGTCGCCGAGGCGGAGCTCACGATGGTGATCCGCGACACCGACGACGACCACGCGGACCACGATCCGCGCAACGCGTCGTGAGCGCGCCGCTCCGGGCCGGACGACCCGCGCGTCCCGCCGCGCTCGGCGACCGCGTCGCGATGCTGCGGACGATGCTCGCGGTGCGCGCGGGCGACGTGCGCGAGGAGAAGCTCCTGCGCCAGGGACGCGGCTGGATCCACATCCCGGGCCAGGGCCACGAGCCGCTCGCGGCGATCGCCGCGTTCCTCGGGCCGGCCGACCTGCTGTTCCCGTACTACCGCGACCGCGCGTTGTTCCAGGCCCGCGGCGTCACGCCGCTCGAGATGGCTCGCGACTACCTCGCGACGGCTTCGTCGTCGACCGGCGGCCGCATGATGCCGGTGCACGGCAGCTACCGCAGGCTCGGGATCTATCCGCCCGCAACGCCCACGGCGTCCCAGTGCCTGCCCGCCGTCGGCGCGGCCTGGGCGATCTCGCGCGGCGACACCCGCGGCGTCGTCGTGACGACCGTGGGCGACGCCTCGGTGCGTCAGGGCGAGTTCTTCGAGGCGCTCGCGCTCGCGGTCGAGATGGCGCTGCCGGTCGTCTTCGTCGTCGAGGACAACGGCTACGGCATCAGCACGCCGACGGGCCGGCAGCTCCCGATGCGCCTCGGGATCTTCGCGCCGGCCTACGCGACGCCGATCGACGGCCGCGACGTCGACGCGCTCGCCTCGCACGCCCGCGACGCGATCGCCAGGGCGCGCGAAGGCGGCGGGCCGTCGCTGCTGTGGGTCGAGCTCGACCGGCTCACGTCGCACACGAACAGCGACGACCACCGTGCCTACCGCAGCGCCGACGACATCGCGGCGATGCGTGCGCGCGATCCGGTCGAGCGATATGCCGCGACGCTGGTGTCGGAGGGGCTGCTCGCACCGCCGGCCCTCGCGGCGCTGCGCGCCGATGCCGACCGCGATGCCGACGAAGCGTTCGCGCGCGCCGAAGCCGAGCCCGCGCCCGACGTGGCGTCTGCCGCGAGCGACCTCTACGGGCCTTCGTCGCGCGAAGGCGTCGCGCCTCCGTTCGCGCTCGCGGAGCGCGAGAACACGATCGCGGCGGCGTTCCACCGCACGCTGGGCGAGGCGCTCGACCGGATGCCGGACGCGCTCCTGTTCGGCGAGGACGTCGAGGACCCGAAGGGCGGCGTGTTCGGCTTCACCAAGGGCCTCTCCTCGCGCCACCCGGGACGCGTGCGCAACGCGCCGCTCGCCGAGGCGACCATCGCGGGCGCGGGCATCGGGCTCGCGGCGGCGGGGTTGCGTCCCATCGTCGAGCTGCAGTTCATCGACTTCGCCGCGCCGGCGATGAACCAGCTCGCCAACCAGCTCGCGACGCTGCGCTGGCGCTCGCGCGGCGAATGGACCGCCCCGCTGGTGCTCTACGCGCCGCACGGCGCCTACCTGCCCGCGGGCAGCGCCTGGCACAGCCAGAGCAACGAGGGATGGTGGACCCACATCCCCGGCCTGCGCGTCGCCTGCCCGTCGACGCCCGGCGACGCCGCGGCGATCCTGTGGACGGCGCTGCACGAGCACGACCCGACGCTGATCCTGATCCCGAAGCACGTGATGCGGCTGCGCCAGCCGATCGCGGGCGGCGGCCGCGGCTTCGGCCGGGCGCGCATCGTGCGTCGCGGCAAGGACGTCACCGTCGTGGCCTGGGGCAATGGGGTCGAGATCGCGATCGCCGCAGCCGACGCGATCGCCGACCGAGCCTCGGTCGAGATCTTCGATCCGGTATCGCTCGTGCCGTTCGACTGGGCCGCGCTCGAGGCGTCGGTCGCGAGGACCGGCCGGCTCGTCGTGATCGACGAGGACGCGCGCACCGGCTGCTTCGGCCAGACGATCGTCGCCGAGATGGTGGGGCGCGAGTCGCGCTTCGCGCGCTTCCTGTCGGCGCCGCAGCTCGTCGCGCGGACCGATGGCCACGTGCCCTTCCACCCGGACCTCGAGTACGCGGTCCTGCCCGACGCGAGGCGCGTCGCGGCCGCGATCGAGGAGACGATGCGATGAGCGCCGCCGGGCCGCCCCAAGGCGCTCTGCCCCCTCGGGGGGCGGCGAGCGAAGCTCGCTTCGGGGGGATCACATCGAGCGCCGCCGGGCCGCCCCAAGGCGCTCGGCCCCCTCGGGGGGCGGCGAGCGAAGCTCGCGTCGGGGGAATCACATCCAGCGCCGCCGGGCTATCCCAAGGCATTCGCCCCCTCCCTTCGGACGGGGGGCGCGACGCCGCGAAGCGGCTGGTCCGGGGGAGGATCCTTCCATGACCCGCGAGCTCGCCGTCCCGCAGCTGGGCGAGGGGCTGCGCGAGGTGCGCATCGTCGAGGTCCTGCGCCGGGCGGGCGACGCGGTGAAGCGCGGCGAACCGATCTACGTCGTCGAGACCGACAAGAGCACCGTCGAGCTCGAGGCGCCGTTCGATGGCACGATCGAGCGCTGGACCGTGTCGCCGGGCGACGTCGTGCCGATCGGCGCGGTCGTCGCGAGGATGGCTTCGACCGGCGAGGCGGCGCCGATGGTCGCGCGCGCCGCCGCGCCGGAAGGCGTCGTGATTCCGCCGCGGACGCGCGCGCACGCCCGCGAGCGCGGCATCGACGAGGCGGAGCTCGTCCGCATCCCGTCGACGTCGGGCAAGCTCATGCCCGCCGACGTCGACGCGTGGATCGCGCGACAGGGGACGCAGGCGGCGCAGGGCGCGAGCGAGGAGCCGCTGTCGCCCGAGCAGCGCCGCCTCGTGTTCCGGATGCGCCGCAGCGCCGAGCGGGTGATCCCGGGCACGATCGCGGTCGACGTCCGCTTCGACGCCCTCGCGGGCGCGGGCCCGCGCGACGACGGGCTCGGCGCCTCCGAGGTGCAGGTGCTCGCGCACCGGGCCGCGCAGGTCGCCGGATCGATGCCGCGCTTCCGCGCGACGATCGTCGGCGACGCGACGCTGCGCACGCACGACGCGATCAACATCGGCATCGCGCTCGCCCGTCCCGGCGACGAGCTCGTCACCGCCGTCGTGCGCGGCGCGGATCGCCTCGATCTCGACGCGTTCGTGCGCGAGGTCCGCCGCCAGATGCGCGAGGCGCTGCGGACCGGCGACCAGGCCGGCGACGACACGCAGCTCCTCGTCTCGCACCTCGGGCGCGAGGGCATCGTCGACGCGGTGCCGACGCTGGTCGCGCCCGCCAACGCGATCCTGTTCCTGGGCGCCCCGCGCGGCGACGGCCTTTCGCGGCTGGTGCTCACGTTCGACCACCGGATCCACAACGGCGCCGGCGCGGCGGCGTTCCTCGCCGCGCTCCGCGACGCGCTGGGAAAGTAGGGTCAGACCCGACTTTCGACTTTTGCCCGCGATAGTAGCGAAGTGGGGTCTGACCCTACGTTCTACCGAAGTGGGGTCTGACCCTACATTCCGGCGAGGAAATCGCCGACCACGGGCCACAGCGACTCGCGCATGCGCGAGCGGAAGAAGCCGAAGTGGCCGACGGGCGGCAGGCCCGACGCGCGCGGGTCGATCCGGCGTTCCTGGATCCGGCAATGGCGGAACAGCGCGGCCATGCGTGCGGTCGCCTCGCGCGTCGCGAACGGGTCGTCGGCGAGCGAGACGACCAGCGCGTCGGCGCGGAACGCATCGAACCGCGCGACGACCGCCGCGATGCGCTCGCGGTCGGGCGTGCCGTCGGGGCGCTTCAGGTACCACCACGGGTCCGGCTTGCGCCGCCGCGCCCAGTCGCGCGCGACGCCCGCGGGCAGGTCCTCCGGCAGGCCGAAGCGACGTGCCGGGAAGTAGCCGACCGCGCGCGCGACGACCGGCATCGCGATGTGCCAGGTGAGGAACATCGGCAGGCGCACCTTGCGCGCGTAGTCGCGCCAGTACCCGGTATGGGTGCCGACGAGCGCGAGGCGGTCGATGCGCTCGCCTCCCGGCGCGAGCCCGGTCACCAGCCCGCCGATGCTGTGTCCGATGACCTCGGCTCTCGAGCCCGGGAAGCGTCGGGCGAGCATGTCCAGGACAGCGGCACAGTCCTTGCTTCCCCAGTCTTCGACCGTCGCCTGGAAGCCCTTGAGCGAGGCCGGCGCGGACGCCCCGATGCCGCGGTAGTCGTAGGTGAGCGTCGGGACGCCCCGGTCGGCGAGCCAGGCGGCGAAGCGGTCGTAGTAGCGGGCCGGGATGCCGGCCCCCGCGTTGATGGCCACGTAGCGCGAGACCGGGTCGCCGCGGTCCGGCAGCCAGAGGGTCGCGGCGATCGGGTAGCCGTCGATGGCGGGGATCGTGAGCTTTTCGGCGACGGCCACGGGTGCCCGGTGTCCAGCCTGCGGGGATCGGTGCGGAATGAGGCCGACGTAGAATGCCAGATTGAACCGCGAAGGATGAGCGAAGACCGCGCGACGATGCCCCCCGACCTCCACCGCCTCGAAGGATGGAAGGCGATGCTCGCTCGCGCCTCGCGCCCGGAGCTCGAGCAGGCGGTGCTGCGGGTCGTGCTGGTCGCGCTGACCTACGCGTACGTCGTCTGGTTCGTCCACCGCGACGGGGTCTTCGACCGGACCGACCTCGAGTTCGTCACCGTCGGCGCCGGGTTCCTGCTGCTGTCGGTCCTGCTCCTCGCGCTCGTCGTCGCGTCCGGCGGCCGGCCCTCGGTCCGGCGCGCGATCGGGATGCTCGCCGACAACGCGGCGACCACCTACTGCCTGATCCGCATGGACGAGGGCGGCGCCTTCGTCCTCGGCGTCTACCTGTTCGTCGCGTTCGGCAACGGCTTCCGGTTCGGCCGCCCCGCCCTGCACGCGTCGCAGGTGCTGTCGATCGTCGGGTTCGCGATCGTGCTGTGGCTCTCGCCGTTCTGGTCGCAGCACAAGACCGTCGGCATGGGGTTCATGGTCGCGCTGCTGGTGCTCCCGTTCTACGTGGGCGTGCTGTCGCAGCGCATCACCGAGGCCAAGCGCCGCGCCGACGAGGCGAACCAGGCGAAGGGCCGGTTCCTCGCGAACGTGAGCCACGAGATGCGCACGCCGCTCAACGGCGTGATCGCGATGGCCGACGTGCTGCGCGAGACCAACCTCAACGAGGCGCAGCGCGAGATCGTCGAGACCATGACGACGTCGGCGCACCTGTTGCTCGCGCAGATCGAGGACGTGCTGGACATGGCCAAGATCGAGGCCGGCCGCGTCGCGATCGAGGCGCGGCCGTTCGACCTCGGCAAGCTCGCGACCGGCACCGTCAAGGTCATGCTGCCGCAGGCCCGCTACAAGGGCCTCGCGATCAACACCGAGATCGAGCCCGCCGCTGCGCGCTGGTTCGCCGGGGACTCGCACCACATCCGGCAGGTGCTGCTGAACCTCCTCGCGAACGCGGTCAAGTTCACCGAGAAGGGCGAGGTCACGCTGCGCGTGCGCGCGGCCGGGACCGGCACCGGGAGCGCCGTCGTGCGCGTCGAGGTGCAGGACACCGGCATCGGCATCCCGGAGTCGAAGCAGGCCGCGATCTTCGAGCCGTTCACGCAGGCCGACGATTCGGTCACGCGCGTCTACGGCGGCACGGGGCTCGGCACAACGATCGCCCGCCATCTCGTGATGCTGATGGGCGGCCGGATCGGTCTCTCGAGCACCGTCGGCAAGGGCAGCCTGTTCTGGTTCGAGCTGCCGCTCGCCTACGCCGAGCCGCAGGGCCTGGACCTCACGAGCGAGTTCGCGGGCGTCGCGCGCACCTCGGCGGCGATGCAGGCGGTCGCGTCGACCGGCCCCGGCGCGAAGGTCCACAAGATCCGCGGCGCGCGCATCCTCGTCGCCGAGGACAACGCGACCAACCAGCGCGTGGCGCAGCTGATCCTCGAGAGCGGCGGCCACCTCGTGACCCTCGTCGACAACGGCGAGGCGGCGCTCGACGCGCTGGAGCGCGGCGGCTTCGACCTCGCGCTCTTCGACCTCTCGATGCCGCTCGTCTCCGGCCTCGAGGCGCTGAAGCTCTACCGGTTCGCGACGCCGCGCCCGATCCCGGTGCTGATCCTGTCGGCGAACGTGACGACCGAGGCGATCGCGGAGTGCGAGCGTGCCGGCGCCGCCGAGTTCATGCCGAAGCCGCTGCGCGCGTCGCTGCTGCTCGACGCGGTCGAGCGCCACCTCGCCTCCGACGCCGACCGCCAGGTCCCGCCTCCCGAGCGAGCCGAGGACCGGCCGTCGCTCACCGTCGTCGAGACGCCGCCGCTCGATCCGCAGGTGCTGGCCGACCTCGTCAAGCTGTCGGCCGACCCGACGTTCGTCGAGCGCCTGCTTCGGGGATTCAAGGGCGATACCGAGCGCCTCGTCCGCGAGATCGGCGACGCGCTCGCGGCGCGCCGCTACGACCTCGCGAAGGACGCCGCGCACGCGCTCAAGGGCGGCGCCGCGTCGGTCGGCGCGATGCAGCTCGTCCAGATCGCCACGCGCATCGACAAGGCGGCGCACGAGCAGCTGCGGCTCAAGGCCGCGCAGTGGACCGAGGAGCTCGTCGACTGCGCGAACAAGGCGATGCTCGCGCTCGACGAGTACCTCGAGGCGCGCCGCCGCGCGCAGACCGGCGGCGGCTCGTCGGACGACTGACGTCGCGTCGCGACCGGCCGCGGCGCCGGCGGGCCGCGCTTCGGCCCGACGACCCCGCCGGGGGTTCGGGCTTCAGCCCGACGAACTTCGAGCGTTCCGCAACGGCGTCGGCCTGAGGCCGAACGCCCGTCGCTGCTCGACAAGGTCGACCCGGTGACGATCGATGCCCCGATCGCAGGCGGTGCCGGGCCTGAAGCGATCCATCGGCCAAAAAAGAGAGCGCCGGCCCCCGCCGGCGCTCCCGTGCTGCCTTGCCGCGTTGCTGCGTGCCTGCCTTGCTGCCGAAATCGTGGCGACGTCAGTCGCCGGTGCCGACCGCGAGCGGCACCACGTTCGACGCGCCCGCCGCGACGACGACCGCATCGTCGGCGGCCTGCTTCTGCTGCGCGCGAACCAGGCGGTCCATCATCTTGAGGTCGCGGTCGGTGAGCTTGAGCGCCGCGTCGGCCCAGAGCTCGACGACGCGCACGAGCTCCTCGTGCTTCAACGGGTTCGTCTCGCGCGCGATCGCCTCGATGCCGCGGCGGCCGTTCGCCGCGCGGGCGTGCTTGCGCACGTAGCTCTCGACGGCCGCCTCGCCGGTGCCGGTCGGCGTGATGACGTCGACGACGCCCATCTCGTAGAGCTGGCGCGCCGAGTAGATCGCGCCGCTCGTGAGCAGCTCCTCGGTCGTGCGGCGGCCGACCTTGCGCGACAGGAAGCTGTACGCGCCCATGCCGGGGAACAGGTTGAACAGGATCTCGGGGAAGCCCATGCGCGCGTCCTCCTCGGCGATGAGCACCGACGACGACAGCGCGCACTCGAAGCCGCCGCCCAGCGCGTCGCCCTGGACCAGCGAGATCGTCGTGATCGGCAGGTGGCAGTTCTGCCACCAGCGGAACAGCGTGTCGACGCAGCTGCGCCCGTAGTGGACGAGCGAGGCGCGGTCGCGGCGCAGGATCGCCGCCTTGAACAGCGCGAGGTCGCCGCCGAGGTTGAACACGCCGGGCGTCTTCGACGCGATCACCGTGTACGCGATCGCGCCGCGCTCGCCGCGGGCGTCGACCATCGTTCCCGCGCTGTTCTCGATCGTGTCGACGTACGACGAGAGCTCGGCGAGCAGCTGCGGGTTGAAGTACGCGCGCGGCTTGGGATTCATCCAGGCCCAGTAGACGCCGGTCGCGACGTCGAAGCGCGTCTCGACTTGCTCGTAGCGGGCGTGGGAAAGGTAACGGACGTCGGCAAACGCGTTCATGGCAGCACTCCCTCGGGGGCGGAAGGACAACGGAAACGACAGTGACGCGACCGATTGTGGCAAACAAGGTAGTCCGTTGCAAATTGTCCACGAGGCGCCCTGCGCGAAATCAAGGGTTTCTGGAGGTTCCCTCAAGCCCGTAACAGATATCTCAGACTATTTGTACCTTACATCCTGTAACAAACTGACATGCGGGGGCAGCGTTTGTGGTCCGCAATCCCTAGGGGCGGCTGCAGCCCCCGACCCCCATGGATAGTCGTCGGGGGTCCGGAGCGTCCGCCCACCGGGGAAGCCGCGCCCAGCGCGGGGCCGAGGGCGGCGAGGCGGATTCTGGCGGGTGGGTGGGCCGCGCGCGAATCGCCGGGAAAACGACAACCGAACCGGCGGCCGGGCGGCCGCCGCGGGCTCAGAGCCTGGTCCAGCGCCCGTCGACGAGGCCCTCGATCGGGCGGAACGACGCCTTGTAGGCCATCTTGGCGCTCTCGGCGATCCAGTAGCCGAGGTAGAGGTACGGCAGGCCGAGCTCGGCCGCGCGCCCGACCTGCCACAGGATGTTGTACGTGCCGTAGCTCGTCCGCGGCAGGTCCGGCTCGAAGAACGTGTAGACGGACGACAGCCCGTCCGCGAGGCGGTCGACGAGGCTCACCATCCGGAGCTCGCGGCCCTCGCGGAACTCGACCAGGTCGGTCGACACGTTGCTGTGGAGCAGGAAGTGCTGGTACTGCTCGCGGCTGTCCTGGTCCATGCCGCCGCCCGGATGGCGGTGGCGCTGGTAGCGCAGGTAGAGCGCGTAGTGCTCGGGGTCGTAGCCGAGCTCGCGGCGCGTCGCGACGAGCGCGCCGTGCGCGCGCATCACCCGGCGCTGCGTCCGGTTCGGGCGGAACGTCGCCACCGGCACCCGCACCGGCACGCAGGCGCGGCAGTGGTCGCAGTACGGGCGGTAGGTGAACGCGCCGCTGCGCCGGAAGCCCAGCCGGACGAGCTCGCCGTACACGCGCGTGTCGATGAGGTGCGACGGCGTGGCGACCTGCGAGCGCGCGAGCCGGTCCGGCAGGTAGCTGCACGGGTACGGCGCGGTCGCGTAGAACTGCAGCGACGCGAGCGGGAGGTCGTTGAGCTTGCTCAAGGGGCGCGGAGGACTTCCTCGTGCGGGTCGCCCGCCGCCAGGCGCCCCGCCGTCCATGGAACCGGCGGCGCGTCGGAGTGTATCAATTCGGCGAGAAGCGCCGCAAACGCGCGACGCGGGATCGGGCGGGCGCCGAAGCCGGCGAGGTGCGCGGTCTCCTGCTGGCAGTCGACGAGCGGCACGCCGTCGCGCCGGAGCTTGCCGACCAGGTGCACGAACGCGACCTTCGACGCGTCGCTCTCGCGCGCGAACATCGACTCGCCGAAGAACACGCGGCCGAGCGCGATCCCGTAGAGCCCGCCCGCCAGCTCGCCGTCGCGCCAGGCCTCGACCGAGTGCGCGATGCCGCGCCGGTGGAGCGCGACGTAGGCGTCGATCATCGCCGGCGTGATCCAGGTGCCGTCCTGCGCCGCCCGGGGCTCGGCGCAGGCGCGGATCACGCGCTCGAAGGCGGTGTCGGACCGGATCTCGTAGCGGGCCTGCCGCACGCGCTTCGCGAGCGACCGCCGCACGCGGAACTCGTCGACGAACAGCACCATGCGCGGGTCGGGGCTCCACCAGAGCACCGGCTGGCCGCGCGAGTACCACGGGAAGATCCCGCGCCGGTAGGCCTCGACGAGGCGATCGGGCGTGAGCGCGCCACCCGCCGCCAGGAGCCCGTTGGGCTCGGCGAGCGCGCGCTCGATCGGCGGAAACGGGTCGTCGGGGCGCAGCCAGGCGAGCATGCCGGCATTGTGCCGGGGCGCGCGCCCGCGCGCCGTATCATGCGCCGATGGACGCCGGCGACGGACGGGCGCGCTGCCCCTGGTGCGAAGGGAGCGCGATGGAGCGCGACTACCACGACCGCGAGTGGGGCGTGCCGACCGCCGGCGAGCGCGCGCTGTTCGAGCTCCTGACGCTCGAAGGCGCGCAGGCGGGGCTCGCGTGGCGCACGATCCTCGCGAAGCGCGACGGCTATCGCGCCGCGTTCGCGGGCTTCGATCCGGCGCGCGTGGCCCGCTACGACGCCCGGCGCGTCGACCGGTTGGTCCGCGACCCGTCGATCGTCCGGCACCGCGGCAAGATCGAGAGCGTCGTCGCGAACGCGAGGACCCTCCTCGCGCTGCACCGGGCCGGCGGCACGCTCGGCGGGCTCGTGTGGTCGGTCGTCGGCGGGAAGCCGCGCCAGCCCGGCTACCGAGTCGGCCAGCGCATTCCGCCGCGCACCGCCGACTCCGACGCGCTCGCGAAGCTGCTCGCGAAGCAGGGATTCCGCTTCGTCGGCTCGACGACCTGCCAGGCGCTGATGCAGGCGGCCGGCCTCACGAACGACCATCTCGTCGACTGCCACCGGCACGCGGAGGTCGCGGCCCTCGGCGCCGGGTGGAACGCCCCGGGAGGCGTCAGCGCGCCAGCGCCCGCATCGTCGGCGAGCGGAAGTCGCGCCGCCAGAGCACGAACAGGATGAGCCAGGTGAGCGCGGCGAACAGCGCCACGTGCAGGAACCAGCCGAGCGCGGCGAACCCGAAGTAGTAGCTGCGCACGCCGCGGTTGAACTCGTCGCCGGCGAGCGTGTTGATGCGCGCGCACTTCTGCGCGTAGGCCTCGAGCTCGTCGGGCGGGCGCGACCGGTCGGGCGTCGCGCCGATGAGCGTCAGGAGCAGCGTGTACTGCCTGTGCGCCCAGGTGAACTTGAAGTACGCGAACACGAACACGCCGATCAGCA
The DNA here is from genome assembly GCA_044226265.1 of Casimicrobiaceae bacterium. GTDB lineage: Bacteria > Pseudomonadota > Gammaproteobacteria > Burkholderiales > Casimicrobiaceae > VBCG01. Next base: position 20,675 of record JBGAHH010000029.1, on the reverse strand, counting down.
GGAAGATCTTCGCCTCGACCAGCAGGCGGGACTGGCGGCCCGCGAACGGCAGCCCCTGCGCGAAGTTGAGCAGCGAGTCGAGTGCGCCGGCGGTCGCGATCAGCGCGGCGACGATGTAGATCGACGTGTTCGCGTAGAAGGTCACGCTGTTGATCAGGTGGCCGGTCAGCGCGGCGTCGAGCAGCTTCTGGTCGCGCACGACCATCTGCCGCCCCCACTCGAGCCGCGCCTGGTGCATCAGCGCGCGCAGGCCGCGCGTCGTGTTCATCTCGCGGTCGGCGTAGATGCTGTAGCCGAACCAGGCGGCGATGAAGAACGCGAGCGCCAGCACGTCCGCGGGCGTGACCTGCAGCAGCAGATGCTCGATCGATTCCAGGGGGACGGGCGTCGCGGAACGGGTCGAGGGCGGAGTGTAGGCGAGCCGCCGCGGCCGCGCATGACGCGGCGCAGAACGGCGCCCCCGCGCGGGGCTCCGGTAGAATCGCCCCCGCGCGCCCCGGTAGCTCAGTGGATAGAGCAGCCCCCTCCTAAGGGGCAGGTCGCACGTTCGATTCGTGTTCGGGGCGCCATCGAAGGCAGGGGATAGGCGATGGGCGGTGCGCGCCGGTGCGTCGGCGGATCGCGCCGCTCGGCGCCGCGCGCGCCAAGGCCCCGATCTCCTTTGTCCTTTCTCCTTTCTCCGGCTTTCAATCGCGCTAACCGGCCTTCCACCTGCGGTGGACCCACCACCACTGCTCCGGGTGGCGGACGACGAGGCGCTCGAGCGCGGCGTTGTAGGCGCGCGTGTTGCGGCGGAGCTCCTCGGACGGGTCGTCGCAGGCGATCGGCTCGAGCGGCTCCTCGAAGCGCAGCACGTGCGACCCGTCGGGCTCGCGCCACGACGCGGCGGGCATCACCGGCGCGCCGGTCGCCTGCGCGATGATCGCGAGGCTGCGGAACGTACCGGCGGGGTGACCGAAGAAGTCCACCACGATGCCGTCGCGCCCGCGCGCGTGCTGGTCGAACGGGAACACGACGAGGTCGCCGGCCTCGAGGCGCTCGACCAGCGCGTCGAGCGACCCGCGCTTCGGCAGCACGCCGAACCCCGCCTTGCGGAACCGCCGCGTCACCATCGCCTCGAGCCATCGCGGCTTGATCGCGCGCCGCACGAAATGGAAGCGCCCGTGCGCCTCGGGCACCTGCCGCACGCCGGCGATCGTCGCCACCTCCCAGTTGCCGAAATGGCCGGTCAGGATCAGCACGCCCTTGCCGCGCGCGTGCACCGCGCGCACGAGGTCGATGTTCTCGACGCGCACGATCGCGGCCTTGCGCGCGTCGGACAGCCAGCGGAAAGCCAGGAATTCGCCGAGCAGCCGGGCGAGATGCGCGTAGTGCGCCTGCGCGAGGCGCACGATCTCGTCCTCGCCGATGCGCTCGCCGTAGACGCGCCGCAGGTTCTCGAGGACGACGGCGCGGCGGAACGGCGCGACGCGCCAGACGAGCCTCCCGATCGCGGGCACCTCGAGCGGCGCCGGCTCGGCCACCGCGACCGCGTTCGCGCTCGTCGCGTCGTGCGACATCGACAGCGCGATGCGCCCGATCCGGTAGCGGCCCATGACGACCTCGGCGGCGGCGGCCGGCACCACGCGCGGGGCGCCGTAGGCGTCGCGCTCGATCGAGAAGTCGGACGCGCCGATCGTCTCGAGCGCGGTCTCGCGCGGGAAGAGCTTGAGGCAGGCCTCCTTCGCCGCGAAGCGGGCGGCGAGCGACGCGGCGCGTCCGGGGCCGTCGCCGGCGTCGGCGAGCTCCCGCGGCGAGAAGAGCCGCCCGATCGCCGCGGCGTCGTTCGCGTCCAGCATCCGCGCGACGCGCGCGACCTCGACGGTGTCGATTCCGCAGCGAGCGCCGGCGGGCGCATCGCTCGCCATCGGAAAGGTCAGGCCCCGCGGACGACGAGCGCGGCGTCGGTGCCGCCGAACCCGCGGGAGAGCACGAGCGCGACGTCGCCCCGGGGCGCGCGCGCCTCGCGCGCGACCGGCAGCGACGCGAAGGCCGGGTCGACGCGCTCGAGGACCGGGATGCCCGGCACGACGCCGCGGCGCATCGCCTCGAAAGCGAGCACGGTCTCGATCGCGCCGGCCGCGGCGATCAGGTGACCGATCGCCCACTTGAATGCGGTCACCGGCGGCGCGTGCGCGCCGAAGACCTCGAGGATGCCGAGCGCCTCGGAGAGATCGGACGCCGGCGTCCCGTTCCCGTGCGCCACGATCATCCCGACGTCGCGCGCGGACACGCCGGCGTCGTCGAGCGCGGCGCGGATCGCGCGCGCGGGCCCGTCGCCGTCGCCGCGGATCGCGAGGAGCCCCTCGCTTTCCGTCGCGTGGCCCGATCCGAGCACGCGCCCCAGCACCGGCGCGCCGCGCGCCTTCGCGGAGGCCTCGGTCTCGACGACGACCGCGCCGGCGCCCTCGCCCATCAGGCTGCCGTCGCGGGAGGCGTCGAACGGCTTCAGCGATGCCTTCGCGAGCAGGCCGGCGCCGTGGTAGTAGAGGACGTTCTGCGGCTCGATCGGCGTGTCGTGGCCGACGGCCACCGCGCGGTCGGCCTCGCCGTTCGCGAGCCCCGCCGCGGCCTCGACGACCGCGAGCATCCCGCTCACGCTGTGGTTGGTGATGCAGGCGTTGGGGCCCTTGAGGCCGAAGCGGATGCCGACGTGGCACAGCACGTTGTTCGGCAGCGACTTCAGGAGCCACATCGGGTTGACGCCGCTGCCGAGCTCGCGGCCGAACGCCGGGAGCTCGCCGGCGGTCTCGCCGATCAGCGGGAAGTAGTCGTACTGGTTCTGGTAGTTGCCGCCGCCCGAGCCCGCGTAGAGCGCGGTGCGCTCGGAATAGCGTGCGGCTTCGCCCTCGCCCAGCCCCTCGCGATGCGCGACATAGCCCGACGCGCGCACCGCCTCGGTCGCGGCGTAGAGGCCGACGACGTCGGTGCGGCGGATCACCTTCAGGAGCTTGCGGTCGCCCGCGAGCGCGGCCGCGTTGTAGTCGGCGATCTCGGCGGCGATCGGCCGCGGCCAGTGCGCGACGTCCCACGACGCGATCGGCGCGAGCGCGCTCTTCCCGGCGATCACCGCGTCGACGATCGCCTCGGGCGTGCGCCCGGCGCCGCAGATCGCGCCCAGCCCGGTGACGACGGCCGGCGTCACGCGCGCCTCCCGGCGGGGGCGCGAGATCCGGAGGCCGCGTAGTCCGGATGGCGGAACGCGAGGCTGCTGTTGCTGCCGCCGAAGCCGAACGAGTTCGACATCGCCACGCGCACCGGCTGCACGCGCTCCCGGCCGACGACGAGGTTGAGCGGGCAATCCGGATCGGGATTCGCGTAGTTCGCATTGATCGGCAGCACGCCGTCGCGGATCGCGAGCGTGCACACGACCGCCTCGACGGCCCCCGCGCCGGCGATCAGGTGGCCCATCGTGCTCTTGGTCGAGCTCACCGACACGCGCGCGAGCTCGTCGCCGAACACCGCGCGCATCGCGGCGCTCTCCGAGGCGTCGTTCATCGGCGTCGACGTGCCGTGCGCGTTCACGTAGTCGACGTCCGCGGGCGTCGCGTCCGCGTCGGCGAGCGCCCAGCGCATCGACTGGATCGGGCCGTCGCCGGACGGGTGCGAATCGGTGATCCGGTACGACGAGAGCGAATTGCCGTCGCCGGCGAGCTCCGCGTAGATGCGCGCGCCGCGCGCCTTCGCGAGTTCCCAGTCCTCGAGCACGACGAAGCCGGCGCCCTCGCCCAGCACGAAGCCGTTGCGCGTCGCGTCGAACGGGCGGCTCGCCTTCGACGGCGCGTCGTTGTCGGCGGAGACCGCGCCCAGCAGGCAGAAGCCCGCGAGCCCGACCGGGTTGATCATCGAGTCGAAGCCGCCGGCGAGCGCGCGGTCGATCGTGCCGCGCCGGATGAGCTTCATCGCGGTGCCGATCGCCTGTCCGCCGGAAGCGCACGCGGTGTGCACCGACGTCGCGTAGCCGCCGATGCCGAAGCGGCGGCCGAGGAGCGCGAGGCCCGCGGTCGTCTGGCTGCGGCAGAACACCATCGGATCGCGGCCGGTGTCGCTCGCGAGCAGGCGGTTCGGGTCGACGTTCTCGTCGTCGCCCGCCGCGAGCCCGAGCGTCGAGAGCTCCGGCCACGCCATCCCCATCATCCCCGTGCCGACCGACAGTCCCCACCGGTTCCGCGTCGCGTCGGTCGGCCTCACGCCCGCGTCGGCGATCGCCTGGTCGGCGGCCGCGAGCGCGAACGCGTGCGCCCGGTTCGCGAACTTGAGGAGCCGGCGGTCGTCGATCACCGCGCGGGGGTCGAAGCCCTTCACCTCCGCGGCGATGCGCGTCGAGAATCCCGACGCGTCGAAGATCGTGATCGGCGCGCCCTGGCTCCGGCCGGCGCGCAGCGTGGCCCAGGTCGTCTCGACGTCGTTGCCCGCCGGCGTGACGAGCCCGATACCCGTGATCGCGACACGTTTTTTCATCGACGCTCCATGCGCACGCGCGCGGTCGCCGCGGGCTTGCCGTTCATCCTCGCGACGATGCGCCCTGCGAGCGGATCGTCGTCGTCCAGGTCGACCGCGACCGCGAGCGTCTCGCCCGGCGGCATGAACACGCGCACCTTGACGTCCTGCATCCCGGTGACGCGCGCCCCGCCGCCCGCGGCCCTTGCCGCGAGCGTGCCGAGCGCGTCCATGAGCAGCGTCGCCGGGAACACCGGCTTGCGCGGAAAGTGGTCGGCGAAGTACGGGGCGTCGGCGGGGATCGCGAGGCGCGCGCGCAGCCGCCGGCCGGGCTCGACCTCGTCGACGTCCGTCGCCGGCGCGTCGACGCCGCCGAAACGGTCCGGCGGCGCGCCGGGCCCGGTGAGCGTCGCGAAGTCCGCGCGCAGCGCGTCCGGATCGTCGAATTCCTCGGTGGGCAGCATCGGCCCGAGCGCGTGCTCGAGCACGAGCGCGATCTCGCCGCCGACGAGCGCGCGTCCGTGGTAGGCGACGTCGCTCTCGGTCGCGCTCTCCATCGTCACCTCGAGGTCGAGCGTGTCGCCCGGTCCGAACGCGCGGCCGAACCGCGTCTCGCCCGCGAGGCCCGCGACCGGCCGCACGCGGAAGTCGAGCGAGCTCATCGCGGCCCACGCGGCGAGCTGGCCGACCGCCTCCGCCGCGAGGCTCGCCGGGAAGCGCGTGGCGCGGGCGGGAATCGCATAGCGGCCTCGAACCGCGGCGCCGGGCGCGTGCGCGAGGATGCGGTCGACGAACGAGAACGCGCGGAAACGCCCGGTCAACGGACACCCCCCCGATGCGCGCTGCGCGCGCCCCCCCCCGAGGGGGCCGGCGACCTCGGGGCGGCCCTTCGGTCGCCGCAGGTTCCTCCGCCCATCAAGCCGGGGCGGTCGACCGCTGCGCGCGGATCACGAGCTTGCAGAACGTCTCGGTCGTGAACAGGCGCGGAATCTCGGCGACCTTGAGCGGGGCGCGGAACCGGTCGCCCGGCACCTCGGACAGGAACGCCTTGAGCTGCGCGAGGCCGCGGTCGGTGACGATGCCCTTCTGCTCGAACTCGGCCTCCGACAGCGCGCCGCGCGAGTCCTCGACGATCTTGCCGCGCGGGATCTTCACCTTGAACGTCCGCTCGAGGCGGAACACGAGGTCGAGGAAGTCGATCGACTCCGCGCCGAGGTCGTTGATGAGCGAGCTGTCGGGCTTCACCTCGCCCTCGTCGCAGCCGAGCGCGTCGGCGATCGTGGCCGCGACCTTCGGATAGACCGCGTCGATGTCAGCCTTCGTGATGTTCGTGTCCGCCATGGTGTTCACTCCATCTTGAATCCGCCGTCGACGTGCAGCACGGCGCCGGTGACGTACGACGCGAGGTCGGACGCCAGGAACCACACCGCATGGGCGATCTCGTCGACGGTCCCGTAGCGCCGCAGCAGGATGCGTTTCAGCGCCTCCTCGCCCGCGAGCTCCCTCACGTCCTTGGACATCTCGGTGTCGATCACGCCGGGCGCGACCGCGTTGACGCGGATGTTGCGCGGCCCGAGCTCGACGGCCATCGCCCGCGTGAACGCCTCGATCGCTCCCTTGCTCGCCGCGTAGTTTGACTGGCCGCGCCCGCCGCGCGTCGCGGCGACCGAGCTCAGGTTGACGATGCGGCCGGACCGGCGCGCGGTCATGTGCGGCGCCACCGCGCGCGTGACGTTGAACGTGCCCGTCACGTTGGTCTCCAGCACGGTCCTCACGTCGTCCGGCTCGAGCGCGACGAGGAGGTTATCACGGATTACCCCCGCGTTGTTCACGAGGACGTCGATGCGCTCGCGCCGCTCGATCACGCGCTCGACCGCGTCGACGCAGGCGTCCGCGTCGCGCACGTCGACGCGGTCCGCCGCGACGGCGCGGCCCGCGGCGCGCGATGCCTCGACGACCTCCCGCGCCGCGGCGTCGTTGCCGGCGTACAGGAACGTGACGTCCATGCCGTCGGCGGCGAGCCGCTCGACGATCGCGCGGCCGATGCCGCGGCTCCCGCCGGTGACGATCGCGGTCTTGCCGGCCAGCCCCGATTCCGGCATCGGATTCGTCATCCCGACACCGCGAAGCCGCCGTCGACGAACAGCGTCGTGCCGTTGATCTTGTCGGCCTCCGGCAGGCAGAGCAGGTAGATCGCGTTCGCGACGTCGGCCGGCGAAAGCGTCGGTCCCGCGGGCGTGCGCGCGGCGTACTCGGCGAGCAGCGCGTCGCGGTTCGGGAAGTAGCCGAGAGCGTCGGTGTCGACGACGCCGGCGTTGACGGTGTTGACGCGGATGCCCGACGGCCCGAGCTCCTGCGCGAGCGAGCGCACGAGCGCCTCGAGCGCCGCCTTCGACGCGCCGACGAAGCCGTAGTTCGGGATCGCGCGGTAGGCGCCGAGGCTCGACAGCGCGACGATGCGCCCGCCCGACTTCATCCGCGGCGCGGCGTGCTGCGCGAGGAGCGCGAGCGCGAACGCGTTGATCTCCATGCACCAGCGCCAGTGCTTGAGCTTCATCTCCATCGCGGGCTTCAGCACGCCCGACGCGGCGTTCGACACGACGATGTCGAGGCGCGGGAACGCGGCGTCGAACGCCGCGAACATCTCGTCGACGCTGTCGGGGTCGCCCACGCTGCCCTGCATCGTCGCCGCGCGCCGCCCGAGCGCGCGCAGCTCTCCGGCGAGGGCTTCGGCCTCGTCGTGGCTGTTGTAGTAGTTGATCGCGACGTCGGCGCCGGCGTGCGCGAGCTTGAGCGCCGTCGCGCGGCCGATGCCGCGCGCGCCGCCGGTGATCAGCGCGGTCTTCCCTGCGAGCGGGAGCGTCATTCTCGGCGTCGGTCGGCGCGGGCGGGACGGTGGTGCCCGAAGCCCGCCATTCTAACCGCCCGCGGGCAGCGCCCGCTGGGCGCGCACCATGCGCTGCGCCTCGAGCACCCAGTGCCGCTTGATGCTGTGCCAGACGTCCGCCGCCCACAGCGCGTTGCCGCCCACCGCCTCGGGGGGGTCGGATTCGTCCGCGGCGCGGCCCGGCTGGTAGTCGTCGATCCACTTCCGGACCTTCGGATCGTCGAGGAGCTGGTGCGTCACCGGGACGAAGACGTGGTTGTAGACCGCCGGGAGCGTCACGTTGCGGACCTTCGCGGTGCCCGTCGCCTCGTAGGGCACGTCGAGCGGATTCCCGGGAAACGACATGGCGAAGAAATCGACGAGGATGAAGAAGCCGGTGAACTCGTCGACGGTGTCGGGGATCTTGCGCAGGTTGCCGAAGTCGTCCCACTGGTTGGGCAGCACGAGCGCAAAGCCGCCCGCCCCGATCGCCGACGCGTACGACGCCGCGACGCCGATCGCCGGACGCGCCTGCCCGGTGTACGGGTCGACGATGGTGTCGCGGGCCTCCTCCTGGTCGGTGACCGGGTTCCAGACCGGGAGCGACGGCTGGTAGGCGCCGGCGAGCAGCTTCAGCACCTTCACCGCGTAGAGGCCGCCCTGGCTGTGGCCGATCAGCATCGGCCGCATCGCGTCCTGCTCGTACTGCCAGACGACGATGCCGGCGAGGCGCGACGGAATCGTGTAGGGGCTGTACGACCACTCGCCGCTGCCCGGATCGCGGATCTTCGCCTCGGGGTAGCCCATCCCGACGAGGAAGGTCCCGAACGAGGTCATCGCGAGGTGCACCGGGTACACGCCGCCGTGCATCAGCATGATGCGCGGCGCCGGCACCTTCGACAGCACCTCGGCGACGTCGGCCGCGGTGACGCGCTCGGGGTCGAGCGCGAGCACGCGGTCGCCGAGCGCACGGTCGATGCGGTGCGCGTCCAGCGCCGTGTGCGCGCCCGGCTTCGGCGTCACCACGGCGACGGGGATGGGCGGCGTCGCGACGCACCCGCCGAGCGCGAGCATCGCGGCGAGTCCCCACGCGAGCGCGCGGCGCGGTCGAACCCGGGTCATGTCAATTGCCGGAGGCCGGCGACGAATCGATCGAGCGCCGCGCGCACGTCCGCGTCGGCCACGGCGGCGGGCCGGAAGGATACACCAAGCTCGAGCGTGCGGCCGGTGAACGTCGCCGCGACGACGATCGGCGCGAGCGGGCCGGTCGACACGCCGCGCCGGTAGGCCGCGGGCTCGCGCTCCGCTGCGCCCGCGATCGCGTTCCACAGGCCGGGCACGACGAGCGTCGTCAGCCCCGCCCACACGGGATAGTGCTTGCCGAACATCGAGTCGCGCATCTCGTCGCGAACGACGCGCCACGCGAGACCCGACAGCGCGATCGCCGCGAGCGAGCGCAGGTAGCGGCGCTTGGCGCGCACGTCGCGGCTCTCCGCGTGCACCGCGCGAACGACGTCATCGAAGCGCGCGCCCGCGGGATCGCGGTACGACGCCCGGAACGACGACAGGAACTGGCCGAAGACCGTCCCCGCCGGCCCCGCGCAGTCGCTCCGGATGTTGACGATCGACGCGACGCCGATCTCGTCGCGGCGCGCGCCGGCCTTCGGCAACGGCTTGAGCGGCGCGACCGCGCGCACGAGCGCCGCCATCAGCACGTCGTTGCGCGTCGCCTCCAGGGCCTTCGCGGTGCGCGCGATGCCGTCGACCGTCGGCGCGTCGAGGCTCGCCATCAGGAAGCGGTTGCTCGCGTCGCGGACCTCGAGCCCCGGCGCGCGCCGCGCGCGGCGCGCCCGAGCGGCGAGGCGCGGGAGCCCCGCGACCGCCTGCGCGGCCCGCCAAGGGTGCCGAGCCGCGAGGCGCCGGAAGCGCCCGGGAAACCGCCCGAGCCTCCGCAACGGCCTGCCGTCGCGGTATCGCGCGCACATCGCGCCGAGCAGCGCGGCCGCGGAGTCGCCGCCGGCGACCAGGTGGTCGTAGGCGAGCACGAGCCAGAAGCCGTCGCCGTCGGGGATCGCGGTGAACCGGAACGGCGAGTACGCGCCGTCGCGGGGGAAGGCCTGGTCCAGCGAGCCCTCGATCGCGGCACGCAGCGCCTCGTCGACCGGGCCCCCGGCGGCGCCGACCTCGAGCGCGACCTCGGCCGGGCCTCCGCGCCATTCGTAGCGTCCGCGCGCGGCGTCGAGCACGTAGCCGGTGAGCCCGGCCTCTTCGAGCCCCCCCGCGAGCGAGGCGCGAAGGCGCGGCTCGTCGAGGCGCTCGCCGACGCGCGCCGCGTGCGTCGCGTTGTACGGATGCCGCGAGCGCCAGCGCAGCATCGTGGCCTGGAAGAGATTGAGCGCGCCCCGCATCTCATCCGCTTCCCGGGCGCGAAGCGGCCGCGTGCACGGGTCCGGCGCGCGTGGCCTCGCCGCACCAGGCGCGCTTGACGTCGTACCAGAGCTCGGCGGCCAGGATCAGGTTGGACGTGTCCGCGCCCTGCGGCCAAGGCGCGTCGGTGCCGGGCCGGTAGCGCTCGATCCAGTCGCGTGTCGCGGCGTCGCGCGCGAGGTGGTCGGCGAGCGGCGCGCCGATGTGGCTCGTCGTCGCGGGCAGCACGACGTTGCGCACGCGCGCGGTGCCGAGCGCGCGGTACGGATCCTCGTCGCCGGCGAACGCGCCCGCGATCGGGTCGAACGGGATCGTGAAGCCGGTGAAGGCGCGCGCGCTGTCGGGAACGTCCCGCAGCACGCGCGCGAGCTCGAACTGGCCGCGAAGGATCCTCGGCATGCGACCCGTCGCGATCGCCGCCGCGTAGGGCAGGTGGAGGTCCGTCACCGCCTCCGGCTTGCCGGTCAGCGGATCGACGAAGCGGTCGCGCGGCAGGACGTCGCCCGTGCGCGCGTCGACGACCGGGATGTCCTGGCCGCGCAGGCCGGCCAGCGCGCGCAGCGTGTCGATGACCACGCCGCCGCCCTTGCTGTGGCCGACGATCATCGGCCGCACGCCGTCGTGCTCGTACTGCCATGCGAGCATCCCCGCGAGCTCGCGGCCGTCGACGTCGCTGTCGGTGGTCATCGCGCCGGTGCGCGGGTCGGCGAGCTGGCGCGCCGGGTAGCCCATCAGCGCCAGGAACTCGCCCAGCGGCGCCATCGTCACGATGCCGAGCGCGCCCTGCAGCAGCACGATGCGCGGGGCGCGGGCGGCCGGCAGCGCGCTCGCCGCGAAGGTCTCCGGACGCGCGCACTCGGGCAGCGGCTGGCCCGCCGCGCCCGCCGGCGGCGCGGCGAGGCACGCGGCGAGCGCCGCCGCCGCGACCGCGCTAGCGGCTCGCGAAGAGCCGCGGCAGGAACCGGCCGGTCGTGCGAAGGTACTCGGCATACGCTGAACCGTGCGTCGCGAGGAGGTAGCGCTCCTCGTTGCGCGCCTTGAGGTTGAGGAGCGTCGCGTTGACGAGCGCGACGGCGATCATCGGCGCGGTCGGCAGCACGACCGCGCACGCCGCGACGAGCAGGATCGACAGCGCGTAGATCGGGTGGCGGATCGAGCGGTAGAGCCCGGTGGTGACGAGCTCGGTGCGCTCCCCGGGAACGACCGCCATGCGCCAGCTCCTGCCCATGCGCTTCCAGCACTCGATCGTCGCGACCAGCGCCGCGATCGCCACGACGCCGGCGACGCCGCGCAGGTTGGCGTAGGCGCCCTCCCGCGCCCAATCGGGCACCGAGAGCTGCGGCGTCCGGCCGTGCGCGGCGATCATCGGGAGCGCCATCCAGAGCACGACCATCGGCACCCAGACGAGCCACATCGCCTGCTCGACCTTCTGCTCGGGCACGACGCCGGCGAGCCGCCGCGTGCGACGGCGCACGCGCCAGGACATCGCGCCCACGATGCACCAGTAGATCCAGACGGACGCGATGACGGCGGTGAGCGGAAGGTCGTTCATGGGCGAAGCACGTCGGCGAGCGAGCGCCGCGCGACGCCCGATTGTACCGTCCGCGACGATTCGCCCGGTTCGGCGACGTGCCGCCGCCCGCGCTGCCCTATAATCGTGCGCCCGCTCCGGGGCCACGGCCTCCCCGACACGACCTCCCGCGTTGCAGCCCGTCCGCTACCGCATCACGCCGCTCGATCCGCACGCGCACCTGTTTCGCGTCGACTGCACCGTCGACGATCCCGCGCCCGGCGGCCAGCGCTTCACGCTGCCTTCGTGGATCCCGGGCAGCTACCTGATCCGCGAGTTCGCGCGGCACGTCGTCGCCGCCCGCGCGTCCGCGGCGGGCGCGCCCGTCCGCCTCGAGAAGCTGGCGAAGGACGCGTGGCGCGCCGCGCCCTGCGCCGGGCCGCTCACCGTCACGATCGACGTCTACGCCTACGACGTGTCGGTGCGCACCGCCTACCTCGACGCGACGCGCGGCTACTTCAACGGCACGTCGGTGTTCCTGTGTCCGGACGGCCGCGCGGAGGCGCCCTGCGTGGTGGAGATCGTCGCGCCGACGCACGCCGAAGGCGCGCGCTGGCGCGTCGCGACGACGCTGCCTGCGGACGGCGCGGAGCGCTGGGGCTTCGGTCGCTACCGCGCGGCGAGCTACGACGAGCTCGTCGACCACCCGGTCGAGATGGCCGATTTCCAGCACGTCGCCTTCGAAGCGGGCGGCGCGACGCACGACGTCACCGTGAGCGGCCGCGCGGCCTTCGACGGCCCGCGGCTCGCCCGGGACCTCGCGCGCATCTGCCAGTGGCAGTGCGACCTGTTCGGCGGCGCGCCGGGCTCGCGCGCGCCGTTCGACCGCTACCTGTTCCAGGTGACTGCGGTGGGCGACGGCTACGGCGGGCTCGAGCACCGCACGAGCACGAGCCTCCTGTGCTCGCGTCGCGACCTGCCCGTCCGGGGCGTCGAGCGCATCGGCGACGACTACCGCGGCTTCCTCGGGCTCGCGAGCCACGAGTACTTCCACCTGTGGAACGTCAAGCGCATCAAGCCGGCGCCGTTCGTGCCCTACGACCTCGCGCGCGAAGCCTACACGCGGCAGCTCTGGGCGTTCGAGGGCATCACGTCCTACTACGACGACCTTGCGCTCGTGCGCTCCGGCGTCATCGACGAGGCGAGCTGGCTCGAGCTCGCGGGCCGCACGATCACGGCGGTGCTGCGCACGCCGGGGCGGCGGCTGCAGAGCGTGGCGGACGCGAGCTTCGACGCGTGGATCAAGTACTACCGGCAGGACGAGAACACGCCGAACGCGAACGTGAGCTACTACGCGAAGGGCGCGCTGGTCGCGCTCGCGCTCGACCTCACGCTGCGCGACCTCGGCAGCTCGCTCGACATCGTGATGCAGGAGCTGTGGCGGCGCTACGGCCGGCCGGGCGCCGGCGTCCCGGAGGACGGCTTGCGGCGCATGGCCGCGCACGTGAGCGGACGCGACCTCGGCGCGTTCTTCGACGCCTACGTCGACGGCACCGACGAGCTTCCGCTCGAGCCGATGCTGCACGCGCACGGCGTGACGCTCTCGCTGCGGCCCGCGCAGGGCCCGAAGGACCGGGGCGGCAAGCGGGGCAACGGCGAGGCGCCGCGGTGCTCGCTCGGCATGACGGTCACCGGCGACCTCAAGGTCCAGTACGCGTTCTCCGGCGGCGCGGCGGAATCCGCGGGCCTCGCGGCCGGCGACGCGCTGGTCGCGCTGGACGGCGTGCGCGCGTCCGCCGACCGCCTCGAGGCGCTCGCCCGCGACGGGCGCCCGGGCGACCGCGTGGCGGTGCACGCATTCCGGCGCGACGAGCTCGTCGAGGCAACGCTCGTGCTCGCCCCGGCCGCGATGGACACGGCCTGGCTCGCCGTCGACGAGGCCGCGGGCGGCGACGCGGCGGCGAGAAGGAACGCGTGGCTGCGCGGCGCCTGATCGCGGCGCTCGCCGCGTGCCTCGTCGCGCTCGCGGCGGGCTACGCGCAGGCGCTGGATTCCGGCCCGCCGGAAACGCGCATCGACCCGGTCGTCGAGACCTTCCACGGCGAGTTCGTCGAGGATCCCTACCGCTGGCTCGAGGACACGTCCTCGTCCGACGTGCGCGCCTGGTTCGAGGCGCAGAACGCCTACACCCGGTCGGTCCTCGACGCCGTGCCGGGCCGCGCGGCATTGCGCGACGAGCTCGCGCGCGCGATGGCCGCGACCGCGAGCGTCGAATCGACGATGCGCGCCGGCGACCGCATCTTCTCGCTCAAGCGCGATCCCGGCGATCCGCACCACCGGCTGGTCGTGCGCCAGGGCATCGACGGCGCCGAGCGCGTCGTCGTCGATCCGGCGCGCTGGCGCACGGCGGACTCGACCGCGGCGATCGACTACTACGCGCCCGCGCCCAACGGCCGTCGCGTCGCCGTCGCCGTCTCGCTCGGCGGCAGCGAGTCGTCGACGCTTCACGTGATCGACGTCGAGTCCGGCGCCGAGATCGGCGAGCCGATCCCGCGAACCGACTTCGGCGCGGTGTCGTGGCGCTTCGACTCGGCGGTCATGTACTACCAGCAGGGGCGCGACCTGCCGCCGGGCGCCGATCCCGCGGACAAGTACCGCGACATCGTCGCCCGCATGCGCGAGTTCCGCGACGACGCCGTCGTGGGCGACGCGGCGGTGATGGGCCGCACGGTCGGCGCCGGCCTGCCGATCGCGCCCGACGACATCCCCGCGGTGGTCGTCTCGCCGGTGTCGTCGTGGGCGCTCGGCGTCGTGCAGCACGGCGTCGCGCGCGAGAAGACGGTGTTCGTCGCGCCGCTCGTCTCGCTTCGCGGCCCCGACACGCCCTGGCGCAAGGTCGTCGATCGGGCGCGGGGCGTCGAGGACGTCGCGACGCGCGGCGAATGGCTCTACCTGCGCACGAACGAGGGCGCACCGCGCTACCGGCTGATGCGCTGGTCGCTGCGCCAGCCGGGTGAGTACCGGGCCGAAGGCGCGGACGAAGTGCTCCCGCAGGGCAAGGCGGTGCTCGCGGCGTTCGGCATCGCGAAGGACGCCGTCTACGTTCACGACCGCGACGCGGGCACGGCGCGGCTGCGGCGGCTCGACTTCGTCGTCAAGCAGGCGCCCGCGGCCCGCGCACCGCGCGGCAAAGCCGCGGCGCCGGCGGCGAAGCCGGCGGGCGTCGCGCGCATCGCCGAGGTGAAGCTCCCGTTCGCCGGGTCGATCGAGGACTTCGTCGTCGATCCGCTCGTCCCCGGCGCGCTCCTGCAGCTCGAAGGCTGGACCGAGCCGCCCGGCTACTTCGCCGTCGCGCCGTCGACCGGCGCGATCGCGCGCACGACGATCCAGCCGCGCTCGCCGGTGTCGCTCGGCGACCTCGCGGTCGTCGACACCGAGGCGACGAGCCACGACGGCGTCGCGGTCCCGCTCACGATCCTGTCGAGGCGCGGCGCGCCGCGCGACGGCACCGCGCCGGCGCTGGTCCTGGCCTACGGCGCCTACGGCTATCCGTACGAGCCCGCGTTCTCGCCCTCGCTCAAGCCCTGGTTCGATCGCGGCGGCGTGGTCGCGATCGCGCACGTCCGCGGCGGCGGCGAAGGCGGCCGCGACTGGCACCTGGCCGGCCGCCAGGCGACGAAGCCCAACAGCTGGCTCGATCTCGTCGCGTGCGCAGAAGTGCTCGCCGCCGGGCGATGGGCGTCGCGCGACCGGCTCGCGACGCGCGGCGGCAGCGCCGGCGGCCTCACGGTCGTCAACGCGATGGAGGCGCGACCGGGCCTCTTCCGCGCCGTCGTGAGCGAAGTCGGGTTCCACGACGCGATCCGCGGCGAGGTCGTCGCGTCGGGGCCCGCGAACGTCGAGGAGTTCGGCACCGTCGCCACGCCCGAAGGCTTCCGCGGGCTCGTCGCGATGAGCGCGTACGGCAACGCGCGCGACGGCGTCGCCTACCCGGCGGTCCTGCTCACCGCCGGCTACAACGATCCGCGCGTCGAGCCCTGGGACCCGGGCAAGATGGCCGCGCGGCTTCAGGCGATCGCCGCGGGGCCGGGAGGCAGCGGCCGCCCGGTGCTGCTGCGCACCGAGTTCGACGGCGGCCACGGCGTCACCGCGACGCTCGCGCAGCGCATCGACGTCGCGACCGACATCGCCGCGTTCCTGCTCTGGCAGCTCGGCGTGCCGGGCTACGAGCCGCCCGCCGCTACGCCCCCAGCGAAGGATTGAGCGTGTAGCGTCCGGTCACCGTCGCCTGCGCGAGGACGTGGCCCGACATCGCGCGGCGCGCGTCCGCGAGCCCGAACCGGCGGTCGACCGCCAGCCGGTCCACCGAGAGGGCGAAGACGGTGAACGCGTAGCGGTGGACGATCGCGTCGTTCCACGGCGGGCACGGGCCGTCGTAACCGTGGTAGTCGCCCGCCATGTCCTTGTCGCCCGCGAACCAGCCGGTGTAGTCGTTCACACCGTGGCGCGCGCCGTGCTTCGTCGCGGGGCCGGGCTTGCCGCGCGGCGTCACGCCGTCCGAGTACTCGCCGCGCGCGATCGCGTGCACCGTCGGCGGGAGGTCGACCATCACCCAGTGGCAGAAATCGACGCGCGGGAGCGACGCGGGCACGACGCGACCCTCCCGGTTCACGTCGTCGCCGCGCGACGGCACGTCGGGATCGACGCACAGCACCGCGAACGACCTCGTGCCCGCCGGCGCGCCGGTCCACGCGAGGTCCGGGTTGCGGTTGGCGGACAGCGCGACGTGCGTCTTCGCGTCCCGCTTGCCGAAGGCGAACTCGGCGGGGATCGCGCCGCCGTCCGCGAACGCGGTGGTGGTGAGCTTCATCGTCAGCTCCGCCAGTGCGGGGGCCAGGTGGCGTCGAGGTAGGGCAGCGCCTCGACGCGCTTCTTCCACGCCGCGAGCGCGGGCGGGACCAGCGACGCCGCGTCGAAGGTCGGCACCCGCTGGCGGCAGCGGTCCATGAACGCGACGAACGGGTAGAGCGCGAAGTCGGCGGCGGACAGCGGCCCGACGAGGAACTCGCCCTCGAGGTAGCGCGCCATGAACGCGAACTCCTCGGCGACCGCTGCACGCGCCGCCTCGAGCTTCGCCGGATCGCGCTCCTCGGGCTTCGCGTACAAGAGCTCGTCGATCACCTTGTCGGTCGCCTCGCTCGTGTAGGCGTCGGTCTCGCTGACGAGCCTCCGCACCGTCGCGCGCTTGCGCGCGTCGCCGGGGAACAGGCGCGTCCCGTGCGTGGCGTAGGCCTCGTCGAGGTACTCGACGATCGCGTTCGACTCGTAGAGCGTGAAGTCGCCGTCGACGATCGTCGGCACGCGGTGGCGCGGGTTCAGGCGCACGAACTCCGGCTTGCGCGTGTCGCCGGCCGAAAACGAGAGGACCTTGCGCTCGTACGGAAGCCCTTTTGCCTCGAGCGCGAGCTGCACGCGCCACGCGTAGGGGCTTCCCGATCCGTAGTAGAGCGTGATCATCCGCGCGCTCCCGTCGACCGCTTGCCCTCGCCGCCCGGGGCCGGCGTGCCGCGCAGCGCCTCGAGCGACGCCTTCTGCAGCTCCATCGTCTTGATGCTCATCTGCAGCATCGAGAGGCTCATCGCCAGCCAGTTCTCGATCACGCGGAGCTCGCCGATCTTGCGCTCGACCTCGGCCGGGTCGAGCGTGGCGAACATCATCGCCGGGTTCGGGAACGGCATCGCGCCGGCCGCGGGCGCGGGCGCGGCGGCGGGCGTCCCGGGCATCGCGAACCCCGGCATCGGCACGCCGAGCGGGTTCCACATGCGCTGCATGAACTCGAGCGCCTGCTGGGGCGTCGGCATCCCGGACGGGGGCGGCGCATCGTGAGGTTTGGCGGGCATGGCGGCTCCGGGCGGCGAGAGGGGGTTTCGGCTAATATGCTCGCGCATGGCGGAACCCGGCGCAACCTTGCTCGCGCGGCTCGCAGGAATCGTCGGCGGCGGGAACGTGCTCACCGCCGCCTCGGACGTCGCGCCTTACCTCGAGGACTGGCGGGGCCGCTACCGGGGCGCGGCGCTCGCGGTGGTCCGGCCCGGGTCGACCGCGGAGGTCGCCGCCGCCGTGCGCGCCTGCGCCGACGCGGGCGTCGCCGTCGTGCCCCAGGGCGGCAACACCGGGCTGTGCGGCGGCGCGACGCCGCGCGACCGCGGCGACGAGGTCGTCGTGTCGCTCGCGCGCCTGGACCGGATCCGATCGGTCGACGCCGACAACGCGACGCTCGTCGCCGAAGCCGGCGCGACGCTCGCCGCCGTCCAGGCCGCCGCGCGCGACGCCGGGCTCGCGTTCCCGTTGTCGCTCGCCTCGGAGGGCTCCTGCACGATCGGCGGCAACCTCGCCACCAACGCCGGCGGCACCGCGGTGCTCCGCTACGGCAACGCGCGCGACCTCGTGCTGGGCGTCGAGGTGGTGCTCGCCGACGGCGGCGTGCTCGACCTCAAGCGCGCGCTGCGCAAGGACAACACCGGCTACGACCTGAAGCAGCTGTTCATCGGCGCCGAAGGCACGCTGGGCATCCTCACCGCGGCCGTCCTGAAGCTCTTCGCGGCGCCGCGCACGCAGGTCACCGCGCTGGCGGCGCTCGGCGGCGTCGGCGACGCCGTCGCATTGCTCCGGGGCGCGAAGCAGGCGCTCGGCGACCGGCTGGTCGGGTTCGAGCTCATGAGCGACGTCGCGCTGGGGCTCTCGCGCAAGCACCATCCGGGCACGCCCGACCCCCTGCCCGGCCATCCCTGGTACGCGCTCGTGCAGGCCGACGACAGCGCGGACGATCCCGGCCTCGCCGACCGCGTCGAGGCGATGCTCGCCTCCGCGATCGAGCGCGGCGCCGTGCGCGACGCCGCGCTCGCGCGCTCGGGCGCGCAGGCCGCCGCGATGTGGTCGGCGCGCGAGAACATCTCGGAGGCCCAGCGGCGCGAAGGGCCGAACCTCAAGCACGACATCTCGCTGCCGGTGTCGGCGATCCCGGCCTTTCTCGACGAGGCGGCGCGCGCGCTCTCGGTCGCGTTCCCCGGCGTGCGCTTCGTCGTGTTCGGCCACCTGGGCGACGGCAACCTGCACTACAACCTGTCGGCGCCCGCGGGCACGGCGAACGAGTCCTTCGTGTCGGCGGCGAACGTCGAGCGCGCGCAGCGGATCGTGCACGACCTCGTCGCCGCGCGCGGCGGCTCGATCTCGGCGGAGCACGGCATCGGGCAGCTGAAGCGCGGCGAGCTCGTGCGCACCAAGGCGCCGCTGGAGATCGCGATCATGAGGCGGATCAAGGCGGCCCTCGATCCGGCGGGCATCCTCAATCCGGGCAAGGTTCTCTAGCCTTTCAATGGGCAAGCTCATCTTCTGGATCGTCCTCGCGTTCGTCGTGCTCTTCGCGGTGCGCCTCTACGGGTCCGCGCAGGCGAAGAAGCGGCGCGACGCGGAGGCTGCGCGCGGCATCGGCGGCCCGATGGTGCGCTGCGCGAGCTGCGGCGTGTTCGTGCCGAAGGCCGACGCGCTCCCGAGTCCCGACGGCTTCCGCTGCCGCGAGCCCGCCTGCAAGCCGAAGGCCTGACGCGCCATGCCCGATCCCGCGCCGGCGATCCCCCCGTTCGAGCCTCCGCCGATGCCAACGTCGGTCACCGACTCGGGCCGGCGGATCCTGTGGATCATCGGGCTCTACCGCGCGGTGTGCGGCGCGGCCCTCTTCGGCATCGCGCTGCTCGTGGACCTGAAGGGCGTCGGCGCGATCACGCCCAACGCGTTCATCACCGGGACCGCGCTGTACTTCATCTTCGGCCTCGCGGCGTTCGCGTGGGTGCAGATGGAGCGGCTCCCGCTGCCGTTGCCGCACCTCGCGCTCGCGCTGCTCGCCGGCGACATCTTCTTTCTGTCGCTCGTGATCGCCGCGGGCGGCAACACCGTCGCGCCGATCTCGATCCTGCTGTTCCCGCAGCTCGCCGCGAGCGGCTGGCTCCTGCGGACGCAGACCGCGTTCTTCCACGCGGCGCTCGCGACGGTCGTGCTGCTCGGCCTCGACATCTGGCGCGCGATCGAGGGCACGATCGGCGGCGCGCAGATCGTGCAGACCGGCATCGTCGGCTTCGGGTACTTCGCGACCGTCGGCATCGCGGTCGCGCTCGGGCGCTACACGAAGGCCTCCGAGGACCTGGCCGCGCAGCGCGGCATCGACGTCGCGAACCTCGAGCAGGTCAACCGGCTCATCATCCAGGACATGCAGGACGGCGTGCTGGTCGTCGACCTGAACGGCGTGGTGCGCGGCCACAACGCCCAGGTCACGCGGCTGCTCGGCGGCTTCGGCCGCATGCGCGGCGGCATGCGGCTCGCCGAGTTCAGCGCGACGCTGCACGACTACTGGCGACGCTGGCAGGACGACTTCACGATCGCGCTGCCGCCGTTCAAGGTCGAGGTCACGCAGCGGCTGCTCCGCGTGCGGCTCGTGCGCATCGGGTCGGGACTGAACGGCGGCACGCTCATCTACCTCGAGGACCTCGGGCGCGCGCAGACCGAGGCGCAGCAGATGAAGCTCGCCGCGATGGGCCGCCTCACCGCGTCGATCGCGCACGAGGTGCGCAACCCGCTGTCCGCGATCAACCAGGCGGCGCAGCTCCTGGAGGAGGACGGCGCGGTCGCGCCCGAGGGGCTGCGGCTGCTCGCGATGATCCGCAACAACAGCAAGCGCATCGACCGGATCGTCGGCGAGGTGCTGCAACTCAACCGTCGCGACCGCCAGCAGCCGGAGACGATCGCGCTCGGCGAGTTCCTGCGCTCGCTCGTCGACGAGATCGTGCAGGCGGAGAACATCCCGGCCGGCGGCGTGCAGATCGTCGTGCCCGACGACCTCGTCGTGATCTTCGACCGCGGGCATTTCAACCAGATCGTCTGGAACCTGGTTCGCAACGCGTGGCAGCATTGCCAGAAGAAGCAGGCAAGCGTGCGGCTCGCCGCGCGCGCGGGCTACATGGGCGACGCGGTGATCTTCGAGCTGGCCGACGACGGCCCCGGCATCCCGGCCGAGCTCCGCGGCCAGATCTTCGAGCCGTTCTTCACGACGCGCCCCGGGGGGACCGGCCTCGGGCTCTACATCGCGCGCGAGCTCGCCGACGCCAACGGCGCGACGCTCGAGCTCCTGCCGAAGTCGCCCGGCGCGCAATTCCGCATGACGCTCAAACGCGCCTCGGCGGCGGCCGCGCAAGCGGCCGCGCCGCCGGCCTGATCAAAGACCGACGGGGGAGGTCGCCATGTCCCGCAGAGTCCGTGCCCAGCCGATGGTGCTCGTCGTCGACGCCGCGCCGGACCTGCTCGAGCTGCTCGAGCTCACGCTTTCGCGCATGGGCCTCGACA
>JBGAHH010000144.1:0-4908 GCA_044226265.1 Casimicrobiaceae bacterium | reverse complement strand
TCGTGCGTGACGACCTCCTGGACCGCGCGCTGCCGTTCTGCCCGTCCGCGTTCCACTGGAAGGAGCAGGCCGAGGCCGAGTCGATGCTGAACACGCCGCCGACCTACGCGATCTACGTCGCCGGCCTCGTGTTCGAGTGGTTGATCGCGCAGGGCGGGCTCGCCGAGATCGAGCGCAGGAACGTCGCCAAGGCGAAGGTGCTCTACGACGTGCTCGACGCGAGCTCGTTCTACGTGTCGCCGGTGCGGAAGGAGGACCGCTCGCGCATGAACGTGCCGTTCAAGCTCCGGCAGGACAAGCTCGACGCCGCGTTCCTGCAGGGCGCCGAGGAGCGCGGCATGGTCCAGCTGAAGGGCCACCGCGCGGTCGGCGGCATGCGCGCGTCGATCTACAACGCGATGCCGATCGAGGGCGTGCGCGCGCTCGCCGACTACATGCGGGACTTCGAGCGGCGGCACGGCTGACGTCCCGATGTACCGGATCCTGACGCTGAACCAGATCTCCTCGCAGGGGCTCGGCCGATTCCCGGCGGCGCGCTACACGGTCGGCAAGGCCGTGGACGCGCCCGATGCGATCCTCGTGCGCTCGCACGACATGCACGCGATGGCGATCCCGCCGAGCGTCAAGGCGGTGGGGCGCGCGGGCGCGGGCACCAACAACATCCCGGTCGCCGAGCTGTCGAAGCGCGGCATCCCGGTGTTCAACGCGCCGGGCGCCAACGCGAACGCGGTGAAGGAGCTCGTGCTGACCGCGCTGCTGATGGGCGCGCGCAACGTCGTGCCCGCGTTGCGCTACGTCGAGGGCCTCGACCGGAGCGCGCCCGACCTCGAGGCGCGCATCGAGGAGGGCAAGAAGCAGTTCGCGGGCGTCGAGCTCCCGCAGCGCACGCTCGGCATCGTCGGCCTGGGCGCGATCGGCGGCCTGGTGGCCGACGTCGCGATCAAGCTCGGGATGAAGGTCGTCGGCTTCGACCCGGAGATCACCGTCGACGCGGCGTGGCGCCTGCCGGCCTCGGTGCGCAAGGCGCACTCGATCGACGAGGTGATGAAATCGGCCGACTTCGTGACGCTCCACGTTCCGCTGCTGCCGGTCACCCGCCACCTGGTCGACGCGCGCCGGCTCGCGCTCGCGAGGCCGGGCATGATGCTGCTCAACTTCTCGCGCGACGCGATCGTCGACGAGGACGCCGCGGTGGCCGCGCTGCGCGGGGGCCGGCTGAAGGCCTACCTGACCGACTTCCCGAGCGCGAAGCTGATCGGCGTGCCGGGCGTCGTCGCGCTGCCGCACCTCGGCGCGTCGACCGCCGAGGCCGAGGACAACTCGGCCGCCATGGTCGTCGACCAGGTGCGCGAATTCCTCGAGCACGGGACGATCGCCAACGCCGTCAACTTCCCGAACGTCGAGATGGAGCGCGAGTCGCCGCACCGGATCGCGATCGCCAACGCGAACGTCCCGAACATGCTCGGCCAGATCAGCTCGACGATGGCGCAGGCGGGGCTCAACATCCACAACATGGTCAACCGCTCGCGCGGCGAGATGGCCTACACGCTGGTCGACACGGACAGCGCGGTGGGCGAGGCGACGGTCCGCGCGATCGCGGCGATCGGCGGCGTGCTCTCGGTGCGCACGATCCCCGCCGCCTGATACGACGAGGCTCCCGATGAAGCTCTACTACAGCGCCACGTCCCCGTTCGTCCGCAAGTGCCTCGTCTGCGCCCACGAGCTGGGGTTGCGCGACCGGATCGAGCTCGTGACCGCGAACGCGCACCCGGTGACGCGCGACCGCGCGCTCGTCGCGGTCAACCCGCTCGGCCAGGTGCCGACGCTCGTGACCGACGACGGCGCGGTGCTGCACGACAGCCGCGTGATCGCCGAGTACCTGAACACGCTCGCCGACGGCGACCTCTTGCCTCCGGACGGCGACGCGCGCTGGTCGATCCTCGTCGAGCAGTCGATGGCCGACGGCATGACCGACGCGGCGCTGCTCACGCGCTACGAGACCTTCGCGCGGCCCGAGCCCTTGCGCTGGAGCGGCTGGATCGAGGGCCAGCTCGACAAGGTCGCGTGCGGGCTCGCCGAGCTCGAGCGGCGCGCCAGCGCGTTCGGCGATCGCGTCGACCTCGGCACGATCGCGTTCGCCTGCGCGCTGGGCTACCTCGATTTCCGCTTCGCGTCGCTCGGGTGGCGCGACCGCCATCCGAACGCGGCCGCGTGGTTCGAGTGGTTCGGCGGCCGCGACTCGATGGTCGCGACGCGGCCGCCCACGGGGCGCAGGCCCGGAGGCTAGGCCGCGCGCGGCGCGGCGCTGGCGAAGTCGTAGGCCGTCGCGACGTCGAGCGTCTCGCGCACGCCGAGGTCGCGCGCGTGCCGCACGAGGAAGCGCCGCGCGCTGCGCTTGCCTTCGCCGTGCAGGCGCTCGATCCACTCGCGCGAGCGCTCGAGCGCCGAGCCTGCCGCGTGCAGCGCGGCGGGCGGCGGCCCGATCCGGTGGAGGCGAAGGTCGCGCACGTCGGCGCCGGCCGCGGCGACCTCGCGCATCGCGGCGATCGACCTCAGCTCCGCGACGAGGCTCGAGTGGAACACGATCTCGCCCACGCGCTTGCGGATCGACGCGGCGTCTCGCGGGACGCCCGGCGCGGCCTGCGGCGTCAGCTGGACGACGACGAGGTCGCGCGGCGCGCCCCCGCGGACCAGCGGCCCCAGCGCCGGATTGCCGTGGTAGCCGCCGTCCCAGTAGGGCTCGCCGTCGATCTCGACCGCCTGGAACAGCTGCGGCAGGCACGCGGAGGCGAGCAGCACGTCGACGCTCATCTCGGCGTTGCCGAACACGCGCGGGAGCCCGGTGGTCACGTGCGTGACCGTCACGTGGAGCGGCGGCGCACCGGGCGACTTCAGCGCGTCGATGTCGACGTGGCGCTCGACCGCGCCGCGAAGCGGATTCTCGCCCGGAGCGTGCGTGTCGTAGGGCGTGAGCCCGCCGTTCGCGACGAGCCAGGTCGCGACGGTCTCGCGCCAGTGGCGCTCGATCGGCCCCCAGGCCTCGAAGCCGAGGTCGGCGATGCCGGGGGTCGCGATCGCGTGCCAGAACGACCGCAGGCCGCGGCGCGCCTCGGCCGGCCGCCCGCGTGCGAGCGCGGAGGCGAGGATCGCGGCGTTGATCGCGCCCGCGCTCGTGCCGGACAGCGCGGCGATCGTCACCTCGCGGCTCGCGACGAGCGCGTCGAGGACGCCCCAGGTGTAGGCGCCCCACGAGCCGCCGCCTTGCAGCGCGAGGCCGATGGGCTTGCCGTTCGCGTTCGTCGTCATGGCCGACCGACGCACGAGCGCGTGTCGGGCACGCGAGGGTTCAGCTAATGCGAAGGCGCCCGGCGGGACGGGCGGTAACGCGTCTCGTGGCAGGGCGTCGAGCCGAGGATCGTGTCCATGGCGTGGCCTCCGGGGTCGGGGAGCATCGCTTGTTGCGATGCACAATCCCAATATATCGGCTGTGGCGACCCACGCCAATAATCTTTTCGAATCAGGGCCATAGGCGCGGCGAATCGCCTGCCGGCCTTTCGGGCCTTCGGAGGCCCGGCTTCAGCGGGATGGGCGCTGGCTGCGCGCGAGGAGCGCGCAGGCGATCCAGGCGAGCCAGGGGACGACGAACGTGCCGCGCGGGAAGCCGCCGGCGTCGTCCCAGAACTGGCGCTCGAGCACAACGGCGGCGACGCAGCCGAGCGCGGCGAGCGCGAGCGCGATCGTCCTCGCGCGAAGGGACTCGCGCCACGAAGCGACGACGACCGTCCCCGCGAGGCCGACGATGCCGATCGCCCAGGCCGCCTCCAGCGCGAGCATGCGGACGCCGTAGTCGAGGAACAGGCCGCGATAGCCCGCGTCCGTCGCGATCGACCACGCGATCGACACCGACGCGGCGACGCAGAGCGCGAAGGTCGGCAGCGCGACGATCGTCGCGACGATCACCGCCCAGCGCGGCGCCGCGGCGGGCATTCAGCGCGCGAAGGCCTTCGCGAGGAACGCGAGCGCCGCGCCGGCCGCCTGGTCGCGCGCGGCGTGGTTGCCCTCGACGTTCGCGCCGAGCGCGCTGCACGACTTCAGCATGTCGCGGAACGCCTCGCCCTGAAGGCGCTGCCCGTTGCTCCGGTCGTAGGCGTAGAGCGTGTCGATGTCGATCTCGAGCGGGCACTCGGCCTTCGAGCGCACCGCGCCGCGCACGTAGGTTCGCCGGACGTCGTCCTGGTCGAACTTGTGCATCGCGCCGGGGATCGCGACGAACTCGACCGGCGTGCCCGCCGTGCGGATCTCGTCGGCGAACGTCCGGCAGGGCGCGATCGGCGTGTAGTCGTCGGCCTCGCCGTGGATGAACAGGATCGGCTCCTTCGCGAAGACGCCGGGCTTCACGGCCACGCGCAGGATGCCGGTGCAGCCGCCCGAGTAGACCGGGACGTGCGCGGCGAAGCGCAGGCCCCCGGGCAGCTTCTGCGACGCGATCACGCGCGTGAGCGCCGTGCGCCACGCCGCCGCGCCGCCGCGCGAGAAGCCCATGACGGCGATCCGGCTCGCATCGATGCGCGGATGCGTCGACAGGAGCCTCAGCGCCGCGAACGCGTCCGCGAGATCGGCGGAGAACGGGACGGCGGACTGGTCGTCCGCGGTGCTCTGCACGCCGCGCGGCCCGAACATGTCGATCGCGAACGCCGCGATGCCGGCCGCGTTGAGCTTCTTCGGCCAGTAGTCGAGGAGCGCCGGGTACATGCCGCCCGAACCGTGGATCAGCACGACCGCCGGCACCTTGTCGGCGCCCGGCGGCAGGAACAGGTGGCCGACGATGTTGACGTCCTGCGGCGCGTTGCCGGCGAACAGGTCCGCGAGCGTCTTCGGCGTCGAGCTCGCGAATGCGTAGCGCCCGCT
>JBGAHH010000143.1:0-4964 GCA_044226265.1 Casimicrobiaceae bacterium | reverse complement strand
GCTTCGCGCCCGGCGGCCTGATGCACGACGGGCAGGGCAAGTGGTACCCGGGCGAGCCGCTGCCGCGCTGGGCGATCGGGATCGTCTGGCGCGCGGACGGGACGCCGCTGTGGCGCGATCCTTCGCGGCTCGCCGACCCGTCGGCGCCGGGCAAGGCGACGCTCGACGATGCGAAGCGATTCGCCTCGCGCCTCGCGGAGGCGCTGGGCCTGCCCGCGTCGAGCCTGATCGTCGCGCACGAGGACGTGCCGAAGCTCCTCGCGAGCGAATCCGCGCTGCCCGCGAACGTCGACCCGATGAAGGCGGATTTGTCGAAGCCCTCGGAGCGCGCACGCCTCGCCGCGTTGTTGCAGGCGGGGCTGGAGAAGCCCGCGGGCTTCGTCCTCCCGCTGCGGGCGGCGCCCGGCCCCGGGCCGACCCGCTGGGAAACGAGCCCCTGGCCGCTCAGGCGCGGCGCGCTGTTCCTGCTCGCGGGGGACTCGCCGATCGGATTCCGGCTGCCGCTCGACTCGCTCCCCTGGGTGCTGCCCGAGGAGGAGGATCGCGAGCCGCCGGTCGACCCGTTCGCGCCGCGAGACGCGCTGCCCGCGCGGCCGGCGCGCAAAAAAGGGCGCGTGCGCGGCGCGAAGCCGCGCGACGTGATCAAGACCGCGCTTTGCGTCGAGGCGCGCGGCGGCCACGTGCGCGTGTTCCTGCCGCCGGTCGAGCGCCTCGAGGCGGCGGCGGCGCTCGTCGCGGCCATCGAGGATTCGGCGGCCGCGACCGGGCTTTCCGTCACCGTCGAAGGCTATCCGCTGCCGCGCGATCCGCGCCTGCGGGTGCTGCAGGTCACGCCCGATCCCGGCGTGATCGAGGTGAACATCCATCCGGCGGCGTCGTGGCGCGCCCTGGTCGATGCGACGACCGACCTCTACGAGGATGCGCGCGCCACGCGGCTCGGCACCGAGAAGTTCATGCTGGACGGACGCCACACCGGCACCGGCGGCGGCAACCACGTGACGCTCGGCGGCGCGACGGCCGCCGACAGCCCGCTCCTGCGGCGTCCCGACCTGCTCAGGAGCCTGATCGGCTACTGGCAGAACCATCCCGGGCTCTCGTACCTCTTCTCCGGCACGTTCATCGGGCCGACCAGCCAGGCGCCGCGCGTCGACGAGGCGCGCGACGACAGGCTCTACGAGCTCGAGATCGCGTTCCAGGAGCTCGCGCGCCTCGCGGAAGCCGGCAAGGAAAGCGATCGGCCTTGGCTCGTCGACCGCCTGCTGCGCCACCTCCTGACCGACCTCACCGGCAACACGCACCGCGCCGAGTTCTCGATCGACAAGCTCTATTCCCCCGACGGGCCGACCGGCCGGCTCGGGCTGCTCGAGTTCCGCGGATTCGAGATGCCGCCGCACGCGCGGATGAGCGCGGTGCAGATGCTCCTCCTTCGCGCGCTCGTGGCGCGCTTCTGGCGCGAGCCGTGGAACGGGCGGTTGATCCGCTGGGGCACCGCGCTGCACGACCGCTGGCTCCTGCCGCACTTCGTCGCCGCCGACGTGCGCGACGTCGCCGAGGACCTCGCGCGCGCGGGCACGCCGTTCGACGCCGCCTGGCTGGACCCGTTCGTCGAGTTCCGCTTCCCGCGCTACGGGACGGTGAGCTACCACGGGATCACGCTGGAGCTCCGGCAGGCGATCGAGCCCTGGCACGTGCTGGGCGAGGAGATGACCGGGACCGGCACGTCGCGCTACGTCGACTCGTCGGTCGAGCGCATGCAGCTCAAGGTCACCGGCATGACCGACGGGCGCCACGCGGTCGCGTGCAACGGCCGCGCACTGCCGCTGACGCCGACCGGCGTCCCCGGCGAATTCGTCGCCGGCGTGCGCTTTCGCGCCTGGAGCCCGCCGTCCGCGCTGCACCCGACGATCGGCGTGCAGGCGCCGCTCACGTTCGACCTCGTCGACACCTGGGCGGGCCGCGCGCTCGGCGGCTGCACCTACCACGTGTCGCACCCGGGCGGGCGAAACTACGCGACGTTCCCGGTGAACGCGAACGAGGCGGAGGCACGGCGGTTCGCGCGCTTCTGGCCGCACGGCCACACGCCCGGCCCCATGACGCTCGCGCCCGAGCTCCCGAACCCCGCGACGCCCGCCACGCTCGACCTGCGCTGGCGGCCGCGCTGACGCCATGACCCGCGGCCGGGCGAAGCTCCTCCGAGGCACTGCGGTCGTGGGCCTGCTCGTCCTGCTCGCCGCGCTCGGCGCATGGATGCTGCAGTCGACGATTCCGCGCACGATCACGATCGCGACGGGGCCGCAGGACAGCCAGTACCCGTCGTTCGCGGAGCGCTACCGGCAGAGCCTCGCGCGCGACGGCGTGACCCTCGTGGAGCGCAAGACCGGAGGCGTCGCGGAGAACGCGCGGCTCATCGCCGATCCCAGGTCCGGGGTGGACGTGGCCTTCATGCACGGCGGCGTGATCAAGGACGCCGGCAGAGTCGTGATGCTCGCGTCGCTCTTCTACGAGCCGCTGTGGGTGTTCCATCGCGGGCCCCAGGCGCTGAGCCGCCTCGACGAGCTCCGCTACAAGACGATCGCCGTCGGGAACCCCGACCAGGGCGTGCGCGCGTTCGTCGAGCCGCTGCTCAAGGCGAACAACCTGACCGGGTTCAACACGACGCTCGAGCCGATCGGCAACGTCGAGGCGCTGCGCGCGCTCCAGCAGGGGCGCGTGGACGCGGCGATGTTCGTGGGCGGCGTCGACGCGCCGGCGATCTTTCAGGCACTGCACGACAAGGAGCTGAAGCTCATCAGCTTCCGGCGCGCGGAGGCCTACCAGCGCCGGTTCGATCACATCACGAGGGTCGTGCTCCCGGAGGGCGCCATCGACTTCGGGCTCGACATCCCGCCGGGCGACGTGACGCTCATCTCCACCGAGGCCATGCTCGTCGCGCGCGATGACCTGCCGCCGGCGATCGTCAACCTGCTGCTCGAGGCCGCGCGCGAGGCGCACTCGGACCAGGGCTACTTCGAGCGGCCGCGCGAGTTCCCGAACACCGATCCCGTCGACATCCCGGTGTCGGTCGACGCCGACCGGCACCATCGCTTCGGGCCGAGCATCCTGCACCGCTACCTGCCGTTCTTCTTCGCGACCTTCGTCGAGCGGCTGATCATCCTGCTGGTGCCGCTGCTGGTGGTGATCGTGCCGCTCTTCAACCTCGTGCCGCAGCTCCTGCGCTGGCGCATGCGCTCGCGCGTCTACCGCTGGTACGGCGAGCTCGCGATGCTCGAGCGCGAGGTCGCGCGGCACGCGTCGGATCCGCCGATCGACCGCTGGCGGTCGGCCATCGACCGCATCGAGGCCGCGGCCGCGAGGATCCGCGTGCCCGTGAGCCATGCGAGCGAGGCCTACACGCTGCGCGAGCACATCGCACTCGTGCGGCGGGCGATCGAGGCCAGGAATCAGGGATCGGGGACCGGGGATCAGGGATCGGGCATCGGGAGCCAGGCGTCGGTCAGTACGATCCGGTCGTCCGCGGGGCCGGAGACGCCCGCGTAAAATGCGCCGTCCGCGTTTGAACCCTGATTCCTGATGCCTGAGATTCGCACCCGGTTCGCCCCGAGCCCCACCGGCTTCCTGCACCTGGGCGGCGCCCGGACCGCGCTGTTCTCGTGGGCCTACGCGCGCCGCCACGGCGGGACGTTCGTGCTGCGGATCGAGGACACGGACGTCGCGCGCTCGACGCCCGAGGCGGTCCAGGCGATCCTCGACGCGATGGCGTGGCTGGGGCTTCGCTACGACGAGGGCCCGCACTACCAGATGCGGCGGATGGACCGGTACCGCGCGGTCATCGCCGAGATGCTCGAGCGCGGGCTCGCCTACCGCTGCTGGATGTCGACCGGGGAGCTCGACGCGCTTCGCGCACGGCAGATGGCGGCGGGCGAAAAGCCGCGGTACGACGGTCGATGGCGCCCCGAGAACGTCGCGGCGCACGGGCTCGTGCCGCCGGCCGGCGTTGCGCCCGTCGTGCGCTTCCGCAATCCGGACGGCGGCTTCGTCGCCTGGGACGACCGTGTCAAGGGCCGCATCGAATTCGCGAACGAGGAGCTCGACGACCTCGTGATCGCGCGCGCCGACGGCACGCCGACCTACAACTTCTGCGTCGTCGTCGACGACCTCGACATGCGCATCACGCACGTGATCCGAGGCGACGATCACGTGAACAACACGCCGCGGCAGATCAACATCTTCCGCGCGCTCGGCCACGAGCCACCGGTGTTCGCGCACGTGCCGACGGTGCTGGGCGAGGACGGCCAGAAGCTGTCGAAGCGCCACGGCGCGGTGTCGGTGATGGAGTACGAGGCGTCGGGTTACCTGCCCGAGGCGATGGTGAACTTCCTCGCGCGCCTGGGCTGGGCGCACGGCGACGACGAGGTGTTCGGGCCTCGCGAGTTCGTCGAATGGTTCGACCTCGACGCGATCAATCCGGCGCCTTCGCGCTTCAACACCGACAAGCTTCACTGGGTCAACCAGGAGCACATGAAGCGCATGGCCCCGGCCGACCTGGGCGCGCGGCTCGCTCCCTACCTCGTGCGCGCCGGCCTCGATCCGGCGGCGGGGCCCGACCCGGGCGACGTCGCCGCGCTCCTGCGCGACCGCGTGCGCACGCTGACCGAGATGGCGGATGCCGCGCACTACTTCTACGCGGCGCCGCATCCGTCGCACGAGAAGCTCGCGGAGCACCTGACCGAGCAGGCCCGGCCGGCGGTCAAGGCGATCGCCGAGGCGTTCGCCGACCTGCCGTGGACGCGCGAGGCGATCGGCGAGCGCCTCAAGTCGGAGACGAAGAAGCACGGCTTGAAGCCGCCGCAGCTCTTCATGCCGCTGCGAATGCTCGTGGCCGGCACCACGCAGACGCCGTCGCTCGACGCGGTGCTCGAGCTCGTCGGCCGCGACGCGGCGCGCGCGCGGATCGCGGCGGGGCT
>JBGAHH010000028.1:0-43860 GCA_044226265.1 Casimicrobiaceae bacterium | reverse complement strand
TGTCGCCGGTGGCGATGTCGGCCTTGCAGCGCTCGAGCGCCTCGTCACTGTGCGTCCATTCCGAGGCCGCGTGCTGGCTCAGCACCAGGCCCGGGATGTCCCGGCGCAGCGAATTCGCGGCGCGATCCGCGGCGTTCGCCAGATGGGTATCCATCGTGACGAGGACGACCCGGATGGGCGTCACTTCAGCGGCCGAAGTGCGCTTTCGCGTCATACAGAGTGTCCAGGGTGATCGTGGCGACGCCGCGCTCGGCGGCGAACTTCTCGGTGTTGCGGCGTGCCTTGCCGCGCACGAAGAACGGGATCTTGCCGAGTTCCTTTTCCGCTTCCGGCGACCAGCCGAGCACGGCTGGCGTCACCGCTTGCGGGGCGGGAACGGCTGCGAGCGGGGCCGGCGCTTCAGCCGGCCGGGACGACGTCGCGCCGCCGAGGTGCGAAGGCGCGGCGTCGGCGTGGAATTCGAAGTCCTCGCGGAACATGCCGATCAGGTGTTCCTCGAGGCCCATCATCAGCGGGTGCACCCACGTGTCGAACAGCACGTTGGCGCCCTCGAAACCCATCTGCGGCGAGTAGCGCGCGGGGAAGTCCTGCACGTGGACCGGCGCCGAGATGACGGCGCAGGGCAGGCCGAGGCGCTTGGCGATGTGCCGCTCCATCTGCGTGCCGAGCACGAGGTCCGGATGCGACTGCGCGACCGCGGCCTCGACCTCGAGGTAATCGTCGGTGATGAGCGGCTCGACGCCGTGGTCCGCCGCCGCCGCGCGGATCTCGCGGGCGAATTCGCGGCTGTAGGTGCCGAGGCCGACGACCACGAAGCCGAGTTCGTCGCGCGCCACGCGGGCCGCGGCCACGGCGTGCGTCGCGTCGCCGAAGATGAACACGCGCTTGCCGGTGAGGTAGGTGGAGTCGACCGAGCGCGAGTACCAGGTGGCGCGGGCGTCGGCCGCGGCCAGCGCCTGTGCGGCATCGAGGCCCGCGAGGCCCGCCACTTCGGCGATGAAGTCGCGCGTGGCCTTCACGCCGATCGGCACGACCTTCGTGTACGGCTGGCTGAACGTGCGCTCGAGCCAGCGCGCGGCCACGCCGGCGATCTCCGGGTACAGCACCACGTTGAAGTCTGCGTCACCGAGGCGCGCGACGTCGGCCGGCGTCGCATCCATCGGCGCCGCCACGTGCACGTCGATGCCGAGCGTCGCGAGCAACTGAGTGATCTCGCGCACGTCGTCGCGATGGCGGAAGCCGAGCGCGGTGGCGCCGAGCAGGTTGCAGCGTGGACGCGTGCCCGGCGTGCGTGCGGGTCGCGTCGCCCCCGGAGCCGGTGCGTGCGGCGTGCAGAGCGTGCGCACCAGCTGGTAGAAGGTCTCGGCCGCGCCCCAGTTTTCCTTGCGCTGGTACGACGGCAGCTCGAGCGGCACCAGCGGGATCGGCAGGTCGAGCGCCTTCGCGAGGCCGCCCGGATCGTCCTGGATCAGCTCGGCCGTGCATGACGCGCCGACCAGCATCGCCTGCGGCTGGAAGCGCTCGTAGGCCTCGCGGGCCGCGTTCTTGAA
Organism: Casimicrobiaceae bacterium; assembly: GCA_044226265.1. Taxonomy (GTDB): domain Bacteria; phylum Pseudomonadota; class Gammaproteobacteria; order Burkholderiales; family Casimicrobiaceae; genus VBCG01. Next base: position 42,310 of record JBGAHH010000028.1, on the reverse strand, counting down.
GAGTTCCGCCGTATCGGTGCCGAGGTCGCGGGCCTGGAACGTGGTGTAGGTGACCGGCGGACGCGCGGAGCGACGTTCGATCATCGTGAACAGCAGGTCGGCGTACGTGTCGCCCTGCGGCGCGTGCAGCACGTAGTGCAGGCCGCGCATGCCGGTCGCGATGCGCATGGCACCGACGTGCGGCGGGCCTTCGTATGTCCAGAGGGTGAGCTGCATGGTCAGACCGCCAGCCGCGTGCGCCGCACCAGCGGACGCGCGAACAGCTCGGCGAGATCGCCGGCCTGCTCGTAGCCCTGGATGGGTGTGAAGACGAGTTCGATCGACCACTTGGTCGTGAGGCCCTGCGCCTCGAGCGGATTGGCGAGTCCGAGGCCGCACACGACGAGGTCCGGTCGCGCTTCGCGGCAGCGGTCGAGCTGGCGCTCCACGTCCTGCCCTTCGCTCAGCTGCACGCCCGCGGGCAGCATCGCGAGGTCGGCCGCGAGGTGTCGGCGATGCAGGTACGGCGTGCCGACCTCGACGGGTTGCATGTCGAGTTCGCGCGCGAGGAAGCGGGCGAGTGGCACCTCGAGCTGCGAGTCGGGGAAGAAGAACACCTTCTTGCCGGCGAGCTGGAAGCGATGGCGGTCGATCGACTGCTTGGCGCGCTCGATGCCGGGTGCGGTGACGGTGCGGAAGCGCTCGGCGGGCACCTGCCACGCGCGGGCGGCGGCCTGCAGCCACTGGGTCGTGCCTTCCGCGCCGAGCGGGAAGGGCGCCGGGATCCAGCGCGCGCCGCGGCGCTCGAGGGCCTGCGCCGTGTCGGCGAGGAACGGCTGCGCCAATATATATAGAGTGTCCGGCCCGACGGCCGGCAGGTCCTGCGCCCGTCGCGGCGGCAGGAAGCTCACGTGCTCGATGCCGAGCGACGCGAAGGTGCGGCGCCACTGGTCCTCGACCACGTCCGCGAGCGCGCCGACCACGAGCAGCTGCTGCGGGTCGCCCGCGGCCTGCGTCGGCATCTCGGGCACGAGCGCGGCGAGGCAGGCGTCCTCGCCCTGCGTGAAGGTCGTCTCGATGCCGCTGCCCGAGTAGTTCAGCACGCGCACCCGCGGCGAGAACGACTTCGACAGGCGCTCCGCGGCACGGGAGAGGTCGAGCTTGATGACCTCGGACGGGCACGAGCCCACGAGGAACAGCAGCTTGATGTCGGGCCGGCGCTCGAGCAGCCGCGTCACGACGCGGTCGAGCTCGGCATTGGCGTCGGCGAGACCGGCGAGATCGCGGTCGTCGATGATCGCGGTGGCGAAGCGCGGCTCGGCGAAGATCATCACGCCGGCGGCCGACTGGATCAGGTGCGCGCAGGTGCGCGAGCCGACCACGAGGAAGAACGCGTCCTGGATCTTGCGGTGCAGCCAGATGATGCCGGTGAGGCCGCAGAACACCTCGCGCTGGCCGCGCTCGCGCAGCACCGGAACGTCCGGACAACTGGAATCATTCCTGACTGCGGAGGCGATGCGCTCGCTCACTTGGCGAACCTCGCGTCGGCCGCCGCAAGCGCCATTGGCTGCTGCACTGCATCGAGCCGCGCGGCGCGCAGCTTCAGTACAAATTGCGTTGCGTTCAGGGCATAGGCGGCATAGGCTGCGAGAGCGATGTACATCTGGTGGCGCGCATCGAGCGCCCCGGTGAAGAGCGCGAGGAGATACGCGGTATGCAGAGCCAGCACGGCGATGCTGACGACGTCCTCCCAGAAGAAGGCGCGGGCAAACAGATAGCGGCCGAATACCTCATGCTCCCAGATCGCGCCCGTGATCATGATCGTGTAGAGCACCAGCGTCTTGGCGACGATGGAGATCGTGGCTGCAAACAAGCCATTTCCCGTCGCGAGATAGCGCAGCACGAGGCACAGGCTCACCAGGAACACCAGGAACTGCAGCGGCGCGAGCACGCCCTGCACCAGCGTCCATTTCGAGGCGTCGCGCCGTGCGCGTTCAGCCGCGGAGTAGAGCGGGGCGCGTCTTGGGGCGGCGCTTCGCGCAGGCCGGGTCGGCCGTTCGGGCATCACGTCTGTCCTCCGTTTCGTAACCGTAGACCCGGAGGCAGGCAGTGTCAATAAAGGTTGACGTAAATATTACTTGACGATTATTGGATGGCGATTACACAGTAACGACGCGCACTGGAGCGAACGGACACCTCCCCGCCAGAAAGGGGGGATCCCGGACCCAGGCCCACGCGTCGGACCCGAGGACTCCAACAAAGAGCCAGGGCTCTGTCGCGGAATTTTGGGAGATTGGGGATGGCAAAGGACAAACAGATCGAACCGGGGCTCCGGGAAGAGGATGACACCTGCCCGGGACCACAGACCCCCTCGACCGGATGGTCGATCCGCTGGCCGGGTCGCCCCGACCCCGGGGCGATACGCCTGCCCAAGGTCGACCGGCGCCAGGCCGGCCGGCTGGTGAGCGCGATCGAGGACGAGGTCATCCCGCGGCTGATCCTCAGCCAGCGGGCGAATGTGCACGAAAGCCAGGCGGAAGCGGCCACGCTGGCGGCTGCCGGGGCTGAATGTGTAGAAGAATTTACAAATATCCTGCTGCAGCACGAAGTCGAGGTGGCCTACGCCTACATCGACTCGATCCGCGTGCGCGGGATCTCCCTCTCGTCCGTCTACCTCGAACTGCTGGCCCCGGCTGCCCGCGTGCTCGGCGAGATGTGGGAGGAAGACCGGTGCGGTTTCGCCGACGTCACGGTCGCGCTCTGCCGGCTGCACGAGATCCTGCGGGGCCTGAGTGCGACGCCGCCGGCGAACACGGATACGCCGCCGCTTGGGCGCCGCGTGCTGCTCGTGCCGGCGCCGGGTGAGCAGCATACGTTCGGCCTGCTGATGGTCGCCGAGTTCTTCCGGCGCTCGGGCTGGGAGGTGTGGAGCGAATCGTTGCCCGGAGCGCGCGAACTGATCGGGCTCGCGGGTCAAGAGTGGTTTACACTTATCGGCCTCTCCGTGGGGTGCGAATCCCACGTGGATGGGCTTGCATCGACGATCCACTCGATACGCAAAGCGGCACGCAACCGGTCCCTCGGCGTCATGGTCGGCGGGTCGGTGCTGTGTCGTCAGCCGGAGCTGGCGGTGCACGTGGGCGCCGATGCTACAGGCATGGACGCCCGCCAGGCTGCCCTGCAGGCAGAGAATCTGGTGAACATGCTGGCCAGCCGGATCTGAGCGGAGCAGGAGGTCGCGGAGCCGGGCGTGTTGGGACGGGAACGCTGACCTCGTGAAACCTTTCAATACACCGAAAAAGTTCCTCGGCGACCTCGACACCGAGACCGCTGCGGAACTCGTCGCGGCCTCCTCCGACATCGCGCTCATCCTCGACCGCGAAGGCGTGATCCGCGACGTCGCGACCAACACGCCGGAGCTGAACGCCGAGGTCGACGGCAAGTGGCTCGGTCGCCCGTGGTCGTCCACGGTGACGCCTGAAAGCCGGGTCAAGATCGAGTCGCTGCTCGAGGACGCGAGTGCCGGCACGGCCGCGCGCTGGCGCCAGGTCACGCACGTCACCCAGAAAGGCATCGACGTGCCGGTGATCTACTCGGCCGTCAAGGTCGGCAACAAGGGGCGCATCGTCGCCGTGGGCCGCGACCTGCGTGCCGTCGCGACGCTGCAGCAGCGCCTGGTCGAGGCGCAGCAGTCCGTCGACCGCGAATACTCGCGGCTGCGCAGCGCCGAGACCCGCAATCGACTGCTGTTCCAGCTCGCCTCCGAGGCGGTGCTGATCCTCGATTCCAACACGCTGCGCATCGTCGAGGCCAACCCGGCCGCGACCCAGTTGCTCGGGCTCAATTCGCGGCGGGCCGCGGGGCGCAGCTTCCCCGAGGTGTTCGACGAAGACAGCGTGGCCCCGCTGAACGCGATGCTCGCGAGCGTGCGGGCCGGCGGCCGCAGCACGGACGTGCGGGCCCGCCTCGCGGACGGCGGGCGCGACGTGATCGTCGCGGCGTCGGTCTTTCGCGAAGAGCGCTCGACGCTGCTGCTGGTGCGGGCCACCGCGCTCGAATCCGACAAGCTGCAGGAACTGATGCCGGGGACGCGCACGCGCTACCTCGACCTCGCGGACGCCTCGCTCGACGGGTTCCTCGTCACCGACGCGGAAGGCAAGGTGCTGGCCGCGAATCCGGCGTTCCTGGACCTGGTCCAGGTGGCCACCGAAGAGCAGGCCCTCGGCGAGTCGCTCGAGAGCTGGCTGGGGCGGCCGGGCATCGACCTGAACGTCATCCTCGCGCAGCTGCGCGACCACGGCTCGGTGCGCCTGTTCGTGACCACCCTGCGCGGTGCCAACGGCTCGGTCGCCGACGTCGAGATCTGCGCCTGCGCGATGCCCGGCAAGGAGCCGGCGTGCTACGGCTTCACCCTCCGTGACATCGGGCTGCGCGTCAACGCGTCGCAGCGCTCCGCGCCGCCGCTCACGCGGTCGGTGGAGCAGCTGACGGAGCTGGTCGGGCGCGTCCCGCTGAAGGGCATCGTCCGCGAGACCAGCGAGATCATCGAGCGCCTGTGCATCGAGGCGGCCCTCGAGCTCACCAACGACAACCGCGCCTCGGCCGCCGAAATGCTGGGTCTCAGCCGGCAGAGCCTGTACGTCAAGCTGCGCCGCTACGGCCTCGGCGACCTGGTCGATTCCGAAGGCGATTTCTGAGGTGTCAGGCCCCGATGACGGGGGCGGAAACCGACTGTAAATCTGGCTTGACGGCCTAGACTGTCAAGCATATGTTGCAGTCATGTCCCGCAGCGCTGGCACCGGGGTTCTCCAGCCGCACTCCGCCATGCCGGCGGTACTGGAGCTGCTCAAGCCGATCACCTGGTTCCCGCCCATGTGGGCGCTCAGTTGCGGGGTCGTTTCGTCCGGCCTCCCGCTGACCGGCCGCTGGACCACCGTCATCGCGGGCGTCGTGCTCGCCGGTCCACTGGTCTGCGCCACCAGCCAGGCGGTCAACGACTGGTTCGACCGCGACGTCGACGCGATCAACGAGCCCCATCGCCCGATTCCCTCCGGTCGCATGCCCGGACGCACCGGACTCTACGTCGCGGTGGTGTGGACGCTGCTGTCGCTCGCGGTTGCCTCGCTGCTCGGGCCGTGGGGCTTCGGCGCCGCGGTGGTCGGGCTGCTGCTCGCGTGGATGTACAGCGCGCCGCCGGCGCGCCTGAAGCGCAACGGCTGGTACGGCAATGCCGCCTGCGGCGCGTGCTACGAGAGCATGCCGTGGTTCACCGGCGCGGCACTCATGACCGGCACGTTCCCCGACTGGCGCATCGTGCTGGTCGCCGTGCTCTACGGGCTCGGCGCCCACGGCATCATGACCCTCAATGACTTCAAGTCGGTCGACGGCGACCGCCTCACCGGCATCCGTTCGCTGCCGGTGCAACTCGGCATCGACGGCGCCGCGCGTGCCGCCTGCTGGGTCATGCTGCTGCCGCAGCTCGTCGTGATCGGCGCGCTCTTCGCCTGGGGTCGCCCGTGGCACGCGCTGGCCGTGGCCGCGCTGGTCGTGGTGCAGGTGCGCATGATGCTGCGCTTCGTGCGCGATCCGCGCGCGCAGGCGCTCTGGTACAGCGGCTTCGGCGTGCCGGTGTACGTGTCCGGCATGATGGTCACGGCCTTTGCCCTGCGCGCGCTGGTGACGGCATGAGTGGCGCGCGTCACCTCGGCTGGGGCGGCATCGTGCGCCTGGCGCTGGTGCAGTCGGCGCTCGGCGCGATCATCGTGCTCACGACGTCGACCATGAACCGCGTGATGGTGGTCGAGCTCGCGTTGCCCGCGCTGGTGCCGGGCGTGCTGGTCGCGCTGCACCACGTCGTGCAGTTGCTGCGGCCGCGGCTCGGTCACGGCTCGGACGTCGGCGGACGCCGCACGCCGTGGATCGTCGGCGGCATGGCCGTGCTCGCGCTCGGTGGCATCGGCGCCGCCCTCGCGACCGCCTGGATGGCGACCGACCGTGCGGCCGGCCTGCTGCTCGGCGTCGCCGCATTCGTCGCGATCGGCATCGGCGCCGGCGCCGCCGGCACCTCGCTGCTCGTGCTGCTCGCGAAGCGCGTCGACCCGGAGCGCCGCGCGGCCGCCGCGACCATCGCCTGGGTGATGATGATCGCCGGCTTCATCGTGACGTCCGCGCTGGCGGGCCGCTTTCTCGATCCCTTCAGTCCCGCGCGCCTGGTGGAAGTGACCAGCTGCGTCGCGCTCGCGGCTTTCATGGTCGCGTTGCTCGCGGTACGCGGCATCGAGGGCGCGGGCGGCAACGTCGAGCCCGGTGAAGCGCACGCGAGCGGCAGCTTCCGTGCCGCGCTCGCCGAGGTCTGGGAGCAGGCGCCCGCGCGTCGCTTCACGATCTTCGTGTTCGTCTCGATGCTCGCATACAGCATGCAGGACCTGATCGTCGAGCCGTTCGCGGGCCTGGTGTTCGGTTTCACGCCCGGGCAGTCGACCCAGCTGTCGGGGCTGCAGAACGGCGGCGTGCTGCTCGGCATGGCGCTGATCGGGATCGTCGGCACGTTGCGTCGCCGCGCGGGGGACACCTCGATGCGCGGCTTCACGATCGCAGGCTGCCTCGCTTCCGCGCTGGCGCTCGTTGGTCTCGTGGCCGGCGGACTCGTCGGTCCCGGCTGGCCGCTGCGCCCGACCGTCTTCCTGCTCGGCGTTGCGAACGGCGCGTTCGCGGTGTCGGCCATCGGCTCGATGATGGCGCTCGCGGGCGCAGGCCACGACGGACGCGAAGGCGTGCGCATGGGTCTGTGGGGCGCGGCGCAGGCCATCGCCTTTGCCGCCGGCGGCGTGGTCGGCACGGGACTCGTCGACCTGGCGCGTCCGCTGCTCGGCACGCCGACGCACGCCTATACGACGGTGTTCGCGATCGAGGCGCTGGTGTTCGTGATCTCCGCGCGGATGGCGGCCCATGTCAGCGACGTCGCGCCCGTGCGTGCGACGCGCCCGGCGCCGCAGGAACTGCGCTACCTGAAGGTGGCTGAATGAACGACCTCAACCGGATGCACGACGAGCCTTACGACGTCGTGGTGGTGGGCGGCGGACCCGCGGGCGCGACGGCGGCGTGGGACCTGGCCCGCGTGGGTCGCAGCGTGCTGCTGCTCGACAAGGCCGGCCGCATCAAGCCCTGCGGCGGCGCGGTGCCGCCGCGCCTGCTGCGCGAGTTCGACGTACCGGAGTCGCTGCTCGTCGCGCGCATCACCGCGGCCCGCATGGTCTCGCCCAAGGACCAGCGCGTAGACATGCCCATCGACGGCGGTTTCGTCGGCATGGTCGATCGCGCGACGTTCGACGAATGGCTGCGTGAGCGCGCGGCATCCTTCGGGGCCGTACGCGCCACCGGTGCGTATCAACGGATCGAACGCGACGCCGAAGGCGGCGCGGTGGTGTGCTATCGCACGACGCTCGACGACGGCGCGACGGTGGAGCGCAAGGTGCGCGCCCGCGCGGTGATCGGCGCCGACGGCGCGAACTCGGCCGTGCGCGAACAGTGCATCCCGGGCGCGGACCGCATCGAGTACGTGGCCGCCTACCACGAGATCGTGCGCGCGCCGGCTCGCGGCACCGCCGACTACGAAGGCACGCGCTGCGACGTCTATTACCAGGGCAAGATCTCGCCGGACTTCTACGGCTGGGTCTTCCCGCACGGCGACACCGTCAGCATCGGGGTCGGCAGCGCGCGCAAGGGTTTCTCGCTGCGCACGGCCGTCGCCGACCTGCGCGCGCAGATCGGCCTCGACGGGGTCGAGACCGTGCGCCGCGAAGGCGCCCCGATTCCGCTCAAGCCGCTGCGCCGCTGGGACGACGGCCGCGACGTGGTGCTCGCCGGCGACGCCTCGGGCGTGGTCGCGCCGGCCTCCGGCGAGGGCATCTACTACGCGATGACCGGCGGCCGGCTGGCCGGGCAGGCCGTCGAGGCCTTCCTCGCCACGGGCGACGTCGCGCAGCTGCGCACGGCCCGAGAGCGCTTCATGAAGGCGCACGGACGCGTGTTCTTCATCCTCGGGCTGCTGCAGCGCTTCTGGTACTCGAGCGACAAGCGCCGCGAGCAGTTCGTGAAGATCTGCCGCGACCCGGACGTGCAGCAGCTCACGTGGCAGTCGTACATGCACAAGGAACTCGTGCGGCGCCGGCCGATGGCGCACGTGCGCATCTTCTTCAAGGACCTCGCGCACCTGATGGGGATGGCGCGCACATGAGGCGACCGGTGCCCTCGAGTCCCGTCCACTGGATCGTCGCCGGTCTCGTGACCACGGCGGTCGCGGCGGCGGGCACGCTGCTGACCAACCTCGGGCCCTGGTACTTCGACCTCGTGAAGCCGTCGTGGCAGCCGCCCGACTGGCTGTTCGGCCCGGCCTGGACGCTGATCTTCCTGCTGACCGCGATCGCCTCGGTGCTCGGCTGGCGCGCGACCCCGAACGCGCGGGCGCGCCGCCTGCTGGTCGGCGCCTTCCTGCTGAACGCGGCCTGCAACATGGCGTGGAGCCTGCTGTTCTTCACGCTGCAGCGGCCCGACTGGGCCTTGCTCGAGGTACCGCTGCTGTGGGCGTCGGTGCTGTGGCTGGTGATCCTGACGTGGCCGCGCTCGCGCGCGGCCGCGTGGCTGCTGATTCCGTACCTGGCGTGGGTGAGCTTCGCGGCGGTGCTCAACTACACGATCGTCCAGTTGAATCCGACGCCGCACGCCGGGGCATGACAGGGAGAACAACGATGCTGGGGACCATGCAGAGAATCGACTCGTCCACGCCGCAGTCCATGACGGCGCAGGACTCGTACGCGCGGCCGCAAGCGATGGAAGGGCACCCGCTGCGCGCGGCCGCCACCCGCGCACCGATGTCGCTCGTGGAGCGCGTGCGCACGTTCGTCGACCGCACGCTCGACGCGGCCTTCGGTCGTTTCGACCACTGAGCCACCGGGTCCCGCGGGCTTCCGGCCCGCGGTGCGACCGCCGTGATCGAAAGCTTGTATGCCAGCGGCCGGGTCGTCGACCTGATCCTGCTGCTGATGGGCGCGGAGGCCGTGCTGCTCGCACTCCTGCATCGCGCCGGGCGACTGCCCATCGCGCCGCTGCGCCTGCTGCCCAACCTGCTGGCCGGCGCCTGCCTGCTGATGGCGCTGCGGGCGGCGCTGACGGACGCCGGACTCGCGCGCTGCTCGCTATGGTTGCTGCTGGGGCTGGCCGGTCACCTGCTGGACCTGGCCAGTCGCACGCGCGATCTGCGGGCGCGCTGACAACTCCTTCACCGCCGCGAGGATGAACTGCCGCACCGCCGCCTGGCGGCGCGGGTCGACGGAGCCGCATGCGGCCTCGCAGATCCAGTCGGTGTCCGACTCGAAGTCGCAGTGACTCGCCTCGGGCAGGCGCTGGTCCTTCACCAGGTGTGGCAGCGCGCCCACCCAGGGCTCCGCGATCGAATACGCGTTGCAGAAGGCCGACGGGCCGCGCAGCAGGTAGGCCGGCGTCGCGAGCACCTTCGCCGCGTCGAGGCCGACGTGGCTCGGGCGGTCGAACGGATCGAGTCCGACGTAGCCGATGACGCCCGGCGCATTCGCCGCGAGCAGCGTCGACAGGCCACCCGCCGAGTAGCCGACGAGCACGATGCGATCGAGCACGGGGCCGGCCGCGCCCTGGCGCAGGGCCGCGATCAGGTCGCGCAGCGCACGTGCGTTGTCGCGCGAGTCCATGGTGTACGGGAGGTCGGGCACGATCACCCAGTACCCTTCGCGTGCGAGGGCGACGGCGTGTCCCGTCATCGTGTGCCGGTCGCGCGTGAAGCCGTGCGCGATGATGACCGCGTCGCGAATGGGAATCGTCCCGTTTGCCGCGGGCGAGAAGAAGTCGACCGGCGTGCTGCGACCGCCGAGCGTCATTTCCACCGTGCGCGGCTGCGCCATGGCCAGCGTGGAAAGCAGCAGCAGCACGCAGGTAAGTACATACCGTAGTGGGTTCAATCGCGGCTTGCTCGCAAGGGTCGGGGGCATTAACGTCAACCGGAACGAACAGTCAATGTGTCTACTTTATATGACGGTTGGCGCCCGCGCGGGATGCGCGGTTTCCGTCGCCGCCTGCCGCACCTGGGGAATACACACATGCGCGTCCTGATGATCCAGCCGAACTATCACTGCGGTGGCGCGGAGATCGCGGGCAACTGGCCGCCCGGCTGGGTGGCGTACATCGGCGGGGCATTGAAGCACGCCGGCATCACCAATGTCCGCTTCGTCGACGCGATGACGAACGACATCCCGGACGACAAGCTCGCGGAACTGATCCGGGCGAATGCGCCGGACGTGGTGCTCACCACGGCCATCACGCCGATGATCTACCAGGCGCAGAAGACGCTCGAGATCGCCAAGCGCGAGGCGCCGAACTGCGTGACGGTGCTCGGCGGCATCCACCCGACGTTCATGTACGCGCAGGTGCTCTCGGAGTGCGGCGCCGTCGACTACATCGTGCGCGGCGAGGGCGAGGAAATCGCCGTCGAGCTGATGACCGCGATCCAGGACGGCACGCACGTCGCGCGCCGCCGCGAGATCCAGGGCATCGCCTTCCTCGAGGACGGCAAGCTGGTGGCGACGCCGGCCCGCCCGGTGATCCGCGACCTCGATTCACTCACGCCGGACTGGTCGCTGCTCGAGTGGGACAAGTACATCTACATCCCGCTCAACTGCCGCGTGGCCGTGCCGAACTTCGCGCGCGGCTGCCCGTTCACCTGCCGCTTCTGCTCGCAGTGGAAGTTCTGGCGCAAGTACCGCACGCGCGACCCGAAGAAGTTCGTGGACGAGATCGAGGTGCTGGTGCGCGAGCACCAGGTCGGGTTCTTCATCCTCGCGGACGAGGAGCCGACCATCAACCGCAAGAAGTTCATCGCGCTGTGCGAGGAGCTGATCCGGCGCAACCTGCCCGTGAAGTGGGGCATCAACACCCGCGTCACCGACATCCTGCGCGACCGCGACCTGCTGCCGATGTTCCGCAAGGCGGGCCTGGTGCACGTCTCGCTCGGCACCGAGGCCGCGGCGCAGCTGAAGCTCGACCGCTTCCGCAAGGAAACGACCATCGAGGAAAACAAGCTCGCCATCAAGCTCATCAAGGACGCGGGCATGGTGGCCGAGGCCCAGTTCATCATGGGCCTCGAGAACGAGACGCCGGAGACGATCGAGGAAACCTACCGGCTGGCGCAGGACTGGAAGCCGGACATGGCGAACTGGAACATGTACACGCCGTGGCCGTTCGCCGAGCTGTTCGAGGAGCTGGGCGACAAGGTCGAGGTGCGCGACTACGCCAAGTACAACTTCGTCACGCCGATCATCCAGCCCGAGGAGATGACGCGCGACCAGGTGCTGAAGGGCGTGATGCGCAACTACGCGCGCTTCTACATGCTGAAGAGCTTCTTCTCCTACCCGTGGCAGAAGGACTCCTTCAAGCGCAAGTACCTGATGGGCTGCCTCAAGGCCTTCGCCAAGACCACCTGGACCAAGAAGTTCTACGACCTCGAGCGCCTGAAGTTCAACGGCATGAACGCGCAGTGGGACCTCGGCTTCGACGAGAGCAAGGTGCTCAACGCCGAGCAGATCGCGGCGCTCAACGCGGAGCGGCCGGACCTCAAGGCGGACGTCGACTACAAGGGCAAGGGCCGCTTCCCGGGGCGCCGTCCGGTCAAGGTACCGGTCAAGGTCATGGCCTGCGGTGGCGGCGATCAGCAGATGACCGAGGAAGAGGCGGCGCTCGCCGAGCAGTAGGCGGGCGGCGCCCACGCGGGTCCGCGACATGAACCACGGGGCGGGCCGCATCGGCCCCAACGCCATCATTCGCCTCGCCGAGGCGCTGCGCGCGCACTCGGGCGACGCGCGCACGGAGGCGGTGTTCGCCGCCGCGGGCCTCACGCCTTACCTGGCGCAGCCGCCATCCGACATGGTCGACGAGCGCGAGGTCATCGCGCTGCAGTCGGCGCTGCGCGCGGCGCTCGCGCCCGCGGATGCCGCGCAGGTGAGCGCGCACGCCGGGCGCCTCACGGCCGACTACCTGCTGGCCCACCGCATCCCGCGTCTCGTGCAGTCGCTGCTCGGCTTCCTCCCGGCACCGGTCGCTGCCCGCGTGCTCGTGCGTGCCATCGGTCGGCACGCCTGGACCTTCGCCGGCACCGGAGAGTTCACGGCCGTCTTCACTCCGACGCGCGGTGCGCCTCCCTTGCGCTTCAGCGTGCGCCATTGCCCGATCTGTCGCGGGGCCACGGCCTCCGCGCCGCTCTGCGACTACTACGCGGCGACCTTCGAACACCTGTTCCGCACGCTGGTGCGCTCGTCGACCCGCGTGACCGAGTCCTCGTGCGAGGCGCAGGGCGGGTCCGCGTGCGCGTTCGACGTCCGCTGGTGAGCGACGCGCCCGGCCGCGTGTATCCTGCCCGGCCATGACACGCGATACCCGCCTTCTGCACCGGCTCGGCCTGCTCATCTTCGCCCTGGTGGCCGCGTGGCCCGCCGTGGCCCGCGACGATGCGCCAGCGGCACGCCGTCGCCTCGAGCGCGACATCCTGCAGCAACTGATCGGCATCGACTCGACCCATGCGGCCGGCTCGACCCGCCTCGCGCAGGTGCTGCGGGGCCGGCTGCTCTCCGAGGGCTACGCGCCCGCGGACGTGCTTTTCTTCGAGCCGCAGCCCGGCAAGGGCAATCTCGTCGTGCGCCTGCACGGCTCGGGCCGCGCGCCGCCCGTGCTGTATCTCGCGCACCTCGACGTCGTGGAGGCGCGGCCGGAGGACTGGTCGGTGCCGCCGTTCCAGTTGACCGAGCGCGACGGCGACTACCTCGGCCGCGGCGTGGTCGACATGAAGGGCGAGGTCGCCAGTCTCGTCGCCAACCTGATCCGCCTGCGCCGCGAGCAGTACCGGCCGGCCCGCGACCTCGTGGTGGCCTTCACCTCCGACGAGGAGTCGGGTGGCACGTTGAGCGGCGCCGAATGGCTGCTCGCGGAGCACCGTGATCTCGTCACGGCGGGACTCGTGGTCAATCCGGACGGCGGCGGGGGCGAGATCGTGGGCGGCGCGCGCAGCTCACTGCGCCTGCAGACCAGCGAGAAGGTCTATGCCAGCTTCCGCTTCGAGGCCACGAGTCCGGGCGGCCACAGTTCGCTGCCCGTGCCGGGCAATGCCGTCTACCGGCTGGCAGCGGCGGTCGAGCGTCTCGGTCGCTACGAGTTTCCGCCGCGGCTCGACGCCACGACCCGCGAGTACTTCCGCCGGCTCGCCGCCGGCGCCGAGGGGCCGCGGGCCGAGGACCTGCGACGCGTCGGGTCGGGTGACCTGGATCCGGCCGTCGTGGCCCGCCTCGCCGAGGAACCGCTCTACAACGCCACGCTGCGCACGACCTGCGTCGCGACGCTGCTCGCCGCCGGGCATGCCGAAGCGGCGCTGGCCCAGCGCGCCACGGCCACGGTGCAGTGCCGCCTGCTGCCGGGCGAGACCGTCGAGGCGACGCTGGCGCGGCTACGCGACGTCGTGGCCGATCCGACGGTCGAGGTCAGCGTGCTCGGCACGCCGGTCCCGAGTCCGCCATCGCCGCTCGATGCCGCGCTGCTGCGGCGCGTGGAGCAGGTGGCCCAGGGGCTGTGGCCACGCGTGCCGGTGCTGCCGGTGATGGACCCGGGCTCGACGGACAGCTACTACTTCCGTCTCGCCGGCGTCCCGTCCTACGGCATCTCGGGCATGTTCACCGCGGCCGGCGCGAATGGCGTGCACGGCCGCGACGAACGGATCGGCGTCGAGGCCTTTCACGAGGGCGTCGAGTTCGACTATCGCCTCATGAAGGCCCTGACGCGCTGATCCCCCTCAGAACGTGTACGACGCCCGCGCGTAGTAGTACGCGCCGTTGAAGCCGATCGGCGAGATCACGTCGTACGGGAAATTGCCCGCGTAGTTGATGTCGTCGCTCGACAGGTCCGGGTACTCGTCCAGGATGTTGTTGGCGCCGATTTCGAACTGCAGGTGCTCGGTGGGTTTCCACTGGCCCGACAGGTCGAGCTGGAACTTCGCGCCGTACTCCTGCCGCGGCTCGAAGCCGCCGCCGAAGTTGAACACGCGCACCGCGCTGCCGTAGCGCGTGAGGCGAGCCAGCGCGCCCCAGTGCGGCGCGTCCCACGAGGTCGTCAGGATGCCCTTGGTGTGCGGCGACGCGTCCGTCAGCGTGTTGCGCTCCTCGACGCCGAACAGCACGTCGTCGAAACCGAGCGCGGCCAGCTCGGGCGGCGTCGGCGCGACGTGGTCGATCTCCGTCTTGTTGTACGAGAACGCGCCGGTGACCTTGAGGGCCGACTCGCCGAACTCCCGTGCCCAGGTCGCCACGAGGTCGACGCCCCGGGTGCTGGTGTCGACGGCATTGGTGAAGAAGTTGACGCTGTCGACGCCCTCGATGCCGAAGGTCTGCTCGATGTAGTCGGTGAGGTCCTGGCCGCCGATGCGCTCGGAGATCGTGATGCGGTCCTTCACCTTGATCTGGAACGCGTCCAGGGTGAGGCTCAGCGAATCGACCGGCTGCCACGTGAGGCCGATGCTCAGGTTCACCGACTTCTCGGCGTCGAGGTCCTGGGCACCGAGCGAGCGGGCGATCGGGTCGGCCACCGGCAGCGTCAGGATCGTGCGCAGCACGCCGCCGTCGCCGAAGTTGGTGCCGGTCGCCTTGTACGAGATCTGGCTCAGCGACGGCGCGCGGTAGCTGTTCGAGACCGCGCCGCGCAGCGCGAACGACGGCGTCAGCTGGTAGATCGTGCTCAGCTTGCCGGCGAACGCATCGCCGAAGTCGCTGTAGTTCTCGTAGCGGCCCGCGAGCTCGACCAGCCAGGGCTCGGTCGGGTTGAACGAGAAGTCGGCGTACACGCTGCCGACGTTGCGCGACGTGTCGGCCTCGTCGGCCGGCGTGAGGCCCGGGCCGGCCTGCGCGCCCGTCGCGAGGTCGGTGAAGGGGCCCGCAGCGTAGGACGCCGGGTCGCCGGCGTGGGTCTGGAAGTCCTCGCGCCGGTACTCGACGCCGACCGCCAGCACCGCCGGCTTGGCCAGCGCGCCCAGCTGCACTTCGCGACTGGCATCGACGTTGGCCGTCAGCTGCCCGAACTCGTAGGTGCCGAGCCGGAAGCGGGTCGGGCTGGTCGGGCCGAGCGAGGCGTTGAGCGAGTGGCGCAGCCGGTACTCGAACTCGTTGCGACCGTAGGTGAGGCTGCCGTCCCAGTCCCAGGCGCCGGCCTTGCCGCGCAGGCCGCCCGTCACCGAGTAATCAGTGTTGTCGCCGAGCGAGTCCGGGCGGAAGCCGTGCGGATAGATCGACTTTACGTTCTGGTTGCTGTCCGGGTAGCGGAAGAACGCCGCGCCGACCGAGTCGCGCTGGTCGTAGGTCGCGAAGCTGTAGAAGTCCACGGCGCCGAGCGGGACGCTCGAGTTGAACCACAGCGCCACGTCGCGCGCCTGGCCGTCGCCCGGCCGGTAGTTGCGCTGGCCCTCGGTCGCGAGGTTGTCCGGCGTCGGGTCGGCCTGGAAGATGATGGTGTCGTACCCCGAACGGTTGGTGCTGCCGTGGTCGCGGTACTCGAGGCCGCCGCGCAGGAAGCCACCGTCGCCGACCCGCAGGCCGGCCTTCGCCTGGGCCACCCAGGTCCGGCCGTCGTCCAGCGTGCGATCGATCGGCTCGAAGTTCGTGTGGTTCTGCCCGTAGCTCACCGCGAACTCACCGCCCTGCGGCGCGTCGTCGAGGATCACGTTGATCACGCCCGCGACGGCGTCCGAGCCGTACTGGGCGCCGGCGCCGTCGCGCAGCACCTCGATGCGCTTGATCGAGTTGAGCGGGATGGAGTTGAAGTCGACCGGGGTCGTGCCCTTGCCGGTCTTCGACTCGAGGTTCACCAGCGCCGAGGTGTGGTAGCGCTTGCCGTTCACCAGCACCAGCACCTGGTCGGGGCTCATGCCGCGCAGCTGGGCCGCACGCACGTGGTCGGCGCCGCCGGAGTTCGACTGCCGGGGAAAGTTGAACGACGGGGCCAGCGACTGCAGGGCCTGGCCGAGCTCGCCCGCGAGCGCCCCGGCCTGCTGCAGGTCGCTGGCGCTGAGCACGTCGACCGGCACCGGCGAGTCGAGGACCGTGCGGTCCTTGATGCGCGTGCCCGTGACGATGATCTCCTCGAAGCTCGCGTCGGCGGCCTGAGTCACGCCGGGGGCGGCGAGCGTGCCGAGGGTGGCGCCGACCAGCAGGGTGGCGCGGGGCAGTCTGTTGTTCACGATGATTCCTCTCGATGGATCGGGCGTGCCGGGCAAACGTTGGATTTTACTGGGACGCCCGGGGGTCTCCGATACCGTAAAAACCAGCATCGCGGCGTGCAACAACCATTGGCGATGGACTCATAGCCAGTGCGTCGCTGAGCGGCGCCGGCCTGAATTTGCTAGGGTGTCGCGCCCATGTCCGAAGCCGCCCAACCCCGCCGCCAGCTGCACGTCTGGCACGCCGTCTCGGTGTGCGTCGGCATGGTCATCGGCGCCGGCATCTTCAAGACCACGCCCATGGCTGCGGCGAACCTGCCCTCGGATGGTGCGCTGATGCTCGCCTGGGTGTTCGGCGGCGTGCTGTCGCTGATCGGCGCCCTGTGCTTCGCCGAGATGGCCGCTTCCTTCCCGGACGTGGGGGGCGACTACCATTTCCTGCGCACGGCGTTCGGCGACCGGGTCGGGTTCGTGTTCGCCTGGTCCCGCTTCGCCGTGATCCACACCGGGTCCATGGCCATGCTGGCCTTCGTGTTCGGCGACTACCTCGGCCAGATCGTGCCGCTCGGCGAGTACGGCAGCGCGTTCTTCGCCACGCTGATCATCCTGCTGCTCACGGCCGTGAACCTCGCCGGCATCCGCGTCGGCATCCACACCCAGGTCTCGCTGATGGCGCTGGTGCTGTTCGGGCTCCTCAGCGTCGGTGCCGCCGGAGCCTGGCTGACCGTGCAGGGCGTGCCGCCCGCGCTGCCCGCGGGGAGCGCCGGTGCACCCGTCTCGCACATCGGGCTCGCGCTGGTCTTCGTGTTCCTCGCCTACGGCGGCTGGAGCGATGCGGCCACGCTGTCCGCCGAGATGGAGGACGAACGCCACGGCATCACGCGGGCGCTGCTGATCGGCATGTCCATCGTCACGGCGCTCTACCTGCTGGTGAACTGGGCGTTCCTGCGCGGCCTCGGCCTGGCCGGACTCGCCGCGAGCGAAGCCCCGGCCGCGGACGTCATGCTGCGCGCCTTCGGCAAGACCGGGCAGGTGCTCATCGTGGGTGTCGTCGCCATCACCTCCATCACGGTGATGAACGCCATCCTCATCGCGGGCGCGCGCACGACGTATGCCGCTGCCCGCGACACGCGCGTGCTGCAGCGGCTCGGCAGCTGGCACGTCACGCGCGGCACGCCACCGGTCGCCGTGCTCGCGATTTCCGGAGTCGCACTGGTGCTGGTGGGTTTCGGTACGTACACGCGCGGCGGCTTCTCGACGATGGTCGACTACCTGTCGCCGGTCTACTGGTTCTTCCTCATGTTGAGCGGGCTGGCCGTGATCGTGCTGCGCCGTCGGTATCCGGACGTCCCGCGCCCGTTCCGCGTGCCGTTCTATCCGGTGCTGCCGCTGCTGTTCGTCGCGAGCAGCGCGTACGTGTTCTATTCGAGCGTGGTGTACGTGAAGATCGGCGCGATCGTCAGCATCGCCGTGCTGGCCGCGGGCGCGTTGCTCCTCATCCCGCTGCAGCGCATGGCGCGCGCCACCGCCTGAGTCAGCGGCGCTCGTCGTCCCGCGGCGCGAGACCGTAGGGCTCCACCAGTTTCCACACGTGCTCCGGCACCATCGACTTGAGCCGTCGCGGCTCGGCGTGGCGCAGGTGCACGATGGTCTCGACGGCCTTCATCTCGACGCGGGTGCGTGCGAATTCGAGGCCGCGCGGCCCGATCTTCGGCATCAGCCAGCCGACGACGTGGCGCAGGAAGTGCGGCATGCGTCGCAGGGGCAGGCCGCCCGCCGCCCGCGCCGTGTTCTCGAGAAACGCCTTCACGTGCGCCTGGCGCTTGCCGCCAGTACCCGGCGCGCGGGCGTCGAGTTCGTTGCCCAGCAGCGACACGAGTTCTTCGCCGCGCTCGTTGCGCACCAGCAGCCACTGCTCGCCTTCGCCACCCATGTACCCGACCGTCACGTCGGCCAGTACGTTGGTGTAATCGACGCAGGTGCGGCAGGTGAGCGGGAAGAAATCCGGCGGCAGCTGCGAGATCGGCAGCAGCAGGAACGGGACTTCCTTGCGGCGACCGTCGCTGAAGCGCAGCTCGACGTGGTAGTCGGCGCGGAACTCCAGGTACGTGATGGTCGACGGGTCGTCGGCGAGCAGGTCGAGGAAGCGATGGAATCGCTCGGTGGTCGTGTTGTCCGAGCAGGGCGTGCCGATCACGTAGAGCCGCTCGAAGCCGAGCTCCCGCTCGAGGGAGCGCAGTGCGTACACCTGGCAGGGGATGCCGATGACGGCCACCCGGCGATAGCCTTGCTCGCGTGCCGGTTCGAGCAGCGCGAGCAGGGGTGCGTAGCCCATGCGCATGCCGCGGGCCTGCGCCATGTCCTCGGCGCGCGTCACCAGGACCGGCACGGGCCGCCAGCGGTCCGCGGGGTCCGGTGCCACCGTCAGCACGGCATCGACGGCGCCGGTTTCGAGCAGGCGTTCGCCCAGGCGGGTGGCGATGCCGGTCCACTGCGCCCCGACGCGCGGCGGCCGCAGCGAAGCGCGCAGCATGCGCCGGAAGGGGCCGAAGTGCAGTTCGTCGGGACGCGCGGGATCGCGAGCGCGCCCGTGGACCTGCGCCTCGAGCGCCGGATAGTCGGGGCGGATGAACTGGCAGGCGCGCCCGCAGCGCGCGGGCTCGGCCGTGCGAGAGATCCCGCAGTCCGTGCACAGACGACGTGCGGGCGCGGGGGCGCCGGTCGGAACGTTCGATGCGGTCGTAGATTGCTGCGCGCCGGCCATGGTCGGCGGCAGTCTACCGTGCGCGAGGCTTGTGCGCGGGCGGCCGCTTCGGCGGCTTGCGCAGCGGCTTCGGCGGCACGTGCTGTGCGATGTTCAGGTTCAGCATCCGGCCCGCGACGCGCGTCTTCTGCAGTTCGCGCAGGATCTCCGCAGGCATGCCCTTCGGCAGGCCGACGAACGTGTGGCCCTCGCGGATGTCGACGTGGCCGATGTCCTTGCCCGGCAGTCCCGCGACGTTGGCGATGGCACCGACGATGTTGCCCGGCTTCACGCCGTGCACGTACCCGACCTCGAGCCGGTAGGTGTCGGTGTCCTCCTCGGACAGACGCGGACCGCTCGCGTCACCCGTGACTTCGGCAGCCGGTTCACGCGGCTTGCGCTCCTTCTTGCCGGGCCGGCCGGAGGGTTCGTCCGCCGTTTCGCCCACGACGACGTGATCCGGTGCGGGGGTGTCCCGCTCCTTCTCCTTCAGCAGCAGCGGGCTGCCGCCCTGCAGCAGGGCGGCCAGCGCGGCGGCGATCTCGATGGCCGGCACGTCGTGCTCGCGCTCGTACTCCTCTATCAGGCTGAGGAAGGCCTCGCCGCGGCCGTCGGCGAGCGCCTCGGTGATGCGCTGGCGGAACTTCGCGACGCGCTGCTCGTTCACGTCGGCGATCGTCGGCAGGTCCATCGGTTCGAGCGGCGAACGGGTGGCGCGCTCGATGTAGCGCAGCATGTTGCGTTCGCGCGGCGTGATGAAGAGGATCGCCTCGCCCTTGCGACCGGCGCGACCGGTGCGGCCGATGCGGTGCACGTACGATTCCGTGTCGTAGGGCACGTCGTAGTTGACCACGTGCCCGATGCGCTCGACGTCGAGGCCGCGCGCGGCGACGTCCGTCGCCACGAGCACCTCGAGCCTGCCTTCCTTGAACGCCGACAGCGCGTCGAGGCGCGCGCCTTGCGTCTTGTCGCCGTGGATGGCGGACGTCTCGAGGCCGTCGCGCTCGAGCTGGCGCGCGAGGCGCGAAGCGCCGTGCTTGGTGCGCACGAAGCAGAGCACCTGGCGCAATCCGCGCGACTTCACGATGCTCGTGAGGAGCGCGCGCTTGGCATCCTGCGGGCACCGGTACACGCCCTGGTCGACGGTCTCGGCCGCTGTGTTGCGGCGCGCGACCTCGATGAGCTCGGGCGCGTTGAGGAGCTGGTCCGCGAGCTTCTTGATGTCGTTGCTGAAGGTGGCCGAAAAGAGCAGGTTCTGGCGCTTGGACGTGGCGGGCAGCAGCGCCATGATCCGCTTGATGTCCGGGATGAAGCCCATGTCGAGCATGCGATCGGCTTCGTCGAGGACGAACACCTCGACCTGCGACAGGCTGACGCTCTTCTGCTCGATGTGATCGAGGAGGCGACCCGGCGTGGCGACGAGGATCTCGACGCCCGCGCGCACGATGGGAAGCTGCTGGCGGATGTCGACGCCGCCGAACACGCAGGTGGACCGCAGGCCGGTGTACTTGCCGTATTCCTTGACGGATTCCTCGACCTGGATCGCGAGCTCGCGCGTGGGGGCGAGGATCAGCGCCCGTACGGGATGGCGAGCGGGCGAGGGGCTCGTGTTGGCCTGCGGCTGGAGGCGATGCAGGATGGGCAGCGAGAAGCCGGCGGTCTTGCCCGTGCCGGTCTGGGCGCCGCCCATGACGTCGCGGCCGGCGAGGACGACCGGAATGGCGGTCGCCTGGATGGGGGTGGGCGAGGTATAGCCGGATTCGGCGACGGCCCGCAATAGTTCCGGGCTCAAGCCGAGCTCCGCAAAGCTCGTGGCACTCATTCGAAAGAAGCTCCTGGCGCGGCCTACCGCTCTTGCGTAGCGGCTTCCGGTCCAGGCAGCGTTTGGCTATGACGTTGCAGGAAGGGCGCGGGCAAGTCCCGCGCCGGGGTGGGCGGTGACCGGAAACGGCCGCCCGAACACGCATTGTAGCCTAAGTTGCGGATTATTCAAAATTTTGTTAGCGCGCAGGCGGCCTTGCATCGTATAATCGCGAGTTTTGCCGCGCCCGCCGATCCTATCGCTTCGGTCCCTGGCGGGGCTTACGCAAAGAAAGCCCCAGGAAAGCCCCATGAAAGCCCAGCGCCAGGACCTTCGCAACATCGCGATCATCGCCCACGTCGACCACGGCAAGACCACGCTCGTCGACAAGCTCCTGGTGCAGGCGGGGACGTTCGCCAAGCACCAGCAGATCGCCGAGCGGATGATGGACAGCAACGACATCGAGCGCGAGCGCGGGATCACCATCCTCGCCAAGAACTGCTCGATCGAGTACGACGGCCATCACATCAACATCGTGGACACGCCGGGGCACGCCGACTTCGGCGGCGAGGTCGAGCGCGTGCTCGGCATGGTCGACGGCGTGCTGCTGCTGGTCGACGCGGTCGAGGGCCCCATGCCCCAGACGCGCTTCGTCACCATGAAAGCGCTGCAGCAGGGCCTGAAGCCCATCGTGGTGGTGAACAAGGTCGATCGCCCCGGCGCGCGACCGGAGTGGGTGGTGAACCAGACGTTCGACCTCTTCGACAAGCTGGGCGCGTCGGACGAGCAGCTCGACTTCCCGGTCGTGTACGCGTCGGCGCTGCAGGGCTGGGCGACGCTCGACGTCGCCGTGGCCAAGCGCGGCGAAGGCGATGCCGCGGGCGAGCCGGCATCGATGCGCGCGCTGTTCGAGACCATCCTCGCGGCCGTTCCGGCGCCCGAGGGCGACCCGGACGGCCCGCTGCAATTCCAGGTGAGCGCGCTCGACTACTCGAGCTACCTCGGCCGCCTCGCCATCGGCCGCATCCGCCGCGGGCGCATCGCCCCCGGCCAGGAAGTGGCGGTGCTTAACGGCCCGCTGGCCGAAGGCGAGACGCCCAAGAAGTCCCGCATCGTGCAGGTGCTGGGCTTCTCGGGGCTCACGCGTGCGGCGGTGCCGTCCGCGGCGGCCGGCGACATCGTGCTCGTCACCGGCATCGACGACCTCACGATCGGCACCACGCTCGCCGCCGTCGAGGCCCCCGAGGCGCTGCCGCCCATCCAGGTCGACGAGCCCACGCTGTCGATGTACTTCCAGGTCAACACGTCGCCGCTCGCCGGCCGCGAAGGCAAGTACGTCACGTCGCGCAACATCCGCGAGCGGCTGATGCGCGAGCTGCTGACCAACATGGCGCTGCGCGTGCAGGAGACGGCTGACACCGATGCGTTCCTGGTTTCGGGCCGCGGTGAATTGCATCTGACGATCCTGATCGAGAACATGCGCCGCGAAGGCTATGAGCTCGCGGTGTCGCGGCCGCGCGTGGTCACGCACGAGGTCGACGGCGAGATCCAGGAACCGTACGAGATGCTGTCGGTGGACGTCGAGGAAGCGAACCAGGGCGCCGTGATGGAGGCGCTGGGCCCGCGGCGCGGCGACCTCACGAACATGGAGTCGGACGGGCGCGGCCGCACGCGCCTCGACTACCGGATCCCGGCGCGCGGGCTGATCGGCTTCCAGGGCGAGTTCATGAACCTGACGCGCGGCACGGGCCTCATGAGCCACGTGTTCGACGGCTACGCGCCGCTCAGGGGAGAGGTGCCCGAGCGCCGCAACGGCGTCCTCGTGTCGCAGGACGACGGCGCGGCCGTCGCCTACGCGCTCTGGAACCTCCAGGAGCGCGGCCGCATGTTCGTGTCGCCCGGCGACCCGGTGTACGAAGGCATGGTGATCGGCATCCACTCGCGCGACAACGACCTCGTCGTGAACCCGATCAAGACGAAGAAGCTCACGAACGTCCGCGCGGCGGGCAAGGACGACGCGATCCTCCTGACGCCGCCGATCAGGCTCACGCTCGAATACGCGGTCGAGTTCATCGCCGACGACGAGCTCTGCGAAGTGACCCCGAAGTCGATCCGGATCCGCAAGCGCTTCCTCAAGGAGCACGAGCGGAAGCGCGCGAGCCGCGAGGCGTCGGGCGCGGTGGCCGCGGACCTCTGACCGGAGGAGTCCGCGTTCGCGGCACGGGTGCGAGCGTCGTGCCGGCTCGCGGGCAGGCCTAGACGACGGCGTCGAGCCGCGACGCCCGTATCTGTGGCACCTCGACCACGCGGCGCGTCCCGGGCGCCGGCGGCGACTCGACCGCGCGCACCAGCGCCGCGACCATCTGCTCCCGCGACACGAACCCGAGCCGAAGCGCGGCGGCGCGCGTGGGCGGAAACCATACGAGCAGCTTCGCGATCGGCACGAGCACGACGGGCCAGCGGTGGCCCGGACCCAGCACGTACCAGGGCCGCAGGATCGTCGCAGTGAGCCCGGCGGCGGCGATCGCCTCCTCGCCGCGCCGGCGCACGCCGACGTAGGCGCGCATCACCGGCGCGGGTTGGGCGACGCTCATGTAGACGAGCTGCGAGGCGCCCGACGCGCGAGCGGCCTCGACGCTCGCGAGGATCGACACGAGGTCGATGCGCTCGAACTCCGCCGCCTTCGCGGGCGAAGGATGCGGGGTGCCGACGAGCTCGACGAGCGTGGCGCCGCGCGCGAGCGCGCGTCCGATCGAGGCGGGGTCGAGCGCGTCGCCCTCGATCGCCGCCGCGCCCTCCGGGACGCGCGAGATCGAGCCGGGGCGGCACAGCACGCGCACGCGATGGCCGCGCGCGACCAGCGCCTCGACGAGCGGCCGGCCGACGTAGCCGGTGCCGCCGGTGACGAGGACGTCGCGAACCGCGGATGGCTCGGGAGGCATGGCCGGCCGGCGACGGCGCGCCGGCCCGATGAGCGACAATCGGGCATCCTCCGTCGATCGAGCCCGGCTTGCAAGCACCGTCCCTCACGCCCGCGACCGCCTCGCGCCTCGCGCGCCTCGCGCTCGCCAACCTGCGGACCGAGTACCCGACGAAGCAGGACCACGTCATCGGCTCGCCGGCGGACGTCCGGTCGTCGCGCGAGCTGCATCCGGCGTTCCATGGAAGCTTCGACTGGCATTCCTGCGTGCACATGCACTGGTCGCTCGCGCGGCTGCGGCGGCTCGTCCCCGTGCTGCCGGAGCGCGTGGCGATCGGCCGGGCGTTCGACGAGCACTTCGCGACGGCGGCGATCGCGGCCGAATGCGCGTACCTCTCGCGTCCGCTTTCCGCCTCGTTCGAGCGCCCCTACGGCTGGGCGTGGTTGCTCGAGCTCGCGCGCGAGGTTCGCGCAGACGACGATGCCGACGCGCGCCGGTGGGCGCGCGCGCTCGCCCCGCTCGCCGACGCCTTCGTCGCGCGATGGCTCGCCTGGCTGCCGCGCGCAGGCTACCCGGTGCGCCACGGGATGCACGCGAACTCGGCATTCGCCCTCGCGCTCACGATCGACTATGCGCGCGCAGCGGGCGAAGACTCGCTCGCCGCGGCCGTCGCGGATCGCGCGCTCGCGTGGTTCGGCGAGGACGCGGGCGCGCCCGCCGCGTGGGAGCCCTCGGGCGCCGATTTCCTGTCGCCCGCGTTGACGGAGGCCGACCTCATGCGCCGCGTGCTGCCGCACGACCGGTACGGCGCATGGCTCGCCCGATTCCTGCCCGGCCTCGAGCGGCGCGAGCCCTCGTCGTTGTTCACGCCCGTTTCGGTCGCCGATCGCTCGGATCCGCAGGTCGTCCACCTCGACGGCCTCAACCTGTCTCGGGCCTGGTGCATGCGCGGCATCGCGAACGCGCTTCCGCCGGGCGATCCGCGCGTCGAACCGCTGCGCGACGCCGCCGCGCGGCACCTCGCGTCGGGCTGGGCCGGCCTCGACAGCCCCGACTACGTGGGCACGCACTGGCTCGCGTCGTTCGCGCTCCTCGCCATGAGCGAGGCCTAGGGAATCGCCGCGCGACGCCGCGGCGGGGCTCGCGCCGCGAGCCACCCCCACTGCTAGAATCGTCGGCCATGTCGGACACGCAGCTCCTCGTCGCGATCCTCGCGGTCGCCGTCGTCGCGGGCATCGTGGCGATCCTCGTCGCGGCCTTCGCCGTGTCGCGCCTGGCCTCGCTCGCCACCTCGGTCGAGGTGCTGAAGGACCGGGGCGCGGACTTCGAGCGCGACCTGAAGCAGGACATGCAGGGCGCGCGCGCGGAGCTCAAGCAGGACTTCGCGATCGCGCGCGACGAGCAGGGACAGGCGGCGCAGCGGCTGCGCGCCGAGGTTTCGGCGCTCGCGCAGCGCAACGACGAGCGCCTCGAGGCGATCCGGCGCAACGTCGAGCAGCGGCTCGACAAGCTTCGCGACGAGAATGCGGCGAAGCTCGAGCAGATGCGCGTCACCGTCGACGAGAAGCTGCAGGCGACGCTCGACGCGCGTCTCGGCGCGTCGTTCAAGCAGGTCTCCGACCGGCTGGAGCAGGTGCACAAGGGGCTGGGCGAGATGCAAACGCTCGCGGTGGGCGTTGGCGACCTGAAGCGCGTGCTGACGAACGTCAAGACGCGCGGCGGCTGGGGCGAGGTGCAGCTCGAGACGCTGCTCGCGGACCTGCTCACGCCGTCCCAGTACGCGAAGAACGTCGCCACGCGCCCGGGCAGCCACGAGCGCGTCGAGTTCGCGGTGCGCTTTCCCGGGCGCGGCGATGCGGCGTCGGCGTGCTGGCTCCCGATCGACGCCAAGTTCCCGCTCGAGGACTGGCAGCGGCTTCAGGATGCGGTCGAGCGCGCCGACGCCGCGGCGGTCGAGGCGAGCCGGCGCGCGCTCGACGCTTTCTTCAAGCAGCAGGCGAAGACGATCCGCGACAAGTACGTGGAGCCTCCGCACACGACCGATTTCGCGATCCTGTTCGTGCCGACCGAGGGCCTTTTTGCGGAAGCGGTCGCGCGCCCGGGGCTGGCCGACGCGCTTCAGCGCGAGCATCGCGTGACGCTCGCGGGGCCCACGACGCTGGCGGCGATGCTGAACAGCCTGCAGCTCGGGTTCCGGACGCTCGCGATCGAGAAGCGATCGACCGAGGTCTGGCGCGTGCTCGGGGCGGTGAAGACCGAGTTCGGCCGGTTCGGCGAGATCCTCGCCAAGACGCGCGAGCGCCTGGACGCGGTCGGCAAGACCCTCGACGACGCGGGACGCAAGAGCACGACGATCGCCAGGAAGCTCCGCGACGTCGAGGCCTTGCCCGACGCCGAGGCGGATCGCCTGCTGACCGGGGAAGGGCCCGGCGTGATCGACGTCGATCCGGATCCCGACGCCGGTCCCGCCGACGGCGACGCGAAGTAGGCCCGGCCCGTGCTCGAAGCGCTGAAGCGCTGGCGCCGCCGCCGCGTGCTGGAGCGCTCGGCGATTCCCGACGCACTCTGGACCGAGGCGCTGGCCGCGCTGCCGTTCGTCGCGGGCCTGGGCGAGGCCGAGCGCGCGCGCCTGCGCGACCTGGTCGTGCTGTTCCTCGACCGCAAGTCGATCGTGGGCGCGGGCGGGCACGAGGTGACGCCGCTGCAGCGGGTCGTGATCGCGATCCAGGCCTGCCTGCTGGTGCTCGAGCTTCCCGGCACGCTCGACGGGTACGACGACTTCGAGAACGTCGTCGTGTACCCGGACCAGTTCGTGCCGGACTGGACCTGGGAAGACGACGCGGGCGTCGTGCACGCGAACGACGGCGCGCTCGCGGGGGAGGCGATGCCCGGCGGGCCGGTCGTGCTGTCGTGGCCGGACGTCGAGGCGTCGTCGGACTTCGACGCCGCCGGCATGAACCTGGTGATCCACGAGTTCGCGCACAAGCTCGACATGCGCGACGGCGACGCGAACGGATGCCCGCCGCTTCCCGCCACGCTCGACGCGCGCGCGTGGAAGCGCGTGATGTCGCGGGCGTACGACCACTTCGTTGCGCGGGTGGACCGCGACGAGGACACGGCGATCGACCCCTACGCGGCCGAGAGCCCCGGGGAGTTCTTCGCGGTGCTGTCGGAGACGTTCTTCGCGGCGCCGGCGATGCTCGCGTCCGAGTACCCGGACGTCTATCGCCAGTTCGTCGCGTTCTACGGCCAGGATCCCGCGGCGCGTGCGGGCGCGCCGGCGGCGGTCAGCCGAGCCACTCGGCGAGGTCCCAGCCCGTGATCGCCTCGAGGCGCCGGACGTCGGCCTCGAAGACGCGCACGAGCTTCGCCCGCGGCGCCGGCGGGAGGGGTTCGGCGTATTCGCCGACCCAGGCCTCGGCGGGAGCGTCGAGCGGCCGCGCATCGATCCCGAGGAATGCGTGCAACTCGTCCAGCGCCGCGTGCGGCTCGCGGCGGAAGCGCTCGCTGCGCAGGAGCAGGAGCCGCTCGCCCGGGAAGAGCGCGAGCAGGCGCTCGACCTGGGCGGCATGGAAGCCGAGCGACAGTTAGCTCGTGCCGACGGTATTGCGGACGGCGATCGCCGCGCCGCGCGCGATCTCCTCGTCGATCGCCTCGGCGAACGCGTCGAGATCCGACTCGCGCGAGCGCCGCATGTTCCATTGCGAGTAGGCGCGCGCAGCGGGATCGCGCAGCAGCAGGATCCAGCGCATCGCCGGGTTGTAGTCGCGGATGCGCCCGGCCGCCGGCGGCCACCCGCAGTACGTGGGCGACGCCTCGCCGCGCAGCCGCCGGGGATCGGCGGGCTCGAACAGCGCATGGCAGTCGCCGAAATCCGGCGCGTTCGCGCAGCGGCGGTCGTCGTCGAACCACTTCGGCTCCTTGATCGACGCCATCGAGACCGAGGGGTGCGCCCGCAGCATGCCGTCGAGCGCTGTCGTGCCGCCCTTCTGCGCGCCGCCGATCACGAACGCGACCCGCTCGCCGGGACCTAGCGGCTTCATCTCCCGTCGCGCACGATGGCGCCACTCCCTTCTGGCCGGGTCCCATCCGCCGCAACGCCGTGCGTGGCGGGTCCAGGGGGGCGCGTCCGTTCATGCGGCGCCGCCGGTCGCGCCCGTCGGCACCGGGTAGAGCACGTCGAGGGCGATCGTGCCTCCGGTGGGCTGCACGAGCCTCACGTGGCGCCGCTCGAGTTCGCGCGCGTGGTGCACGCCGCAGCTGTGCGCGATCATGTCGATCTCCTTGTTCATGTTGATCGCGTAGTTCGCGACGCGCTGCCACTTCTCCTCGACGACGAGCCCGCGCTGGAGGCGGGGATTGTGCGTCGTGATGCCGGTCGGGCAGGTGTTCGTGTGGCAGCGCAGCGCCTGGATGCAGCCGAGCGCGAACATGAAGCCGCGGGCCGTGTTGATGAAATCGGCGCCGCAGCACAGCGCCCACGCCGCGCGCGCGGAAGTGACGAGCTTGCCCGACGCGATGATCCGGATGCGGGGCTTCAGTCCGGCCGCGATCACCGAGTCGACGACGCGCGGCAGCGCCTCGTCGATCGAGAGCCCGACGTGGTCCGCGAGGGCCTGCGGCGCGGCGCCGCTGCCGCCCTCGCCGCCGTCGACCGCGAAGAAGTCGGGCGCGAACTCGGGTCCGCGGGCGAGGATGCGCTCGCACAGCTCGTTCGCGAAGTAGCGGCCGCCGACCGCGGTCTTGATGCCGACCGGCTTGCCGGTGAGGTCGCGGAGCCAGGCGATGCGATCGAGGAGGTCGTCCATCGACGCGATGTCGGGATGGCGGTTCGGGCTGATCGAGTCCTTGCCGGGCGGAATCCCGCGGATGCTCGCGATCAACGGCGTGACCTTGCCGCCCGGGAGCACGCCCCCCTTGCCGGGCTTCGCGCCCTGCGAGAGCTTGATCTCGAACGCCCGCACCGTCTCGCGCGCCGCGATCTCGCGGATCTTGCCGAGGTCGTATCCGCCGTCGGCGTCGCGCACGCCGTAGCGCGCCGTGCCGACCTGCATGATGACGTCGCAGCCGCCCTCGAGGTGGAAGGGCGACAGCCCGCCCTCGCCGGTGTCGAGCCAGCAGCCGGCGGCCTGCGCCCCGCGCGACAGCGAGCGCACCGCCGGCTCGGAGATCGCGCCGAAGCTCATGCCGCTGACGTTCACGAGCGAACGCGCGGTGAACGGCGTGCGGCACCAGCCCTCGCCGATCGCGAGCGGCGGCGTCGGCACCCGGTCGGACTCGAGGACCGGGAACGGGGCGTTGACGAAAATGAGGGCGCCGGGCGCGTGCAGGTCGTAGGTCGAGCCGAAGCCGATCAGGCCGCCCTCGTTCTTCGCGAGACGGTAGACCCACGAGCGCGTCGCGCGGTTGAACGGCATCTCCTCGCGGTCGTTCGCGAAGAAGTACTGCCGGAAGTATTCGCCCAGCTCCTCGAACCAGTAGCGGAACCGGCCGACGATCGGGAAGTTGCGCAGGACGGTGTGCTTCTTCTGCGTGACGTCCCGCACGAACATCACGATCAGCGCGAGGACGAGCAGGATCGCCGCGAGCGTCCCGAGGCCCGCCTTCAGCATCTGCAGCCAGTCGATATCCACGATTCGCTCCCGCGCAGTCGCGCCGGCGGGCATCATAGCGCCCGGCGCGGCGGCCGGGCGCGGTCAGCGCCGCCAGGCGGGCAGCTTCCAGCCCAGGAGCGCCTCCAGCCGCCGATTCTCGGGCTCGAAGAACGCGACGAGCTTCTCCCGCGTCGCGGGAGCCATCTTCTCCGGGTACTGGCCGACGTGCGCCTCGATCGGCTCGATCCTGCCCATCGGTTCAACGCCGACGAAGGCGCATACGCGCTCGACCGCGTCCGTGGGGTCGCCGCGAAGCGCCTCGCTCGGAAGCACGAGCGTCTGCTCGCGCGGGAACAGCGACCAGATCCGCTCGAGCTGCTGAGCGTAGAAGCCGCGCGACAGGTAGGAGCGGTCCACCAGATCCGGCATGCGGACGAACATGCCGGGATGCGCCTGCAGCTGCGCGATCTCGGCGTCGAGCGCGGCCTCGAAGGTCCCCTGCACCTGCCCGCGCCCTCGGTGCATGTTCCAGTGCGAGTACGCCCGCGACGCAGGGTCGCGGAGGAGCAGCACCCACTTCATCGCCGGGTTGTACGCGCGGATGCGCTCGGCCGCGGGCGGCCACCAGCAGTAGGCCGGCGTCGCGTCGCAGCAGGTCGCGACGCCGAAGCGCTCGCCCCACAGCGCGTGGTAGTCCGCGAGCCGCGGCGCTCCTCGGGCGAAAAGCTGGTCGACGTCGAACAGGTGCGCTTCCTTCGTCGGGGGCAGCGCCACCGACGGGTGGCGTGACAGGATCGCCGCGAGCGCCGTGGTTCCGCCTTTCTGGACGCCGCCGATCACGAACGCGACGCGGGCGGCGCCGGCGGGGGACGGGTCGTTCATGGTCGACGAGCGGTTCGGTGCGTGCCTCGCGAGGAAGGTCGATGATACCGTGGCGCCGGCCGCGGACGCCCGATCGCGCGGCCGTCGCGGTATGCTGTCGCAGGTCGCGGTCCCCGGCGCGCGCCGTCCCCCGTCAAGGAGGACCTCCGATGTCGAAGCCCCGTTCCCTCAAGGCGCTCCTGGCGGCCGTGCTGCTCGCCGCCGCCGGCAGCGCGTTCGCGTGGCCCTGTTCTGATGGGGCGGAGGCAGGGTGAAGTAGAAAGGATTTGGCGCTCGTGTCGGTGCCGCCGTCTCGACACCGATGCCGCGTTCGCCTGCTGTCGCCACCGCTGCGGTCCACGCTCCGATAATCGGAGCATGGATGTCGAGGCGCGGGCCCGACTCCGGCGCCAAACCCTTTCTACTTCATCCTTTCTTCGCTGCCTTTGGCTTCGCTGCGCCTGGCTTCGCTGCGCTTCGCGATCATCAGCACCGCTGCGAGTATCAATGCGCCGCCCGCGAGCTGGGCGGGCGCGATGCGCTCGCCCAGGACGACGGCGGCGAGCGCGACGGTGACGACCGGCTCGATCGTCGAGAGCGTCGCTGCCCGCGTCGGGCCGACGCGCTTCAGGCCGGCGAAATACCAGGTGATCGCGGCGACGGTCGACAGGAGCGCGATCGCGACCGCGGCGAGCCAGCCGCCGGGGCCGGCCGGCAGGCTCGCGCCCCGGGCGAGCGCGAACGCGGCGAACGTCGCGCCGGCGCTCGCGATCACCACCGTCGACATCGCGAGCGGATCCACGCGGGACGCGACGCCTGCGGACGCGACGATGTAGACCGCGTAGATCAGCGCGGCGAGCACGCCGAGCGCGATGCCCGCCGGATGCGCGCCTTCGCCGCCGGCCGCGATCGACGGGACGACGGTGAGCGCGGTGCCCGCCAGCGCGACGACGAGCGCCGCAAGCGCGCGCGGCGAGAGCCGGTCGTGGCCGCGCCACGCGGCGAGCACGGCGACGATCGCGGGGTGGAGGTAGAGCAGCAGCGCCACGAGCCCCGCGGGCGCGAGCGTGAGCGCGGTGAAGAAGCTCGCCGCCTGCGCCGCGTACCCGACGGCGCCCAGCGCCACGAGCGTCGCGAGATCGCGACCCCGCGGCACGCGGACCCGGGCGAGCGCGGCGAGCGCGACCAGGACGGCGCCGGCCAGAACGAAACGTAGCGCGAGCAATCCGACGGTGTCGGCGCCGTCGCGCATCGCGAACCGCGCGAAGATCGCCATCGCGCCGAACGCCGCCGCGGACGCGGCGACGTACGCGATCCCGACGCGGCGCGAGGGGGCGCCGCTCACGCGCCCGGCGGGCGCTGCGCGGACTTCGGGCGGAAGGCCTTGCACACGCGCTCGTCGGTCTCGACGTAGGGGCCGCCGATCAGGTCGAGGCAGTAGGGCACCGCCGCGAACACGCCGTGCACGACGACCTTGCCGGCGTCGTCGCGCACGCCCTCGAGCGTCTCGCGGATCGACTTCGGCTGGCCCGGCAGGTTGAGGATCAGCGTGCGGCCGCGCACGACCCCCACCTGGCGCGACAGGATCGCCGTGGGCACGAAGCGCAGCGACACCTGGCGCATCTGCTCGCCGAAGCCGGGCATCACGCGGTGCGCGACGGCGAGCGTCGCGTCCGGCGTCACGTCGCGCGGCGCAGGGCCGGTGCCTCCGGTCGTCAGCACGAGGTCGCATCCGGCGACGTCGGCGAGCTCGACCAGCGTGCGCTCGATCATCGGCTGCTCGTCGGGGATCAGTCGCTTCTCGGTGCGGAACGGCGTGACGAGCGCGCTCGCGAGCCAGGCTTCCAGCGCGGGCAAACCCTGGTCCTCGTAGACGCCCCGCGACGCGCGGTCGGAGACGGAGACGAGGCCGATCGTGAACGTGGTCATGGTCGTTGGCTCGGTCATGCGCCGCCGACGGCGTGGCGCAGCGCGCGGAAGAGCTCGCGGTAGGCGCGCGTCGACTCGCCTCGCGCGCGCTCCGCCTGGGCCGCCGCGACCGCTTTCGCGAGCGCAACGCGGTCCGCGCCGGGATGCTCGGCGAGGAACGCGTCGAGCGAAGCCCCCTCGAGCATCAGGCGGTCGCGCCAGCGCTCGATCGCGGCGAAGCGCGCCTTCTCGGCGCGCGGCACGCTATCGAAGCGCTCGAGCGCCTCGCGAATCGGCACGGGATCCACGTCGCGCATCAGCCTGCCGACGTACTGCATCTGCCGGCGGCGCGCCTCGTGCTTGGTGATGCCGCGCGCGAGCGCGAGCGCGTCGACGAGCCGCTCGGGGAGGTCGAGCGACGCGAGCCGGGCGGGGTCGAGGTCGACGAGCGACTCGCCCAGCGCCTGCAGCGACGCCATCTCGCGCTTGAGCCGCGTCTTGGACGGGCGCCCCGCGGCCGGACCGTCGGTCGGGTCGTCGGGCACGGCGGACGGGCGGCGGTATGCAGGCGTCATGTTCGAGGGCGGCTTTGCTATGATAGACGACCGCTCCTCGCGCGCACGCGCCGCGATGCCGCGTCGCGAGCGGCGGCCCCCGATGACCGCTCCCAACGCCCTCGATCGACGCCACGACGCCCCCCCGGCGCACGGAAGCCGGTTCCCGGTCTCGACCGGGGAGCTCGAGCGCGTCGCGGCCCGGGTGCTCGACGCTGCGCGCAAGGGCGGCGCGACCGCCGCCGAGACGGACGTCTCGCAAGGCGTGGGGCAAAGCGTCACGGTCCGCAAGGGCGAGGTCGAGACGATCGCGTACAACCGCGACAAGGGCGTCTCGGTCACCGTCTACCTCGGCAGCCGCCGCGGGCACGCGAGCAGCGCGGACTTCTCCGACGCGTCGATCGAAAGCACCGTCGAGAAGGCGCTCGCGATCGCGCGCTACACGGCCGAGGATCCCTGCGCGGGCCTCGCCGATCCGGAGCGCCTAGCGCGACGCTGGCCCGACCTCGACCTCTACCATCCCTGGGACCTCTCGGTCGAGGAAGCGATCGAGCTCGGGCGCGAGACCGAGCGCGCGGCGCTCGCCGTCGATCCGCGCCTCGTGAACTCGGAGGGCGCGTCGGTCTCGCGCAGCGAGAGCGAATTCGTGTACGCGAACTCGCAGGGCTTCCGCGGGGGCTACCGGAGCTCGCGCCACCACATCGACGCGTCGGTGATCGGCGAGGACGCGAGCGGCATGCAGCGCGATTTCTGGTACACCGCCGCGCGCTCGCCGCAGGATCTCGAGGACGCGGCGAAGGTCGGCCGCATCGCGGGCGAGCGGACGGCCCGCCGCCTGGGGGCTCGCCCTGTCGCGACGATCGAGTGCCCGGTGCTGTTCGAGGCGCCCGAGGCGGTGGACCTGATCGGCGCCTACGTGCAGGCCGTTTCCGGCAGCAGCCTCTACCGCAAGAGCTCGTTCCTCGTCGACTCGCTGGGCAAGGAGGTGTTCGCGCCGCAGGTGTCGATGCACGAGGAGCCGCACCTCAAGCGCGGGCGCGGGAGCGCGCCCTTCGACGCGGAGGGCGTGGCCACCGCGCGCCGCGTCGTCGTCGACCGCGGCGTGGTCAGCGGCTATTTCCTCGGCAGCTACGCCGCGCGCAAGCTCGGCATGACGACGACGGCGAACGCGGGCGGGAGCCACAATCTCGTCGTCACGCACGGCGACGACGACCTCCCGGCGCTGATGCGCCGCATGGGCCGCGGGTTCCTGGTCACCGAGCAGCTCGGGCACGGGGTGAACGCCGTCACGGGCGACTATTCGCGCGGCGCGGCCGGATTCTGGATCGAGGGCGGCGAGATCGCGCATCCGGTCGAGGAAGTGACGATCGCGGGCAACCTCCGCGACATGTTCCGCGACATCGTCGCCATCGGCCGCGACGTGGACCGCCGCGGCTCGCGTCACGTGGGATCGATCCTCGTCGGCCGCATGACCGTCGGGGGCCGCTGATGGCGACGCCGCAGCGCGCGCCGATGGGATCGTCGCGAGGCTTCGGCAACCCGCTGGTCGCGTGGGTCAAGCGGCTGTCGGACCCGCTCGCGAGCGCCGCGCACGCCGAGCGCTGGATCGCGGAGCTGCCGGGCGGCGACGTGCTGGCGGTGCAGAAGGAGGCGCTCGACCTCGTCGCCGGCTTCCCGGGCGCGCGGCGCGACGTGGGGCCGGCCCAGGTCGAGGCGCTGCTGCGCATCGACGCGCGCCTCGAGCCCGTGCTCGCGCAGATCACGCGGCAGTACACGGCGAGCTACCAGAAGAGCTCGTCGGTCGAGTCGCGGCTCTGGCATGCCGCGTTCGACCTCGTGAAGGCGTTCATCGGCGCCTACCAGCTCGCGCTGAAGGCCGGCTACCCGCGCGCCGACAACCGCCGCTGGCGCGCGATCCTCCCGTGGGTGCTCGTGCGCCTCGCGCACCATCGGGGGCTGGACGGCCGCTACCGGCTGTTCCGCTACTCGCACTGGATCCCCGCGCAGTGGCGCGACTTCCACGAGCTCTACGAATTCGCGCGCATGCGCGGCCTGCAGCGCGAGCAGCTCGTGCTGGGCGGCGGCGGCTTCGCGCAGCCCGGGATCACGCTCGAGCAGGAGTACGTGCAGACGCTGCTCCTGATGCGGCTCGATTCCGGGAACTTCACGCCGGACCAGGTCGAGTGGGTCGCGAAGCAGGTCGCCGACTGGGCGCCGACGCTGACGCTCGTGCCGCCGCCCGGCGAGGGCGCGGGCTTCTTCGTCGACCTGACCGGCGCGCAGGGCCTTCGGCGCCGCGACAAGCCGGGCGTCGGCGGGCGCCTCCTGTACCTCGACCTCGCGCCCGTCTACGCGCGCGTCATCGAGCGCATGCGCTGGCTCCCCGAGCATGACGACGCGACGACCGAGCCGGGCGAGCTGCCGCCGCGCGAGCAGCGCCTGCTCCTGATGCGCCTCGCCTCGCTGTACGGCCCGGACGCGATCGCGCAGGCGCCGCGGGCGGAGCGCTTCCGCACCGAGGCGCAGGTCCGCGTCGTCACCGGGCTGCAGACGCTCACGCGCGCGATCGCCGAGATCGACAAGCTGCCCGACCAGGCCCGCATGCCCGGCGTCGCGGCCGCGTACGACGAGGTCACGCAGATGGTGAACCCGGTCGCGAATCCGGAGAGCGTCGCCCGGCGCATCCGGGGCGCGAGCTGGACGATGACCGACCGCAGCGAGACCGGCTGCAGGCTCCTCGCGCCCGCCAAGGAGGCGCCCACGCGCCTGGGCGAGCTCATCGCGATCCAGGACGCGGAGCGCTGGACGCTCGCCGTGGTCCGCCGGATGCAGCGCCAGCAGGTCGACGAGATCACCGTCGGCGCCGAGATCATCGCGAGGCGCATGGTGCGCGTGCTGCTGCGGAGTTGGGCGGCGCCCGCCGACGGGGCGCGGCAGCAGCCCGACCGCCCGTTCTTCGGCATCTACCTGCCAGCGCACGCGGACAATCGCCAGTCCGCGCAGCGCAGCCTCATCGGCCCGGACGACAAGTTCGTGCCCGGCGGGATGATCGAGCTCGACACCGGCAACGCGCGGTACCTGATCCGCTTCACCCAGACCCTCGAGCGGCAATCGGGCTGGGCGTGGGCGCTGTTCAGCGCGGTTCGCAAGCTGGGCTCCTGAGCCCGCCCCCGGACCGCGCCGCTGCGGTGCGGTAGAATGTCGCCGGGCCGACATTTCGCGTCCCGGCCAGCGCGTTCGCGCCACGAGGCCCGCGGCCCGTCTCCGAGGAGATCCACGTCATGGAACGCCGCTCTTTCCTGCGTCACGCCGGCCTCGCCGGCGTGCTCGCGTCGGGCTCCGCGCCCGCCTTCGCCCAAGCCGCCGGCGAGGTGCGCTGGCGCTGCGCCTCGAGCTTCCCGAAATCGCTCGACACGATCTACGGCGGCGCCGAGGTCGTCGCGAAGCGCGTCGCGCAGCTCACCAACAACAAGTTCCGCATCCAGGTGTTCGCGGCGGGCGAGCTCGTGCCGGGCCTGCAGGCGCTCGACGCGACGTCGAACGGGACGGTCGAGTGCTGCCACACGGTCGCGTACTACTACGTGGGCAAGGACCCGACGTTCGGCTTCGGCGCCTGCATGCCCTTCGGCCTCAACACGCGCCAGCAGTTCTCGTGGATGTACCACGGCGGCGGGCTCGAGCTGATGCGCGAGTTCTACAAGGACTACGGCGTCGTCTCGTTCCCGGCCGGCAACACGGGCGCGCAGATGGGGGGCTGGTTCCGCAAGGAGATCAAGACGGGCGGCGACATCTACCCGGCGCTCGAGAAGGGCACGATCGACGCGGCCGAGTGGGTGGGCCCGTACGACGACGAGAAGCTCGGCTTCAACAAGGTCGCGAAGTTCTACTACTACCCCGGCTGGTGGGAAGGCGGGCCGCAGATCGACCTGTTCGCGGGCCAGAAGGCGCTGGACGCGCTTCCACCCGATTTCCGGGCCGCCCTCGAGACCGCCTGCGCGGAGTCGACGCTCGACATGATCTCGAAGTACGACGCGGTGAATCCGCCGGCGCTTCGACGGCTGGCGGCGACGGGCACCCAGCTCCGCCCGTTCCCGCGCGACGTGATGGATGCATGCTACAAGGCCGCCGACGAGACCTACGCCGAGAACTCGGCGAAGAACCCGAAGTTCAAGAAGGTCTACGAGAACTGGGTCAAGTGGCGCGACGAGCAGCTCCTCTGGTTCCGCGTCGCGGAAAGCCAGTTCGACAACTACATGCAGCTCGCCGCGCGCGGCGCCGCCGCGAAGAAGTAGGCACGGCTTCGGGGAGCCCGCGGCGGGACACCGGGCGGGACGCCTTGGGGCCGCCGTTCGTCCCGGTGCGCCGAAAATTCGTGGCTTTTCGGCAGGCGGCCCCCTAGAATCCCGGGGCTGGCCGCCGAGGGACCTCCTCGGGCGGCCCGGAATCCCATTCGATTTCCCGGAGGAGATGATGGAGCGTCGTTCCTTTCTGAAGCATTCGGGCCTGGCGGGCATCCTCGCCGCCGGCTCGGCCCCGGCGTTCGCGCAGGCGCCGACGATCAAGTGGCGTTGCGCGTCGAGCTTCCCGAAGTCGCTCGACACGATCTACGGCGCGGCGGTGACGGCAGCCGACGCGCTGGCGGCGGCGACCAACGGCCGCTTCCAGGTCCAGGTTTTCGCCGCGGGCGAGATCGTCCCGGGGCTGCAGGTCGCCGACGCCGTGCAGGCCGGCACCGTCGAGTGCGGCCACACCGCGCCGTACTACTACGTCGGCAAGGATCCGACGTTCGCGTTCGGCACCGCGATCCCGTTCGGCCTCAACCAGCGCCAGTTCGACGCCTGGTGGTACTTCGGCCAGGGCCGCGAGCTCTACAACGAGTTCATGGCCGAGTACAACATCGTCTCGATCCTTTGCGGCAACACGGGCGCGCAGATGGGCGGCTGGTACCGCAAGGAGATCAAGACGGTCGACGACCTCAAGGGCCTCAAGTTCCGCATCGGGGGCTTCGCGGGCCAGGTGCTGCAGAAGCTCGGCGTCGTGCCGCAGCAGCTCGCGGGCGGCGACATCTACCCGGCGCTCGAGAAGGGCACGATCGACGCGGCCGAGTGGGTGGGCCCGTACGACGACGAGAAGCTCGGCTTCAACAAGGTCGCGAAGTTCTACTACTACCCCGGCTGGTGGGAAGGCGGGCCGGCGCTGCACATGTACGTGAACAGCGCGAAGTGGAACGAGCTCTCGCCCGAGTACAAGGCGGCGTTCAACAACGCGTGCGCCGAGGGCAACACCTGGATGATGGCGAAGTACGACGCGCAGAACCCGGCGGCGCTGCGCCGCCTGGTCGCGGGCGGCACGCAGCTGCGTCCGTTCCCGAAGCCGGTGATGGACGCCTGCTACAAGGCCGCGCTCGAGCGCTACGCCGAGGAGAGCGCGAAGAACCCGAAGTGGAAGAAGATCTACGACAACTACACGGCGTTCCAGCGCGAGCAGATCCTCTGGTTCCGCGTCTGCGAGAACACCTACGACAACTACATGGCGACGGTCGGCAGCCTGA
The DNA here is from genome assembly GCA_044226265.1 of Casimicrobiaceae bacterium. Lineage (GTDB taxonomy): Bacteria > Pseudomonadota > Gammaproteobacteria > Burkholderiales > Casimicrobiaceae > VBCG01. The sequence goes on along the minus strand of JBGAHH010000028.1, from coordinate 4,128 downwards.
CCGCCGCGCCGGCGAAGAAGTAGCCGGCGGCAGGCCGAAACGCGAAGGCCCGCGGAGGCGACTCCGCGGGCCTTTGCCTTTTCCGGGCGTCCGCGGCGGCGGAGCCCCGGCGCCGTGCCGCCGTCACTTCGCCTTGAGCGCGTCCTCGAGCGACTTGTTGGCGTCCTCCGCCGACGGCGGCGCGAGGTCCTGCTGCGGCTGCGAGCCCGGCGCGGGCGGGGCGCCGAGGTCGGGGGGCGCTCCTCCGGTGTCGACGCCCGGGATGTTGATCTCGATCTTGTTCGGATCGACCGTCGGCGCGTCGCTCTTGTAGACCAGCACCATCTGCGGGAACAGGATGACCAGCCCGATCATCAGGACCTGGATGCACACGTACGGGACCGCGCCCCAGTAGATCTGCCCGGTCGTCACCGGCGCCATCCTGAGCTTCGTGACGCGGTCGGTGTACTCCTTCGCCGGCGCCACGCTGCGGAGGTAGAACAGCGCGAAGCCGAACGGCGGGTGCATGAACGAGGTCTGCATGTTGACGCCGAGCAGCACGCCGAACCAGATGAGGTCGATGCCGAGCTTCTCCGCGACCGGCCCGAGCAGCGGCACGACGATGAACGCCAGCTCGAAGTAGTCGAGGAAGAATGCGAGCAGGAACACGAGGATGTTGACGACGATCAGGAAGCCGACCTGGCCGCCCGGGAGGCTCGTCAGCAGGTGCTCGACCCACTTGTGGCCGTCGACGCCGTAGAACGTGAGGCTGAAGATGCGCGCGCCGATCAGGATGAACACGACGAACGCGCTGAGCTTGGCCGTCGACTCCATGCCCTGGCGCATCAGGGTCCAGGTGAGGCGCCTGCGGGCCACAGCCATGATCAGCGCGCCCGCCGCGCCCATCGCGCCGCCCTCGGTCGGCGTCGCGACGCCGAGGAAGATCGTTCCCAGCACGAGGAAGATCAGCGCGAGCGGCGGGATCAGCACGAAGGTGACGCGCTCGGCGAGGCGCGACAGGAGGCCGAGCCCCGTCGCCTTGTTGATCAGCGCGACGACGAACGCGAAGCCGATGCCGACCGACATGCAGATCACCAGTCGCTCGTCGGTGGCGGTGTCCGGGTGCAGCCGGTTGAAGTACAGGTACCAGAAAGCGACGCCCGCGCCCACCGACAGCACGGTCAGCACCGTGAGCGAGCGCGTCCCCGGCGAGCCGTCCGCTTCCCGGAGCGTGCGCGCTTCGAGCGGCAGCGCCGGCACCCAGGCGGGCTTCACCAGCGACACGAGCAGCGTGTAGCCCGCATAGATGCCAGCGAGCACGATGCCGGGGATGAACGCGCCGGCGTACATGTCGCCGACCGAGCGGCCGAGCTGGTCGGCCATGATGATGAGCACGAGCGACGGCGGGATGATCTGGGCGAGCGTTCCGGACGCCGCGATCGTCCCGGAGGCGAAGCGCCGGTCGTAGCCGTAGCGAAGCATGATGGGCAGCGAGATCAGGCCCATCGAGATGACGCTCGCGGCGACGACGCCGGTCGTGGCGGCGAGCAGCGCGCCGACGAAGATCACCGCGTAGGCGAGGCCGCCGCGGACCGGGCCGAACACCTGGCCGATCGTGTCCAGCAAGTCCTCGGCCATCCCGCTGCGCTCGAGGATCAGGCCCATGAACGTGAAGAACGGCACGGCGAGCAGCGTGTCGTTCGACATGATTCCCCACAGCCGCTCCGGGACCGCGCCGAAGAGCGACGGCGAGAGCAGGCCGAGCTCGATGCCGATCAGCCCGAACACGATGCCGTTGGCGGCGAGCGCGAAGGCGACCGGGTAGCCCAGCAGCAGGAACACGACGAGCGCCGCGAACATCAGCGGCGCCAGGTTGGCGGCGAGGAAGGCGGTCATGCGCGGATCTCCCGGGGGAGGGGGCAGGGGCGCGCGACGATCGGCGTCACGTGATCTCTCCCCGCTGCTTCAGGATTTCCTCGGCCAGGAGCTCCTCGGCCGACTTCTCGTGGAAGCGCTCGGTCGGGTCGGGCGCGAGCCCGCGCAGGAACCCGATCCGCTTGATCAGCTCCGAGACGCCTTGCAGCATCAGCAACGCGAAGCCGATCGGCACCAGGACCTTGGCGGGCCACAGGATCAGGCCGCCCGCCGAAGGCGAGACCTCGCCGCTCATGACGGCGCGCCACGCCCAGGGTATCGACTCGACGAGCACCAGCAGCGACACCGGGAACAGGAAGAAGACCGTCCCGAACACGTCGATCCAGGTCTGGGTCCGCTTGGTGAACCGGCCGGCGACGACGTCGATGCGGATGTGCTCGTTGCGCAGGAGCGTCCAGGCGGAGCACAGCAGGAACACGCCCGAGAACAGGTACCACTGGACCTCGAGGAACGCGTTGCTGCTCATGTCGAACGCCTTGCGGACGACGGCGTTCGTGGCGCTGACGAGGACGGCGATCAGCACGAGCCAGGTGACCGCGCGGCCGACCTTCTCGTTGAGCGAGTCGATCGCCCCGGCGAGGGCGAGCAGGGCTTTCATCGGTCCTCCTTGCTCGGGCGGAAGGCGGGACGTGCCGTGCCGGTGGACGCCTGCGCGCGTCCCGTTCGCCGGCGCCGCCGCATTATAGGGGGATTTCGCCCGCGGGGAACGCGGGGGTGGACGGGGGCCCGGTGCTAGAATCGCCGCTCGCCGCCTCCCCCGGGTGCACCATGTTCCACCGCTCCAAGACGCTCGCCCAGTCGGACCCCGACCTGTGGGCGGCCATCGTCGCCGAGACCCGGCGGCAGGAGGCGCACATCGAGCTGATCGCCTCCGAGAACTACGCGAGCCCGGCCGTGCTGGAGGCGCAGGGGTCGCAGCTGACCAACAAGTACGCCGAGGGCTACCCCGGCAAGCGCTACTACGGGGGCTGCGAGTACGTCGACATCGCCGAGCAGCTCGCGATCGAACGGGCGAAGGCGCTCTTCGGCGCCGGCATGGCGAACGTGCAGCCCCATTCCGGCGCCCAGGCGAACCAGGCGGTGTTCTTCGCGGCGCTGAAGCCTGGCGACACGGTGCTGGGCATGAGCCTGCCGCACGGCGGTCACCTGACGCACGGGTCGCCGGTCAACCAGTCCGGCAAGTGGTTCCGCGTGGTCGCGTACGGGCTCCACCCGGACACCGAACTCATCGACTACGAGGCTGCCGAGGCGCTCGCGCACGAGCACAAGCCGAAGCTGATCATCGCCGGCGCGTCCGCCTACTCGCGGGTCATCGACTGGAAGCGCTTCAAGGCGATCGCGGACGCGGTCGGCGCGAAGCTCATGGTGGACATGGCGCATTACGCGGGCCTGATCGCGGCGGGCGTGTATCCGTCGCCGGTCCCGCACGCCGACTACGTCACCACGACGACGCACAAGACGCTCCGCGGGCCGCGCGGCGGCATGATCCTCGCGGCCGAGGAGCACGAGAAGTCGATCAATTCGGCGGTGTTCCCCGGGCTGCAGGGCGGCCCGCTGATGCACGTGATCGCGGCGAAGGCGGTGGCCCTCGGCGAAGCGCTCGCGCCGGAGTTCAAGTCGTACCAGCGGCAGGTGCTCGACAACGCTCGCGTGATGGCGACCGTCCTCCGCGACCGCGGGCTCCGGATCGTGTCGGGCGGCACCGACTCGCACATGTTCCTCGTCGACCTGCGCCCGAAGAAGCTCACGGGCAAGGAGGCCGAGGCGGCGCTCGCGCGCGCGCACATCACCGTCAACAAGAACGCGATCCCGAACGATCCCGAGAAGCCCTTCGTCACCTCGGGCATCCGCATCGGCAGCCCGGCGGTGACGACGCGCGGCTTCACCGAGCTCGACTGCGAGGAGCTGGGGCACCTGATCGCCGACGTCCTCGACAAGCCCGACGACGAGGCGACCGCGGTGCGGGTGAAGGCGGGCACGGCGGTGCTCACGTCGAAGTTTCCAGTCTACGGTTGACAGTTGGCAGTTGACACTTGGCAGTCGCGTCGGCGTTTCGGGTGGCCGCGCGGGAAGCGCGGTGATCGGTCGTGCAGGTTGATCCAACGCGGTGCCTGCGCCATCCCGCCGTCGCCCCGGATTCGCCGGGTCCCGACACTGCCGATCGGCGCCGAATGCGCCGTCTCCCGAGGCACCGCCGCGACTGCCAACTGTCCA
>JBGAHH010000027.1:0-45527 GCA_044226265.1 Casimicrobiaceae bacterium | reverse complement strand
CCGCATCTACGTGCGCGGCCTCGACGTCATCGACGCGCGCGTCCACTACGCGTACCCGGGCCGCCGCCTCTCCGACCACGCGGCGCTCGCCGCGACCTTCGAGCTCGCCGCCCGCGGAACCTGACTCCGCGCGCGCCGCGATGAACCGCTACTCGCCCGGCAACGAGCTCGAGCTGCTGAAGGGCGGCGCGTCGTTCTTCCCCGCGCTCGTGGCCGCGCTCGACGCCGCGGAGCGGGAAGCGTGGATCGAGACCTACATCCTCGCCGACGACCCGGCGGGACGCGCGGTCGTCGACGCGCTCGTGCGCGCGGCGCAGCGCGGCGTCGCGGTGCGACTGCTGGTCGACGGCTGGGGCGCGAAGCACTACCTGACCGCGAGGCTCGAGCGGACGCTGACCCGGGGCGGCGTGTATCTCCTCAAGTACCGGCCCGAGGTGCAGCCCTGGCACTTCCGCTCGCATCGCCTGCGGCGGCTGCACCGCAAGCTCTGCCACGTCGACGGGAGGCTCGCCTTCGTCGGCGGCATCAACCTGATCGACGACATGAACACGCCGGGGCAGCGGCCCCCGCGCGTCGACTTCGCGGTGCGCGTGCGCGGCCCGATGGTCGCGTCGGTCGTGCAGACGATGCAGCGGCTCTGGGCGCTCAACGAGCTCGTCCAGTTCCGCGCGAGCGACGTTCCGCTGTTCCCGGACCTCCGGCCGGTCGAGCGCGCCGGCACGCAGACCGCGAAGCTCGCGATACGCGACAACCTCCGCCATCGCCGCGACATCGAGATCGCCTACCTCGCCGGCATCCGGTCGGCCCGCCGCGAGATCCTGATCGCGAACGCGTACTTCTTCCCCGGGATCCGGTTCCGGCGCGCGCTGATCGCCGCCGCGGCGCGCGGCGTGAAGGTGACGCTCCTCCTGCAGGCGAAGGTCGAGTACCGGCTCCTGCACTACGCGAGCCGCGCGCTCTACGGCCATTTCGTCGGCGCGGGCATCGTGATCCAGGAGTACCACCGCTCGTTCCTGCACGCGAAGGTCGCGGTGATCGACGACCGCTGGGCGACGGTCGGCTCGTCGAACATCGACCCGTACTCGCTGCTGATGGCGCGCGAGGCGAACCTGTTCGTGCGCGACGCGCGCTTCGCCGACCGGCTGCGCGTCGAGCTCCTCGCGATGATCGGCGCCGGCGCGCGCCCGGTCGACCCGAAGCGCTGGCTCGGGCGCTCGATCGTGTCGAAGGCGGCCAGCTGGATCGCGTACGGCATCGTGCGCGTCGGCATGGGCTTCCTCGGCTACGGCGGCAACGAGTGGTGGCGCGGGCGGCCGCGCAAGCGCTAGGGCCTATGGGTCGGGCCTCGGCCCGAAGGTGCGAAGCCCGTGGGTCGGCCTTCTGGCCGAAGGTGCGAAGCCTGCGGGTCGGGCTTCAGCCCGACGGTTTTCGCATGTCATCGACGAACGCGTCGGCCTGAAGCCCGACCCACAGGACGTCTCGGCGCCGGCCTACTCGAACAGGCCGTAGCGGAGGTTGAGGTAGAGGAACGACAACGGCTCGGCGCCCCAGTACATGCCGAGCGCGTGGTAGGCGCCGTGCCGGATCTTGCCGCCGACCACTTCGGGATTGCCCTGGACCAGCGCGGCCGCGAAGCGACGCTCGAGCGTCGGCGACGGCGCGTCGTCGAGCTCGAGCTCGGCGACGACTTCCACCGTCGGCAGCCGGACGGGGTCGAGCGCGTTGCCCAGCGCGGCGTCGCGTCGCTTCGCGCAGCGCTCGCCGCCCGCCGCGCAATCGTCGACCCGCGCCGGCGCGCGATGCGAGAAGTCGCGCTGGGCGATGCACCCGCGCGCGAACGCCTGGTGGAAGGTGTCGGGATTCGTCGCCGCCGCGGCGCAGGCGGCCGACGACGGCGCCGCACCCGCGTACTCGCATCCGTCGCCGATGCACGCGAAGAACGTCGGGGGATCGGCGCGCGCCGCGGGCGGGGCCGCGAGCAGCGCTCCCGCGACGAGCAGCGCCCGGGCCAACGGCCATCGTCCCGTCGTGATCGCACGCGTCGAATCCACGCGGACAGGCTAGCGCAACGCCGGGCGCAACGCCACGCCCTGCTAAAATGAGCAAATGCGCGGTGCACGCTCAGGGCCGCTTCCGCTCCCCGCGGAGATGGGCGTCGCGCGGACGGAGCGCGGCGCGTGGCAGACGATCCGGACGCTCCTTCCCTACCTCTGGGAGTGGAAGGCGCGCGTCGGCCTGGCGCTCGCGTGCCTGATCCTCGCGAAGGTCGCGCAGGTCGGCGTGCCGCTGCTGCTGAAGGCGATCGTCGACGGCCTCGACCGCGAGCGCGCGCTGCTGGCGGTGCCGTTCGCGCTGCTCGCCGGCTACGGGCTCCTGCGGCTGTCGACGACGCTGTTCACCGAGCTCCGCGAGTACCTGTTCGCGAAGGTGACGCAGCGCGCGGTCCGCGCGATCGCGCTCAAGGTGTTCCGCCACCTGCACGCGCTGTCGCTGCGCTTCCACCTCGCGCGGCAGACCGGCGGGCTCACGCGCGACGTCGAGCGCGGGCAGCGCGGGATCTCGACGCTCATCAGCTTCGCGCTGTTCTCGATCCTGCCGACGCTGGTCGAGATCGCGCTGGTCTGCGCCATCCTGGTGTCGCGCTACCACTGGTCGTTCGTCGCGATCACCGGCGGCGCGCTCGTCCTCTACATCGCCTTCACCGTCGCGATCACCGAGTGGCGCACGCACTTCCGGCGGCAGGCCAACGAGCTCGACAGCAAGGCGAACACGCGCGCGATCGACAGCCTGATCAACTACGAGACGGTCAAGTACTTCGGCAACGAGGAGTGGGAGGCGCGCCGCTACGACGAGAGCATGCAGCGCTGGGAGCAGGCGGCGGTCGTGAGCCAGACGTCGCTGTCGCTGCTCAACGTCGGCCAGAGCGCGATCATCGCGGTCGCGGTGACGCTCATCATGTGGCGCGCGACCGCGGGGGTCGTCGACGGCACGATGACCGTCGGCGACCTCGTGCTCGTCAACGCGTTCATGCTCCAGCTCTACGTGCCGCTCAACTTCCTCGGCGTCATCTACCGCGAGATCCGGCAGGCGCTCGCCGACATGGAGCGCCTGTTCGCGCTGATCGACGAGCACACCGAGGTGCGCGACGCGCCCGGCGCGCCGCCGCTCGAGGTGCGGGGCGGCGAGGTGCGGTTCGAGGACGTGACCTTCGGCTACGACCCGGAGCGCACGATCCTCGACGGCGTGTCGTTCGCGATCCCCGCGGGCCGCACCGTCGCGGTGGTCGGGCCGTCGGGCTCGGGCAAGTCGACGATCGCGCGCCTGCTGTTCCGCTTCTACGACGTGACCGGCGGGCGCATCACGATCGACGGCCAGGACGTCCGGGGCGTGCGGCAGGCGAGCGTGCGCGCGGCGATCGGGATCGTGCCGCAGGACACCGTGCTGTTCAACGACTCGATCGAGTACAACATCGCGTACGGCCGACCCGGCGCGACGCACGACGAGATCGTCGCCGCCGCGCGGCTCGCCTGCATCCACGACTTCGTCGCGTCGCTTCCGCAAGGCTACGCGACGCCGGTCGGCGAGCGGGGGCTCAAGCTGTCGGGCGGCGAGAAGCAGCGCGTCGCGATCGCGCGCGCGATCCTGAAGCGCCCGGCGATCCTGGTCTTCGACGAGGCGACCTCGGCGCTCGACTCGGCGAACGAGAAGGCGATCCAGGCGGAGCTCGCGGCGATCGCGCGCGACCGCACGACGCTCACGATCGCGCACCGGCTGTCGACGATCGTCGACGCGGACGAGATCCTCGTGCTCGAGGCGGGGCGCATCGTCGAGCGGGGGCGCCACGCGGCGCTGATCGCCGCCGGCGGCGCCTACGCCCGGATGTGGCGCCTCCAGCAGGACGAGGACCGGGTCGAGGCCGAGCGGCGCGACGTCGAGCCCGGGCAGGTGGCCAGGCCGGCGACCGCCGCCGCGCCGGGCGGGGGCTGAGTTCCGGCCAGAACCCGGCCGTCGGTTCCTCATGCGCCCGTTCCCGGGCACGGGACACGGGCGGGATCCCCTGGCATCGACCGTGCTTGGGACCCCCGGGGTTCGAGCCGGCCCGACGGAGGGGGTTGGGCCTGGCGGCCGACCGATGGTATAAAGCCGCACCGTCTTCATGCCGCACCTGATGAACGTCGCCCGAGTCGTTGTTTTGGCGCTGGTCCTCGCCGCCCCGGGCCTCGCGGGCGCCGTGGACGCGCCCGACCCGGCCAAGCTCAAGCTCGGCTCGGCGAACGCGCTCGTCTACGACCCGGGCGCGGGCCGCGACCTGTACGCCAAGGGCGTCGACGAGGTGACGCCGATCGCGTCGGTCACGAAGCTCATGACGGCGATGGTCGTGCTCGACGCGAACCTGCCGCTCGACGAGCCGATCGACATCGACATGGGCGACCTCGACATGATCAAGGGCACGCGCTCGCGGCTGTCGATGGGCGTCGAGCTGCCGCGCCGCGACATGCTGCGGCTCGCGCTGATGGCGTCCGAGAATCGCGCGGCCTCCGCGCTCGCGCGCCACTATCCGGGCGGATCGACGGCGTTCGTCGCCGCGATGAACGCGAAGGCGGCGTCGCTCGGCATGACGCGAACGCACTTCGAGGACGCCACCGGGCTCTCGCCCGGCAACGTGTCGACGGCGCGCGACCTCGCGAAGATGGTCGAGGCCGCGGCGCGCTATCCGCTGATCCGCGAGGACTCGATCACGCCGTCGCACGTCGTCGAGGTAGCGCCGACCGGCCGCAGCCTCGGCTTCGCGAACTCGAACCGTCTCGTGCAGTCGTCCGCCTGGGACATCCGCCTGCAGAAGACCGGCTACATCAGCGAGGCCGGTCGCTGCCTCGTGATGCTCGCGGAAATCGCGAGCCGGCCGATCGTGATCGTGCTGCTGGACTCGGTCGGCAAGTACACGCGCCTCGCGGACGCGACGCGCGTCAAGCAGTGGCTCGAGACCGGCAAGACGACGCCGGTCGCCCGTGCCGCGCTCTCCGCCGCCTCGAAGGCGCGCAAGCCCGTCAAGGCCACGTCGGCGTCCGCGTCGGCCCGCTCGTCCGTCGCGCGCTTCTGATCGCCGCGAGGCCGGAAGGCCGAAAAGGCCGATAAGGCGTAGATAGTGTTTGGCGATTGACGCTGTCGATGTCGACCCGGCTCGACAGCCACGCGGCCAATTTCTATCTACTACACCCTATCTACCGGCCGCTTCCGCTCACTCTAGTACGATGCGATGGTGAAAGACCTGCGGCAGCACGACGCCGTTGCGCAGGTACTGGGTCGTGCGCTCGACGCGGAAGCGCAGCGTCGACAGGCCCTCGGCGCCGAAGCCGGCGGGCCCCTGAGCGCCCTTCGCGTGGTAGATCGCGCGCGTGTGCTGCGTGCCCTCGTTCGCCGCGCCTGCCTCGTCGACGCCGTGGTGCGGATGCGGCATCGGCATGAAGGTTCCGGGGCGCCGCGACCATGACAGCCCCGCGATGCGGATGCGCTCCTGCAGGTCGACGTCCTCGAAGCCCCAGGCCCAGTAGTCGTTGCTGTAGCCGTTGACGCGCACGAAGTCGTCGACCGGGAACGCGACCACGCAGCCGGGCGTGTTCGACGGGCCGTCGTCGGCCTGCTCCTGGACGCCCCAGGTGATGAGGCTCGTCGGCCCGCGCACGCGCGAGTAGTCGGCCCAGATCGGCAGGTAGTCGACGTCGTGGAACACCGCGTAGTCGGCGTTCGCCTGTGCGAGCGAGAAGCCGGCGTTCTTGATCGCCCCGCGGTTGAACGGGCGGCCCGGCGCCTGCTCCGCGATGTGGATCTCGTAGGGGATCGCGCGCGCGAACCGGTCGCGCTCGAAATAGGTGACGAGGTGCGGGATCAGCCTCGCGAGGTGCTCCTGGCGGTCGCGGTACGGGATCACGATCGCGAGGCGCGCGGCGTAGTCGTCGGGGTCGATCGCGGGCAGCGGGCCGCGGGGCGGGGATCATCGGTGCCTCCGGTTCGCGTCGTACAGCTCGCGGGCGTGCGCGCGCGACTTCGCCGTGGTCGACTCGCCGGCGAGCATGCGGGCCAGCTCGTCGATGCGCAGGTCGCGGTCGAGCGGCGCGACGCGGGACTCGACGCCCGACGGCGCGTCGCGCTTCTCGACGCGGAAGTGGTGGTCGGCGAACGACGCGACCTGCGACAGGTGCGTCACGCACAGCACCTGGCGCCGCGCGCCGAGCGACTGCAGCAGCCGGCCGACGGTCGCGGCGACGGCGCCGCCGATGCCGGCGTCGACCTCGTCGAGCACGAGCGTGGGGACGTGCGCGACGTCGCTGGAGGCGACCTGGATCGCGAGCCCGATGCGCGACAGCTCGCCGCCCGACGCGATGCGCGAGAGCGGGCCGACCGGCTGCTTCGCGTGCGCCGCGATGCGAACTCGATCGCGTCGAGGCCAAGCGGGCGCGGCGAGCGGCTCCGCGCGATCTCGAGGCGGCCGCCCGCCATCGCAGCGCGCGCATCGCCGCCATGACGCGGTGCTCGAGCTCGGCCGCGGCGAACTTGCGCTTGCACGGAGCTCGCGGCCGAGCGCGAGGAACGCCGCCTCCCGCGTCGGCGGCGCGGCGCTCGAGGGCGGCCGCATCCGACGAGGCCGCGAGCTCGGCGAGCGCGCTCTCGGTCGACGCGAGGAGCCCGGGCAGCGCCTCGGGCCGCACGCGGTGCTTGCGCGCGGCGTCGTGCAGCGCCGAGAGGCGCTCCTCGATGCGCGCGAGCTCGGCCGGGTCGAGGTCGAGGCGACGCCGGTAGTCGCGCAGCGCGCGCGCGGCCTCGTCGAGCTGGACGCGCGCGGGCTCGAGCAAGGCGGCGACCTCCGCGAGCGACGCGTCGTGCGCGGACGCCGCCCGCAGGCGCGACGCGAGCTGCGACACGCGGCGCGTGACTGCGTCGTCGGCCGAGGCCAGCGCCTCCTCCGCCTGCTCGCAGGCCTCGATCAGCGACGCGGCGTTCGCGAGCCGGGACTGCGCGGTTGAGAGCGAAGCCCACTCGCCTTCCTCGAGCCGCAGCGCGGCGAGCTCGGCGCGGCGCGCGTCGAGGAACTCGCGCTCGGCGGCGGTGCGCCCCGCGTCGACGCGCGCGGCGTCCCGCTTCTGCACCGCGTCGCGCCACGCGCGCCACGCGGCCTCGGTCTCGCCGGCGAGCGCGGTGAATCCGCCGAACGAATCGAGCAGCGCGCGCTGCGTCTCCGGGGACGACAGCGACTGGTGGGCGTGCTGGCCGGTGATCTCGACCAGGCGCTCGCCGAGCGCCTTCAGTTGCGCGAGCGTCGCCGGCGAGCCGTTGATCCACGCGCGGCTCCGGCCCTGCGCGTCCAGCACGCGGCGCAGCAGCACCTCGCCGTCGCTCTCGGCGAGGCCTTCCTCCGCGAGCCACGCCCGCACCGTCGGTGCGTCGTCGACGTCGAAGGCGGCGGCGAGCTCGGCGCGCTCGGCGCCCGCGCGGATCTGTCTCGGCTCGAAGCGGTCGCCGAGCAGGAGGCCCAGCGCGTCGAGCAGGATCGACTTGCCCGCGCCGGTCTCGCCGGTGAGCACGGTGAAGCCGGGCTCGAGCTCGAGCTCGAGCGTCGAGACGACGACGAAATCGCGGATCGACAGGAGCCGCAGCATCTCGGGTGGATCCGGCTAACGGGCCCTACCGACGCGCGGTCAGCCGTTCGGGCGTCTCGCTCCAGTGCAGCTTCTCGCGCAGCATCGCGAAATGATCGTGGCCCTCGGGGTGCAGGAAGCGGGCCGGGTGGGGCGCGCGGCGGATGACGACGCGGTCGCCCTCGGCGAGCGGCGTGTGCGCGTGGCCGTCGCAGTGCACCGTCGCGTCGCTGCCGCGCACGACCTCGATCGTCACGGTCGCCAGGTCCGCGAGCGCGATCGGGCGGTGGGTGAGCGCGTGCGGCGCGACCGGGACGAGCGCGATCGCCGAGAGCCGCGGGTCGAGGATCGGGCCGCCCGCGGACAGCGCATAGGCCGTCGAGCCGGTCGGCGTCGCGACGATGAGTCCGTCGGCGCGCATCGCGTAGGCGAAGCGCCCGTCGATCTCGACCGCGCACTCGATCATGCTGCCGCCGGCGCCCCGATTCACCGCGACGTCGTTCAGCGCGGCATCCAGGTCCTCGCTCCTTCCCGACCGCACGACGGTCGCGGCGAGCATCGTGCGGCGCTCCTCGAGGCAGCGTCCCTCGAGCATCGGCTCGAGCGCGGCTTCCATCCGCGCGAGCGGGATGTCGGTGAGGAAGCCCAGGCGCCCGAGGTTGACGCCGATCAGCGGGACGTCGTTCGGCGCGAGCCTGCGTGCGATCGACAGCATCGTGCCGTCGCCGCCCATCACGATCGCGAGGTCGGCGCGCGCGCCGAGCATGTCGGCGTCGACGGCCGCGTGCCCGGGCAGGGGCGTCAGGCGCGCGGTCTCCGACTCGATCACGACCTCGTGGCCGCGCGCGGTGAGGAAGGCGGCCAGGCGCGCGAGCGGGGCCGCGAGGTCCGGGGTGCCGGGCCGCCCGACGATCGCGACGCGGGGAAAGCGGGCGGGGGGGCCGGGCATAGGCCGCGATTATTCCACAGGCCCCCCGGCGCGCCGGTCGGCCGCTCGGCCGAGCGGCACGCGACCCTCCTTCGCGCGATACCGGCCGGCCCTCGGGGCCGCGGCGTTAGAATCCCGGCGACCGGACCCGCCCCGTGATCGACCCGCGCGCCGCCCACCTGCTGAAGACGCTCGTCGAGCGCTACATCGCCGACGGGCAGCCGGTCGGCTCGCGCGCGCTGTCGAAGCACTCGGGCCTCGAGCTTTCGCCGGCGACCATCCGCAACGTGATGGCGGACCTCGAGGAGATGGGCTTCGTCGCGAGCCCGCACACGTCGGCGGGCCGCGTCCCGACGCCGAAGGGCTACCGGTTCTTCGTCGACAGCCTGGTCGTGGTCAAGCCGCTCGAGCAGCAGGAGATCCACCGGCTCGAGGGCGAGCTCGTGGCCGACCGGCCGCAGCAGCTCGTGAGCGCCGCCGCGCAGATGCTGTCGCAGCTCACGCACTTCGCGGGCGTCGTCATGACTCCGCGCCGCGAGCCGGGCCTGCGCCACCTCGAGTTCCTCCGCCTCGGCGACCGCCGCGTGCTCCTGATCGTCGTCACCTCGCAGGGCGACGTGCAGAACCGGATCCTGCACGTCGACCGCCCGTACACGCAGTCGCAGCTGATGGAGGCGACCAACTACTTCAACCGGCACTTCGCCGGCCAGTCGCTGCCCGCGATCCGCGCGGGCCTCGCCGAGGAGCTGAAGCGCCTGTCCGACGACATCGCCTCGCTGATGTCGGCCGCGATCGGCGCGGGCGGGATCGACGAGAGCGAGACGGTCGTGCTCGCCGGCGAGCGCAACCTGCTCGCGACCGAGGGCGTCGCGACGAGCATGGAGCGCGTGCGCAAGCTCTTCGACCTGTTCGAGCAGAAGACCTCGCTCCTGCATCTGCTCGACCAGTCGCAGCGCGCCGCCGGCGTGCAGATCTACATCGGCGGCGAGTCGGGCCTCGCGCCGCTCGACGAGATGAGCGTCGTCACCGCGCGCTACGAGGTCGACGGCCAGGTGATCGGGACGCTCGGCGTGATCGGCCCGACGCGCATGGCCTACGAGCGCGTGATCCCGATCGTCGACGTCACCGCGAAGCTCCTGTCGACCGCGATGACGCAGCAGCTTTCGGAGTCCTGACGGGATGAGCGCCGTCGACCACCGGGCCCTGATCGTGCGCTTCTACGACGCGCTCGCGCGGCGGGACGCGGCGACGATGGCGGCGTGCTACGCGCGCGACGCGACGTTCCGGGACCCGGTGTTCGGGGAGCTCGACGCCGCCGACGCCGCGGCAATGTGGCGGATGCTGTGCGCGCGCGGCAAGGACCTGAAGATCGCGACGTCCGGTGTCCACGCCGACGCCGAGGGCGGGCGCGCGCACTGGCAGGCGACCTACTCGTACGGCCCGACGGCGAGGCGCGTCGTCAACGAGATCGACGCGACGTTCCGGTTCCGCCGCGGCCTCATCGTCGAGCACGTCGACCGCTTCGACCTGAAGCGCTGGGCGACGCAGGCGCTCGGCCTGTCGGGGCGCGTGCTGGGCTTCACGCCGCTGCTCGGCCCGATGGTGCGCAAGCAGGCGTCGACCGCGCTCGAGGCGTGGCGCCGCCGCGAGCAGGCCGAGTAGCGCGGCGCCGATGAGCTTCCTGCCCGAGCCGCCGCACGCCCACGATCGCCCGGCGAAGCTCGGCGTCCTGATCGTCAACCTCGGCACGCCCGACGCGCCGACGCCCGCGGCGGTGCGCCGCTACCTCGCGCAATTCCTCTCGGACCCGCGCGTCGTCGAGATTCCGCGCGCGATCTGGCAGCCGATCCTGCACGGCGTCGTGCTCACGACGCGGCCGGCGGCGTCCGCGAAGAAGTACGCGAAGATCTGGACGAAGGACGGCTCGCCGCTCGCGATCCACTCGGTGCGGCAGCGCACGCTGCTGATGGGCATGCTCGGCCAGCGCATGAAGCGGGAGAACCTGCCGGCGGACCACGCGCAGGTCGAGCTCGCGATGCGCTACGGCGAGCCGTCGATCGCCTCGGCGATCGACCGGCTCCACGCGGCGGGCGCGACGAAGCTCCTCGTGCTGCCGCTCTATCCGCAGTACTCGTCCTCCACGACGGCGACCGTGCTCGACGCGGTCGGCGCGCACCTCGCGAAGGTCCGGCGCGCGCCGGCGCTGCGCTTCGTCGACGCGTTCCACGACGACGATGGCTACGTGAAGGCGCTCGCGCAGAACGTCAACGACTACTGGACGAAGCACGGACGGCCCGACCGGCTCGTGATGTCGTTCCACGGCGTGCCGCGGCGCACGCTGGACCTGGGCGATCCCTACCACTGCCACTGCCGCAAGACGGGGCGGCTGCTCGCGCAGGAGCTGGGGCTAGCCTCCGACCAGTGGACGCTCTCGTTCCAGTCGCGCTTCGGCAAGGCCGAGTGGCTCCAGCCCTACACGGCCGAGACGCTCGCGTCGCTCGGAGCCGAGAAGCTGCGGCGCGTCGACGTCGTCTGCCCGGGCTTCGTGTCCGACTGCCTCGAGACGCTCGAGGAGATCGGCATCGAGGGCAGGGCGACGTTCGAGAAGGCCGGCGGCGGCGAGTTCCACGCGATCCCGTGCCTCAACACGCATCCGCGCTGGATCGCGGCGCTCGCCGACCTCGCGTGGCGCAACCTCGCCGGCTGGCTCGCCCCGGTGCCGGATGCGCACGAGCGCGAGCTCACGCTCGCGCGGGCGAAGGCGCTGGGGGCGAAGGGCTAGCTCCGGTCCGCCGTGGCGGCGCGCGGCCTCCGTCAGGGCACCGAGATGTAGTAGCCGACGAGCGTCGCCTTCGCGGCTCCGCTGAAGAGTCCTCCGTTCAGGATCTCGATCGCAGGATAGTAACCGGCATCCACGTACATCAGGACGGGCGAGTTGATCGTCCTCACCGCGTCGGCCCACTGGTCGGGCGAAGGCACGAGGGAGAGGTCCACGCCGGACGCGTCGGATTGGAACAAGATGCCCCAGCTGAAGCCCGACGCGCTCAGGCCGTAGTTCACGTTGACCCACGTTACGACGAGTCGTTTGCCCGCGGGCACCACGGAAAAGAAGAAGTAGCAGGTGCTGGCATCCTGGCACGAGTGCGAATTGGCCTCCTGGTATTTCGCTCGCCCGGGCTGGTCGAGGTCCTGCACGAGCGCGGGCTTGGGTTGCGCGAGCGCGGCGGTCGCGCAGAACGCGGCGAAAGCGAGGATCGAAGCGCGGTAGAAGTGCCTCATGGGAGCCCTTTCGTTCACGGTTTGATTCGGCCGACCTTGCGGTGCGCCGCGGTCTCGCGCAAGCGCAGCGCGCCCAGGGCCGCCAGCGCCAGTGCCGCGAGGACCAGCGCGACGGGTTCGTCGGCCGGCACCGGATTGGGAGGCGTCCGCGGGATGCCGCTGCCGATCGCCGCGACCACGACCGGGGAATTGCTGGCATCGGAAACGATCGTGAGCGTCGCCGTTCGGGGACCGTAGGCGCTCGGCGCGAACGTCACCTGAACGACGCAGGTCGCGGCCGGCGCGATCGCCTGCCCGCCGCATCCGTCGACGAGCGAGTAGTCGCCTGCTTGCGCGCCGCCCAGGACGACGTTCGCGACGTTCAGCGTCGCGCCGCCGGTGTTCGCGAGCGTCAGCGGAAGGGTCGCCGAGTGCCCGACCACGATCGCGCCGAACGAGAGCGACGTCGCCGAGAGCGATGCGGTCGACACCGCCGCGAGCGTCCCGGTCCCGCCGACGGCGATCACGGTCGGCGCGTTGGACGCGTCGGACGCGAGCGTCACCGTGGCGGAGAAAGGCCCGACGCCATCCGGCGTGAACGTCACGGAGACGACGCAGCTCGCGCCGGCCGCGAGCGAGCCCGCGCAGGTCGTCGCCGCGGCGAAGTTCGACGGGTTCGTGCCGCCGACGGCGAGCGCGCCGACGAGGACCGGCGCCGTCCCCGTGTTGGTCACGGTGACGACGAGCGGCCCGCTCGTCGCGCCCGCGGTCTGCGGCCCGAACGTCAAGCCGTTCGGCGAGTGCGCGATGAGCTTAGTGGGCTGGACGAACGTCGCGCCGGCGATGTCCACCGCATACGAATTGGTTCGGGTGCCGAAGCTCCCCAGGCCGACGAACCCGTCGCCGAGCGTGCCGCTGCCGAGATTCTCGGCGAGCGACATGTTGAGGAACGCGGAGATCGCGAGCGTGTAGCTGCCGGCCGGGAGCACGCCGGTCGTCAGCGTCGAATCGCCGCAGAGCGCGTCGGCGATCGTTCCCGGCGGGCAGAGGCCGTCGTCGTTGGAGGCGAGGAACGTCGCTGTGGGGCCGGTGGCGCTGAACAGCGACACGTAGGGATCGAATCCGCCCCCCCCGATCACGGCGCCGGCCGCATTGGTGCCTCCGGGCGCGCCGGAGGACCCGCCGTAGCCCCACGACTGGATCGTCACCGTTCCCGGCGCGGACAGCGTGAACGGGTACAGGACGACGTCCTGCGCGTTGTTCGGATCGAGCTGGCCGGTGAGACTCGTGGCGGCGGCCCACGCGGAAGGCGTCGCGCCGAGCGTCCAAGCGAACGCCAGGGCCAACCCGCATCCGATTCGCGACAAGCAGCCCTCCCCGGCTTCCCGGATTGCGATCGATCAGTTTGGGCGGCATCGTGACGGCTGGCGATTGCGACAGTCAAGTGCGATCGAGCGGATCCGTTCCGGTGCTGGGGTAAACCATAGCGGGCCCTGCGCGACGGACGGTGTGCGCACCGTGATCCGCGCACGTTGCGCGCGGTGTCGCGCGCTGGAATCGACGCCGCGTCGAGCCTGCCGCCGTCGGCGGCAGAGATCGCGTCTTCCTTCGTGACAGCGTCCGGCCGCGTCCGTGTCGCGCGACCGCCCGATGCCGGCCGCGAGCGTCAGGCCGCCTCGACGACGCCCTCGGCGACGAAGGCGTCGATCTCGCCCGCCGAGTAGCCGGCCTCGGCGAGCACCTCGCGCGTGTGCTCGCCCAGCATCGGCGCGGGCCGCGTCACCGAGGCCGGGGTGGCCGAGAAGTGCACCGGGCAGCCGAGCGCCTTCGTCGCGCCGGCCTCCGGATGCACGAGGTCGACGATCATGCCGCGAGCGATCGCCTGCGGGTGCGAGAGCGCCTCCTGCATCGAGTTCACCGGTCCCGCGGGAACGCCCGCCGCGTCGAACGCAGCGAGCCACTCGGCGCGCGTGCGCGTCGCGAGCACCGCGTTCATCGCGTCGACGAGCGCGGGCAGGTTCGCCATGCGCTCCGAGTTCGTGCGGAAGCGAGGATCGTCGCGCCACTCGGGATGGCCGAGCACGTCGGCGATGCGCTCCCAGTTCGCCTGGTTCGCGCCGCCGACGTTGACCCAGCCGTCCTTCGCGCGGAACGCCTGGTAGGGCGCGGTGAGGATGTGCGCGGAGCCGGTCGGCCCGGGCGACTCGCCGGTCGCGAACGCGATCGCGGCGTGCCAGTAGGTCTGCTGCAGCGCCGCCTCCATCAGCGACGTGTCGACGACCTGGCCCTGGCCGGTGCGCAGCTTGTGCGCCCACGCGGCGAGGATGCCGGTCACCGCGAGGATGCCGGCGTTGATGTCCGCGACCGAGTTGCCGGTCTTCACGGGCGCGCCCCCAGGCTCGCCGGTGATCGACATGAGCCCCGCCACGCCTTGCGCGATCAGGTCGAATCCGCCCTTGTCGGCCCAGGGGCCGTCGCGGCCGTAGCCCGAGATCGCGCAGTAGACGAGGCCGGGATTCGCCGCCGACAGCACCTCGTACCCGAGGCCGAGCTTCTCGAGCGTGCCCCGGCGGTAGTTCTCGGTGAGCACGTCGGCGCCGCGCACGAGCCGCAGCAGGATCTCGCGGCCCTGCGGCCTCTTGAGGTCGAGCGCGATGCCGCGCTTGTTCCGGTTGAGGATCAGGAACGGCGCCGAGACGCCGTTGACGCGCGGCTCGCGGTAGCCGCGCGAGTCGTCGCCGCCGGGGAGCTTCTCGACCTTGACGACGTCGGCGCCCATGTCGGCGAGCATCATCCCGGCGGTGGGGCCGGCCATGATCTGCGCGAGCTCGAGCACGCGCATGCCGGTGAGCGGGCCCGGGCGGCGCGGCGCGGGCATCAGCGCCCCTTGAACTCGGGCCTCGCCTTCGCGAGGAACGCCGCGTAGCCCGCGCGGAAGTCCTCGGTGTCGAAGCAATCGAACGCGGAGTCGTGCTCGGCGGGCGTGATCGGCGTGCCCTCGACGAGGCGGCGCGCCGCCTGCTTGTGCCAGCGCGCGACCAGCGGCGCGCCCTCGGCGATCCGCCGGGCGGCCTCGGTCGCCTCGTCGGCGACGCGGTCGTCCGGAACGACGCGCGAGACGAGGCCCTTCTGCAGCGCCTCGGCGGCGTCGAACACGCGGCCCTCGAGCAGGATCTCCAGCGCGACCGCCGGGCCGACCAGCCGGACGAGCGGCGCCATCTCGGGATAGGCCATCACGAGGCCCAGGTTCTTGATCGGCGCGCCGAAGCGGCTCGACGCGCCGCAGATGCGGACGTCGCACAGCGCGGCGATCTCGAGGCCGCCGCCGACGCAGATGCCGTGGATGCGCGCCACCAGCGGATGCCGGCAGCGCGCGAGCGACGCGGCGGTCCGGTGCATCACGCCGCCGTACTCGACCGCCTGCGCCTTGTTCGAGCGCTCGGTCGCGAATTCCGAGATGTCGTTGCCCGGCGAGAACGCCCGCTCGCCCGCGCCGCGCACGACGATGCAGCGCACCGAATCGTCGGCCGACAGCGTGTCGACCGCCTTGCCGAGCGCCTCCCACATCGCGCGCGTCAACGCGTTCAGCTTCTCCGGGCGGTTCAGGACGACGGTCGCGATCGCGCCGTCGCGCTCGACGAGGATGGCGTCCATCGGCGTCAGCGGTAGAAGAGCTGCACGAGCCCCATGCCGGTGACCGGCACGTAGGTGACGAGGAGCAGGACGGCGAGCAGCACGCCGATGAACCAGACGTTGACGCGCGTCACCGCCCAGACCGACTCCTTGGCGATCGAGCTCGCGACCATCAGCACGCTCGCGACCGGCGGCGTCTGCTGGCCGATGCCGAGGTTCACCGTGACGATCAGCCCGAAGTGCACCGGGTCGATGCCGACGGCCTTCACGAGCGGCATGACGACCGGCACGACGAGGATGATCGCCGCCGCCGAATGCAGGAACATGCCGAGCAGCAGGAACAGCAGGTTCAGCATCGCGAGCACGAGCCACTTGTTCTGCGTCATCTCGGCCACCGCGTGCGCGAGCGCCTGCGGCGCCTGCACCTCGGTGAGGTAGGTGCCGAGCAGCGAGCTGGTCGCGACGAGCAGCATCACCACCGCGGTCTGCACGCCACCCTCGAGAACGGTCCTGCGCAGGTGCGCGACGTCGAGCTCGCGGTAGATCGCCAGCCCGACGAAAAGCGCCGCGACCACGGCGAGCGCGGCGCCTTCGGTCGCCGTCACGATCCCGCCGAAGATGCCGCCCAGGATGATGATCGGCAGCAGGAACGCCCACAGCGCCTCGCGCGCCGTCGCGCGGACGCGCTCCCACGAGAACGCCGAGTCGCGCGGCAGGTCGTAGCGCCGCGCGAACCACGACGCCATCGCCATCAGGCCCAGGCCGCCGAGGATCCCCGGCACGATGCCGGCGACGAACAGCTGGACGACGGAGGTCTCCGCCATCACCGCGTACAGGATCATCGGGATCGAAGGCGGGATGATCACGGCGAGCGTGGCCGCCGACGACATCACCGCCGCGGCGAACGGCGCCGGATAGCCCTTCGACTTCATCCCGGGGATCAGGATCGAGCCGAGCGCCGCGACGTCGGCGACCGCCGAGCCCGAGATCTCCGCGAAGAACAGCGACGAGCCGATCGAGACGTGCGCGAGCCCGCCCCGGATCCAGCCGAACACCGCGGAGGCGAAGGCGATCAGCCGCTGCGAGATGCCCGACGCGTTCATGATCGCGCCGGCGAGGATGAACAGCGGGATCGCGAGCAGCGGGAAGCTCGTCGCCCCGTTGTAGGTGACGACCGCGAGGTTCGGCAGGATCGCGGGGCCGTGGGTGGCGACCATCGCGACGAGCGCGACGACGCCCAGCGCCACCGCGATCGGCACGTTGACGAGCACGAGCGCCAGCACCGCCGCGAAGAGACCGAGCATGATGGCCATCGCGACCGCCGCTCAGTGGAGGACGTCGGCGGCGGGGCCGCCGGCCGCGGCGGGCGGACCCGCGAGGAGCTCGAGCAGGTGGAGGGCCTCGGCGATCACGATCAGCACCGACGAGATCGGGATCACCGACTGCACGACGTTCATCGGCATCCACGGGAGGCTCACCATCGTGTCGCCGGCGAGCACCGGCATGATCTTCACGCCGACCCAGGCGAGCAGCGCGAAGAACGCGATGACGATCAACTGCACCGCGACCGCCGTCGCGCGGCGCGCCGCCGGCGGCATCTGGTCGACGATCTCGGGGCAGCCGATGTGCGCGCGCCGCACGGACGCGAGCGCCGAGCCGTAGAACGTGAGCCACGCGAGCATCACCGACGCGATCTCGTCGTACCACGCGAGCGCGTGGCCGAGCGTGCGGAACACGACGCCCGCGGTGACCTCGACGAACAGCGCCACCATCAGGGCGCTGACGACGACCTCGAGGAAGCGTCCGTAGCTCTCGCGGAAGATCGCGAGCGCCGACCCCCGCGCGCGCGGCGCGGGGGCGCCGTCGGTGGACGCCATCGGCCTACTTCCCGAGCGCGACCGCGCGGTCGATGACCTCCTTCGCTCCGGCGACCTCCTTGCCGAACTCGTCGTAGATCGCCTTGCTCGCCGCGATGAACGCGTCCTTGTCGACCTCGTTCACCTGCATGCCCGCGGCCTTGAGCTTGCCGAGCAGCTCGTCGTCGTCCTTCGCCGCGACCTCGTAGACGTAGGCCTGGGTCTCCTTCGCGGTGTCCTCGAGGATCTTGCGCACGTCCGCGGGCAGGGATTCCCACTTGGCCTTGCCCACGGTCAGGTAGGCCGGCGTGTACACGTGCCCGGTGAGCGACAGGTACTTCTGGACCTCCTGGAACTTCGCCGAGTAGATCTGCGTGAACGGGTTCTCCTGGCCGTCCATCACGCCGGTCTGCAGCGCGGTGAACACCTCGGAGAACTTCATCGGGCTCGGGTTCGCGCCGTAGGCCTGGAACATCTTGACGCGCCACTTGCCGCCGGGCACGCGCAGCTTGATCCCCGCGAGGTCCGCGGGCTTCACGATCGGCCGCTTGCTGTTGGTGATCTGGCGGAAGCCGTTCTCCCAGACCGCCAGCACCTTCAGGCCCTTCTTCTCGGCCTCGGGCTCGAGCTTCGACCAGAAGAGCTCCTTCTCGATGCGCATCATGTGCGCCCGGTCCTTGACGAGGTAGGGCATCTCGAACACGCCGAAGAGGTCGACCTGCGAGCTCATCACGGTCGACGGCAGCGCCATGTCGATCGTGCCGAGCTTGAGCTTCTGGACCATCTCCTCGTCGCTGCCGAGTTGGCTCGAGCCGTAGGCGACGACCTTCGCCTTGCCGCCGAGCTTGGCGTTGGCGCGGCGCGCGTACTCGTCGGCGCTCTTCTGGAACACCGATCCCGGCTCGCCGACGTGGCCGAGCTTGATCTCGAGCTGCGCCTCTGCGACGCCGGCGAGGCCGAGCGCCGCGGCGAAGGCGACGACGGCGCGAGCGACGGCGCGGCGGCCGGTCGCGGTTCGGAATGCGTTCATGCGGCTCCTCCAGTCGAATGGACCTGCTTGGGCGCGGCGCGCTCGGGCGGCGCGCTCGCGAGACCCCCGGGTGAATCAGGCCGCGCGAGGCAAAGCCTGGCGCGCGGCGTCGACGAGCCAGCCCATCGCGGCGTCGACGCCGCCCTTGCGGTGCGGCACCTGCGCGAGCGCGAGTCCCATCTCGACGCCCGCGAGCGTCCCGCACAGCATCAGGTCGTTAAACCAGCCGAGGTGCCCGATGCGGAACACCTTGCCGGACAGCTTGCCGAGCCCCTGGCCGAGCGAGACGTCGTAGCGCTCGAGCGCGATGCGGCGGAACCGGTCGGCGTCGTGGCCCTCGGGCATCACGATCGCGGTGAGTGACGAGCTGTAGTCGGCGGGCTCGGCGCACAGGATCTCGAGGCCCCAGGCGCGCACCGCGCGGCGCGTCGCCTCGGCGTGCCGGTCGTGGCGCGCGAACACCTGCGGCAGCCCTTCCTCGAACAGCATCGCCAGCGCCTCGCGCAGCCCGAAGAGCAGGTTGGTGGACGGCGTGTACGGGAAGAAGCCGTTAGCGTTGGGCCCCAGCATCTCGCGCCAGTCCCAGTACGAGCGCGGCAGCTTCGCGCGCTCGGCCGCCGCGAGCGCCTTCGCCGAGAACGCGTTGAACGAGAGGCCCGGCGGCAGCATCAGCCCCTTCTGCGAGCCGGCGACGGTGACGTCGACGCCCCACGCGTCGTGGCGGTAGTCGATCGAGCCCAGCGAGCTGATCGTGTCGACCATCAGGAGCGCGGGATGCGCGGCGCGGTCCATGGCCGCGCGCACGAGCGGCACGCGCGTGACCGCCCCCGTCGAGGTCTCGTTGTGGACGACGCAGACCGCCTTGATCGCGTGCGACGCGTCCTTCGCGAGCCGCGCCTCGATCTCGCCCGCGTCGGCGCCGCGCCGCCAGTCGCCCGGGATGAACTCGACGGCGAGCTGGAGCCGCTCGGCGAGCCTGCGCCACAGCGTCGCGAACTGGCCGGTCTCGGCCATCAGCACGCGATCGCCGGGCGACAGCGTGTTGACGAGCGCGGCCTCCCAGGCGCCGGTGCCCGACGCCGGGTAGATCACGACGTTCGCGTCGGTCGCCAGGACGCGCTTCATCCCGGCGATCACCGCCTTGCCGAGCTCGGCGAACTCCGGGCCGCGATGGTCGATCGTCGGCGCGTCGATCGCGCGCAGCACGCGGTCGGGCACGTTGGTCGGGCCCGGGATCTGAAGGAAGTGGCGCCCCGAGGGACGATGGTCGGCGGTCGGCATGGCGGGTCCGGCACGGCGCGCCGGGAACGGCCGATGCTACGCATCCGCGCAGCGGCGCGCAACGGGCGCCTTCACGGGACTTAGAATGCGGGGCGACACGACCGATGGCCACGATCGCCCCACCGAAGCCCGCGACGCTCGCCGGCGAGCTCGCGCGCCGCCTGCGCGGCGCCGTGCGCGGCGACGTGCTGTTCGATCGCGCATCGCGCGGGCGGTACGCGACCGACGCGTCGATCTACCAGGTCGAGCCCGTCGGCGTGCTGGTCCCCGCGTCGCACGAGGACGTGCGCGAGGCCTTCGCGGCCTGCCGCGAGCTCGGCGTCCCGCTCCTGCCGCGCGGCGCGGGCAGCTCCCAGTGCGGACAGACGGTCGGGGCCGCGCTCGTCGTCGACCACAGCAGGCGGCTCGCGGGCGTCACCGCGTTCGACCGCGGCGCGCGCACCGTCGCGGTCGAGCCGGGCATCGTGCTCGACGCGCTGAACGCGTGGCTGAAGCCGCACGGGCTCTGGTTCCCGGTCGACGTCTCGACCTCCGCGCAGGCGACGCTCGGGGGCATGGCCGGCAACAATTCCTGCGGCTCGCGCTCGATCGCCTACGGCAACATGGTCCACAACGTCGTCGCGATCGACGCGATGCTCGCCGACGGCACCGAGGCGCGCTTCGGCGACGAGGCCGCGATGGCCGGCGCGCCGCCGCGCGTGCGCGAGCTGGTCGAGGGGCTGCGCGCGATCGGCGAGCGCGAGCGCGACGAGATCGAGGCGCGCTGGCCGCGCGTGATGCGCCGCGTCGGCGGCTACAACCTCGACGTCTACCACCCGCGGAGCGAGCGGCCCTACGCGGACGACGGCCGCGTCAACCTCGCGCAGCTGCTGGTCGGCAGCGAGGGCACGCTCGCGTGGACCCGCGAGCTCACGCTGAAGCTCGCGCCCCTTCCCGCGCACCGGACGCTCGGCGTCGTCAACTTCCCGTCGCTGTACCGGGCGATGGAGAGCGCGCGGCACATCGTCGCGCTCGCGCCCTCCGCGGTCGAGCTCGTCGACCGCACGATGATCGATCTCGCGCGCGCGAACCCGGCGTTCCGCCCGGTGATCGACGCGGCGCTGATCGGGGAGCCCGGCGCGATCCTGCTCGTCGAATTCACCGGCGAGGACGCCGGCGACCCGCGCCGCCGCCTCGAGCGGCTGGTCGCGCTGATGGGCGACCACGGCCTGCCCGGATCCGTCGTGCCGATGACCGACGCCGGCGCGCAGCGCTCGCTGTGGGAGGTCCGCAAGGCGGGCCTCAACATCATGATGAGCATGAAGGGCGACGGCAAGCCGGTCTCGTTCATCGAGGACTGCGCGGTGCCGCTCGAGCACCTCGCCGAGTACGTCGACCGGCTGACGCGCGTATTCGAGAAGCACGGGACGCGCGGCACCTGGTACGCGCACGCGTCGGTCGGCACGCTGCACGTCCGGCCGATCCTCGACATGCGCCGCGACGGCGCCGCGAAGATGCGCGCGATCGCCGAGGAGGCCTCGGCGATGGTGCGCGAGTACAAGGGCGCGTACTCGGGCGAGCACGGCGACGGCCTCGTGCGCAGCGAATGGGTCGCGTGGCAGTTCGGCCCGCGCCTCGCGCGCGCGTTCGAGGAGGTGAAGGCGCTCTTCGACCCGGACGGGCTGATGAATCCCGGCAAGATCGTCCGCCCGCCGCGGATGGACGACGCGACGCTGTTCCGCTTCCCGCCGGGGCATCGGGTCCTGCCGGTCGCCACCGCGCTCGACTGGTCGGCATGGGACGTGAACGGCGACGCGGCGAGCGGCGCGACGAGCGCGCCGGGCACCGGCGGGGATCCCGCCCGCGGCTTCGCGAAGGCCGCCGAGATGTGCAACAACAACGGCCACTGCCGCAAGTTCGACGCCGGCACGATGTGCCCGAGCTTCCGGGCGACGCGGGACGAGCGGCACGTCACGCGCGGCCGCGCGAACACGCTGCGGCTCGCGCTCTCCGGGGCCTTCGGGGCGGACGCCGCGGCGCCCGAGGTCCTGGACGCGCTGGATCTCTGCGTGAGCTGCAAGGGCTGCCGGCGCGAGTGCCCGACCGGCGTCGACATGGCGCGAATGAAGATCGAGTTCCGCGCGCAGTGGCACCGGACGCACCGGCTCGCCTGGCGCGACCGGATGTTCGCGACGCTGCCGCGCTGGGCGCCGCACGCCGCGCGCGTGCCCTGGCTCTCGAACCTGCGCGACCGGCTGCCCGGCGCGCCCTGGCTCGCCGAGCGCCTGGCGGGCATCGCCTCGCAGCGCTCGCTGCCGCGCTGGCGCCGCGACACGTTCATGCGGTCCGCGCCGCCCGACGACGAGCGCGCCGACGTCGTGCTGCTCGTGGATACGTTCACCGACCACTTCGAGCCCGAGAACGCGCGCGACGCGGTCGCGGTGCTGCGCGCCGGCGGCTTCCGCGTCGCGATCGCGCGGCCGCCGGCGGGCGAGAGGCGGGCGCTGTGCTGCGGGCGCACCTACCTGGGGGCCGGCCTGGTCGAGCAGGCCAGGCGCGAGGCGCGCCGCGTCGTCGAGGCGCTCGCGCCGCACGTCGAGCGCGGCGCGGCGATCGTCGGCCTCGAGCCTTCGTGCCTGTTCACGCTGCGCGACGAGGATTCCTCGCGCTCGGCCTGGGCGAGCGCGCGCGGGCGCTCGCGGAGCGCGCGATGCTCGTCGATGAGTTCCTGGCGCGCGAGCACGCGGCGGGGCGCCTGCGCCTGCCGTTGGCGGCGATCCCGCAGAATCGCGCGCTCGTCCACGGCCACTGCCACCAGAAGGCGTTCGACGCCTTCTCGTCGACGACGACGCTCCTGAAGCTCGTGCCCGGCCTCGCGGTCGAGCCGGTCGAGTCGTCCTGCTGCGGGATGGCCGGCGCCTTCGGCTACGAGGCCGAGCACCACCCGATCTCGATGCGGATGGCCGAGCTCGCGCTCCTTCCCGCCGTCCGGCGGTCGGACCCCGGGACGCTGGTCGTGGCCGGCGGCACGAGCAGCCGCCACCAGATCGCCGACGGCACGCGGGCCGACGGGGCCCCGCGCACCGCCGTCCATGCGATCCGGGTGCTGGCAGCGGCGCTGGCGCCCGGCGCCGGGCGGGCGCCGAACTGACGGGGTCGAGGGCGGGCGGGATCCGGGCCGGGCCCGGCGTCCCGTTTCGCCCGGGATCGGTGGCCTCTCGGGGGTTGAACCCGGTGGAACCGTCCCCATGATTCCCGAGTAGTCTTTCCGACCCCCGAACCGACGTGCGAATGAACCCGAACGATGCCCCGAACCCCGGCGGCGATCAGCCCGGTGTCGACCGGGTCGCCGACGCCGCCCGCAGATCCGCTCCGGACCTGGCCGAGATCCTGGGGAAGGCCGAGCGCGGAGTCGCCGACCTGAAGGACGCCTGGCTCCGCGCCAAGGCCGAGCGAGAACGTCCGCAGGATCGGGCAGTCCGACGTCGCGCGGGCGCACAAGTACGCGATCGAGCGCTTCGCCTCGGAGCTCCTGCCGGTTCGCGACGCGCTCGAGCAGGCGCTGTCCGCCGGCGCGGCCACGCCGGAGCAGCTGCGCGAGGGCGTCGAGCTCACGCTGAAGACGCTCGCCGCGGCCTTCGAGAAGTCGTCGATCGTCCCGATCGATCCGGCCGGCGAGCGGTTCGACCCGAACCGCCACCAGGCGATGACGATGATCCCGTCGGCGAAGCCCGCCCAGACCGTGCTGCAGGTGTTCCAGAAGGGCTACCTGCTGAACGATCGCGTGCTGCGCCCCGCGCTCGTCGCGGTCTCGAGCGGTCCCGCCGAGACGCCGCCCGCGGGGGCCGGCCAGGCTTGAGTTGATCGCCGAAAACCCCATTTTCGGCTCAGGCATAGACCCCAAGCACACCAGCATCGGAGCGATTTCATGGCCAAGATGATCGGCATCGACCTCGGGACCACCAACAGCTGCGTCGCCATCGTGGAAGGCGGGCAGACGAAGGTGATCGAGAACTCGGAAGGCGCGCGCACGACGCCGTCCGTCGTCGCGTACGCGGACGACGGCGAGATCCTCGTCGGCGCCCCCGCGAAGCGCCAGGCGGTCACCAACGCGCGCAACACGATCTACGCGGTCAAGCGCCTGATCGGCCGCAAGTTCGACGAGAAGGAAGTGCAGAAGGACATCGGCCTGATGCCGTACAAGATCGGCAAGGCCGACAACGGCGACGCCTGGGTCGAGGTGCGCGGCAAGAAGATCGCGCCGCAGCAGGTGTCGGCCGAGATCCTGCGCAAGATGAAGAAGACCGCCGAGGACTACCTCGGCGAGGAAGTGACCGAGGCCGTGATCACGGTCCCGGCGTACTTCAACGACTCGCAGCGCCAGGCGACCAAGGACGCGGGCAAGATCGCGGGCCTCGAGGTCAAGCGCATCATCAACGAGCCGACCGCGGCCGCGCTCGCGTTCGGGCTCGACAAGAAGGAAGGCAACCGCAAGATCGCGGTGTACGACCTCGGCGGCGGCACGTTCGACATCTCGATCATCGAGATCGCGGACGTCGACGGCGAGCACCAGTTCGAGGTGCTGTCGACCAACGGCGACACGTTCCTCGGCGGCGAGGACTTCGACCAGCGGCTGATCGACTACATCGTCACCGAGTTCAAGAAGGACGCCGGCGTCGACCTCAAGAACGACGTGCTCGCGCTCCAGCGCCTCAAGGAAGCGGCCGAGAAGGCGAAGATCGAGCTGTCGAGCTCGCAGCAGACCGAGATCAACCTCCCGTACATCACGGCGGACCAGAGCGGGCCGAAGCACCTGTCGATGAAGGTGACGCGCGCGAAGTTCGAGGCGCTCGTCGAGGACCTGATCGAGCGCACGATCGAGCCCTGCCGCGTCGCGATCAAGGACGCGGACGTCAAGCTCGCCGACATCGCCGACGTGATCCTCGTGGGCGGCCAGACGCGCATGCCCAAGGTGCAGGAGAAGGTCAAGGCGTTCTTCGGCAAGGAGCCGCGCAAGGACGTGAACCCGGACGAGGCGGTCGCGGTCGGCGCGGCGGTCCAGGCCTCGGTGCTCGCGGGCGAGCGCAAGGACGTGCTGCTGCTCGACGTGACGCCGCTGACGCTCGGCATCGAGACGCTCGGCGGCGTGCTGACGCCGCTCATCAAGAAGAACACGACGATCCCGACCAAGGCGCAGAACGTGTTCTCGACCGCGGACGACAACCAGGGCGCGGTGACGATCCACGTGCTCCAGGGCGAGCGCCAGATGGCGTCGGGCAACAAGAGCCTCGGGCAGTTCAACCTCGAGGGCATCCCGCCGCGCCGCGCGGCGTGCCGCAGATCGAGGTGACCTTCGACATCGACGCGAACGGCATCCTGCACGTCTCGGCGAAGGACAAGGCGACGCAGAAGGAAGCGAAGATCACGATCAAGGCGAACTCCGGCCTGTCCGAGGACGAGATCCAGCGGATGGTGAAGGACGCCGAGGCGCACGCCGAGGAAGACCGCAAGCTGATGGAGGCGGTGCAGGCCCGCAACGGCCTCGACGCGCTGGTGCACAGCGTGAAGAAGTCGCTCGGCGAGCACGGCGACAAGGTCGGCGCCGACGAGAAGGCGAAGATCGAGGCCGCGGTGAAGGACGCCGAGGAGCTCCTGAAGCAGAAGGACGCCGCGAAGGACGCGCTCGAGGCGAAGACCGAGGCGCTCGCGAAGGCGTCGCAGAAGCTCGGCGAGGCGATGTACGCGCAGGCGCAGGCGGCGGCGGGCGCGGGCGCCGCGGGCGATCAGGGCGGCGCGCATGCGCACGGCGGGTCGAAGGAAGGCGACGAGAAGGTCGTCGATGCCGAATACACGGAAGTGAAGGACCGCAAGTAGGCGGCGACGCCGTTTGCTTGCGGCCTCGCTTCTCCGATATTCCGCCGCGCTTCGCGCCGCGGTCTATCTGGCCGGATTCAAGCGTCACCCGCGGGTGACGCTCAATCCAGCGTTGTCGTTGTGGAACGGCGAATGCGGTCGTTGTGGAACGGTGATGCGGAAGAGCGGCTGACGAAGGGGAGCGCGGCGGATCCATGGCATCGAAACGCGACTACTACACCGTGCTGGGCGTCAACCGCGACGCTTCCGAGGAGGACATCAAGAAGTCCTACCGGAAGCTCGCGATGAAGCACCACCCGGACCGCAACCCGGACGACAAGGGCTCCGAGGAGAAATTCAAGGAGGCCAAGGAGGCCTACGAAGTCCTCACCGACGCGAAGAAGCGCGCGGCCTACGACCAGTTCGGCCACGCGGGCGTCGACCCGGCGGCCGGCTTCGGCGCCGGCGCACGCGGCGCCGGCCCCGAGGGCTTCGGCGGCTTCGCGGACGCGTTCGGGGACATCTTCGGCGAGATCTTCGGCCAGGGCCGCGGCGGGCGCGGCAACGGCGTGTTCCGCGGCGCCGACCTGCGCTACAACCTCGAGCTCTCGCTCGAGGAGGCGGCGCGCGGCACCGAGGCGCGCATCCGCATCCCGACGATGGAGCCTTGCGAGACCTGCCACGGCAGCGGCGCGAAGCCGGGCACCCAGTCCAAGCAGTGCCCGACCTGCCACGGCCGCGGCGAGGTGCGCGTCTCCCAGGGCTTCTTCTCGATCCAGCAGACCTGCCCGCAGTGCCACGGCTCGGGCAAGATCGTTCCCGATCCCTGCGCGACCTGCGGCGGCGCGGGTCGCGTGCGCAAGCACAAGACGCTGTCGGTGAAGATCCCCGCGGGCGTCGACACGGACGACCGCATCCGGCTGTCGGGCGAAGGCGAGGCGGGCGTGAACGGCGGCCCGCCCGGCGACCTCTACGTCGTCGTCCAGCTGAAGCCGCACTCGGTGTTCCAGCGCGAGGGAGCCGACCTCCATTGCGAGATGCCGATCGGCTTCGCGACCGCGGCGCTCGGCGGCGAGATCGAGATCCCGACGCTCGACGGTCACGCGAAGGTGAAGATCCCGCCGGAGACGCAGACGGGCCAGGTGTTCCGGCTGCGCAACAAGGGCATCCGCCCGGTGCGCGGGTCGGTCACCGGCGATCTCTACTGCCACGTCGCGGTCGAGACCCCGGTGAAGCTCACGTCGAAGCAGAAGGAGCTCCTGCGCGAGTTCGAGGCGATCAACCTGCAGGATCCGGCCGCGCACAGCCCGCGGCAGAAATCGTTCTTCGACAAGCTCAAGGCTTTCTTCGGGTAGCGACCCGAGCTCGACGGCGCGAAGCGGGCGGGGATCGACGCCGATGATTGCGAGTGGTCGCTCCGCTTGCTGGTCTCCTAGGAGGCCGCGATCGGCGGCGAGGTCCCGCGCGCGACGGGCGGATTCGCGCAGCGGCCGACACGAGACCGCTTGCTGGTACGAGACGGTCTAGGAGGCCGCGAGCGGCGGCGAGGGTGCGCGCGATCCGCCGATGATTGCGAGTGGTCGCAGCGGCCGACACGAGACCGCTTGCTGGTCCGAGACGGTCCTAGGAGGCCGCGAGCTCGGCGGCGAGGGGCCCCGCGCGCGAAGCGGGCGGGGATCGACGCCGATGCTCGCCCTGCTCCCGAGACGGCCCGAGGAGGGCCGCTCGCCGCGATTCGCCACCGCGCTAGCGGCGCATTCGCGCATCCGCTTCGCCCCGTTGCTGCTCGCCACGCTCGTCGCCGCGATGCCCGCCGCCGCGCAGGTGAAGATCGGCCTGCTCGTCTCGGCGACCGGCCCGACCGCCGCGATCGGCGTGCCGCAGAAGAACACCGGCGACCTCCTGCCCAGGCGCGTCGGCGACGCGACGATCGAGTACCTGCAGCTCGAGGACGGCGCGGACTCGACGCGCGCGCTGCAGAACGCGAAGAAGCTGATCTCGGAGAGCAACGTCGACGCGATCATCGGTCCGTCGACCACGCCGGCGGCGCTCGCGATCCTCGACACGATCGCGGAGAGCCGCACGCCGCTGCTCGCCACCGTCGGCAGCAGCAACGTCGTCGAGCCGCTCGACGCGAAGCGCCGCTGGGTGTTCAAGACGACGCAGAACGACGACCTGATCGCCTCCGCGCTGATCCGCCAGATGAAGAAGGCGGGCGTGAAGACGCTGGGCTTCATCGGCTTCAACGACCCCTACGGCGAGAACTGGCTCAGGGTGCTCACGCCGATGGCGGAGAAGGAGGGCATCCGGATCGTCGCCGTCGAGCGCTACGCGCGCACCGACCAGAGCGTCACCGGCCAGGCGCTGAAGCTCGTCGCCGCGAAGCCCGACGCGATGTTCATCGCCGCGGTCGGCGGCCCCGCGGTGCTGCCCGAGGCGACGCTGCGCGACCAGGGCTTCAAGGGCACGATCTACCAGACGCACGCGGTCGCGACGAACGACTTCATCGCGCTCGGCAAGGACAAGGTCGAGGGCACGGTGCTCGCCGCGGGGCCGATGCTCGTCCTCGACGACATCCCGGACGCGAACCCGACGAAGAAGGTCGCGCTCGCCTACATCGACGCGTACAAGGCGAAGTTCGGCACGGTGCCCGCGACGTTCGGCGCGAACGTCTGGGACGGCTGGCTGCTGCTCGAGCGCGCGATCCCGGTCGCGCTGAAGTCCGGCGCGAAGCCGGGCACCGAGGCGTTCCTGGCGCGCTGCGCGACGCCTCGAGCAATCGAGGGAGGTCGTCGGGACGCAGGGCGTGTTCAACATGTCGGCGACCGACCACAACGGCATGGACGAGCGCGCGCGCGTGCCGGTCGTCGTGCGCGACGCCAGGTTCCGGCTGCTGCCCGACTGAGGCGCCCGGTGAGCGGCGCGCCCGCCGGCATCCTGCTCGCCGCGGGATCCGCGCGGCGCTTCGGGAGCGCCAAGCTCCTCGCGACGCTCGCCGATGGCACGCCCGTCGGCGTCGCTTCCTGCCTCGCGCTCGTCGCGGCGCTGCCTCGCACGCTGGCCGTCGTGCGGCCCGGCGACAGACGATCGTGCACTGCCCGCGTCGGCCCTCGCGGCGTCGCCGCAGCGCGACGATGGATCGTCGCGCTCGCCGACATGCCGCGCCGCGACGATCCGGCGCGTGGGGGACGCGATCGCGATGGGCGTGTCGATCGCCGCGCCGTTCAAGCGTGGCCATCCGGTCGGCTTCGCGGCCGCGCACCGCGACGCGCTGGAGGCGCTCGCGGGCGGATGGGCGAAGGCGATCGTCGCGCATCGCGCCGTCCTCGGCCGACGTCGACGATCCGCGACGTCGATGTGCCCGACCTCGCGCGATGAGCGGCGGGCGCGACGATCGCGGCGTCGTTTCGCGCCTCGCTCGACGCGTGTTCGGCATGCGGACCGCGCGGTCCTCGATCTTCGATCGCGCCGGCGGGCGCGTCGTGCTGATCGCCGGCGCCGCGAGCCGCGGCGGCATTCCGATGGCGGCGAGCGGGGCCATCGCGCCAGTCGCCGACGCGGACCCGTCGCCCCGTGGTGCGCGATCCGGCCGCGGGCGTGCGCTCGTCGCGCTCGGCGGCGACGAGGATCGCGCGAAACGCGATCCTCGCCGGCCGCCGCGCCGAGGCGTCGTGCCCCGCCTCGCCTGGATGTTCGTCGCCGACCTCGTCGCGGCGACGGTGTGCTGCCGTTCGCGTTCCTCGCGACCGGTCCCCGCGCGCCGCGTCGCTCGCGCTGACCGCGATGATGATGGTCGCGCTGGGCGCGTGCGCGGGCGGCGCGCGTCGCGGCGTCGTAGCTGGCCTCGCCCCCGGGGCCGAGGCCTTCGCTACCGGTTCGCGGGAAAGAGCTCTGGCTGCGCCGCCGCGACGTCCGCGGCGCGCGACGTCCACCACGCCCGGAGCTCCTCACTCTCGAGCGGCGGGCAGACGAGATAGCCCTGCGCGTACTCGCAGCCGTGCCGGCGCAGGAACTCGATCTGCGGGCGCGTCTCCACGCCCTCTGCGATGCAGCGCAGGCCGAGCGACTGCGCGAGCGCGACGATCGCCTGCGTGATCGTCTCGTCGTTGGGATTGCGCTCGATGCCGTGCACGAAGCGCTGGTCGATCTTGAGGCCCTGGATCGGCAGCCGGGCGAGGTAGGAGAGCGACGAGTAGCCGGTGCCGAAGTCGTCGACGGTGATCGAGACGCCCATCTCCTTCAGGCGCGCGAGCGTCGCGACGGCCTTGTCCGGGTGCGTGATGATCACGCTCTCGGTGATCTCGAGGTCGAGCTCGCGCGCCGCGAGCCCCGAGCTCGAAAGCGCGTCCTCCACGATCGACAGCCAGCTGTCGTGCTGGAGCTGCTGCACCGACAGGTTGACCGACAGCCGCATCGGCATCCCCTGGCGGTGCCACTCGGCGACCTGCCGGCACGCCTCGCGCAGCACGCGCGCGCCGAGCGCCTGGATCATGCCGGACTCCTCGGCGATCGGGATGAACTCGGCCGGCCCGATGACGCCGCGCTCCGGGTCGCGCCAGCGGAGCAGCGCCTCGACGCCGAACGCGCGGCCGGTGGCGGTCGCGACCTGCGGCTGGTAGACGAGGAAGAACTCGTCGTCCATCAGCCCGCGGCGCATGTCGGTCTCGATCTGCAGGCGCTGCTGCACGCGGGCATTCATGTCGGCCGTGTAGAACCGGTAGGCGTTGCGCCCGGCCTCCTTCGCCGCGTACATCGCGGTGTCGGCCTGCTTGATCAGCGTCGACGGGTCCTGCGCGTCGAGCGGGTAGATCGACACGCCCACCGAGCAGGTCAGCGTCGGCGACTGGTCGGCGATGCGGAACGGCGCGAGGAACGACTCGCGCACCCGGTGCACGACGCTCATCACCTCGAAGGTCGCGTGCGCCGGGTCGAGCCCCGGGAGCACGAGCACGAACTCGTCCCCCCCGAGGCGGGCGACCGTGTCCGACTCGCGCACCGCGCTGCCGAGGCGCTGCGCGATCGACTGCAGCAGCTGGTCGCCCGCGTCGTGGCCCAGCGTGTCGTTGATGCGCTTGAAGTGGTCGAAGTCGAGGAACAGGCACGCGACCTGCGTGCCGTCGCGGTGCGCGGTCGCGATGATCTGCCGCAGTCGCTGGTTCAGCAGCGAGCGGTTCGGCAACCCGGTGAGGATGTCGTGCTGCGCGAGCTTGTAGGCGTGCGCGGTCGCGATCTCGAGCTCGCGCGTGCGCTGCGCGACCTTCTCCTCGAGCGTGCGCTGGTAGCTCACGACCTGCGCCTGCGACTCGGCGAGCCGCTGCGTCATGTGGTTGAACGTGTGGGTCAGGAGGCCAAGCTCGTCGCGCGACCGCGTCGGCACGTAGACGTCGAGGCGGCCTCCCGCCACCGCGCGCGCCGCGCGCATCAGGCGCCGCATCGGCGCCACGAGCCGCCGCGTCATCAGGAGCGCCACGAGCATCGCGACGACGAGCACGATCCCCACGACCGTGAGCGCGCCGGCGACGTAGTTGCGGAACCGGGCGGACTGCGACTGGACCGAGAGCCCGACCTGGACGTAGCCGATCACGCCGCCGCCCGCGAGCCCGGTGCGCGCGGCCAGCGGCGGGCCGACGCGGATCGGCGCGACGGTCTCGACGTACATCGACGTGCCGACGGTCCGTCGCAGCACGGACGGGCTGCGGCCGGCCGGCTCCGGCAGCGGGATCGGCGCACCGGCCGCGGCTTCGCCGTAGCGCCGCTGCGCGACGACGGCGCGATTCGCGTCGAGGACCGCGAGGTAGCCGACGTTCGCGCCCGGATTCAGCGTCGCGAGCAGTTCGCCGATCGACGAGCGGTCGCCCTCGGCGAGCGGCTCGTCGACGATCTCCGCCAGCATCGTCGCGAGCGTGGCGGCCTGCGCGCGAAGCTCGTCCTCGCCGCTCGTCCACTCGCGCCACAGCGTGTAGCCGGTGATCGCGACCGCGGTCAGGAACACGAGCCCCGCGGTCACCGCCTGGAACTTCGTCAGCAGCCCCAGCCGGACCGGCGGCAGGCTCACCGGTGCGACGGTGTCCCCCGCGAGCGGCACGCCGTGCCGGCGCAGCCGCCTCAGCATGCGCGCGCGAACGCCGTCGTCGGAACCGCGGGTCGTCGAGTCGTTCATCGCCGGCGCGCGGGGGCGGGTCGAAGGTCGGGTTCGTCGTCCATGGCGGTCGGGGCACGCGGCCTGGCGCGCTCCGGGCCGGCTCGCCGGACCGGGCGCGAGCGCGGTCCGCGCGACATGCCTGCGTATCCCGGCGACCGGAGCAACGCGCGTGCCACGGCCGCCCGGGTCACCGATCAGCTCAGGCGGTGGCCACCGGGATCTTGCCGATCCGGGCACGCCACTCGCGGGGCCCGGTCTCGTGGACCGACGTGCCGGCCGCGTCGACCGCGACGGTCACCGGCATGTCGCGCACGTCGAACTCGTAGATCGCCTCCATGCCGAGGTCCGCGAACGCGACGACGCGCGAGGCGCGGATCGCCTTCGCGACGAGGTACGCCGCGCCGCCGACCGCCATCAGGTAGGCGGCCTTGTGCCTGCGGATCGCCTCGATCGCCGCCGGTCCGCGCTCGGCCTTGCCGACCATCGCGACGAGCCCGGTCTTCGCGAGCATCGTCTCGGTGAACTTGTCCATGCGCGTCGACGTCGTCGGCCCCGCGGGACCGACGACCTCGTCCCGGACCGGGTCGACCGGGCCGACGTAGTAGATGACGCGATTGCGGAAGTCCACCGGCAGCGGGTGCCCGCGCTCGATCATCTCGACGATGCGCTTGTGCGCGGCGTCGCGGCCGGTCAGCATCTTCCCCGAGAGCAGGAGCCGCTCGCCGGGCTTCCACGACGCGACCTCGGCGGGCGTCAGCGCGTCGAGGTTCACGCGACGCGACTCGGGCGCGGGCGTCCAGTGCACCTTGGGCCAGCGCGAGAGGTCGGGCGGCTCGAGCTTCGCCGCGCCGGAGCCGTCGAGCGTGAAGTGCGCGTGACGCGTCGCCGCGCAGTTCGGGATCATCGCGACCGGCAGGCTCGCCGCGTGCGTCGGGTAGTCGAGGATCTTGACGTCGAGCACGGTCGAGAGCCCGCCCAGCCCCTGCGCGCCGATGCCGAGCGCGTTCACCTTCTCCATGAGCTCGAGCCGGAGCTCCTCGATCCGGTTGCCAGGGCCGCGCGCGCGGAGCTCGTGGATGTCGATGGGCTCCATCAGCGCCTCCTTCGCGAGCACCATCGCCTTCTCGGCGCTGCCGCCGATCCCGATGCCGAGCATGCCGGGCGGGCACCAGCCCGCGCCCATCGTCGGCACGGTCTTCATCACCCAGTCGACGATCGAATCCGACGGATTCAGCATCGTGAACTTCGACTTGTTCTCGCTGCCGCCGCCCTTCGCGGCGATGCGCACGTCGACCGTGTCACCCGGCACGAGGTCGAAGTGGACGACCGCGGGCGTGTTGTCCTTGGTGTTCGCGCGGCGGCCCGCGGGATCCGCCAGGATCGACGCGCGGAGCCGGTTGTCGGGATGGTTGTACGCCCGGCGCACGCCCTCGTTGACCATCTCGGTCACCGACATCGTCGCGCCCTCGAAGCGCGCGTCCATCCCGACTTTCACGAATGCGACGACGATCCCGGTGTCCTGGCAGAGCGGCCGATGGCCCTCCGCGCACATGCGCGAGTTCGTGAGGATCTGCGCGATCGCGTCCTTCGCGGCCGGCGACGCCTCGGCGGCGTAGGCCTCGCCGAGCGCCTCGATGTAGTCGACCGGGTGGTAGTACGAGATGTACTGCAGCGCATCGGCGACGCTCGCGATCAGGTCGTCCTGGCGGATCGTGCGCATGGGGATCCTTTCAGTGCGATTCGGCCGCGACCGCGCCCGGCACGTGCCGCGGCGCGTGCGCCCTCGGCTGCGGCATCAGGCGGTCGGTGGCCGCCACCGCCATCGCGGAGAGCAGGAACGTGATGTGGATCGCCGTCTGCCACATCAGCGTCTTCTCGTCGTAGGCGGCGGCGTTGATGAAGGTCTTGAGCAGGTGGATCGACGAGATCCCGATGATCGCGGTCGCGAGCTTGACCTTGAGCACGCTCGCGTTGACGTGCGAGAGCCACTCCGGCTGGTCCGGATGGCCCTCGAGGCGCATGCGGGAGACGAAGGTCTCGTAGCCGCCGATGATCACCATGATCAGCAGGTTGCTGATCATCACGACGTCGATCAGGCCGAGGACGACGAGCATGATCACCGTCTCCGACGGCGTTTGCATCGGTGCGACGGCCTGCCCGGCGGGCGTCACGGCGGCGACGATCTTCTGGACCGCGTCCTGGCTGCCGAGCGCCGCCTCGACCAGATGGATCAGCTCGACCCAGAAGTGCCAGACGTAGACGCCCTGCGCGACGATCAGGCCGAGGTACAGCGGGAGCTGCAGCCAGCGCGAGAGGAAGATGAAATAGGGGAGGGGACGCATCCCGCGCGGCGCGCGCGCGAGCGGATCGAGGGGGGTGCCGGGCATGGGGATCGAGCGAGGAGGAGAACGGAAAGTCTAGCATCGGCGTCGCGCGCTCCCGGCCGGACGAGGGCGGGAGCGGCGCCCGCGGGCGGAACCCGGCCGGCCGGGGCGGAACCTCGACGCGCCTTGTCCCGCGTCAAGCCCGGCGCATTGCGCGCGCGAGCGCGCCTTCGGTAGACTCGCCGTTCACCCAGGAGGAAGCGCCGCGGCCGGGGCCGCCGGCGCCCCGCGCCACCACGAGGAGCCGGCGAGCATGTCCAACATCCAATCCGTGCTGCAGGAGAACCGCCATTTCGCGCCGTCCGC
This sequence comes from Casimicrobiaceae bacterium, assembly GCA_044226265.1. Lineage (GTDB taxonomy): Bacteria > Pseudomonadota > Gammaproteobacteria > Burkholderiales > Casimicrobiaceae > VBCG01. The sequence continues at coordinate 11,243 of JBGAHH010000027.1, read as the reverse complement.
GGCGTTCGTCGCGCAGGCGACGATCAAGAAGGCGGACGCCGACGCGCTGAACGCCGAGGCGGCGCGCGACTTCACCGGCTTCTGGGGACGCCTCGCGCGCGAGACCCTCGCGTGGCACAAGCCGTTCACGCACGTGCTCGACGAGTCGAACGCGCCGTTCTACCGGTGGTTCCACGACGGCGAGCTCAACGCGTCCTACAACTGCCTCGACCGCAACCTCGAGCGCGGGCTCGGCGACAAGGTCGCGATCGTCTTCGAGGCCGACGACGGCCACGTGACGCGGGTGACCTACCGCGAGCTCCACCAGCGCGTCTGCCGGCTCGCCAACGGGCTGAAGTCGCTGGGCGTGAAGAAGGGCGACCGCGTCCTCATCTACATCCCGATGTCGATCGAGGGCGTCGCCGCGATGCAGGCCTGCGCGCGGATCGGCGCGACCCATTCGGTCGTGTTCGGCGGGTTCTCGGCGAAGTCGCTGCAGGAGCGGATCATCGACGCCGGCGCGACCGCGGTCATCACGTCCGACGAGCAGATGCGCGGCGGCAAGGCGCTGCCGATCAAGGCGATCGTCGACGAGGCGCTCGCGATGGGCGGTTGCGACGCGATCCGCCACATCGTCGTCTACCGGCGCACCGGCAATCCGGTGCCGATGAAGGCCGGCCGCGACGTGTGGATGCACGAGCTCGTGGCGAAGCAGCCGGACGCGTGCCCGCCCGAATGGGTGAACGCCGAGCACCCGCTGTTCATCCTCTACACGTCCGGCTCGACCGGGAAGCCCAAGGGCGTGCAGCACTCGACCGGCGGCTACCTGCTGTGGGCGGCGCTCACGATGAAGTGGGTGTTCGACATCAAGCCCGGCGACGTGTTCTGGTGCACGGCCGACATCGGCTGGGTGACCGGGCACTCGTACATCACCTACGGCCCGCTCGCGGTCGGCGCGACGGAGGTCGTGTTCGAGGGCGTGCCGACCTACCCGAACGGCGGGCGGTTCTGGGAGACGATCGCCAAGCACAAGGTCAGCATCTTCTACACGGCGCCCACCGCGATCCGTTCGCTCATCAAGCTCGCGGACGCCGACGCGAACGTGCACCCGAAGCGCTACGACCTGTCGAGCCTGCGCCTGCTCGGCACGGTCGGCGAGCCGATCAATCCCGAGGCCTGGATCTGGTACCACAAGAACGTCGGCGGCGAGCGCTGCCCGATCGTCGACACGTTCTGGCAGACCGAGACCGGCGGCCACATGATCACGCCGCTGCCCGGCGTCACCGATTGCAAGCCGGGCTCGTGCATGACCGCGCTGCCCGGCATCATGGCCGCGATCGTCGACGAGACCGGCCACGACGTGCCGAACGGGCAGGGGGGGATCCTCGTCGTCAAGCGGCCGTGGCCGGCGATGATCCGCACGATCTGGGGCGATCCCGACCGTTTCCGGAAGAGCTACTACCCGCAGGAGCTCGGCGGCCACCTCTACCTGGCCGGTGACGGCGCGGTGCGCGACTTGCAGACCGGCGCGTTCACGATCATGGGCCGCATCGACGACGTGCTCAACGTGTCCGGCCACCGGCTCGGCACGATGGAGGTCGAGTCGGCGCTCGTCGCGAACCCGATCGTCGCGGAGGCCGCGGTGGTCGGACGGCCCGACGACCTGACCGGCGAGGCGGTCTGCGCGTTCGTCGTGCTGAAGCGCCCGCGTCCGACGGGCGACGAGGCGGTGAAGATCGCGAAGGAGCTGCGCGACTGGGTGGGCAAGGAGATCGGGCCGATCGCGAAGCCGAAGGACATCCGCTTCGGCGACAACCTGCCGAAGACGCGCTCGGGCAAGATCATGCGGCGCCTGCTGCGCTCGATCGCGAAGGGCGAGGCGATCACGCAGGACACCTCGACGCTCGAGAATCCGGCGATCCTCGAGCAGCTCAAGCACTCCGCCTGACGCTCGCAGCAGCCCCCCGGCCCGCCGGCGCCCGATGACCGACCACGACGCGCTCGTCGCGCTCTCGCCGCTCGACGGGCGCTACGCCGCGCAGGTCCAGGCGCTCCGGCCGCACTTCTCCGAGTTCGGCCTGATCCGCAACCGGATCCGCGTCGAGCTCGCGTGGCTCGCCGCGCTCGCCGGCGAGCCCGGCGTCGCCGAGGTCCCGCCCTTCGACGACGCGTCGCGGCGGGCGATCGCCGACGCGCTCGCGACGTTCTCGGTCGCCGACGCCGCGCGCGTCAAGGCGATCGAGGCGACGACCAACCACGACGTCAAGGCGGTCGAGTACTGGCTCAAGGAGCGGCTGGGGGCCGTCCCGGGCGTCGCGAAGGTGCTCGAATTCGTGCACTTCGCCTGCACCTCGGAGGACATCAACAACCTGTCGCACGCGCTCGCGCTCGCCGAGGCCCGCCGCGACGTCCTGCTGCCCGCGCTCGCGTCGCTCGCGTCCGACCTTCGCGCGATGGCGCACGCCCACGCGGACCGTGCGATGCTCGCCCGCACGCACGGCCAGCCGGCGACGCCGACGACGCTCGGCAAGGAGATCGCGAACGTGCTCGCGCGCCTCGAGCGCGCGACGGCGGCGTTCGCGCGCGTCGAGCTGCTCGGCAAGATGAACGGCGCGACCGGCGGCTACAACGCGCACGTCGCCGCGTACCCGGACGTCGACTGGGAGGCGCTCGCGTCCCGCGTGGTCGCCTCGCTCGGGATCGCCTTCAACCCGTACACGACGCAGATCGAGCCGCACGACTGCGTCGCCGAGTACTTCGACGCGCTCGCGCGCGTCGACACGATCGCGATCGACCTCGACCGCGACCTGTGGGGCTACGTGTCGCTCGGCTACTTCCGCCAGAGGATGCGCGAGGGCGAGGTCGGCAGCTCGACGATGCCCCACAAGGTCAACCCGATCGACTTCGAGAACTCGGAAGGCAACCTCGGCGTCGCGAACGCGCTCGCGCGCCATTTCTCCGACAAGCTCCCGGTCTCCCGCTGGCAGCGCGACCTCACCGACTCGACGGTGCTGCGGAACATGGGCGTCGCGATCGGCCACGCGCTCCTGGGATGGAGCGCCCTGCGCCGCGGGCTCGCGAAGCTCGAGGTCGACGCCGCGCGGCTCGACGCCGACCTCGACGCGAACTGGGAGGTGCTGGCCGAGCCGATCCAGACGGTGATGCGCCGCTACGGCCTGCCCGAGCCCTACGAGCAGCTCAAGGCGCTCACGCGCGGCAAGCGCGGGATGACGCGGGAGTCGCTGCACGCGTTCATCGACGGCCTGGCGCTGCCCGCCGAAGCGAAGGCGCGCCTCAGGGCGCTGACGCCCGCGGCCTACGTCGGGCTGGCCGGAAAGCTCGCGCGCAGGATCTAGGCCGGGCGCCCGGCCCCGCTACGCGTCCGGCCCCCGGCGCCGCTCCCGGAAGAACGTCGCGGCGGCCGGCAACAGCGAGACGACGACGATCGCGACGACGATCAGCGCGAGGTTGTCCTTGACCCACGGGATGTTGCCGAACAGGTAGCCCGCGTAGACGAGCGACGCGATCCACAGGATCCCGCCGACGACGTTGTACGAGAGGAAGCGCCCGTAGGGCATCTGCGCGACGCCGGCGAGGAAGGGCGCGAACGTGCGGATGATCGGCACGAAGCGGCCGATGACGATCGTCACGCCGCCGTAGCGCTCGTAGAACGCCTGCGTGCGTCGCAGGTGCTCCTGCCGGATCCAGCGGGAATCCGGGCGGCTGAAGACCTTCGGCCCCACGTAGCGCCCGATCGCATAGTTGACCGAGTCGCCCAGCACCGCGGCGACCGCGAGCACGACGACCAGCGCGTGGACGTTCAGCCCGGCGATCGCGACGACCGTCCCCGCGATGAACAGCAGCGAGTCGCCGGGCAGGAACGGGAAGACGACGAGCCCGGTCTCCGCGAAGATGACGACGAAGAGCAGCGCGTAGAGCCAGGGGCCGTACTGGACCGCGAGCTGCGCCAGCGTTTCGTCGAGCGCCAGCAGCGAGTAGAAGAGGGTGGTCAGCACGGAGGTGTCAGGGATCGGGCATCGGGGATCGGGGATCAGCGACCGCGTGCCTGACGTGACGCCATCCGGTCCCGCGCTGGTGCGGCGTGCCGATGCCCGATCCCTGACGCCCGATCCCGGGCTACGGGAGGATCTTCTCGCCCGCCGGCCCCCCGCGCTTCTCGGGCTTGACCAGGTCCTCGCGGGAGACGCCCATCCACATGACGAGCGGCGCCATCACGAGCACCGACGAGTAGATGCCGAACAGGATGCCGATCGTGAGCGCGAGCGCGAAGTAGTGCAGCGTCTCGCCGCCGAAGATCAGCATCGACGTCACCATGATCTGCGTGCTGCCGTGCGTGATGATCGTGCGCGACATCGTGCTCGTGATCGCGTTGTCGATCACCGTCGTCACCGAGGCCTTGCGCATCTTGCGGAAGTTCTCGCGGATCCGGTCGGCGACGACGACCGACTCGTTGACCGAGTAGCCCAGCACCGCGAGCAGCGCCGCCAGCACCGGGAGCGAGAACTCCCACTGGAAGAACGCGAAGAAGCCCATGATGATGACGACGTCGTGCAGGTTCGCGACGATCGCCGCGACCGCGAAGCGCCACTCGAACCGCATCGCGAGGTACGCGACGATGCCGATGGCGACGAAGAGCAGCGCGAGCGCGCCGTTCTCGTAGAGCTCCTTGCCGACCTGCGGGCCGACGAACTCGACCCGCTTCTGCGCGACGGTCGGGTCGTCGGCGCGCAGCGCGTCGACGACGCAGTCGGAGACGTCGGCGATCGCGAACACCGAGCCCGCCGCGCGCCGGGACACCTTGTCCTTGAGGCAAGCCTCGATGCCGGTGCCGGCGAAGTCGCTGCGCTGCGGAAGGCGGATCAGCGCGGTGTCGGCGCGGCCGAAGCTCTGGACCGAGTACTCGCCGAGGCCGAGCTTGTCGATCACGGCGCGCACCCGGTTGAAGTCGACCGCGTGCGCGTACTGGACCTCGATGACGGTGCCGCCCCGGAAGTCGACGCCGAAATTGAGCCCCCGAACGACGAGGAAGAACACGGCCAGCAGGAACGTGATCAGCGAGATCACGTTGAACACCAGCGCGTGCCGCATGAACGGGATGTCGCGCTTGAAGCGGAAGAATTCCATGGCGGGCTCTGCGGAGTCGGGGGCGCGGGCGCGGGCTCAGCCCCGCGCGGGCGTGGCGGCGGCGGACTCGGGCCGCCAGATCTGGCCGATCGAGATGCGGTCGAGCTTGCGCCGGCCGCCGTAGACGAGGGCGACGATGCCGCGCGACACGAAGACGGCGGAGAACATCGACGTCAGGATGCCGAGGCAGTGCACGACCGCGAAGCCCCGGACGGGCCCCGAGCCGAACGCGAGCAGCGCGAGGCCCGCGATCAGCGTCGTGACGTTCGAGTCCAGGATGGTGCCCCAGGCGCGCTCGTACCCGGCCTGGATCGCCGCGTGCGGCGTCGCGCCCCAGCGCAGCTCCTCGCGGATGCGCTCGTTGATCAGCACGTTCGCGTCGATCGCCATGCCGAGCGTCAGCGCGATCGCGGCCATGCCCGGCAGCGTGAGGGCCGCCTGGAGCATCGACAGGATGGCGACGAGCAGCAGCAGGTTGATCGACAGCGAGATCGTCGAGATCACGCCCATCAGCATGTAGTAGAGGCAGATGAACGTCGCCAGGACGAGGAAGCCCCACAGCACCGAGTGGAAGCCCTTGTCGATGTTCTCCTTGCCGAGCGAGGGCCCGACCGTGCGCTCCTCGACGATCTCCATCGGCGCGGCCAGCGCGCCCGCGCGCATCAGGAGCGCGATGTCGTTCGCCTCGCGCGTCGTCATCGAGCCGGAGATCTGGACGCGGCCGCCGCCGATCTCGTCGCGGATCACCGGCGCGGTGATGACCTCGGAGCGGTTCTTCTCGACGAGCACGATCGCCATGCGCTTGCCGATGTTCTCGCGCGTGACCTCCTTGAAGATCCTCGCGCCGACGCCGTCGAGGTTCACGTGCACGGCGGGCTCGTTGGTGCGCTGGTCGAAGCCGGGCTGCGCGTCGTTGATCCGGTCGCCGGTCAGCACGACCTGCCGCTTCACGAGCACCTTGCCGCCCCGCCGCTCGGTGTAGAGGTCGCTGCCGAAGGGCACGTTGCCGGCCATCGCCTGCTCGAACGCGCCCGGGTCCTCGTTCACCATGCGGATCTCGAGCGTCGCGGTGCGGCCGAGGATGTCCTTCGCGCGCGCGGTGTCCTGCACGCCGGGGAGCTGGACGACGACCCGCTCCGCGCCCTGCTGCTGGATGATCGGCTCGGCGACCCCGAGCTCGTTGACGCGGTTGCGCAGGATCTGGATGTTCTGCTGGATCGCGCCCTCCTGCAGGCGCTTCTGCGCCTCGGGGCGCAGCGTGGCGACGATCCGGTAGTCGCCGACGGCGTCGACGGTGCGCGCCGTGAGGTCCGGGAAGCCCTTGTCGATCGCGACGATCGCCTTGTTGCGCTCGGCCTCGTCGCGGAAGCGCAGCGTCACGCCGCCGGCCTCGCGCGCGACGCCCGAGTACTGGATCTTCTCGTTGCGCATCATCGTGCGGAGGTCGGCCACGTAGCGGTCGCCCGCCTTGTCGAGCGCCGCCTTCATGTCGACCTGCAGCAGGAAGTGCACGCCCCCGCGCAGGTCGAGGCCGAGGAACATCGGCAGCGCGCCGATGGACGTGAGCCACCCGGGCGACGACGAGAGCAGGTTGAGCGCGACGATGTAGTCGCCGCCCACCTTGGCGGCGATCGCGTCCTTCGCGCGGAGCTGCGTGTCCGGGTCGTCGAAGCGCACCTTGACGCCGGTCGCGTCGAGCACGGCGCCGCGGAACGGGATCGACGCGTCCTTGAGCGTCTGCTCGACGGACGCGAGCAGGTCGGCGTCGAGCTTGACGCCCGCGCGCGACGACGAGACCTGGACCGCCGGGACCTCGGGGAAGAAGTTCGGGAGCGTGTAGAGGAAGCCGATCGCGACGGCGATGCCGATCAGGACGAACTTCCAGAGCGGATAACGGTTCATGGCGGCGTCGTTCCGGAGGCGGGCCCGGCCGCGGCGCCCGCGCGCGGGCGCGGCGTCGCGGGGGCGAGCGCCCTCACAGCGATTTCAGGGTGCCCTTCGGCAGGAGCTGCGAGACCGCCTGGCGCTGCACGTGGATCTCGACGCCCGGCGCGATCTCGACGGTGACGTAGAGGTCGTCGACCTTCGACACGCGGCCCGCGATGCCGCCGGCGGTCACGATCTCGTTGCCCTTCTCGATCGCCTCGATCATCGCCCGGTGCTCCTTCTGCTTCTTCTGCTGCGGCCGGATCATCAGGAAGTAGAAGATCGCGAAGATCGCGACCATCGGCAGCATCGTGGCGAGCAGGTCGCCGGTGCCGCCGGTCGCGGCGGCCTGGGCGTAGGCGGGAGAGATCAGCACGGGTCGGGGCTCCGGGACTCGAGGGCGCGGCCCGGCGTCGGGGGCCGGCGCCCGGGTCCGCCCGCACCCGGATTCGGGCGCGGAACGGGGGGACGAATCGGTTCGTGTTTCGGGTCAGGGCGAACCCGAAATTCTATCACGCGGCGCTGCGCGATCCCGGGGCCGGGCGGAGGCCCGGCGCGCCGGCTGGGCTGCCCCCGGCGGCGATCACGTCCCACCGTCGTCCGGGGGCTCGAGGCGCGCGCGGTCGGCCCGGAACCGGGCGGTCCAGGCCCCGAACGCGCCTGCCGCGATCGCCTCGCGCATCTCGGCGGCGAGCGTCAGGTAGTAGTGCAGGTTGTGGATCGTCGCGAGCCTGGCGCCCAGAATCTCGCCCAGCCGCTGCAGGTGGTGCAGGTAGGCGCGCGAGTAGCCGCGGCAGGTCGGGCAGGCGCAGGTCGGGTCGAGCGGCCCGGTGTCCGTCCGGTGCCTCGCATTGCGGATCTTGAGGTCGCCGTAGCGGGTGAACAGCCAGCCGTTGCGCGCGTTGCGCGTCGGGAGCACGCAATCGAACATGTCGACGCCGGCCGACACGCCCGCGACGATGTCTTCGGGCGTGCCGACGCCCATCAGGTAGCGCGGGCGGTCCGCCGGCAGCCGCGGCGCCGTGTGCGCGAGCACGCGCAGCATCTCGGGCTTCGGCTCGCCGACCGACAGCCCGCCGATCGCGTAGCCGTCGAAGCCGATCGACGCGAGCTCGTCCACCGACGCGTCGCGGAGATCCTCGTACATGCCGCCCTGGACGATGCCGAACAGCCGGTTCGCGTTGGCGCCGTGGGCGGCGCGCGACCGGCGCGCCCAGCGCATCGACAGCGCCATCGACCGCGCCGCCTCGTCCCGGGAAGCGGGCCACGGCGTGCACTCGTCGAACGCCATCACGACGTCCGACCCGAGCGTGCGCTGGACGTCCATCGAAATCTCGGGGGTGAGGAACAGGCGGTCGCCGTTCACCGGCGAGGCGAACGCGACGCCCTCCTCGGAGATCTTCCGGAGCGCCCCGAGGCTGAACACCTGGAAGCCCCCCGAATCGGTGAGGATCGGGCGCGGCCAGTTCATGAACCGGTGGAGGCCGCCGTGCGCCGCGACCACGTCGGTCCCGGGCCGCAGCCACAGGTGGAACGTGTTGCCGAGCACGATCGACGCGCCGGCGGCGACGAGCTCGTCGGGCGCCATCGCCTTGACGCTGCCGTAGGTACCGACCGGCATGAACACCGGCGTCTCGACGACGCCGTGCGCGAGCGCGAGCCGGCCCCGGCGAGCAGGGCCGTCCGTCGCGAGGACGGAGAAGGTCATCGGCAGGGAGGGATCAGCCGCGGCGCGTGCGCAGCCGCGCTGCGGCGGCCGCGGCAAGCAGCATCGTGAGCGCCACCCAGGCGGGCAGGCCGCCGACCGGGATGAGCTGCGGTGGTGTCGCGGGGATCGCCCGGTTCCACGCGGATACGACGCCGGCTTTGCACTGGACCTTCGTGATCGATACGCCCTGCTCGACGCCACCCAGCACGACGTGCGTCGTGAAGACCATCTCGTAGGTCGACGACGGCAGCGCCGGCGAGAACGTCCGGTCGAACGTGGTCTGGAACGTGGCCGGACCGGTCTTGAGGTCCAGCACATAGTTGTCGAAGGGAGCGCCGTCCAGCGTTGTCGAGCCCTGGCCCACGACCGGTCCGCCGTTCACCTGAAGCGATCCGACCGCGTTCACGAGGAAGGCCGTTGGCGAGCAGCCACCCTGGAACCCCGAGTAGACGAGAGCGTCGCGGACGAGCTTGTCCGCCGGAAGCGGCGCGATGGGCTCGCCGCTGGTCGCTGCAAGCGACGCCGGCGACGCGACGATCCACCCCGCGACCGTGGCCGCGAGCAGGCACCGGAGCGCGCGTGACGCGTGCCGGACCCTGCGTGCGCCGGCGAAAGGACCGGCCATGGCGGCGCGACGCCGCTCGTGTGCGATCTTCAATGGGGGAGGCGAGCGCGCGCGCCGAGAGTTCCGGCCCTGCGCCCGCCAGCCAATCATTGCAACGTTGCGAGAGCTTAGCGGGTCAGGGGAACGCTTGCCAAGCCGCGCGTCGCCTCCGTATCGTGAAAACAGCGGAAAAGTGGTGCAATTCGCGCCGGAAGGCGTGTTTTGTCGCCAAACGGCGACGGAAATGCGGTCATCCGGCCGCGCCGGGGTCCCTTTCGAGCAACATGGCATCGCCATAGCTGAAGAACCGGTAGCGCTGCGCGATCGCGTGCGCGTAGGCCTGCCGGATCGCGTCGACGCCGGCGAACGCCGAGACGAGCATCAAGAGCGTCGAGCGCGGCAGGTGGAAATTGGTGAGCAGGCGGTCGACGACACGGAACCGGTATCCGGGCCTGATGAAGAGCTCGGTCTCGCCCGGCCCGGCGGCGAGGTCCCCCGCGGCGGCAGCGGCCTCGAGCGCGCGCAGCGTCGTCGTGCCGACGGCGAGCACGCGGCCGCCGCCCGAGCGGGCACGCGCGATCGCTTCCACGGTCGACGCCGGAAGCTCGTAGCGCTCGGCGTGCATCCGGTGCGAATCGAGGTCGTGCGCACGCACCGGCAGGAAGGTGCCGGCGCCCACGTGCAGCGTGAGGCGCGCGAGCGCGACGCCGCGGGCCTCGATGCGCGCGAGCATCGGCTCGTCGAAATGGAGCCCGGCGGTCGGGGCGGCGGCCGCGCCGGGATTCCGCGCGTAGACGGTCTGGTAGCGCTCGGCGTCCGCGTCGGATGGCGCGCGCGCGATGTAGGGCGGCAGCGGCATCGCGCCATGGCGATCGAGCCACGCGTCGAGCGGGCCCGTGTCGCGGAAGCGCAGGCGCACGAACCCGCCGTCGCGCTCCAGCACCTCGGCGCGGGCGCCGCCGGCCAGCAGGATCGCACCGCCCGGCCTGGGCAGGTGGCTCGCCCGGATCTGGGCCCAGGCCTCGTCGTCGGCGATGCGCCGCTCGACCAGGAGCTCGACCCGCCCGCCCGACGGCTTGACGCCGGCGAGCCTCGCGCGGACGACGCGCGTGTCGTTCATGACGAGGACGTCGCCCGGCGCGACGAGCGTCTCGAGGTCGGGGAAACGGAGGTCCGCGAGCGCGCCGCCGTCGACGTGGAGCAGCCGGCTGCCGGTGCGCGCCGCGGCCGGGACCTGGGCCACGAGCTCGGGCGGCAGCGCGTAGTCGAAGTCGTCGAGCGTGAGCTTCGGTCCGGTCATTGGGCCACGGCGCGCTACCATCGACGCGTGGATCCGCTCTCGCTGTTCGGGCTCGCCGCGGTCACCGCGATGCTCGTCGCCTACGCGCTCGAGGCGAGGAGCCCCCGGTACGTCCTCGCGTTCGCGGTCGCGTGCGCGCTCGGGTCGGTCTACGGATTCCTGCAGGGCGCGTGGCCATTCGGGCTGGTCGAGGCCGTCTGGGCGGCGGTCGCGCTGCGCCGCTGGCGGCGGCGGATGCGCGAAGGCGCCGCGTGATCCTGCGATCCGCCTGGTGCCGGGAGAGGGACTCGAACCCTCACGGTGTCGCCACCGGCGGATTTTGAGTCCGCTGCGTCTGCCGTTCCGCCACCCCGGCGCCGCCCGAAGCCGCCCGCGCGCGTCGCGGCGCGATTATCGCGCATTTGCCCCCGGCGACCCGTGCCGGGCGCGCGATCAGAGATGGAGCGCCGCGAGCAGCGCGAGCACCGCGCCGGCCGCGCCGGTGCCGTAGGCGGCGTACTGCAGCCAGCGCCGCCGCGTGAGCAGCGTGATCGCGGCGAGCGAGATCGCGATCTGGATCAGCGTCATCGCCTGCGCCCACC
>JBGAHH010000142.1:0-5126 GCA_044226265.1 Casimicrobiaceae bacterium | reverse complement strand
CTGTGCGCCGCAGAATTACGTCTCTGACCCCAAACCCGCTCCCGAGCTACTTGAGCGGCACCTGCCGCTCGAGCTCCGCCTGCAGATCCGCGAGCGCCTTCGCGGTCGGCTCGGGCGTCGAGATCATCTTCATCGCGGCCTTGGTGACGAGCGTCGCGAAGTCGTTGTAGTTCGCGCGCACGGCCTGCACTTCGGGGAACAGGTTGCGGGCCTTCGCGGCTTCCTTGTTGATGACCTCGAGCTGGGGCTTCGCGGCGATGTCGGCGGCGGTCAGCACGCCCTTGCGCGGCGCGGGCGAGCCGGTGAGCGCGTAGCGGTGCTGCCATTCAGGCGAGGCGGCCATCACGATGAAGTTCCACGCGGCCTCCTTCTTCTTCGCGTCGGTCTTCGCGGCGATGTGCAGGCTGTTGCTCGCGCCGCCCGGCGTCACGGGGAGCGGCAGCGCGCCGATGCGCAGGTTCGGCTTCACGTCGGCCGGCGCCTTCTCGACCGCACCCCACACCCACGGGCCGTCGCGCAGGAACGTCACCTTGCCGTCGATGAAGAGCTGCCGCGCGGTCGCGGAATTCGTGCCCTTCGGCGCGTAGGCGATCGACTGGCGCCAGTTGTCGACGGCCTTCACGACCGCGGGATCGGTGAAGTTGTACTTGCCGCCCTTGAGCCAATCGGCGCCCGAGCCGATCACCCAGCTCGCCATCTCGACGACCATGTTGGGATGCTCGGCGGTGATCGTCGCGAGGCCGAATTGTCCCTTGTTCGCGTCGGTCGTCGCCTTCATCGCCGCGAGCCACTCGTCGGGCGACTTCGGCACAGCGAGCTTCGCGTCCTTCAGCTTCTGCTCGTTGTAGAACAGCATGCCGCCGTAGCCCATCAGCAGCACGCCCTGCGTCTTGCCGGCCCACTGCATCTCGGATTGCAGCGGCGGCCAGTTCGCCGGGATGTCGGTGGCCTTCAGGCGATCGTCGAGCGGCTCGAGCCAGCCCTGGTCGGCGAAGCTCGCGAAGTCGCGCGACGGCAGGTGCACGATGTCGGGCGGCGTGCCGGCCGCGAAGCGCACCGTCATCTGCTTGACAAACTGTGCGAACGGCACCTGGACGATGTTCACCTTCACGTCCGGGTACTTCTTCTCGTACGCGGCGATCAGGTCCTTCCACCAGGTCGACACGCCCGGCTCCTCGGCCTGCCAGGTCGGGAAGTCGAGCGTGGTCTGCGCGTGGGCGAGCGGCGCCAGGGTCGCGGCCGCCGCGATCGCGAGGGCGCGGAGCGTGTTCTTGATCATCGTTCTCCTCCTTGAACCCACTTCGGGGTCAGATTCGAATCTGACCCCAGTTTGATGTCGTCAGGTCGGCGATCTCCGCGAGCATCGCGTCGAGCTCGCGCATGTCGCCGTCGTCGAGCTTCGGGCCCGCCGCCCGCACGTGCGTCGCGCGGATCACGCCGCGGCGCCGCAGCACTTCCTTGGTCATCGCCATCCGGAACACCGCCTGGAAATTGAGCAGCGGCAGCATGCGGTCGAACAGCCGTCGCACGCCCTTCGCGTCGCCCGCGCGGTGCAGCGCGAATTGCCGCACGTGTAGGTCGACGAGCTCGCAGGCCGGCATCGTGCCGCAGGCGCCCCGGGCCAGCTCGTCGGTAATGTAGCGCCCGCCGGCGCCGCCGAAAATGCCCCGCAGGCCCTTCGGCGCGAGCGCGGCGAGCTTCGTGATGCGCTGGCCGCAGGGAAGGGTCTCTTCCTTCACGTACGCGACGCCGGGCACCGCCGCGACGATCTCGGCGACGCGATCCGGCGCGAGCCCGCAGCCGGCCGGCGCGGGCGCATTCTGCAGGATGATCGCGACGCCGGTCGCGGCGATGCGCCGGTAGTAGTCAAGCTGCGCGTCGGGCGCGTCCTTGAGCGCGGGCGGCAGCATCGCCATGACGGCCGCGGCGCCGACGCTCTTCGCGTGCTTCGCGAGCGCCTCGGATGTCGCCGCGTCGGCCGACGACACGCCGACGACGTACGGCACGCGCCCCGCATTCGCCTTCGCGACCGCCTCGACGAGCGTGCGGCGCTCGTCGGCCTGAAGCGTCTCGAACTCGCTCGCGACACCCGGGAAGACGATCCCGTCGACGCCCGCACGCACGATCCAGTCGACGAGCCGCGCGAGGTCGGCGAGGTCGGGCGCGCCGTCCGGACGGAACGGCGTCGCGACGATCGGGTAGACGCCTTCGAGGCGAGGGGCGGTCACGAGCGATCCTCCATGCCCCCGCATTATGAAGGGTGACGGGCACGGGCGGGCGCGCTCCGCGCGTCGCGCCGCTCGCCGACTGGCCGGGAGCCGGGCTCAACGGATCACGTCGTCGGCGCGGACGAGCACGTCGAGGGGAACCGCGATGCCGAGGGCCTGCGCCGTACGCAAGTTGACGACGAGCTCGAACCGCTTCGCCTGCTCCACGGGGAGGTCGCGCGGCTTCGCGCCCTGCAGTATCCGGTGCACATACGACGCCGCACGCACGAAGTCCTCGCGTATGCTCGGCCCGTAGCTCACGAGCGCGCCCGCGTCCGCGTACTGGCGGAATGCGCCGATCATCGGCAGGCGTTGGCGCGCCGCCAGCGCGACGATCTGATGGATCTGCTGCGTGAACAGCGCGTCGGACGCGACGACGAGGCCGTCGGCGCGTTCGCGCGTCATCGTGGCGAACGCGGGCTCGATGTCCTCGACCGCACGTGCGAACAGCACGACCGCGGACATGCCGTCGCGCCGCGCCTGCGCCTGCGCCTGCTCCGCCATCGTCGCGGCGGCCGCGTTCGCGGGATGGAGCAGGACGGCGACGCGCGACAGCGTGGGCACGAGGCTGCGCAGGATCTCGACCTGCTTCGGCGTGACGTCCTCGAGCACCAGCGCGGAACCGGTGACGTTGCCGCCCGGATGGGAGAGGCTCGCCACGAAACCGCTGCCGACAGGATCGTTCGCGCCGGCCATGACGATCGGGATCGTCGTCGTCGCCGCGCGCAACGCGCTCACGGCCTGGGTGCCGCCCCCGACCAGCACGTCGACCCGCATCGCGACGAGCTCGCCTGCCAGGGCCGGCAGGCGATCCGACCGGCCGTCCGCGTAGCGCCGCTCGACGACGACGTCGCGCCCTTCGACGTAGCCGAGCGCGCGCAGGCCTTCGGCGAATCCCGCGAATTGGTCGCCCGGACTGTCGGAAGGCCTGCGCAGCGCGAGGAATCCGACGCGCGGGACGCGCGCGGCCGGCTGCGCATGCGTCGCTTCCGACGGCAGCCCGATGCCGGCCGCCAACGCGATCAGCACTCTCCGGCGCGTGATCATCGTCCCCTCCCCGCCCGCCGCCCCGGCCCGCTCGCAGCGGCCGGTCCTGCCACCCGGTTCCGGGCTTCAGGTTACGCCGAACTGTCCGTTGACGCCCGTGCGGCTGCCGATGCGCGGCAGGGCGCGTCCCGTAGCGGATCGGGCGGACGTGCTCGTGGGTCGGGCTTCAGCCCGACGTCCTTCGCATGCCGAGAATCATCCTTCGCATCTGGAAAAGCGTCGGCCTGAAGGCCGACCCACAGGGCGAGCGGTTGTGGGTCGGGCTTCAGCCCGACGCTGTTCGCGTCAGCGCACGCCGCCGCGCGGCCGCAGGCTCAGCGGATCGACGTCCTGCACGAGCGATTCGGCGCGATGCGTCCAGCCGGCCACCAGCGGATTGCGCCGGAGCCAGCGGACGAACGGACGGAAGGGGTCGAACAGGCGCGCGCGCGCGAGCACGCGCTCCGCGGCGCGCGCCAGGTCCTTGCGGCCGTGCTCGCGGCAGAACGCGGGCAGCTCCTGCCAGTAGTAGCGCTCGATCGCGTGCGCGATCGTCGTGCGGCGCACGCGCTCGACCGACAGCGGCTTGCCGCCGAACGTCGGCCAGCGCTCCAGGCCGCCGAGCGCCTCGAGCGCGACCGCCGTGCGGAAGCACTTCGCGCAGTGCATGCAGTTGTCCTCGCGCTGGCTCTCGAAGCACACGCGCAGCGTCTCGCGCGCGGCGTCGGAGGCCGCGACGAGCGCCACCTTGTCGACGCGCGAGTACGGATTGCCGTCGTCCTCGAAGCGCAAGCGCACGGTCGAGAGGAACTGCGTCATCAGCGCGTCGTCGCGGATCCGGCTCTTCCAGCGCTGGTCGATGTTGGCCGACATCAGCACGCGCGAGTAGCGGCGCTCGAGCGCCAGCGCGGCGGGCGCCAGGAACGCGAAACCCGAGCGACGTATCGGGTCGGTCGCCGCGAGGCGCGTGCGCATCTGGTTCGTCGTCACCGGCAGGAGCGTCTTGCCGACCAGGTCTGCCGCGCGCTGCATGCGCGCGCGCACGCGGTCGAGCGTTGCGGCATCGGCGTCCATCAGGTCGAAGGTGCCGAGCATCAGGATCAGGTCGTCGACCGGCACCGTGCGCGGCCGCAGCGCGGTGAAGAACGAGTCGACGCCGCCCGAGAAGTAGCTCGCGGTGCGCGCCCCCATGGGCGTCGCCGGGTCCGGACGCTCGACGTCCGCCTCGACGCGGATCACCGGATCGCCGAACCAGTACTTCCAGATCAGGTTCAGCTCGCGCGCGCTGTCGAAGAGCCGCGCATCGACCGGCCTCGACAGCACGAGCGGCTCGTTCGACACGATGGCGACCGGCAGGAGCATTGCCAGCCACGGATTGCCGGACGTGGAGAGCTCGCCCGCGAACGCGTCCGGAAAGTCGAACCAGTAGGTCTCCTCGGCGGGGCCGCCGCGCGCATCGTCGTAGCGGACGACGCCCGAGAGCCGAGCGTGCCCCGCCCGCTCCGGCGAGCGCCCGATGTCGACGTCGACGAGCTTCACGATGCGGCGCTCACGTGCCGATGTGCCGCGTGACGCCCGGCTCCTGCACGAGGCGCTCGAGCCGGTAGGTGAGCGGCCGGATCGCGGGGTTCCTGCGCAGCCAGCGCACGAACGGACGGAACGGATCGTGCAGTCGCGAGCGGAACAGCGCCTTGCGGATCGCGCGCGCCATGTCCTCGCGCCCGCGCTCGCGGCAGATCTCGAGCATCTCGAGGTAGTACTGGCGCACGTGCGGATCGCCGATCGCCAGGCGCGCCACGCGCCGCAGGTCGAGCCGCCGACCGCCGAACGTCG
>JBGAHH010000026.1:0-45485 GCA_044226265.1 Casimicrobiaceae bacterium | reverse complement strand
GGCGCGCCGACCGCCGGGCCGCCGGACGCGATGGCGAGGTCGGGAAGCGGGACGCGCGGATCGTTCATCGCGTCAGTCGGCCGCGAGGAGCTGCTCGACGCGCGTCGGCGCAGTCGACGCCGCGACGGTTTCGAGCCAGAAGCGGCGCATCAGGTTGCCGAGCGCGCGCCGGCGGTAGGCGGCCGACGCGCGTATGTCGTCGATCGGCGTGAACTCCGCCTCGAGCGCGCGCGCAGCGGCCTCCGCGGTCGCCTCGCTCCAGGGCCGGCCGGCGAGCGCGGCCTCCGCCGCGACCGCGCGCTTCGGCGTCGCGGCGACGCCCCCGCAGCCGATGCGGGCCGAGGTCACGCGGTCGCCGTCGATCGCGAGCGCGAACGCGGCGAACACCGCCGAGATGTCCTGGTCGTAGCGCTTCGAGAGCTTGTAGGCGCGCAGCACGAGGCCGCCCGCCCGGCGCGGCACGCGGATCGACGCGACGAACTCGCCGGGGACGCGCGCGGTCTTCTGGTAGGCGAGGTAGTAGTCCTCGAGCGGCATCGCGCGCGTCGACGCTCCCTTGCGGAGCACGACGCTCGCGCCGAGCGCGATCAGCGCGGGCATCGAGTCGCCGATCGGCGAGCCGTTCGCGACGTTGCCGCCGAGCGTACCCGCATTGCGGATCGGGACCGAGGCGAAGCGAACCCAGGCCTCATGCAGCTCCGGGAACTCGTCGTCGAGCGCTTCGAACGCGGCGGCGAGCGTCGCGCCGGCGCCGATCTCGACCCCGTCGTCGCCCCGGCGCAGCCGCGAGAGGTCGCGCGCCGCGGTGGTCGAGATCAGCGTGCCGAGGTCGCGATGCTGCTTGGTGATCCACAGCCCGACGTCGGTCGCCCCCGCGACGAGCCGCGCGTCCGGGTGCGCGGCGCAAGCCTTCGCGAGGCCGTCGGCGTCGACGGGCGCGATCCATCGCTGGCCTTCGCCCACGTAGTCGAACGTCGCGTCGCGAGCGAGCGAGTCGAGCTGCGCGGCGAGTCGCTGCTCCTCGGGCGAGACGATCCGGCTGCCGTCGGCGGCGACGCCCGGCGCGCGCCAGCCGGTCGCGCCGCAGGATCGCGCGTCGATCGTGCCCATGCGCTCGGCCGCGGCGAGGATCGGCCGGTAGCCGGTGCAGCGGCACAGGTTGCCCGAGAGCGCGTCGTCGGCCGCCTCGCGCGTCGGCGCGTGCGCGTTCTTGTAGAGGCCGAACAGGCTCATCGCGAATCCGGGCGTGCAGAAGCCGCACTGCGAGCCGTGGCACTCGACGAGCGCCTGCTGCACCGGGTGGAGCGCGCCTTCAGGCGACCGCAGCGACTCGACGGTGAACACCGCCTTGCCGTCGAGCGAGGGCAGGAGGCGGATGCACGCGTTGACCGGCTTCCAGGCGAGCGTGCCGTCGCCGCGCGACTCGGCGACGACGACGGTGCAGGCGCCGCAGTCGCCTTCCGCGCAGCCTTCCTTGGTGCCGGTGAGCGTCCGCGCCTCGCGGAGCCACGCCAGCAGCGTCGTCTGCGGGGAGACGCCCGCGACGTCGACGCGCTCGCCGTTCAGCACGAGGCGGATCGGGTCGGTCCCGTCGGCGGGCATGTCGGAAGCCTGCGGTGACCGGGCGGCCTTGCCCGGGTCGAGCCGCATGCTCGCGCCGGGGCGGGGGTTTGTCAACCGCGCCCGAAAAGGGTGCATACCGTTCGCGATGCACCGGCGGCGGGCGCTTTCCGCAGCGGGATCGGGCCGTCGGCCGGCGCCGCGGCGTGGGCGATCGCCGCCAATCATGTATACATGATTCGCGCAAAGCGTATGCGGCCCGCGTTGACCCCGGGCGCGCGGCGGGATTAGATTGGCGCGATGGCGACGCGGCGGCAGGCGGGCGGGGCGGAGGCGCGGATCTGCGACGCGATCCGCGACGCGATCCTCGAGCGCCGGCTCGCGCCCGGCACGAAGCTCCAGGAGATCGCGCTGGGCTCGTTCTTCGGGGTGTCGCGCACGATCGTGCGCCAGGCGCTGCGGCGCCTCGACCACGAGGGCATCGTCGCGCTGCGCGAGAAGCGCGTGGCGGTCGTCGCGCGCCCGTCGGCGGAGGACGTGCGCCACACGTTCGCGGCGCGCCGGGTGATCGAGGCCGCGGCGGTCGAGGCGGCCGCCGCGCGCCTGACGCGCGCCGACGCCGCGGCGTTCAGGCGACTGGTGCGCGACGAGAACGCCGCTTACGCGGCAGGCGACCGCTCCCGCGCCCTCGCGCTGTCGCTCGAGTTCCACCACCGCGTGTGCGACGCGTCGGGCAATCCGGTGCTCGCGCGCTACGCCAGAGAGCTCGTGGTGCAGTCGTCGCTCGCGATCGCGCTCTATGAACGCGGCGGGCTCGCGCACGCGCACGCGAGCCACGACGCGCTCGTCGCGGCGATCGCGCGCCGCGACGGCAAGCGCGCGGCGAGGCTGATGGCCGCGCACGTCGACGAGCTCCTGTCGCGGCTCGCGCTCGACGGCGAGGGCGGCCCCACGGCACTCTCGGCGATCTTCGGCGGGCGCTGACGCGGCCGGCGTTAGAATGCGCGCGGCCGGCGTCCGCCGCTCGCCCGCGCGCCATGCCCACGCCTTCGGACACCATCGACGCCGCCCTCGAGCTCCACCGCGCCGGCCGGATCGCGGAGGCGCAGGCGGCCTACCTCGCGATCCTCGAGCGCGATCCGCGCCACGCCGACGCACTGCACGGCCTGGGTGTGATCCGCTCGCAGCAGGGCGACCTGGCCCAGGCGCAGTCGCTCGTGCAGCGGGCGATCGAAGCCCGGCCGAACGCGGCCGCCTACCGGAACAGCCTGGGCAACGTCCTGCAGCAACGCGGCGCGCACGCCGAGGCCGAGGCGGCGTTCCGGCAGGCGCTCGCGATCGATCCGCGCCTCGCGCAGGCCCAGGCGAACCTGGGCCACGTGATGCGGGCGACCGGTCGCCACCAGCAGGCGGTCGCGGCGTTTCGCGCCGCGCTCGCGACGGAGCCCAGGCTCGTCTCGGCGTGGGCCGGCCTCGGCCAGTCGCAGCTCGCGCTGCGCTCGCCGCGCGACGCGATCGCGTCGTTCGAGGCGGCGCTCGCGCATCGGCCGGGCGACCCGCGCATGCGCTTCCTGCTCGCGGCGGCGCTGCTCGACGCGGGCGAGTTCGCGCGCGCGGAAGCCGAGCTGACCGCGGTCGTGGCCGTCATGCCGACGCCCGAGGCGCTCTGCAACCTCGGCCGCGCGCTGATCGGGCAGGAGCGCTGGCGCGACGCGCTCGAGCCGCTGGAGGCGGCGCTGCGTGCGAGCCCGTCGATGCCCGAGGCGCTCTACAACCTCGCGCTCGCGAAGGCCGCGCAGGACGATCTCGCGGGCGCGATCGGCGCCTTCGAGCGCACGCTCGCCGTCGACCCGCGGCGTTCCGACGCGTGGCGCCAGCTGGGCGACGCGCGCCTCGAGCTCGGCGACACCGCGCGTGCGCGCGACGCCTACGATCGCGCGATCGCGATCGCGCCGGACGATGCCGAGGCGCACGGCAAGCTCGCGCTGGCGCTGTTGACCGACGGCGAGATGCCACGCGGCTGGCGCGAGTACGAGTGGCGCTGGAAGTGCGAGAGCTACCGGCCGCGGCCCGAGCGCCCGCTGCCCCGCTGGAACGGCGGTCCGGTGGACGGCCGGCTCCTGCTCGACGCCGAGCAGGGATTCGGCGACCTGATCCAGTTCGCCCGCTTCGCGCCGATGCTCGCGAAGCGCGGCCATCGGGTGGTGCTCGAATGCTGGCGCGAGCTCAAGCGGCTCTTCGCGCGGATCGACGGCGTCGAGGTCGTGTCGCAGGACGACGCGCTGCCGCCGATCGCGGCGCACTGCGCGCTGATGAGCGTGCCCGCCGCGATCGGCATGGCGCTCGACGCGATTCCCGCCGACGTGCCTTACCTCTCGCCGGACCCGGACGACGTGCGGCGCTGGGAGGAGCGATTCGCGCCGCTCCCCGCGAGGCCGCGCATCGGCCTCGTCTGGGCGGGCAATCCGAGGCGGCTAAACGACCAGGTTCGCTCGCTCTCGATCGAGCGGATCGCGCCGCTCGTCCTGCGCCACGACGCGACCTGGGTGAGCCTGCAATCCGGCGGCGCCGCGTCGAAGGTCCCGTCGCTGGCGGGCCGGATCCACGACTGGTCGGCCGGGTTCACCGACTTCGCGGCGACGGCGGCGCTCGTCGACACGCTCGACCTCGTGATCGCGGCCGACACGTCGGTCGCGCATCTCGCCGGCGCGCTCGGCAAGCAAACGTGGATCATGCTGCCGGTCGGCGACGTCTGGCGCTGGATGCTCGGGCGGGACGACAGCCCGTGGTACCCGACCGCGCGGCTGGTCCGCCAGCGTGAGCGCGGCGACTGGGGCCCGGTGGTCGGCGCGATCGACGAGATGCTGGCGGACTTCCTGCGACCGCGGAGCTAGCGCCCGGTCACGGAGGCTCGGTGGCCTCCGCGGCGGTCCGTCAGTGCCCGTCGCGCGCGAGCGCGCCTTCGATGCGGCGGTCGGGCACGAGCCACATGAGCGCGACGCCGACGTAGATCGCCTGCGAGATCCAGCTCGCGCGGAACGCGCAGAGGATCCCGACGACGTAGAGCACCGGCGAGATCTTGCCCTTGAGGTCGCCGCCGACCGCGCGGCGCAGCACCGAGCCCTCGCCCTGCGCCGAGATGATCCGCTGCTGCAGGATCCAGTACGCGATCGCGGCCATCAGCAGCACGCCGCCGTAGAGCGCGGTCGGTGCGGCCGCGAAGTGGTTCTCGCCCATCCAGCCGGTCGCGAACGGCAGGAGCGACAGCCAGAACAGCAGGTGCAGGTTCGCCCAGAGGATCGAGCCGGTCACGATCCCGCACGCGTGCAGCATGTGGTGGTGGTTGTTCCAGTAGATGCCGACGTAGACGAACGACAGCACGTAGCTCAGGAACACCGGCGTCAGCGGGCCGAGCGCGGCGAAGTCCTCCGCGTGCGGCACCTTGAGCTCCAGCACCATGATCGTGATGATGATCGCGATCACGCCGTCGGAGAACGCCTCGAGGCGGGACTTGCCCATCGCTGCACCGCCGGTCAGGGAAGCCGCGAGCGCACGACGAGTGCGACCGCCGCTGGCACGAGGAAGATCACGAGGAAGATCGGCAGCTCCTCCATGAACGAGTAGCCCGCCCGCATGACGCCGATCCAGAGGTTCGTCGCGGCCGCGACGAACCACGCGGCGACGAAGACGATCGTCGCGGTCGTGATCGCCGGCCGCGTCCAGCCGCCTGCGAGCTTCGCGGCCGCGAGGCAGAGGCCCCACAGCGCGAAGCCCGCGAGCAGGATCAACGCGGTGCGCATCCCGGGATTCGCTCGCGCGTCGGGCGGCGGCTGGTCAGCGCCCGATCAGCTGCAGGCCGTTCGGCGTGACGTTCACGCGGTCGCCCGGGCGCACGATCGGCGTTGCTTCCTGGCGGATCGTCGCGAAGCTGCCGTCGTCGTAGCGCACCGCGATCTGCCAGACCATGCGCGGGTTGCGCGCCTCGATCTGGTTGCCCGCGTAGGCGCCGCCGACCGCGCCGACCACCGTCGCCACGGTGCGTCCGGTCCCGCCGCCGATCAGGCTGCCGAGGCCGCCGCCGACCAGCGCGCCGCCGATCGCGCCGAGGCCCGACGTCTGGTTGTCGGCGACCACCTGCGACACCGACTCGACGGTGCCGGTCCGCGTCGACGGCGCGTTGGTCACCTCGAACGTCGGCTGCGGGGCGCAGGCGGCCAGTGCGAGCGCGGCGGCCGCGATCGCGGCCGCGCGGCGGGCTGGGTTCGCGAACGTCATCCCGTCCCCGCCTCAGTCCGGAACCGCATTCAGCACGAACATCGCGGCGAGCATGCCGGTCGGCTTGCCGAGCTTGCCGAACCAGCGCGCGAAGATCTCCTCGATCTCGCCGGAGACGTAAATGCGGGAGAGCTCGCGGTTCACGACGAGGCGCATGGCCGAGTCGCCGCGCGCCAGCGCGAAGCCGTAGGGCTCGATCGAGAAGTCGGCGATGAGCAGCGAGAAGACCGACGGATCCTTCGAGGTCACCGCGGCGCCGACAAGCTTGACCTTGTCGCCGGCGAACGCGTCGACCGTCTTGTTCTCGAGCATCGCCACGCCTTCGCCGGCGTCGCGCACGCGGACCACGCCCGCCTCGACCTTGCGGTCCTTCAGCACCTGGACCAGGCGCTGCTCGTTCGTCGTTCCGCCGATCACCGCGACCTTCTTGCCCATCAGGTCCGCGATGCCCTGGATCGGGCCGTCGTTGCGCACGAGGAACCCGCCGGCGTCGACGAACGAGAGGTTGCTGAAATCGACCTTCTCCATCCGCGACAGCGTCGCCGACGTGTTCGCGCACTCGAGGTCCGCCTTGCCGGCGGCGACCGCGTCCAGGCGCTCGGTCACGGTGCCGGCGATCCAGTTGACGCGCAGGTTCGGGTTGCCGACCGCACGCCCGATCGCCGAGATGACCTTGTTGCACAGGTCGATCGAGTAGCCGGCGGGCTTGCCGTCGTTGCCGACGGCCGAGAACGGGATCGAGTCGGGCGAGTAGCCGACGTTGATCTGGCCGGACGCCTTGATCTTGCCGAGCGTGTCGGGCAGGGATTGCGCCGGCGCAGCGGCCGCGAGGAACGCGGCGGCGAGCGCGACGGCCGAGGCGACGAGTCGTACGGGCGACGATTTCAAGGGGGATCTCCTGACGCGGGAAGGGGGCGCTGCGTCTTGGCGCGGCCGACATGGTAGCGCAACCGGCGCCCGGGCCTCGCTGGACACGCGCGCGGGCGCGTCGGGGTGCTACACTCGCAACGCTTCGCAAGCCGCGAGCGAGCCTCCTCTCATCATGCGATCGTCCGTCCGCATCGCCCTCGCCGCCGTCGTCCTCGCCGTCGCGCCGGCGCCACCGGCGACCGCCGGCCCGACGCTCGATCGCGTCAAGGCTTCCGGCACGATCGCGATGGGCTATCGCGACGACGCCGCCCCGTTCTCGTTCAAGGATCGCGACGGCCGCGTGCGCGGCTACTCGGTCGAGCTCTGCGAGCGGGCGGCGGTCGAGATCGGCAAGGCCGCCGGCGTCGCGGCGCCGAAGATCGAGTGGCGGCCGCTGTCCGCGGCGCAGCGCCTCGACGCGGTCGCGCGCGGCGAGGTCGACCTCGAGTGCGGGATCACGACCATCTCGCTCTCGCGGATGGAGAAGGTCGACTTCAGCTTTCCGATCTACGTCGACGGCGGCGCGGTGCTGGCGCGCGACGCTTCGAAATTCGCGCGGCTTTCCGACCTCAAGGGCCGCCGCATCGCGGTGATTCCCGGGACCACCACCGAGCAGGCGCTCGCGCGGACGCTGACCGCGGCCGGAGCGCCGGCGATCGTCGTGCCGATCGCGTCGTATGCCGAGGGCGTGGCGATGCTGGAGGCCGGCAAGGTCGACGGCGTCGCAGGCGACCGCATCGCGCTGACGACGATGCGGGCGCGCTCGGCGGGCGCGCGCAGCACCGACTTCCTGCCGACCGACATCTCGTACGAGCCCTACGGACTCGTGATGCGGCGCGACGACCCCGACTTCCGGCTCGCGGTGAACCGCGCGCTGGTCGAGCTCTATCGCAGCGGCGACATCGACCCGATCTTCCAGCGCTGGTTCGGCCTGCTCGGCCGGCCCGGCCCGATGCTCCACGCGATGTTCTACCTGAGCACGGTGCCGCAATGAGCCTGCGCCACGCGCTCCGCATGGGATTCGCGGCGTCGCTCGTCGCGATGTCGCCCGGCGCCGAGGCCCAGTCGACGGAACGCTGCGACAACTGCGGCACGGTCGCCGACATCCGCCAGTCCTCGTCGAAGTCCACGTGGACGCCGCTCGGCAGCGTCGCGCCCGGCACGTCGTCGTCGGTCGACGAGCTCAACACGCCCGGCCGCGTGACCGCGACCTACCAGGTCGGCCGGGATCTCAAGAACCAGGGCATGGTGCTGCTGGGCTCGGCGGGCGGCGGCTCGTACTCGCGGCGGCCGAACGAGTACGTGCAATCCCGGTACGACCTGACGGTGACGATGGACGCCGGCGGGCCGCCGCGCACCGTGTCGATGTCCTACGACCCGCCTTTCCGCGTCGGCGACCGCGTGCGCGTCTTCGGCACGCAGCTCGAGCTGATCCAGCCCTGACCAGGGACGCCGGCCGATGGCCGCCATCGCGATCCGCGACCTCCCCGACGGGCGACGCGTCGTCGCGCTGGACGGCCGGCTCGACGCGGGCACGGTGCGCACGCTGTGGGGAGAGGCGCATCGCGCGCTCGCCGACGCGGCCGGCAAGCCGGTGACGGTCGACGCCGCGAACGTCGAGTACTGCGACAACGCGGGCGTGGCGCTGCTCGTCGACCTGGTCGCGCAGGAGCGCGGCGCGCCGGTCGAGGTCGCCAACCTGAAGCCGCAGTTCCAGGCGCTGTTCCGGCAGTTCGACCCGAAGCGCCTGGCGCAGGACCTCGACCCGGAAGTGAAGCGGCGGCCGGCCATCGAGGAGATCGGGCGCGCGGCGTACGGCGCGTGGCGCGACATCGCGCAGCTCGTCACGTTCGTCGGCGAGCTGACGGCGGCACTCTGGCACGCCGCCTGGCATCCGCGGGAAGTGCGGTGGAAGGACGTCTGGCTCGTGTGCGAGCGCGTCGGTGCGGACGCGCTGCCGATCGTCGCGCTGATCAGCTTCCTGCTGGGCATGATCCTCGCGTTCCAGTCCGCCGTGCCGATGAAGCGCTTCGGGGCCGAGATCTTCGTCGCCGACCTGATCGGCCTCGCGATGCTGCGCGAGCTGGGGCCGCTGATGACGGCGATCCTGCTCGCGGGCCGCTCGGGCGCGGCGTTCGCGGCCGAGATCGGCACGATGCGCGTGAACCAGGAGGTGGACGCGATCACCACGATGGGCCTCGACCCGGTCCGGTTCCTCGTCACGCCGCGCATCATCGCCGCGCTCCTGATGACGCCGCTGCTGACGCTGTTCTCGATGCTGGTCGGCCTGATCGGCGGCGCGATCACGATGACGTCGTTCTCGATTCCGGTGGTCACGTTCCTGAAGGAGGTCGACAGCGCGGTGACGATCACCGACTTCCTGGCGGGCTTCGTGAAGTCGTTCGTGTTCGCGATCCTGGTTGCCGGCATCGGCTGCCTGCGCGGGTTGCAGACGGCGGCGGGCGCGTCCGCGGTCGGCGAATCGGCGACGCGCGCTGTGGTCTCGGGCATCATCCTGCTGGTCGTCGTCGACGGCATCTTCGCCGTCGCGTTCTACATCCTCAACATTTAGCCGCATTCAAGCCATGTCCGTCGCCGACCCCCTCGCCGCGAAAGGCCCGCCGCACCGCGAGCCCGGCCCGGTGCTGATCGAGGTCCAGCACCTCTATGCCGGCTACGACGGCGTCGCGATCCTCGACGACGTGAACTTCGACGTGCGCCAGGGCGAGGTGTTCGGGATCCTCGGCGGCTCCGGCGGCGGCAAGAGCACGATCCTCAAGCACATGATCGGGCTGCTCGCGCCGGTGTCGGGCAGCGTGAAGTTCGGCGGCGAGGACATCGTCGGCGCGGACGGCGAGGAGCTCGAGCGCATCCGGCGACGGTTCGGCGTGATGTACCAGTCCGGCGCGCTGTTCGGGTCGATGACGCTGCTCGAGAACGTGCGGCTTCCGATCGAGGTCTACACCGAGCTTCCCGACGACGCGATGAACCTGCTCGCGCGGATGAAGCTCGCGCAGGTCGGGCTCGACGCGTTCACCGGCCACCTGCCGTCCGAGATCTCGGGCGGCATGCAGAAGCGCGCGGGGATCGCCCGCGCGATGGCGCTCGACCCCCCGATCCTGTTCCTCGACGAGCCGTCCTCCGGCCTCGACCCGATCACCTCGGCGACGCTCGACGCAACGGTGCGCCGGCTGGCCGAGAGCCTCGGCGTGACGTTCGTGATCGTCACGCACGACCTGCCGTCGGTGTTCGCGTCCGTCGACCGCGTCGTGCTGCTCGACCGGCCGGCGCGCGGCATCATCGCCGAGGGCGATCCGCGCGAGCTGCGCGACTCCTCTCCGGACCCCCGGGTTCGCGCGTTCCTGCGCCGCGAGCCCGAGAAGGCGGCCGCGTGAAATCCTTGCTCGCTAGCGCGGCACCCACTCCGACGCACCGGAAGGGCGAGCTTTTCCGCGCGCGCCGGGCCGCCCCAAGCGCGCGGCCCGCTTCTTGCCCCCTGGGGGGAAGCGCGCTCGCGCGCTTCGGGGGGATCCTTTGAGCCAGAAGGCGAACTATTTCAAGCTGGGCCTGTTCGTGATCGGCGCGCTGATCAGCGGCGTCGTCGTGCTCCTCGTCATCGGCTCCGGGCGCTGGTTCGAACGCAAGATCACGATCGAGACCTACTTCAACGAGTCGGTGCAGGGCCTCGACCTCGGCTCGAAGATCAAGTTCAAGGGCGTGGTGATCGGCGAGGTGACGAAGATCTCGTTCACCTACGTCGTCTACCAGCAGGACCTGCCGATGACGCAGCGCGCGCGCTTCGTGCTGGTCGAGGCGCAGATCCAGCCGCGGCTCGTCGGCGGGCGCGCGGCCGCGGGCGACCTCACGAGCCCCGAGGGAGCGAAGGCCGAGATCGAGCGCGGCCTGCGCATCCGGCTGACGCCGCAGGGGATCACCGGGACGTCGTTCCTCGAGCTCGACTACGTCGATCCGCCGCCGCCGCTCCTGCCGATCGCGTGGACGCCGAACAACGTCTACATCCCGAGCGCGCCCTCGACGGTCGCGCAGTTCGTGAACGCGGCCTCCGAGATCCTCGACAAGCTGCAGCGCCTCGACATCGAGGGAACGCTCGCGAACCTCAACAGGCTCCTCGCGACGACCAACGACCGGATCGCCGCGATCGACACGAAGGGGATCTCGGACCGCACGACGAGGACGCTCGACCGCGTCGATTCGACGCTGGCGGCGTTCGACGCGAAGAAGCTGGGCGAGGAGGGCACGGCGCTCCTGGCCGAGCTCCGCCAGACCAACGCCGAGCTCAAGTCGCTGGTCGGCGACCCGGCCTGGCGGAAGCTGCCGGAGGACACGGCGGCGGCGGCCGCGCGCGTGCGCGAGCTCGTGTCCGATCCGAAGCTGCAGGCGACGATCTCGCGGCTCGACCGCACGATGTCGCGCGTCGACCGGATCCTCGGCGGCGGCGAGCAGGACCTCGCCGCGACGATCGCGAACCTGCGCGCGATCACCGACAACCTGCGCGACCTCACCGAGGACGCCAAGCGCTACCCGTCGAACCTGTTGTTCGGCGAGCCCCCGCAACCGCTGCCGCGACGCCAGCCATGAGCCGATCCCTCGCTTCCGCGTTCCAGAATGTGGTCGCCGCGGCCGCGGCGGCGGCGATGCTGGCCGCGTGCTCGATCACGCGCCCGGCGCCGGTCAAGGAGATGTTCCTGATCGAGGCGCCCCCCGCGACCGCCGTCGCGTCGGCGAGCCCGCGGTCGGCGCGCATCGGGACCGTCACGGTCGCCGCGCCCTACCGCGACCGCGCGTTCGTCGTCCGCGAGGCGGAGCTGCGCTTCGAGAACGACTTCTACCACGAGTACGTCGTGGCGCCGTCGGCGATGATCGCGGAAGCGATCGCGCGCTCGCTCGCCGAGGCGAAGGTGTTCTCGAAGGTGATCCCGCCGGGCGCGCCGCCCGAGGCCGACTTCACGATCGACGCGTTCGTGAGCTCGCTCTACGCCGACAACCGCGACCCGAAGGCCCCCGCCGCGGAGCTCGCGATCACGTTCTACGTGTCCCGCAGCGACGCGGGCGGCGCGCCGATCTGGTCGCGCAGCTACAGCCGGCGCACGGTGATGACCGCGCCTTCCGCCGCGACCTACGTCGCCGCGCAGAGCGCCGCGCTGGGCGAGATCCTGGCCGAGGCCGCGCGCGACATGGCGGCCGAGCGCGCGTTGCGCTGACGCGACGCCGGCGCGCTCAGAACCAGGGCTGCGGCGGCGCCGGATCCTTGAGCGCCGCGGGCTCGTCGGCGGGCAGGGCGCGCTGCGCCGCGAGGTCGATCCAGCCGCCGCCCATCGCCTTGTAGAGGCTCACCGACGTGTTGAGCAGCGCGGTGCGGAACGCGACGAGGTTCAGCTGGGCCGGGAACAGCCCCTGCTCGGCCTGGAGCACGGTCGAATAGGGCGCATAGCCGCCGTTGTACTGCAGCCGCGCGAGCCGCGTGTAGTCGGAGAGCGCCGCGACGAGCCGCTCCTGCGCGGCGACTTGCTCGCGTCCCTTCGCGTTCGCGATCAGCGCGTTGTCGACGTCGCCGAACGCGTTCTGGATCGACAGGCGATAGCTGTCGAGCGCCGCGCGCTGCCCGGCCTCGGCCTGCGCGACCTGGCCGCTCACCGCGCCGAACGTGAAGATCGGGCCGGCGAGCTGCCCAGCGAAGCTCCAGACGCGCGACGGGCCCTTGAACAGATCGGAGAGCTCGGGGCTCGCGAACCCGAGCGCGCCGGTCAGCGTGATGCGCGGGAAGTAGAGCGCCTTCGCCGCGCCGATCTGCGCGTTGGCGGCGACGAGCTGCTGCTCGGCCTGCGTGAGGTCGGGGCGCCGCTCGAGCAGCGACGACGGGAGCCCCGAGGGCACGCTGGGGGCGACGAGGTCGTCGATCTTCTTGCCCCGCGGGATCGGTCCCGGGTTGCGGCCCAGGAGGATCGAGAGCGCGTCCTGCGTCTGCGCGATCTGCGTCTCGATCTGCGGGATCTGCGCGGCCGCGGTCTCGTACTGCGACTGGGCCTGCGCGACGTTCATCTGCGAAACCTGCCCGTACCTGAACTGCAGCTGGAACAGCTTCACCGACTCCTCGTAGACGCCGAGCGTCTTCTTCGCCACCTCGAGCTGGCCGTCGAGGCCGCGGAGCTGCAGGTAGTTCGTCGCGACGCCCGCGACGAGCGACAGGATGACGCCGCGCCGCGCCTCGGCGGTCGCGAGCAGGTTCGCGCGCGCGGCCTCGCTCTCGCGGCGGATGCGGCCCCACAGGTCGATCTCCCAGCTCACCGACAGCGCGGCCTGGTAGGCCGACGCGGGATTGTTCAGCGCGGCCGCGACCTCGGGGCGCAGGCCCGACTCGCTCACGCGCTCGCGCGCGCCGGTCACGCCGTAGCCGACCTGCGGGAACAGCGACGAGCGCGTCACCGTGAACACCGCGGCGGCCTGCTCGACGTTCGCGGTCGCGACGCGGACGTTGAGGTTGTTGGCGAGCGCCTCGTCGATCAGCGCGTCGAGCACCGGGTCGCCGAACTGCTTCCACCAGGCGGTGTTCGCGGCATCGGCGGCGGCGGCGGGCAGGTACTGGAACGACGCCGGCGCGACGACGTCCGGCTTCCGGTAGTCCGGGCCGACCATGCACCCGGCGAGCGCCGCTGCGCATCCGAGCGCGACGAGGACGATCGGGCGCCGCACGTCAGTCGTCTCCCGGCGTCTCGCCGTGCGGCGACCCGGGCGGCGGCGCGGGCGGCGGCGCGTCCCCGCCCGCCGCCTTCTTCTTCTCGCGCCGCTCCTTCATCTGGTCGAAGATGTAGAAGAACAGCGGCACGTAGAGCATCGCGAGCGTCGTCTCGCCGATCATGCCGCCGATGATGCCGGTGCCGATCGAGTGGCGCGCGTTCGCGCCGGCGCCGGTGGCGAGCGCGAGCGGCAGCACGCCGACGGCGAACGCGAGCGAGGTCATGATGATCGGCCGCAGCCGCTGCTCGCCGGCGAGGATCGTCGCCTCCATGATCGACTTGCCCTGGTGGCGGAACTCGACCGCGGCGGTGACGCGCAGCACCGCGTTCTTGGCGCCGAGGCCGATCAGGACGAGCAGGCCGATCTGGAAGTAGACGTCGTTGTGCAGCCCGCGCATCCACGCGAACAGCAGCGCGCCGAGGATGCCGAACGGGACCGCCGTCATCACCGCGCCGGGCAGCGACCAGGACTCGTACTGCGCCGACAGCACGAGGAACACGATGATGAGGCCGAACAGGAACGCCACCGACGACGTCCCGCCGGACTGCTTCTCGTCGAACGCGACGCCCGACCAGGCGAACGTGTAGCCGGGGGGCAGCGACTCCTTCGCGACTTCCTCCATCGCCTTGATCGCGTCGCCGGAGCTCGACTCCGGCGTGTTGCTCCCGATGATCTTGGCGGCGGGGAACCCGTTGAAGTGCGGCAGCATGTCGGGCCCATGCGTCCACGACACGTCGACCAGCGCCGAGAGCGGGATCATCTTGCCCGAGCTCGAGCGCGTGTACAGCCGCGTCAGGTCGCCGGGCTCCTGGCGGAAGCGGGCGTCGGACTGCAGCACGACCCACCAGACGCGGCTGAACTGGTTGAACTGGCTCGCGGTCAGCGAGCCGAACTGCGCCTGGACCGCGCTGTAGACGTCCTCGATCGGCACGCCGAGCAGCGTCGCCTTGTCGCGGTTGACCGTCGCGCGGAGCTGCTGGACGTTCGGGCGGAACGTCGACGCGAGCCCGGTGAGCTCGGGCCGCTTGCGCGCCTTCGCGAGGAAATCCTGAAGCACCTCGCCGAGCTGCGCCGGGTCGCCTGCGCCGGTGTCCTGGATCCAGAACTCGAAGCCGCCCGTCGTGCCGAGGCCCGGGATCGCCGGCGGCGCGATCGGGAGCACCACGCCGCTCGTGATCGACGCCACGTCGCGGTAGAGCGTCGTCAGGATGGTTCGGGCGTTCTGCTCCTTCGCGGTGGCGATCGACGCGTAGCGCTCCTCGAAGGGCTTGAACGTGATGAACACCGTGCCGGCGTTCGTCTGGAGGCCGGCGTCGATGAGGCTGTAGCCGGTGACCGAGGCGCGGTGCTCGACGCCCGGGATCTTCGAGAGCGACGCGTTCACCTTCGACATCACGTCCTGCGTGCGCTCCATCGAGGACGAGTCGGGCATCAGGACCGCCGCCATCCCGTAGCCCTGGTCCTCCTGCGGGACGAACGCGGTGGGCAGGACCTGGAACAGGTGCCAGATCCCGTAGAGGAACACCGCGAGCAGCGCGAACGCGACCAGCATGCGCGCGATCATGAACGAGACCGCGTGCCCGAACGCCGCGGTCGTGCGGTCGACCTGGCGGTTGAACCAGCCGAAGAACCCGGTGGTGCGAGGCGGCTGGTGCTTCAGCATGATCGCGCACATCGCGGGCGTCAGCGTCAGCGCCACGAAGCCCGAGACCGCGACCGACACCACGATCGTGATCGCGAACTGCTTGTAGAGCTGGCCGGTCGAGCCGGGCAGGAACGCCGCCGGGATGAACACCGACGCCATCACGAGCACGACGGCGACGAGCGAGGTGCCGATCTCCTCCATCGACCGGATCGTCGCCTCGCGGGGCTCCATGTGGTGCTCGGCCATGTTGCGCTCGACGTTCTCGACGACGACGATCGCGTCGTCGACGACCATGCCGATCGCGAGCACGAGCCCGAACAGCGTGAGCAGGTTGATCGAGAAGCCGAGCGCCAGCATCCCGGCGAACGACGTGACCAGCGACACGAGGATCGCGACCGCGCAGATGAGCGTCGTGCGGAAGCTCTGCAGGAACAGGTAGACGATCAGCACGACGAGCACCAGCGCCTCGAAGAGCGTCTTGATCACCTCGTCGATCGAGATCCGCACGAAGTCGTTGGTGTCGAGCGCGATCGTGTAGTCGATGCCCTCGGGGAAGCGCGTCTTCAGGTCGGCGAGCGTCTTGCGCACCGCGTCGGACACCTGGAGCCCGTTGGCGCCCGGCTGCAGGTAGACCGCGATGAACGTCGCGGGGACGTCGTTCAGCCGCGACTCGACCAGGTACTGCTTCAGCCCGATCTCGGCGCGCGCGACGTCGCCCAGCCGCACGATCGCGCTGCCGTCCTGGCTCGCGCGCAGGATGATGTTCTCGTACTGGCGCGGGTCGGTGAACGGCGGCTGCGTGACGACCGGCACCGTCAGGTCGACCGGCGCGGCGGTCGGGTTGGCGCCGATCTGGCCGGCGCCGAACAGCGCGTTCTGCGAGTTGACCGCGTTGGCGATGTCGCTGGTCGTGATGCCGAGCGAGGCCATGCGGTCGGGATTCATCCAGATGCGCATCGCCTGGTCGGCGATGCCCATGATGTTCGCCTGGCCGGCGCCCTTGACGCGCTTGATCGCGTCGAGGACGTAGACGTTCGCGTAGTTCGCGACGAAGTCGCCCGAATAGCGGCCGCCCTTCGGATGGACGCCGATCAGCATCATGATCGACGACGACTTCTTCTGCACCGACACGCCGAGCTGCGTGACCGCCGTGGGCAGCTGCGGCAGCGCGAGATTGACGCGGTTCTGCACCTGGACCTGCGCGATGTCCGGGTTCGTGTCGAGCGAGAAGAAGACGGTGAGGATCAGCTGCCCGTTCGACGAGCTCGACGAGCTCATGTAGAGCATGTTGTCGACGCCGTTGATCTGCGCCTCGATCGGTGCGGCGACCGAGTCGGCGAGCGTCTTCGAGTCGGCGCCCGGGTAGGTCGCCTGCACGGTCACCTGCACCGGCGTGATCGTCGGGTACTGCTGGACCGGCAGGAACAGCGCGGCGATGCCGCCGGCCATCACGAGGATGATCGCGACGACCGCCGCGAAGATCGGCCGCTCGATGAAGAAGCGCGAGAACATGCGCGGGCCGCGGCGGCGCTAGTCGGCGAGGGACAGGTCGACGCGCCGCGCCAGGGCTTCCGTGCCGTCGCCGACGACGTTCTGCGGAGGGCGCATCTGCAGGCGCGCGTCGGGCACGCCGCCCGCGGCGAGCGCGTCGCGCACCGCCTGCGCGCGGCGCTTCGCTAGGTCGACGTTCGCCGCGTAGTCGCCGTGGCGGTCGGTGTAGCCGCTGATCGCGACGCGCTTCGTGCCGCCGGCGAGCTCCCCGGCGAGCTTCGCGAGCATGCCGCGCGCGGTCGCGTCGAGGGTCGCGCTGCCGCTCTCGAAGTAGACGCTCGCGCCCGCCGCGCTCGACGATGCCGGCGGGGCGGCGGCCGTCGCGGGCGCGGCCGGCGGGGCGGACGAAGCGGCGGCCGCGCGGCCACGCGCGCCGCTCGCGGATGCGTCTCCCTGCGCCGGAATCATCGACGTGCCCGCGCCCGCCGCGGCCCGCCGGGGCCGGCGCGCTGCGCCACCCGCGCCCGGCGTCGGTGCAGCGCCGCGGGCGGCGACGTTCCGCCGTCGCGTCGCGCCGGGGCGCGACGTAGGGCGAAGCCTTGACCGGCGCGCCCGGTTGCAGCCGCAGCGTGCCTTCGACGATCACGACGTCGCCCGCGGCGAGCCCCTGCGAGATCACCCAGTCGTCGCCGATCCAGTCGCCGACCTCGACCGGCCGCATCTGCGCCTTGCCGTCCTGGCCGACGACCCAGACGAAGTGCCCGCGCGCGCCCTGCTGCACGGCGCGTTGCGGCACGAGGATCGCGTTGGGGCGGCTCGCGCCCTTGATGCGCACGCGCACGTACTGGTTCGGGCGCAGCAGACCCTGCGGATTCGGCACGGAGATCCGGACGAGGAACGTGCCGGTCTGCGGGTTGAACGACGGGTCGGTGAACGTGATGCGGCCGGTGAACGGGAACAGCGTCCCGTCGACCATCACGATCTCGGCCTCGAACGCCTGCGCCTGCGGCAGCTTGAGCAGCCCGGTCTGCTGCTCGCGCCGGATGCGCGCCATCTCGTTCTCGGAGACGCTGAAGTTCACCCACATCGGCGAGAGCACCGCGACCGTCGTGAGCTGCGAGTTCTGCGCGCTGACGTAGGTGCCGTCGGCGACCGCGGCGTTGCTCGAGATGCCGTCGACCGGCGAGGTGATCGTCGTGTACGAGAGGTTGAGCTTCGCCTCCTCGAGCTGCGACTTCGCCTGCTCGACCGCGGCGCCGGCCTGCTCGAACTGGCCCTTCGCGTCGTCGAGGTCCTTCTGCGACAGCGCGTTCTGCTCGACGAGCGGCTGCACGCGCTTCAGGTTCGCCGACGCGACGTCGTAGGCGGCCTGCTGGCGCGACAGCGCGGCCTGCGCGCCGTCGACCTGCGCCTGGAACGGCTTCGGGTCCATCAGGAACAGCGTCTGCCCGGCCTTGACGACCGAGCCCTCGACGTAGACGCGCTTGTCGAGGAACCCCGACACGCGCGCCTGGATGTTCACCGACTGCGAGCTCTGCGTCTGCGCGACGAACTCCGGCACGACCGAGACATCGCGCGGCGCGACGGTGACGGTGGTGACGTTGGTGACGGCCGGAGGCGCGGGGGGCGCCGCGTCGCGCCCGCAGCCCGAGACGACGAGCGCCGCGAGGCCCGCGGCGAGCCAACCCCTGAGCCTCCGTTCCCCCGGGCGTCGCGACGACATCGACCCTCTCCTCGCGACCCGTGCGGAGGTCGCCTGCTGGACGGTCGATTATAGCCAGAGGGAGGCGTCGATTCCGCCTCGACAGGCGCGCATCGACGATTCCCGCGAGCGGGGAGATCGACGCGGCGAACCAACGCTACCTCTCGTCGCCGGCCCTCGTCGACGCAGCGACCCCGCGCACGGCCTCCTTGCACGGTCGAGCATGTCGCGGCGTCGCGTGTCGGCTGCCGCGGGGATCGCACTGCGCGTCGCCGATCCCCGCTTAGCGGGGCGATCGACGAGGCGGAGCAGGGGCCCCGCGCCTTTTGCGGGGATGCGACTCCGAGCCGAGCGCAGGGCCGGCGAGCGCGACGCGGCGAACCAACGCTACCGCTCGTCGCCGGCCCTCGTCGACGCAGCGACCCCGCGCACGGCCTCCTTGCACGGTCGAGCATGTCGCGGCGTCGCGTGTCGGCCGCCGCGGGGATCGCAATCTCGCGTCGCCGATCCCCGCTTAGCGGGGCGATCGACGAGGCGGAGCAGGGGCCCCGCGCCTTTTGCGGGGATGCGACCCGAGTCGAGCGCAGGGCCGGCGAGCGCGACGCGGCGAACCAACGCTACCGCTCGGCGCCGGCCCTCGTCGACGCAGCGACCCCGCGTAGATCGTGCGCATCGGACCCGGTCACGGTGGCGCGCGCGAACGTGCCGGGCGCGAGGCCCTCGCCGCCCTCGATGCGCACGACGCCGTCGATCTCGGGCGCGTCGCCCGCGCTCCGCGCGATCGCGACGGTCCGCTTCGACCTGCCGCGCCCGGTCGTCTCGACCCCGTCGACGAGCACGTCGATCGTGCGGCCGACCTTCGACGCGAGGCGCGCGGCGCTGATCGCGGCCTGCTTCTCCATGAACCGCGCGCGGCGCGTCTCGCGCACGTCGGCGTCGACCGGATCGGGCAGCGCGTTCGCCGCGGCGCCCTCGACCGGCGAGTACGCGAAGCAGCCGACCCGGTCGAGCCTCGCCTCGTCGAGGAACGCGAGGAGCTCGTCGAACTCGGCGTCGGTCTCGCCGGGGAACCCCGCGATGAACGTGCTGCGGATCGCGAGGTCGGGCTTCGCCTTGCGCCAGGCGCGCACGCGCTCGAGCACGCGCTCGGGCGCCGCGGGCCGCTTCATGAGCTTCAGGATGCGCGGGCTCGCGTGCTGGAACGGGACGTCGAGGTAGGGCACGAGACCGCCCTTCGACGGGTCGTCGGCCATGAGCTCGATCACCTCGTCGACGTGCGGGTACGGGTAGACGTAGTGGAGGCGCACCCACGCGCCGTGGTCGCGCGCCAGGCGGTCGAGCTCGCGGGCGAGCTCGGTCATGCGCGTGCGCACCGGACGGCCGTCGACGAAACCCGTGCGGTACCGGACGTCGACGCCGTACGCGCTCGTGTCCTGCGAGATCACGAGCAGCTCCTTGACGCCCGCCTTCAGCAGGTTGCGCGCCTCGGCCAGCACCTCGCCGATCGGCCGCGACACGAGGTCGCCGCGCATCGACGGGATGATGCAGAACGTGCACCGGTGGTTGCAGCCTTCGCTGATCTTGAGGTAGGCGTAGTGCTTCGGCGTGAGCTTGACGCCCTGCGGGGGCACGAGGTCGGTGAACGGATCGTGCGGCTTGGGCAGGTGCGCGTGCACCGCGCTCATCACTTCGGCGGTCGCGTGCGGCCCGGTGACCGCGAGCACGCTCGGGTGCGCCTCGCGCACGAACGCGCCGCCTTCCTTCGCGCCGAGGCAGCCGGTCACGATCACCTTGCCGTTCCGGCCGAGCGCCTCGCCGATCGCGTCGAGCGATTCGGCGACCGCCGAGTCGATGAAGCCGCAGGTGTTGACGACGACGAGCTCGGCGCCCTCGTAGGAGGGCGCGATCGCGTAGCCCTCGGCGCGGAGCTGCGTGAGGATCTGCTCGCTGTCGACGAGCGCCTTCGGGCACCCGAGCGACACGAAGCCGACGCGCGGCGGCGCCGGCGGGCGGGCCCGGTGCGCGCTCATGGTGCGGTGCAGGGGAGGGGGATGCGTGCGTCGCAACAACCGCGGCGCACAAGCGATGCGGGCGCGGCGGTCAGCGCTTCTTGTCCTCTTCGCCGCCGGCGGACTGCGGGAACCCGGGGAACGGGAACGCCGCGAACATGCCGCGCGTCTGGTCCTGCATCCGCTGCTGCATGTCCATGAAGAGCTTCGCGCTCTGCTCGAGGTAGTTGCCGAGCATGCCCTGCATCGCGGGCGCCTGCATCTGCATGAACTGCTTCCAGAGGTCCGGCGTGAGCATCATCTTGTCGCCGTAGACCTGCTTCGCCTGGTCCTGCAGCTTCTTCTGGATCGCGAGGAACGCCTTGACGTTCTGCTCCATGTACTGGCCCATCATCGTCTGCTGCGCGGTGCCGTAGAACCGGATCATCTGCGTCAGCATCTCGGAGCTGAACATCGGCAGGCCGCCCGACTCCTCCTCGAGGATGATCTGCAGCAGGATCGTGCGCGTGAGGTCCTCGCCCGACTTCGCGTCGACGACCTGGAAATCGATCTGGTCGAGCACCATCTGCTTGACGTCGGCCAGCGTGATGTAGCCGCTGTTGGCCGTGTCGTAGAGGCGCCGGTTCGGGTATTTCTTGATCGTGCGGATCGGGGCGCTCATCGCGGCCTCCAGGCTGGGAACCCCGCATTTTAACCCATTGATTCGTCGGCCGTTTGGCCGGCGTTTCCCCGGCGGACTCCTGGCCTTGATGCGCCGCACAAAAAAAGCCTTGACTTGGGGGTTTCCCGTCCCTATACTGGGTTTGTGCGGTGCAGCAAACCGGACGCCGGCAGGCCGAAAGTGAAGGTCCCGCCGGGACCCCGGGGCGAGGCACGAAGCGGTTTCGCCGCCGACCCCCAGACCTGAACGCGACCTCTCGAGGACACCATGTACAACGCCACCGAATCTTTCGCCGAATTCAACAAGGTCAACGTCGCCAACGCGACCAAGCTCGCCGCGCTCTCGATCGAGAACGCCGAGAAGCTGTTCAAGCTCAACCTGAACGCCGCCAAGATCGCGCTCGCGCAGGGCGTCGAAGGCGCGCAAGCCGCGGCCTCGATCAAGGACGTGCAGGACCTGATGGCGCTCCGCGCCAAGGTCGCCGAGTCGGGCGTGCAGAGCGCGCTGTCGTACTCGCGCACGCTGTACGACCTCGCGTCGGAAGCGCAGGCCGAGTACTCGACGATCGCCGAAGAGTCCTGGGCGAGCTACACGAAGGGCGTCGCCGCGCTCGTCGACAAGGCGAGCAAGTCGGCCCCGGCCGGCTCGGACGTCGCGGTCAACGCGCTCAAGTCGACGTTCGCCGCCTCGACGGCCGCGTTCGACCAGTTCCAGAAGGCGACCAAGCAGGTCGTGAACCTCGCCGACGCGAGCTATCGCGCCGCCGCGGCCAACGCGACCCAGGCCGTCGCCAAGGGCAAGGGCCGCAAGTCCGCGTAAGTTCGTTTCGCCCCCGAGGCGGGATTCCGGCGCACCCCCAGAGTCGCCGGGCCCGTCGCGGCGGGGGAACGAGTGCAGCGGAGGTGCAAGGGCAGGGGCGGCGACGAGCCGCCCTTTGCCTTGGAGCGCGCGACGCCCACGACGCCTCGGGGTTGAAGCGCATCGACGCCGCCCCGATGTTCGGGACAGGTGATGATCCTCCCCGTATCGGTCCCCTCCTCCTGATCGATGCGGATCCCTCGCCCCGCCGGGCAACCGGCGGGGCGTTCTTTTTGCGCTCGACCTCGCCGCGAAGCTGACGGCGCGTTCAGAGAGTCGCGCGCGCGCGACGATTCGCGGGCGCGCACGCCGAATATTCGCGTTCGTTTAGGTTCTTTCCTCTAGGCGATCGCGCAATAATGAGATTGTGCGATGCGAATCGCGCGCGTATCGTCTCTCCTCCTCCTAGAGAGATACGGGACTTACGCCCCGCGGAATCCGCGGGGCTTTTTTTTTGGCGGAGCGCCGCGAGGGACCCGCGTCAGCGGACCGGCCGCGCGCACTCGACGCTCATCTCGCGGCACACGCGCAGCACTGCGTCGACGACCAGGTCGGCCGCGTTCGGCTGCGACGCGGTGTGCGCGGACGTCACCAGGAGCTGGCTCAGGTTGTCGCCCATCGGGTTCACCTTGACGCCGGCGATCTGGGCGCCGTTGGTGAACTGCACGACCATCGTCGCCGGATCGTTCTGCGTCACCGTGACGTCGGCGCGCGCGCGCACGTGGCTCACGACCGCGGCGTAGACCTTGTCGGGCGCCGCGTCGAGCATCACCGTGGCGGTGTCGTAGCTCGCGCCGCCCGCGTCCTTCGATTGCTGCGACATCGTCTCGACGCGCCCGACCACCCGCCGCGCGAGCAGCACCCACTGCGCCTCGGCGACGCTCGAGACGAGCAGCAACGCGATCCCCGAGCCGACGATCACACGACGCATCCGTTGCACGTTCATGCCCATTCCCCTCCTGGTTGAGCGCGCGGCCCGTCAGCGGCGGGACCCGCCGCCGCGTCCCTGGAATCCGCCGCCGCGCATCGCGCCGGCCTGCTGGTAGCTGCGCTGGCCGCCGAGGCGCGCCTCGCGGTCGTTCTCGAGCTGGCCCTGGCCTTCGAACGATTGCCGGTACGCGCCGCCGCGTTCGGCCTGGCCCGACAGGTTCTGCGAGCGTGGCTGCGCGCCGCCTTGCGTGGCGCCCGAGAGATTGCCCTGGCGCGACGACGCGCCGCCCTGCGTGGCGCCCGGGAGGTTCTGCGACGAGGCGTTCGACTTCGCCTTCGACGCGTTCTGGCCCGGCTGCACCGGCTGCCACGTCCCGCTGCCGCCGGTGCCGGTGTACTTCTCCCAGCCGTCGTCGGTCTTCTTGTACACGTTGCCGTCCGCGCCCGCGTAGACGTCGCCGCCCGCGCCCTGCACGACGCCGCCCTTGTTGCCGCCCGCGCCCGAGAAGCCGGCGCCGCGCGCGCCCGACGACGAGCTGAACGAGCCGACGTTGCCGCGCGAATCGCCCTGGCTCTGCGTGTGCACCGTCTGGTTGGGCCCGCTGATCGTCGACGAGCCCCAGTGGCCGTACGCGTTGCTGTTCTGGTTCGTCGTGCCGGAGCGTCCGGTGTTCGCGTTGTACCAGCTCGCGTTGCCCGACGCGCCGTCCGGCCCCCACACCGCGCTGCCGTGCGCGTAGCTGCCGGTCGTCGGGTTGTACGCGGAGAACGCGCCCGCGCCGCCGTTCGGACCGTAGATCTCGCCGCCGCGCGCGTACGTGCCGGTCGTCGGGTTGTAGTAGCTGCCGCCCTTCGCGACGCCGCCCCACGGGCCGTAGATCGCGCCGCCTTGCGCCCAGGCGCCGGTGGCCGGGTTGTAGTAGGTCGCGCCGGCGTAGCTGTACGGGTACGGGTAGTAGATCGGCACGACGGCCGGGTAGAGGTAGGGCGGGTAGTAGTAGCCGGTGCCGTAGACGACGACGCCCGCCGACACGTAGCTCATCGTGTAGCCCGACGTGTAGCCGTAGGTGATCGTGGTGGGCGTCGACGCGACCACCCTGACGTACGTGCACGGGTAGACCGGGCTGGTCGGCGGGATCGCGTAGATCGCGCCGGGCACCGACTCGGCGAGCACCCACGGCCCGCCGGCGGCCGGCGCGACGAACCACGCGCCCTGGTAGCACGCGTAGTAGCTCGCGCCCTCGCGCACGACGACGAACGACGTGTTCGTCGCGTAGGCGAGCGTCGTGCCGGGAATCGGCGCGAACACCGGATCGCCGGCGTAATAGACGGTGAGCTTCGCGGCGTCGCGGCCGAGCGTCGCCTGCTGCGGGAGTTGCGCCTCGAGCAGGGCCTCCTGCGCTTCCGGCGTGCCGGGCACCGACACGCGCACGAAGCCGCGCGCGCCGCTCGCGGGAATGCGCGCGA
The DNA here is from genome assembly GCA_044226265.1 of Casimicrobiaceae bacterium. Taxonomy (GTDB): domain Bacteria; phylum Pseudomonadota; class Gammaproteobacteria; order Burkholderiales; family Casimicrobiaceae; genus VBCG01. The sequence continues at coordinate 21,222 of JBGAHH010000026.1, read as the reverse complement.
AGTCGGCCGGCAGCGACGCCGTCGCGTAGGTCCACGGCCCGGCCAGCGTCGCGGCGGAGAACCAGCGTCCCGAGACGAGGTAGTAGAGCCGGCCGCCCTGGGCCGTGTCGCGGAACAGCGCGGCATCCGAGTTCGCGGCGTACTGCAGCGACGTGCCGGCGATCGCCGTCCACTGCGGCGGACCGTTGGTCACGATGATCGCGGCCGGCGTCGTCGACGTGAACACCGTCGGCGCATCGGCCGGGCCGTAGCGCCGCCCGGGCACCTGCTTCTTCACGTCCCTGAAGTTGTCGTTCGCGGGCAGCGAGCCGAACGCGACCGGCAGCACGCCCGCCGGCGCCCACGGCCCCTTCGCGTCGGGCGCCGCGAGCCAGCCGCCGTTCACGAGCAGGTACCAGGTCTTGCTGCCGGTCTCCTGGAACACGTCCCAGTTCGTGTTGACGACGAACGCGAGCGTCGTGCCGGGGATCGGCGCGAGCACCGGCTCGCCGTCGTAGACGACGAGGCTCGCGGGGCGCGCGCTGGCGAAGATCTTCGGCGGCGTGTTCTCGATCGCCACCGCGGGAGGCTTCTCCGCCTGCTCGGCGAGGCTCTTGACGACCATCGCGAGGGGCACGCGCTTGACGCCGAGGCCCGACAGCACCTCGCGGATGCGCTGTTCGAGTTGCGCGCCGCGATCGGCGTCGAGCGTCGGGAACCGGGCCGACACGAGGCGCGGCTCGGTCAGCACCACGACGCGCTCGGCGAGCTCGACCGTCGACGAGAACGCGATCTCGACGGTGCCGAGCGCCTGCTGCGTCGAGCCCGCCGGCGTGACGCCGACGACGCCGCGCGTGTTGAGCGTCCGCCGCTCGGGCCATGAGACGACCTGCGGCTGCCAGACCGTCGCGGAGCCGTTCTGCGTCGTGATCGTGTGCGGCCACTGGTCCTCGGCGGGCGCCGCGGCGGGAGCGGCGCCTTGCGCGGGCGCCGGGGGCACCGCCGCCGCGGCCGTGGGCATCGCCGACCGCGACGATGCGGGCGGCGCCGACGCGCTCCCGACCGCGGCCAGCGCGCCCTGGCAGCCCGGCGAGAGCTGCGGCGCGTTCTGCTTCAGGCATTGCAGCGCTTCCGCGCCGCCCGGCTGCACGCCCCGGCAATGCGACATGAAATCGCTGCGGCATGCCGAGCGGATCGCGTCGGCCTGCGCGGACGTCGGCTGCTGCGCGATCGCGGACGTCGCGGCGAGGAGCGCGAGCGCGCCCGCTCCGAAGTGCGTGAAGACGTTCGTCACGTTCGATTCCTTCGAGATCGCGGGGCGGATGCGCGGCGTCGGGCGAGACTGCAACGACGCCCGCGCCAGCCTCGCCCGGGGGTCGGGGACACTACCCCGGGGTCGCCGCGAGTCGCAATGCGAATATCCGACCTAGCAGGCGCTTGACACCTGCACGCCGTTCGGGCCACGGCGCAGCGCGCGCGCGCACTTTCTTGGTCAGGGATTCGACGCCAGCGACCGGCACTACCTTACGGCAAGGTGCCTTGCGCCCGACCTGCGAGCAGGTCGGGCGGCTTCATGTTCACCCGAGCGCCATCTAACCGACCCGAGAGTCAATACATGTGTTGGCCGCCATTGATCGCGATGTTCGCGCCGGTGAGGAACGCCGCCTCGTCGCTCGCGAGGTAGGCGACGAGCCCGGCGACCTCCTCGGGCTTGCCGAGGCGGCCCATCGGGATCTGCGGGATGATCTTGCTGTCGAGCACGTCCTTCGGGATCGCCATCACCATCTTCGTGCCGATGTAGCCCGGCGAGATCGTGTTGACGGTGACGTTCTTGCGCGCGACCTCGAGCGCGAGCGCCTTCGTGAAGCCGTGCATCCCGGCCTTCGCGGCCGAGTAGTTGGTCTGGCCGAACGCGCCCTTCTGGCCGTTCACCGACGAGATGTTGATGATGCGGCCCCAGCCGCGGTCGACCATGCCGTCGCAGACCTGCTTCGTCATGTTGAAGCACGAGTCGAGGTTGGTCTTGATCACCGCGTCCCAGTTGACCTTGTCCATCTTCTTGAAGGTCATGTCGCGCGTGATGCCCGCGTTGTTCACGAGCACGTCGATCGGGCCGACCTCGGACGCGACCTTCTGCGCGCACGCGGCCGCGGAGTCGAAGTCCGATACGTCGCAGGGAAAGGCGCGGAACCCGTAGCCCTGGCGGTTCATCGTGTCGAGCCACTCGGCCGCCTTCGTGTTGCCCGGCGAGAAGGTGGTGACCACCTTGTAGCCGAGCGCCGCGAGCTTGATGCAGATCGCCTCGCCCAGGCCTCCCATGCCGCCGGTGACGAGCGCGACGCGCGGAATCTTCAGGACCATGATGCGGCCTCCTTTTCGTGGTGAACGACGTTGTCGGACCGGCGCTCGCGGCGCGGCCTCGCGGTGCCTCTGCGTCCCGGGGCCCCGTGCCGCCTCGGGACGCGACGGCAGGATGGTAGCGCAGCCCCCGTCGTCATGGCGTCGGACAGAGCCGGCCGGGGACGCCGCGCCACGGCGCGTCAGCGCGCGGGCTCGAGGACGTAGCGCCCGGGCGCCGGGTCGAGCGGCGGATGCTCGCGGCTGCCGGGCGCCGCGGGCGCGGGGCCGCGCGAGCCGCCGTGCGGCTCGAGCCAGCGCCACCAGTTCGGCCACCAGCTGCCCGGCACCTCGTCGGCGCGCGCGAGCCAGGCGTCGGCGTCCTCGGGCAGGAGCTCGTTCACCCAGTGGCTGCGCCGGGGCGGCGACGGCGGGTTGACGACGCCGGCGATGTGGCCGGACGCGCCGAGCACGAAGGTCACGTCGGTCGCGCCGACGAGCGCGGTCGTCCGCCACGCGGACTTCCACGGCACGATGTGGTCCTCGCGCGACGCGTAGACGTACACCGGCATCGTCAGCCTGCCGAGGTCGATCGTCTCGCCGGCCATCGTCAGCGCGCCGGGCACCGCGAGGCGGTTGCCGAGGTACATCTCCGCGAGGTAGTAGCGGTACATCGGGCCCGGCAGGTTCGCCGAGTCGCCGTTCCAGTAGAGGAGGTCGAACGCGGGCGGCGTCTGGCCCTTCAGGTAGTTGCGCACGACGTAGTTCCAGACGAGCTCGTTCGCGCGGAGGCTCGCGAACGCGCCGGCGAGCTCGGCGCCGCGCATGATCTGGCCTGCGCACAGCGCCGGCTCGCGCGCGGCGAGGAACTCCGGCGTCACGTAGACGCCGATCTCGCCCGGATCGGCGAAGTCGAGCATCGTCGTCAGGAACGTCGCGCTCGCGACGCTGCGGTCCTTGCGCGCCGCGAGCACGGCCAGCGCGCAGGCGAGCAGCGTCCCGCCGACGCAGAAGCCGAGCGCGTTGACGGTCCGGCTCCCGGTGATCGCCTTCGCCGTCTCGATCGCGGCGATCACGCCGTCGACGAGGTAGTCGTCCCAGGCGAGGTGCCCGAGCTCGGGCGGCACGTTGCGCCACGAGACCATGAACACCGTGTGGCCCTGCGCGACCGCGTGCCGCACGAACGAATTACCCGGCTGCAGGTCGAGGATGTAGTACTTGTTGATGCAGGGCGGCACCATGACGAGCGGCCGCCGGAACACCGTCGGCGTCGACGGCGCGTACTGGATGAGCTCGACGAGCTCGTTGCGGAACACGACGTGCCCCGGCGTCACCGCGAGGTTGCGGCCGACCTCGAACGCCGCCTCGTCGCTCATCGAGATGCGGCCGCGGCCGACGTCGGCGACGAGGTTCGCGAGCCCGTGGACGATGCTGCCGCCTTCGGTTCGCAGCGCCTCGGCCAGCACTTCCGGGTTCGTCGCCGCGAAGTTCGACGGCGCGATCGCGTCGACGAACTGGCGCGTCATGAACGCGAGGCGCCGCTTGTCCGCGGGCGCGAGCCCGCTCGCGGCGGCGAGCTCGCGCAGGTAGTCGCCGTAGACGAGGTAGCTCTGCTTGAGCCACGAGAACCACGGAAGCTCCCGCCACGCGGGCGCCTCGAACCGGCGGTCGCCCGGCTTCGGCTCGACGACCGCGGGAGGCGCGCCGCCGGCCGTCTCCGCCATCGTCTGCCAGAGCGCCTGCAGCTTCTGCGCGTAGCGCTCGGTGATCTCCATCGCGACCCGGGGGTCGACGGGGAGCTCCACGGGCGGCGCGGCCGACGGGGCCGCGGCCGCGTGGGGCATCACGGTGCGCGTCCACCATCCCGCCCACTCCTGCGCGATGCGGTTCCAGTCCTGCGCGAGGCTCGCCCACGCCGGCGGCACGGGCAGGGGCGCGGGAGGCTCGGACGACGGCTGGGCGTGCGGGAGGGCCATGCGGGCGCGCGGCGCGGGCGGGGCGCCGCGCGCCGACGATGGTATCGTGCGGCGCGTAGCGCATCAACGCCGCCGCCCCGTGCACATCGTCGCCGCCGCCTGGCTCTTCGTCGTGGGGACGATGTCGCTCACGTTCGGCAGCGCGCTCGCCGGCGCCGCCTTCTTCCTCGTCGCGGGCGCGGCGCCCCTCGCGTTCTACGCGTGGGTCAAGCTCCGCGCGCTCGGCGGGCGGTCAGGGCTCGAGGAGCGCGCGCACGATCGCGATGACCGCGATGCCGGCGCCGATCAGCGCTAGCTGCTTCGCGGTCTCGATCGGCTCGGGCCGCCGGTGCAGGCTCGGGATCAGGTCGGCGACCGCGACGTAGAGCAGGCTCGCGGCCGCGATCGCGAGCACGATCGGCAGCGCCTGCTGCATGTCGGACAGCGCGAAATACGCGAGCAGCGCGCCGGCGAGCGTCGCGAGGCCGGTGGCGGTGTTGGTGGCGAACGCCCGGCGGCGCGTGTAGCCCGAGTGCACGAGCACCGCGAAGTCGCCGACCTGCTGCGGCAGCGCGTGCGCGGCGATCGCGAGCGTGGTCGCGATGCCGAGGGCCGGGCCCGCGAGGAACGACGCGGCGATCACGATGCCGTCGCACAGGTTGTGCACGCTGTTGCCGATCAGGATCATGAGGCCCGATCGGCCGCCGTCGTGACCGCGGCCCTGCTCGTGCAGCGCGTGGTCGTGCTCGCTCTCGTCGGACGCGTCGTCGTGCGACTCGTGGCCGTGGCTGTGGCGCCAAAGCACGAGCTTCTCGAGCAGGAAGAACGCGAGGAGCCCCGCCAGCATCACGATCATCACGCGGTGCGCGTCGCCGGTCTCGAGCGCGTGCGGGACGAGCTCGAGGAACACCGCGCCGAGCAGCGCGCCGACCGCGAAGCTCACGAGGCGCGAGATCGACGCGGGGGCCAGCGCGAGCGTCGACGCCGCGACGATCGTGGACAGCACGCCGCCGGCGAGCGAGGCGACGACGATCGAGGCCAGCGTGTTCACGCGGGGCGGCGGGGGCGGGCGGAGCGGAGCCGCATCATAGCGGACGCGCGTCCGGCGCGATCGCGATCGCGGTCGCCATGCGCCCGGCGCTGCGGTCGCGGCGCCACGAGTGGAAGCGCCGCGCGTCCTCGACCGTGCACCAGAGGCCGCCGGCGACGCGCTCGACGCCGAGCCGCGCGAGGCGGCGGCGGGCGAGCGCGGGGAGGTCGGCGAGCCACTTGCCCTCGCGATGCGGCGCGAAGCAGGCGGCGTCCGACGCGTCGACTGCCGCGTAGGCGTCGAGGACGTCGCGGCCGACCTCGAACGCGCGCGGGCCGATCGCCGGTCCGATCCACGCGACGATCTCGCTCGCGGGAACGGCCATCGCGCCGACGGTCGCGTCGAGCACCCCGGCCGCGAGCCCGCGCCAGCCGGCGTGCGCCGCGGCCACGACGGTCCCCGCGCGGTCCGCGAACAGCACGGGCAGGCAATCCGCGGCGCGCACCGCGATCGCGATGCCGGGCTCGCGCGCGACCGCGGCGTCCGCCTCGGGCGGATCCGCGAGCGCGGCTCCGCGGTCCCGGGCGCCGATCGCGACGACGCGCGCGCCGTGCACCTGGCGCAGGTAGACCGGCGGCGCGGGAAGGAACGACGCTAGCCGCGCGCGATCCGCCGCGACGGCCGAAGGGTTCTGCGCGTCCTCCGCGCGCGCCGGGCCGGGGTCGAAGTCGCCCGCCGCGCCGCCGCTTCGCGTCGTCGAGAGCGCGACGACGCTCGCCGGCGCGGCCCAGTCGGGGACGATCCAGTCGAGGTCCTGCGCCGCGAGGCGCGAGGCGAGCGCGTCGCGCGGCGTCATCGGCGTCGCGCCCGCTCGCGCATCGCGTCGAGCAGCGCGGCGAAGTCCGCGGGGAGCGGCGACTCGAACGCGCGCTCGCGCCGCGTCGCAGGGTGCGTGAACACGAGGCGTTGCGCGTGCAGCGCCTGGCGCCCGAACGCGGGCACGCCCGGGGCGGCGCGGCGCGAGCCGTACGCGGGATCGCCGACGATCGGGTGGCCGACGGCGGCGAGGTGCACGCGGATCTGGTGCGTGCGGCCGGTGTCGAGCGCGCAGCGCACGAGCGTGGCCGTGCCGAAGCGCTCGACCGGCGCGACGTGCGTGCGCGCCTCGCGGCCGCGCTCGACGACCGCCATCTCGGTGCGGCGCGTCGGATGCCGGCCGATCCTCGCGTCGATCGTCACCGGCTTCGCGATGTCGCCCTGCGCGAGCGCGAGGTACTCGCGCTTCACGGTGCGCGCCGCGAGCTGGCGCACGAGGTCGGTCTGCGCCTCGGGCGTCCGCGCGACGACCATGAGCCCGCTCGTGTCCTTGTCGAGCCGATGCACGATGCCCGCGCGCGCGACCGCGGCGAGCCCCGGGTCGCGGTGCAGCAGCGCATTGAGGAGCGTGCCGTCGCGGTTGCCCGCGCCAGGATGCACGACGAGCCCCGCCGGCTTGTCGACGACGATCACCGAGGCGTCCTCGTGCACGATCGCGAGGTCCATCGCCTGGGGCTCGTCGGCGATCGGCTCGGCGTCCGGCGCCTCGACGTCGATGCGCTCGCCGCCGGCGAGCCTGCGGCGCGGCGGCGCGGCCTCGCCGTCGACGGCGACGCGGCCCGCGTCGATCCAGCCCTTGAGGCGGCTGCGCGAGTGCCCGGGGAGGAGGCGGGCCAGCGCCTGGTCGAGCCTGAGGCCCGCGAGCGACGGCGGGACGGCCAGCGCGAGGCGGGCCGGCGCATCCGGTCGGCTATACTTGTCGCTCGTCAACGCCGCGCTTTCCCGACCGATGTCCGCCTTCGTCCGCACGCTCGCGATCGCGCTCGCCGCCGCGTTCCTCGCGGCCGGTTGCGGGCTCCTGCCCTCCGACAGGGACGAGACCGCGGGCTGGAGCGCGGAGCGCATCTACCGGACCGCGCACGACGCGATGCTCGAGGGAAATTATACGCGGGCGGTCAAGCTGTTCGAGTCGCTCGAGGCGCGCTACCCCTACGGCCGCTACGCGCAGCAGGCGATGCTCGAGGGCGCCTACGCGAACTACCGCGCGAACGAGGTCGCCTCCGCGATCTCGACGCTCGACCGCTTCATCCGCACCTACCCGAACCATCCGAGCGTCGACTACGCCTACTACCTCAAGGGCATCGTCAACTTCCGCGAGGACCTGGGCCTCTTCGGCTACGTCTACGAGTTCGAGCTCTCGGAGCGCGACCCGAAGCTGATGAAGGACGCGTTCGCCGCGTTCAAGGAGCTGGTCGCGAAGTTCCCCGACAGCCGCTACGCCGACGACGCGAAGCAGCGGATGGTCTACCTCGTCAACGCGCTGTCGATGTACGAGGTGCACGTCGCGCGCTACTACTACAACCGCGGCGCGTACGTGGCCGCCGCGGGCCGTGCGCAGCAGTCGCTCGTCAACTACCCGAAGACGCCGGCGAACGAGCACGCCCTCGACGTGCTGTGGCGCTCGTACGACAGGCTGAACCTCGTGCAGCTGCGCGACGACACGAAGGACATCCTTCAGCGCACCTACCCGAACAGCCCCTACCTCGCCGGCGTCCCGACCAAGCCGTGGTGGAAGTTCTGGGGCAGCGACATCTACAGCGGCGTCGACACCGGGATGGACGCCGGCGCGTCGGTCGCGAAGCCCTGGTGGCAGTGGTGGTAGGCAGCTATCAGCTGTCAGCTGTCAGCTGGTGGATGGCGGTCTGCAGCCAACAGATATCGGAGGCGGCAGGTCGGAAGGCGGAGGTCAGGCGTCGGTTGGCATGGGTCATACTGTCGCGACGCACCGCTGCGTTCCTAACGCCTGAATTCTGACGTCTGTCATCCGCGTTCGAAGAACGCGCGCACCTCCTCGATCTCCCGCGTGCGCCGCATCGGCGGCAGCGAGCGCCAGAGCGTCTTGCCGTAGGGCTTGTCGACGAGGCGCGGGTCGCCGATCACCAGCACGCCGCGGTCGGACTCGGTGCGGATCAGCCGGCCGGCGCCCTGCTTGAGCGCGATCGCCGCCTGCGGGAGCTGCCAGTCGCGGAACGGGTTGCCCCCGTCGTCGCGCAGCTGCTTGAGCCGCGCGGCCAGCAGCGGATCGTCGGGCGGCGCGAACGGCAGCTTGTCGATCACGACGACCGACAGCGCGTCGCCCGCGACGTCGACGCCCTCCCAGAAGCTCGCGCTCCCGAGCAGCACCGCGTTGCCCGCGCGGCGGAAGCGCTCGAGCAGCTCGGTCTTCGAGCCTTCGCCCTGCACGAGCAGGGGCCCGTCGACCCCGATCGACGCGAGCTCGACCGACAGCCGGTCGCGCGCCTGCGCGAGCGCGCGCAGCGTCGTGAAGAGCAGGAACGCGCGGCCGCGCGAAGCGGCGAGGACGGGAAGCGCCGCGTCGACGACCGCGTCGGTGTGCGCGGCGCTGTTGGGCTCGGGCAGCCCGCGCGGTACGTAAAGCAGCGCCTGGGTGCCGTAGTCGAACGGGCTCTCCCACGCGCCTGTCGCGGCGTCGCCGAGGCCGAGCTCGCGCGCGTAGTGCGAGAAATCGCCGCCGACCGCGAGCGTCGCCGACGTGAAGATCCACGCGCGCGCGGTCGCGTCGAGCTGGCGGCGGAACAGGTTCGCGACCGACAGCGGCGAAGCGTGGAGCTGGAAGCCGTTCGGCGTCACGTCGAGCCAGCGGATCCAGCGCTCGCCGTCCTCATCGGGCGTGTCGGCGGCGTCGCGCCAGCGCGCGATGCGGTGGGACGCCTCCTGGGCGCGCGAGGCGACGCTCGCGAGGTCTTCGCTCCGCTCGGCGAAGTGGCCGAGCTCGGTCGCGACGCGGTCGACGGCGGCGGCGAGCTCGTCGAGCGCCTCCGGAAATCCCTTGCGCGCGAACGCGATCTCGCGCGGCAGCTTGCCGGGGAGCTCGCCCGCCGCGAGCCTCAGCCGGCGGATCGCCGGCGCGATGTCCGCGGCGGCGTCGGGCAGGCCGGGGACGTCGGAGAGCGCGCTGCGCGCGGCGACCTCCGCGTCGCGCCCGAGCTCCGCGAGCTGGCCGGCGGTCGTCTGCTCGCCGAAGAACGTCGTCGCCGTGTCCGGGAGCTGGTGCGCCTCGTCGAGGATCACGGTGTTGCAGGCGGGCAGGAGCTCGGCGAGCCCCTCGTCGCGCAGCATCACGTCGGCGAAGAACAGGTGGTGGTTGACGACGACGACGTCGGCCTCCAGCGCATCCTTGCGCGCGCGCATCACGTGGCATTCGCGGTAGTGCGCGCAGTTGCTGCCGAGGCAGTTGTCGCGCGTCGACGTCACGAGCGGCCAGATCGACGCGTTCTCCGGCACGTCGCCCAGCTCCGCGCGGTCGCCGCGCTCGGTCGCGTGCGCCCAGCGCGCGATCTTCGCGAGGTGCCGCGCATCCTCGCGCGCGGGCAGGCGGCCTTCGCGCGACGTCCGCTCGAGGTGGTGCAGGCACAGGTAGTTCGCGCGCCCCTTGAGCAGCGCGATCGTGGCCGGCGAGCGCAGCGCCTCGCGCACGAGCGGCAGGTCGCGCTCGAAGAGCTGGTCCTGCAGCGTCTTGGTGCCGGTCGACACGATCACCTTGCCGCCGGCGAGGAGCGCCGGGACGAGGTAGCTGAAGGTCTTGCCGGTGCCGGTGCCGGCTTCGGCGACCAGCCGCCCCTGGTCGCGGATCGCCCGCGCGACCGCGTGGGCCATCGCGACCTGCTGCGGCCGCATCCTGTAGCCGGGCAACAGGCGCGCGAGCGGCCCGCCTTCGGCGAACGCGGCATCGACCTCCGCGTCGACGGCGGCGTCGAGCACGCTCGCGGCGGGCGCGGCGGGCTCAGCCATGACGAGGGCGCCGCCCGCGACACGGGCGGCGCGAGACCGCGGCTACTTCGGCGCGGCCGCCTTCGCGGTGACCGTCTTCGGCGCGGGTGCGGGCGCGGCCTTCGGCGCGGGCTTGACGCGCGACTTCACGGTCTCGACGATGCGCTGGATGCCGTCGATCCGCTCCTCGAACTCCATGTACGGCGTGACGGTGCGCGTCAGGTAGTCGTCCGCGGTCTCGCCGGGACGCCACTTGAGGTCGATGAGCGACTCGAGCCAGACCGTCTGCAGGTCCTTGACCGCGTCGGTCGCCTGCTTCGAGATCGAGGCGGCCCGCAGCGCCGCCTGGTAGGGCTTCTGCATGTTGCCGCGTTGCTTGTCGACGCACGAGTTGCTCTTCGCGTCGTTGACGCCTTCCTGCGATTGCTCGTAGCCCCACTCGATGATCTCGATCGACTTGACGTGCCGGCACATCGTGTACAGGTGGCGCACCGCGTCGTAGTAGCAATCGAGCGGCGGGCCGCCGTCGGCGTTCGGGCAGACGTAGTTGTACTGCGGGCCCGGATTCCCGCCGATCATCCTTTGCGCCGAGGCCGGCGGCGCGGTCGACACGGCGAGCGAGACGACGGTGGCGGCAAGCAGGAACGGACGCATGGCGTGGCTCTCCCCCGGACGGCGAACGGGGCATCCTACGCCGACCGGCGAGAAAGACTCAAGTCGGGCCGCCGGACGTCCGGTCGGCGGCCGGGGCGCGGGCCGCGGCGTCGGGGGCGGCCCGAGGCGATCCGCAGCGGGAACCGGTGCGCCCGTCAGATCGTGACGCCGCCCGAGACCTCGATGACGGCGCCGTTGATGTACGAGGCCTCGTCGGAGGCGAGCCACGCGTAGGTGTTCGCGATCTCCTCGGGCTTGCCGAGGCGGCCGAGCGGCACCTTCTCCTCCATCATCCGGACGATCTTCTCCGGCATCGAGGTGAGGATCGGCGTGCTGATGAAGCCGGGGCAGATCGCGTTGGCGCGGATGCCCTTGCGGCCCAGCTCGCGCGCCCAGGTCTTCACCATGCCGATCACGCCGAACTTCGTCGCGGCGTAGTTGGTCTGGCCGAAGTTGCCGTAGAGGCCCACGATCGACGACGCGTTGAGGATGCAGCCCGAGTTCTGCTCGAGCATGATGTCGACGACGGCCTTGGTGACGTTGTAGACGCCCTTCAGGTTCACGTCGATGACGCGCTCGAACTGCTCGTCGGTCATCTTCTTGAACTGCGCGTCCTGCACGATGCCGGCGTTGTTCACCAGCGTGTCGATGCGGCCCCAGGCGCCCATGACGCCCTCGACCATCTTCGCGATCGACGCCTTGTCGGTCACGTCGACGGTGAAGCCCAGCGCCTGACCGCCGTTCGCGACGATCGTCTCGACGGTGGCGTCGATCGCCGCGCGGTTGATGTCGCAGACCGCGACCTTGGCGCCCTCTCGCGCGAACTTCATCGCGGTCGCCTGGCCGATGCCCTGGCCGGCGCCGGTGATGATCGCGACCTTGTCCTTGAGACGCATGCGAAGCCTCCCGAAGCCTTCCGACTGCAGCGCAGCACGGTTGCAGTCAAACTTTCTTAATGTACCCGCAATTGATGCGGCGCACAAGCCTCGGACCCGGGAAAGGCGACCTCGATCAATTTGCCAAGAAGCTAGCAAAAACAATGTCTTGGGCGTGGCTCGCCGGCCGGCCGGCTCGGTGAGTGGGCACTTCGCCCTGCCGTGGCGCCGCACGCCCGTTTCCGCCCGGAGCACTGCGGCAACGTGCCGGGTCCAGGGGGGTACCGGGAACCGGAATGGACGGTGCCCGATGCCCGCCTGATACCGGGGGGGCGCCCTCCCGCGTCCGGCGCCGCCTACCCGGCCGCCGCCGGCGACCAGTGCTCGACGACGAGCTCCAGCGATTCGGCGCCCTGCCACCGGTTGACCTCGGGCCGGAACACCGCGTGGATGCGGGTGGGGAGGGGGTCGGCGTGGCGGAACAGGATCGCCTCGAAGCGCTCGCCTTCGCGGTCGAGCGCGAGCCGCGTGTGCTTCCCGCCGACGACGCGTTGCCCGGCGACGCGGAACGCCGCGTCGAAGCGGGGCGCCGGGAAGCCCTGGCCCCAGACCGCGTCGGACAGCCTGCCGGCCAGCGCCAGCGTGAGCTCGCCGGGCGCGGGCTCGCCGTCCGTCTCGCAGCGCCGCTCGAGATCGTCCGGCGAGAGCGCCTCGCTCGCGACCGACTCGAGCGCGTCGACGAACCGCGGCAGGTCGGCGGCGCGCAGCGACAGCCCGGCCGCGTGCGCGTGGCCGCCGAAGCGCAGGATCAGGCCGGGCTCGCGCTTCGCGACGAGGTCGAGCGCGTCGCGCAGGTGGAACCCGGCGATCGAGCGCCCGGAGCCGCGGAGCTCGCCGTCGCCGCCGGGCGCGAACACGATGACCGGCCGGTGCACGCGGTCCTTGAGGCGCGACGCGACGATGCCGACGACGCCCTGGTGCCAGCCTGCGCGGTGCACGCACACCGACGCGCGGGCCTCCGCGCCCTCGGCGAGCGCGTCGAGGTCGGCGAGCGCCTCCTCCTCGATCGTCGCCTCGATCGCGCGGCGCTCGCGGTTCATCCGGTCGAGCTCGGCGGCGAGCGCGAGCGCCTCGCGCTCGTCGTCGGTGACGAGGCAGCGGATGCCGAGCGACATGTCGGCGAGCCGGCCCGCGGCGTTGACGCGCGGGCCCGCGACGAATCCGAGGTCGGTCGCGGTCGCGCGCGACGCGTCGCGCGATGCGACCGCGAAGAGCGCGGCGACGCCCGCGTGCGCGCGGCCCGCGCGGATGCGGCGCAGGCCCTGGTCGACGAGGATGCGGTTGGTGCGGTCGAGCCGCACGACGTCGGCGACGGTGCCGAGCGCGACGAGGTCGAGGAGCGAGGCGAGGTTCGGCAGAGACGCCTCGTCGCGCCCGCGCGAGCGCAGCAGCGTTCGCGTCGCGGCGAGCACGTAGAACATGACGCCGACGCCGGCGACGTTCTTGGACGGGAACGCGCAGCCCGGCTGGTTCGGGTTCACGATCAGCGCGGGCGAGGGCAGGCGCTCGCCCGGCAGGTGGTGGTCGGTCACGAGCACGTCGATGCCCCGCGCCGCAGCGGCGGCGACGCCCTCGACGCTCGCGATGCCGTTGTCGACGGTCACGATCAGCTTCGGCGCGAGCCCTTGCGCCAGCGCCACGATCTCCGGCGTCAGGCCGTAGCCGTGCTCGAAGCGGTTCGGCACGAGGTAGCGCACGTCGGCGCCCATGCGCGCGAGCGCGCGCACGCCGATCGCGCACGCCGTCGCGCCGTCGGCGTCGTAGTCCGCGACGATGACGATGCGCTCGCGCGCCTCGATCGCGCGCGCGAGCCGCTCCGCGGCGGCGTCGATGCCCTTCATCGAGGCCGGCGCCGGCAGCCCGGCGAGCGACAGGTCGAGCTCCGAGGCGTCGCGCACGCCGCGAGACGCGTAGAGCCGCGCGAGCACCGGATCGACGCCCGCGGCGGCGAGCGAGGCGGCCGCGGGCGGCACCTCGCGGCGGACGATCGCCGGCGACATCGGCCGCCCGGCGAGAAGCGCCGCGGCGCGAGGCTCGCGCGAAGGCGCGCCGGCATCGACGGACGCCGCGCGGTCCAGGACCGTGCGGCCCGGCCTTCGCCTTCCGCGACGAGCGCGATCGACGCGATCCGCCCGCGCTCCAGCCATCGCAGGGCGGGCTCGAGCCACGCACGCTCGAGCGCCGCGAGCGCGTCGTCGTCCGCGACCCGCGGCAGCATCGCCGCGACGTGCGTCGCGGGGCGCGTCGCGGGCACGGCCTCGATCGTGGCCTCGAACGACGAGGGCAGCGCGAGCACCTCGCCGCGCGCGTGGCGTGCGAGGCCGCGCAGGAGGTCGCCGCCGCGGCCCTCGGGCGCGTGCGCGCGGAACGGCGCGACGAGGCCGACGTCGGCGAGCGTGCCGCCGCCCCAGAACCAGACACCGTTGCACGCGACGCGCCCAGCCTGCTCACGCTCGCGGTTGACCGGATGCGCGTGGAGCAGCATCTGGATCTCGTTCGACCAGCGCTGCCAGGTGCGCGCGTCGCGTCCCTCCGGCAGGTGCTCCGACATCGCGCCGCCGAGCGCCGCGTCGAGCGGCGTCGTGCGGAGGTCGGGACGCGAGGCGAAGGTCGCGAACCAGGTGCCGGGGCGCGGCGCGACGAACGCGAGGCCGTCGCCGGCGAAGTGAGCGTTGAGCGCCTCCACGAGCGCCGCCGCTTCGCCCGCATCGAGATCGTCGACGCGCGCGGCGACCGCGACGTCGTCGCGCCCGGCGACGAGCGCGACCGGTTCGGCGGCGAACGCGAACGACGGACCCGTCTCGACGCCGGCGCCCAGCGCCGCCAGCGGCGCCGCGGGCAGGTCGCGCGCCGGGTCGGACGCCGGCGCGCCGAGCGCGGCCAGGATCGCCGCCTCGATCCCGCGCGGCTCGTCGCGCGCGACCGACCACGACGCCAGCCGCGCGAGCGCGCGCGACGACGCGAGCGCCGCGCGATCGAGCGAGGCCAGTCCGGGGACGACGAAGGTGAAGCGCATCGGCGGGCGGCGCGCGCGGACTCGCGAAGGAACCCGCGGCGTCCGATCGAGTCTAGCATGCGATAATCTCGCGCCGCGTCGGCCGCTCGGACGAATTCCTGACCGCAATGTCCCCCTACGAGCTCGCCGTCGGCCTGCGCTACACGCGCACCCGCAAGGGATCGGGCCGCAACGCGTTCATCTCGTTCATCGCGCTCACGTCGATGGCGGGGATCGCGCTGGGCGTGGCCGCGCTGATCGTCGTGCTGTCGGTGATGAACGGCTTCCAGCAGGAGCTGCGCAACCGCATCCTGTCGGTCGCATCGCACATCGAGATCCGCGGCCTGCCGGCGCTCTCGAACTGGGAGGCGGTGGCGAAGGCTGCGCTCGCCGATCCGCGCGTGAAGGCGGCCGCGCCCTACGTGCTGGGCCAGGCGATGCTCTCGGCGGGCGACGTGAACCGCGGCGTCATCGTGCGCGGCATCGACCCGTCGCGCGAGGACTCGGTGGCCGACGTCGGCTCGCACATGCGGCGGGGCTCGCTCGCGGACCTCAAGCCGGGCGAGTTCGGCATCGTGCTCGGCGCCGAGGTCGCGCGGGCGCTCGGCGTGACCGTCGGCGACCCGGTCGTCGCGATCACGCCGCAGGGCACCGTGACGCCCGCAGGCACGCTTCCGCGCGTGAAGAGCTTCAAGGTCGTCGGCGTCTTCGAGATCGGGATGTACGAGTTCGACAGCGGCCTCGCGCTGATCGACCTCGCCGACGCGCAGAAGCTCTACCGCGTCGACGGCGTGACCGGCGTGCGGCTGAAGCTCGACGACCTGTTCGACGCGCCCGCGGTCGCGCGCTCGCTGGCCCGCACGATGACGGTCGACGCGGAGCTCCGCGACTGGACCCAGAGCCACGCGAACTTCTTCCGCGCGGTCGCGATCGAGAAGCGCGTGATGTTCATCATCCTGACGCTGATCGTCGCGGTCGCCGCGTTCAACATCGTGTCGGCGCAGGTGATGCTCGTCACCGACAAGCAGGCCGACATCGCGATCCTGCGCACGCTCGGCGCGTCGCCGTCGTCGATCCTCGGGATCTTCGTGATCCAGGGCGCGCTGATCGGGATCATCGGGACGTTGATCGGCGTCGCGGGCGGCATCCTGCTCGCGCTCAACGTCGAGACCGTCGTGCCCTGGATCGAGCGGACGTTCGGCGTCGCGTTCCTCGACAAGAGCATCTACTACATCAGCGACCTCCCGTCCGACCTGCAGCGCGGCGACGTCGTGACGATCGCGCTGATCGCACTCGTGCTCGCGCTGGTCGCGACGCTGTACCCGAGCTGGCGCGCCGCGCGCGTCAATCCCGCCGCGGCGCTGCGCTATGAGTGACGCGGAGCGGGGCGGGGGCGCACCGGCGGTGCTGTCGTGCCGCGGGCTCGCGAAGACCTACACGGGCGGCCCGCAGGACGTCGTCGTGCTGACCGGCGTCGACTTCGACGTCGGCGTGGCCGAGCGCATCGCAATCGTCGGCGCTTCCGGATCGGGCAAGAGCACGCTCCTGCACCTGCTGGGCGGCCTCGACGTGCCCTCGGGCGGCGACGTCGCGGTCGAGGGCCGGCCGTTCGCGTCGCTCTCCGAGGCCGAGCGCGGGCGCGTGCGCAACCGCGCGCTCGGCTTCATCTACCAGTTCCACCACCTGCTGCCCGAGTTCACCGCGGTCGAGAACGTCGCGATGCCGCTCGCGATCCGGCGCATGCCGGCCGGCGAAGGGCGCGCGAAGGCGCGCGCGATGCTCGAGCGCGTCGGCCTCGCGCACCGGCTGGATCACGTCCCCGGCGAGCTCTCGGGCGGCGAGCGCCAGCGCGTGGCGCTCGCTCGCGCGCTCGTCACCGAGCCGCGCTGCGTGCTGGCCGACGAGCCGACCGGCAACCTCGACCGGCGCACCGCGGAAACGGTGTTCGAGCTCATGCTCGAGCTCAATCGCGCCGCGGGCACCGCGCTCGTCATCGTCACGCACGATCCCGAGCTCGCCGCGCGGGCGGATCGCACGCTGCATCTCGTGGACGGGAAGCTGGTGGGGTAGCAAGCCGGCGAAGAGGAGAAAGGAGAAAGGAGCTGCGCGCCGAGCCGCGTCGAAATCGCAAGACGCCGACCCCTACGCCCTTTCTCCTACCTCCTTTTTCCTGCCTTCGTCCCTCAATCCCCCACCGCCCGCAGCGGCGCCGCCCCGACGAGCCCCGCCTGTCGCACGAGCCTCGCGATCTCCGCGCGCTCGGCGTCGTCGACCGGAAGCTGCGGCTCGCGCACCGTCGCGTCCGGGAAGAGGCCCTGGAGCTTCAGCACTTCCTTCATGCGCGGGCGATAGTCGCGGATCGGCGCGCGCCAGCAGTGGCGCGCCAGCGGCCCGAGCCTCGCCCAGATCGCGTGCGCGCGCTCGTAGTCACGCCGCGCGACCGCCGCGTGCATCTCGATGAGCTCCGCGGTGGCGGTGCCGGCGAAGCCGATCAGCGCGCCGTCGCAGCCCATGATCATCGCCTCGAGGATGAATGTGTCGCTGCCGGTGAGGATGCCGATCCTGCGCGGCAGCTTGCGCGCGGTGTCGATCGTCTCGACCGTCTTCGTCGTGTCGAACGACGCCTCCTTGAGCCCGATCAACTGCGGGATCGCCGCGAGGCGCGCGAGCGTGTCGGGCGGGAAGTCCGGCCCCCACGCGACCGGGAACTGGAACGCGAACATCGGCAGCCCGACGCCGTCGGCGATCGCGCGGTGGTAGCGCTCGATCATCTCGCCGGGCACGGGCTTGCCGAGGAAGGTCGGGAACGGCGGGAAGATCGCGAGCGCCTCGGCGCCGGCGGACGCGAGCTCGCGGCCCCAGCGCACCGCGTCGCGCGTCGATCCCGCGATCAGCCCGGAGACGAGCGGGCAGGCGCCGCCGATCGCGCGCTTCGACGCCTCGAGCACCGCGAGCTGCTCGTCGCGGTCGAGCGCGGGGCCTTCGCTCGCGTCCATGTTCATCGCGATCGCCGTCGGCTTCTGCTTCGCGATCCACGCGAGGTAGCGGCCGGTCGAGTCGAAGTCGATCGACTGGTCCGGGTGCATCGGCAGGAACGGCGCGGCGACGATGCCGCGGATGGGGTCAGATCCCATTTCCGGACTCCGTTTCGTGGGGACTTGCGGGGCGCAACCCCGGAAATGGGGTCGGACCCCGAATCATGGCTGGGCTCCGATGCGCCCGGCGCCGTGCAGCACGCCGCGCGCGAGGAAGATCTCGGTGATCGCCTCGGCGGTGTCGGTGAACTCGCGCGAGCGACGCGCCTCGAGCCCGCGCGGGCGCGGCAGCGCCGGCTCGAACACGCGCTCGATCCGCCCCGGCCGCGGCGACATGACGACGACGCGGTCGGCGAGCAGCACCGCCTCGTCGATCGAATGGGTGATGAACAGCACGGTCTTGCGCGTCGCGAGCCACAGCGCCTCGAGGTCGAGGCGCATCTGCTCGCGCGTCAGCGCATCGAGCGCGCCGAACGGCTCGTCCATCAGGAGCAGCGGCGCGTCGTGGATCAGGGCGCGCGCGATCGACACGCGCTGGCGCATGCCGCCCGAGAGCTCGTGCGGGTAGCGGTCGGCGAAGTCGGCGAGCCCGACCTGCTCGAGCAGGCGCATCGCGCGGTCGCGGTACGCGCGCGGATCGAGCCCGCGAAGCTCGACCTGCACGAGCACGTTGTCGAGCGCGGTGCGCCAGTCGAGCAGCACCGGCTGCTGGAACACGATGCCGAGATCGGTCTGCGGGCGGTCGACGATCCGCCCGGCGACGCGCGTCTCGCCGCCGGTCGCGAGGTGCAGCCCCGCGACGATCCGCAAAAGCGTGCTCTTGCCGCAGCCCGACGGGCCGACGATCGCGAGGAACTCGCCCGCGCGGATCGACAGGTCGATCGCTTCGAGCGCGTGCGTCTCGCGCCCGCCGCGCCGGTAGGTCTTCGAGACGCCGGCGAGCTCGACGTAGCCGGTCCCGGCCGGGCGCGGCGCGCGCACGGTCGTGTCGTCGGACGGCAGCGGCTCCTCGCGGACGACGCGCAGGCTCATCGGCCCCTCACCCCGGCCTCCCTCCACCCACGCGGGGAGAGCGGAACCGATCGGCCCTTTCCCCGCTCGGCGGCGCCAAGGCAGGCGGGCCCGACCGGTTCCCCGCGACGCCGGAGAAGGTCGGCCGAAAGCCGCGCGCCGCGATCGGCCGTTCAGGGCAGGAACTCGTTCGTGTGGAAGTACGTCCAGCCCTTGTCGGTCTGGAGGTCGCGGTAGTTCTTGAGGATCGCGAGCGTCTGGTCCCAGTCCGCCTGCGCGCCCCAGCCCACGCGGCCCTTCGAGTTCTTCGAGTCCATCAGGTCGATGTCGACCATCAGCTGGTCGAGCGTCGACTGGCGATTGAGGTCGGGCTTCGCCTTCATCGCGGCATCGACGGCGGCGCCGGGGTTCTTCTTCGCCTCTTCCCACGACTTCACGGTCGCGCGCACGAACCGCTTCACGAGGTCCGGGTTCTTCTTGATCGTGTCGCCCGAGGTCATGATCGTCATGCCGACGATGTTCGCGCCGTAGTCGGCGTAGCGCATCGCGTACGGGTTCGCGCCCTTGTACTTGATGAGGAAGTACTGGTCGTCGGCGCCGCCGAGCAGCCCGTCGGTCTTCTTCTCGAGCACGGCGACGACCTTCGCCGCCGGGTCGACCTGCACCATCGTCACCTTGCCGCAGTCGACGTTGTTCGCCTTGCACACCGCCTGCAGGAGCGCGCCGAGCGGGTCGCCCGGCGTCACCGCGACCGTGCGCCCCTCGAGGTCCTTCGGCGTCTTGATCGGCTTCTCCGCGAGCGAGACGACCGAGTAGCCGGTCGTGTTCAGGATCGACATCACGCTCTTGATGTCGGCGCCCTTCGCCGCCGTCAGCACGACCGACGAGCTGTCGGCGAGGCCGAAGGTGTCGGACCCGGCCGCGACGACCTGCACGGTGTTCGCGGAGCCGCGCCCTTCGTTGATCGTGAGGTCGATGCCCTCCGCGGCGTAGAACCCGCGGTCCTTGCCGTAATAGAACGGCACGTGCAGCCCGCCCAGGTACCAGTTGAGGCGCAGCGAGACCTTGTCCTCGGCGAGCGCGCCGGTCGCGGCGAGCGCCGCGGCGGCCATGACGATCCAGCGGGTGATGCGCATGTCGATCTCCTCCTGACGAAAGTCGCCCGGCGGGCACCGCGCCCGCCGGGATGTCCTCGTGCTACATCGTGGCGTCCTGCGCCGCGGCCTGGTGCGAGACGTGCCAGGGAATCGCCAGCCGCTCGACGATCTCGACCGCGTAGTAGACCACGACGCCGATGAGCGACAGGATCACGATCGTCGCGAACACCATCGGCGTGTCGAGCTGGCCGTTGTACTGGAGCAGGAGGTAGCCGAGGCCCCGGTCGGACGCGACGAACTCGGCGACGACGGCGGCCGTCGCGGCGAGGGCGGCGCCCACCTTGAGCCCGGTGAAGATGTGCGGCAGCGCCTGCGGCAGCCGGATCTTCAGGAACAGCTTCAGGCCCCCCGCGCCGGTCGTGCGCGCGAAGTCCATCACGTCGCGGTCCGCGCTCTTGAAGCCCGCGATCGACGACACGACGATCGGGAAGAACGAGAGCAGGAACACGAGCAGGAGCTTCGGCGTGAACCCGAAGCCGAACCAGATGATGAACAGCGGCGCGATCGCGATCTTCGGCACGATCTGCAGGAACACGATGACCGGGTAGACCGCCTGCTCCATGAAGCGCGAATAGGCGATCCACAGCGCGAGCGGGACGCTCACGACGACCGCGAGCGCGTAGCCCGCGAGGATCTCCTTCGTCGTCACCCACGCGCCGCCTGCGACGACGTCGTGGCGCTTCCAGAACTCGACCCAGACCCTCGACGGCGGGGGCAGCAGGTACTCCTTGACGCCGGTGACGCGCACCGCGACCTCCCACAGCACGATCAGGAGCGCGAAGATCGCGAGCGCGCCGCCGCGGCGGCGCAGCCACGCGACGACGGCCGAGGCGCGGGACGGGTGCGTCACGGCGCGCGGTCCCAGGGGGGCGGCGGGCGATCGAGGTCCCAGGTGCCGTACGCCGCGGGCACGTTGACCTCGAGCACCTCGAGGTCGTCGCTCCGCGCGATCACGTTGTGCGGCACGCCGGCCGGCTGCGACAGCCCCTCGCCCTCGCGCAGCGTCACGTCGCCCTCGACGCCGGCGAAGCGGAACGTGAGCGAGCCGCGGAGCACGTAGACGAAGTGCGCGGTCATGTCGTGCCAGTGCCACCCGGTCGCGTGCGGCAGCGGCGCGATCGCGCGGATGTGCTTGACGCCGATCTTCCCGCCGGTCGCCGCGGCGAGCCCGAGGTCGCGGTACTCGTTGTCCGGGCGCAGCCCCTCGCGGTTCCAGGTCGCGCCGGCCGCGGTCGAGCGCGCGAACCCCGACAGCGAGCGCGCGAGCTCGAGCGGGCCGTCGTAGCGCGGCGGCGCGTGCGCCGTCA
>JBGAHH010000025.1:0-44762 GCA_044226265.1 Casimicrobiaceae bacterium | reverse complement strand
GCGATCGCCGCAGGCGACGCGCCGTCCGCGCTCGGCCTCGCGACGTCGATATCGCGCTTCTGGTTCGTGCGCGGCTACGTGGCGGAGGGGCGCGCGTGGACGACCCGCATCCTCGCCCTGCGCGGCGCGGAGGGAACGGCGATCCGCGGCAAGGCGCAGAACTGGGCCGGCGTGTTCGCGTGGAAGCAGCGCGACTACGCCGCCTCGCGCGCGCACTACGAGGAGGCGCTGGCGATCCGCCGCGCGCTCGGCGACCGCGGCGGCGTCGGCGCGGTGCTCTCCAACCTCGGATTGCTGGCCTTCGAGCAGGGCGACTACGCGAGGGCACTCGAGCTCCACGAGGAAAGCCTCGCGATCGACCGGGAGCTCGGCGATCGCTGGGGCGTCGCCGTCTCGCTGATGCACCTGGGCGAGATCGCCGCCACGCACGGCGACGCGGCGAAGGCGCGCGCGTACGACGAGGAAAGCCTCGCGATCTTCCGCGAGCTCGGCGACCGCGGCCACGTCGCGAACGCGCTGCGCCACCTCGGGACGATGGCGCTGCGCCAGGGCGACGCGGCCGGCGCGCGCGCGCTGTGCGCCGAGAGCCTGGCGATCTGCCGCGAGCTCGGCGACCGCTCGGGCGTGGCGTGGGCGCTCGACGGGCTGGGCACCGCCGCGCGCCACTCGGGCGACCTCGCCGAGTCCGGGCGCCTGCACGAGGAAGCGCTCGCGCTGTTCCGCGAGCTCGCCGACCGCAAGGGTATCGCCGAATCGTTGCGCGGGCTCGGCCGGGCCGCGACACAGGCCGGGGACCACGACACCGCGCTGCCGCTTCTCCGCGAGGCGCTGGCAATGTTCGATGCGCTCGGCGAGCGCTCCGCGATCGCCGCGACGGTCGAGCCGCTCGCCTCGGCGCTCGCGGCGTCGGGCGCGCCGGGGGACGCCGCGGCGCTCTGGGGCGCGATGGCGAAGCTGCGGGAGGCGATCGCCTCGCCGATCGACGTGAGCGACCGCGCCGCCCACGACCGCGACGTCGCGGCCGCGCGCGCCGCGCTCGGCGGCGAGGCGTTCGATCGCGCGTGGCGGGACGGATGCGCCCTGTCGATGGACGAGGCGATCGCCCGCGCCCGTGCCGACCGTGACGCCTGACGCGCGACCGCCGCTCGATGCGGACCGCGCCCCGATGGGCGTCGCGATCCTGCGCGAGCCCGGACCTCGGCGCCAAGCCGCGTTCGCGCCCGCGCCGGGCGATCGGCGGCGTCCGATACACTTGCCGGCCAGGGCGGCGGCTCCGCGCGACGCGCCGCCCGCCCGTCGCATGAACCTCGACGCCTACCTCGACCGGATCGGCTACGACGGCCCTCGCGACGCGTCGGCGGCGACGCTCGCGGGCATCCAGCGTCGCCACGCGATGGCGATCCCGTTCGAGAACGTCTCGGTCCTCGCGTCGGGGGCGCCGAGCCTCGAGACCGGCGCGCTCGAGGACAAGATCGTCGGGCGCCGCCGCGGCGGCTGGTGCTTCGAGCACAACCACCTCCTGCTCGCCGCGCTCGCCGAGCTCGGGTTCGACGTGCTGCCGCTGTCGGCCCGCGTGCGCTACGGCCTGCCGCGCGAGACGATCACGCCGCGCAGCCACATGGTCCTCTGCGTGCGCGACGGCGCCCGGCGCACGCTCGCGGACGGCGGGTTCGGCCGCTTCACGCTGACCGCGCCGGTCGACATCGACTCGCGGGCGCCGCAGCGCACGCTCCACGAGGACGTCCGGATCGTCGAGGACGGCGACGACCGCATGCTGCAGATCCGCGTCGACGACGAATGGCGCGACGGGTACAGCTTCGACTTCGTGCGGCAGCACCCGGTCGACTACGCGCAGCAGAACTGGCACACCGCGACGCGGCCGGGCGCGCTGTTCGCGAACAACCTCGTCGCCGCGTTGCCCGTGCCCGGCGGCCGCGTCACGCTGTTCAACCGCACGCTCACGCGGCGCGGCCCGGCCGGCGACGAGACGACGAGCCTCGACTCGATCGAAGCGCTGCGCGAGGCGCTCGACGCGACGTTCGGGATCCGCCTCGACGGCGCCGAGCTTCGCGCGGCCTGGGAGGTCTCCGGGCGCGGGCAGAGCGCCGGCGCGATGTTCGTCTAGCCGGCGGCGGATTCGCTAGACTCGTCCCGTGCTGCGCGCGATCCTCTCGGACATCCACGCGAACCTCGAGGCGTTCGACGCCTGCCTCGCGCACGCCCGGTCGAGGGGCGCGGACGCCTATGCGCTGCTCGGCGATTTCGTCGGCTACGGCGCCGACGCGGCGGCGGTCGTCGATCGCGTGATGGAGCTCGCCGCGGAGGGCGCGGTCGCGCTTAAGGGCAACCACGACGCCGCGATCGAGAAGCGCGAGAGCTACTTCAACCACGACGCGCACGCCTCGCTCGACTGGGCGGCGAAGACGCTCTCCGGCGAGCAGAAGCGCTTCCTCGCCGGCCTGCCGCTTGTCGCGAGCGCGTCGCCCGCGTACTTCGTGCACGCCTCCGCGGCGGATCCGGCGAAGTGGACCTACGTCGACAGCCCCGGCGCGGCCGCGCGCTGCGCCGAGGTCGCCGACGCCGCCTACACGTTCTGCGGGCACGTGCACGACCAGCGGCTCTACTTCAGCACGACGAAAGGCCACATGAGCGCGTTCACGCCGGTGCCCGGCGTGAGCGTGCCGGTGCGCGGCACGCGGCGCTGGCTGGGCGTCGTCGGCTCCGTCGGCCAGCCCCGCGACCGCAACCCGGCCGCGGCGTACGCGCTCTTCGACGACGCGTCGTGCGCGATCACGTTCTTCCGCATCCCGTACGACCACCACGCCGCGGCGCGCAAGATCCGGGAGGCCGGCCTCCCGGGCACGCTCGCCTACCGCGTCGAGGCGGGCATCTAGGGCCCGGCGATGCCGACGCTGATCTCGCCCGGCGAGACGATCGACGGATTCACCGTCGGCCCGCGGCTGCACGAGGGCGGCAACGGCTACATCTTCCACGCGACCGCGGACGCCGCGCGCGATCCCGGCTACCCGCTCGTGATGAAGGAGCCCGGCGTCGGCCGCGGCGAGCCGACGCTCGGCGTCGTGAGCTTCGAGATCGAGGAGACGATCCTGCCGCGCCTCTCGGGCCGCCACGTGCCGCGCGTCGCCGGCGTCGGCCGCGACCCGATGCGCCCCTACCTCGTGATGGAGATGATCGAGGGCGAGGGCCTCGCGAAGGCGATCGAGCGCGCCCCGCTGCCGGCCGGGGACGTCGCGCGCATCGGCGCGGCGCTCGCCGACGCGCTGCACGACGTGCATCGCCAGAACGTCGTGCACCACGACATCAAGCCCGAGAACTTCATCCTGCGGCCCGACGGCAACGCGGTGCTGCTCGACTTCGGCTTCGCGCGCCACGCGGAGCTGCCCGACCTGATCGCCGAGGACGCGACCTTCCTCGGCGCGGGCTCCGCCGCCTACGTCTCGCCCGAGCAGCTCGCGGGCATGCGCGGCGACCCGCGCAGCGACCTGTTCGGCCTGGGCGCGCTGCTCTACCAGCTCGCGACCGGCGAGACGCCCTTCGGCGAGCCGGAGACCTTCGACGGCCTCGAGGACCGCCGCTGGCGCGTGCCCGCGCCGCCGCGCGCGGTCGTCGAGAGCGTGCCGCCGTGGCTGCAGGAGGTGATCCTGCACTGCCTCGAGCCCGACCCAGCGCATCGGGTGCCGTCGGCGGCGCACGTCGCGTTCGACCTGCGCCATCCCGCCGAAGTGAAGCTCACCGCGCGCGCGGCGCGCTCCGACCGCGCCGGCCTGGGCGAGCAGATCCGCAACTGGTGGCAGGCGAAGGGCGTGCGCCCCGCGCCGGTCGCGCCGCGCGCCGCCCTCTCGCGCGTGCCGGTCGTCGTCGTCGCGATCGACACCGAGCGCATCGACGACGCGCGCCACGACGCGATCCGCCGCGCCACCGGCAAGATCCTCGCCGCGAACGACGACTACCGGCTGCTGCTGGTCGCGGCGATCGGCGCGGCGCCGCTCGGCGAAGGCGCCGCGCTCGAGGAAACCGCGTCCGGCCGGCAGCTCGCGCACCGGCACCTCCTGCGCGCATGGTTCGCGCCGCTCAAGCTGCCGCCCGAGAAGACGTCGCTCCACGTCGTCGAGTCGCCGGATCCCGCCGACACGATCCTCGACATCGCGCGCACGAACAACGCCGACATGATCGTGCTGGGCGCGCCCGCGCCGCGCGGGCGCACGCTGGCGTGGTGGCGCTCGACCGCGTCGACGGTCGCCTCCGAAGCGCCCTGCAGCGTGTACCTCGTTCGCGTCCCCGGCGCGACGGCCGGCCCGGTCGCGACGACGGCCCCTTCCCCGACGCCTCCGGCTGACGCCGGCCCGTCCGGCGCGGGCCGGGCGGGCGCTACGGCGACGCGGCGCGCCCGCGCCCCGGCGCGAGGCCGCCCTCGGCGAGGACGTCGTCGGGGATCGTGCCCTTCACGTCGCGGATCAGGCCGGCGGCCTGCATCGCGCGGAGCGCGTAGTAGCTCAAGTCGATCTCCCACCACGCGAAGCCGGCGCGCGCCGCGGCGCCGTAGCGATGGTGGTTGTTGTGGAAGCCGCCGCCGAGCGTGAGCAGCACGAGCAGCGGTCGGTTGACCGAGCGGTCGGCGACGTCGTAGCGCCGATAGCCGCCCGGCACGCCGGGCATGTGCGCGAGCGTGTTGATCATCGAGGTCGCGTGCAGCACCAGGCACGACGGCACGTAGAAGCCCCACAGGAGCGCCGTCACGCCGTCGATCCCGGCGCCGAGCCACCCGAGGTGGGCCACGAGGAACAGAAGCGCCGCGCCGCCGTAGAACGGCACGATGTAGTGGCGGTCGAGCCAGCGCAGCTCCGGGTACTTCGCGAAGTCGGCGATCTCGTCCAGGTTGCACGCGGCGTTCTCCGGCCGGCGGAACCACAGCATGTACGCCTCGAGGAAGCCGCGCGCGCCGGGCGAATGCGGATCGCGCGGCGTGTCGGCGTACTTGTGGTGCTCCCGATGCTTGCTTCCCCACCACAGCGGACCGCGCTGGCCGGCCTGCAGCGCGACGAGCGCGAGCACGAACTGCACCGGCCGGCTCGCCTTGTACGAGCGGTGCGAGAAGTAGCGGTGCGCGATGCCCTCGATGCCGAACATGCGGACGAGGAAGCTCGCGAGCGCGAGCCAGGCGAGCGGCTTGGTGAGCGGCACGAGCAGGATCGCGACGATCACGCCCGCGTGGCGCTCCAGCACGCGGATCGTCGAGAACGCGGGCGACTCGCCCGGCTGCGTGCCGTAGCGGACCGGAGGGGCGGCGGCGAGCGTGGCGTCGGTCATCGCGGACGGGGTCGGCTGGCCGGCGCGAGTCCCGCCGATGCCGGCGGCGACGCCCCACCCGCGCGCGAGCATAGCCGAAATTCGCTCCCGCGCCGGGAGGCGCGCCCTCTGCGGCGGCCCCGCCCCGACGCCGATCGCGACCCCGGCCGGATCGCCTTGTCCGGGCTCCCGATGCCTGTGAAACTGCAGCCGCGGCCCGACCGCGTCGCGTGAACGATGATTCACCGTTCCCGCGCCGCGTTGCTCGCGTCCGCGCTGCTCGCGCCCCCTGCCGCCGCGCAGACCGCGACGGCCGTCGAGTACTTCTACGTACGACCACTATTTCAACGATCGACCCGGCCGAGATCCACGCGCTCGACACCGGCTATTTCGCCGGCTGGGCCGTAGCGGCCGCGGGCGCCGGACGCCACCGATCTGCCGGTTCTTCACCTCGCCGCTCGTGTCGATGGGCTCGCACTTCTACACGCCGAACCCGGCCGAGTGCGCGTACGTCAAGTCGAACCCGTACTGGCAGTACGAGAGATCGGAACGGGACCTGCGCGGCGCGGGTCTACCGGCTGTTCAACAACGGCCACGGCGGCTCGCCGAACCACCGCGCGATGCCCGCCGCGATGATCGCGGGACTGGGTGCGAGGGGGAGGGCCCGTCGGGCGTGTCGTTCTGCTCGCCGATCCCGGCGCCGGCGCCGCGGCGGCGGGCATCTGGACCGGGACGACGACGCTGAACGAGCGCGTGCGCGCGATCGTCGTCGCGACGGCCCCCATCCTGTACTCCGCCTGGGCGCGAACGACGAATCGGGGCGCCGCGCGCGAGGCAACGTCCGATCGCGCCGCGACGAGCAAGCGCTACCGCGCAGGCGAGCGAGACCGGCGACCAGGTGTCGGCGGGCGCGCGTCGTCCGCACGCGACGCTCGACGTCGCGATCGCCGACGCGCGAGGCACGCGCACGCTGAGCGCCGCGTTCGTCGCGGGATCGACGAGCCGATCTCGATGCCGGCGGCTGCGGGCGTCTATTCCGGGTTCACCGGTCACGTGAACGGCCGCCAGGTCGCGAACGTCACGTTGATCCCGAACGGCACGATCGGCGCTCGAACCCGGCGTGCAGCCTGCGACCGCGACGCCGCGCGCGCCGGTCGGCGTCGCCGACGCGCGCGACGTCCGGCTCGTGCATCTTCGGTTTCGGCCCGATCGGCGGCATCCTCGACTACGACGCCGCCGCGAAGCGGCTGCGCGCCTACCTGCCCTTCGACGCGCCGCGCCGCGCGAGCGCCTCGCGCCGCGCGGATCGTCGGGAAAGCGCTCGACGTGCGTTTCGCCGCGGCGCCCGAGGTAGACGACGTGGCGGCCCGCGCACACGTCGTAGCCGACGCATCCGGCCGCGCGCGTGAGCGCGACGAACGCCGGGTAGCGCGCCTCGTCGCGCTGCGCGCCGCGGATGGCGCGGCGGACCGCGTCGGCGTCGAACGGCACGGTCGCAACGTCCGGCTGCGGGAACGCGACGGTCACCGGCTCGCCGCTCGTGAGGTAATAGGTGGTCGCGCCCGCGCGGTAATCCGTCCAGTAGCTCTCGACGCCCGCGCCGGCGAGCGTCGAGACGACGCGGCCGAACGTCCATTCGCCGGCCTTCGACGCTTCGGCGCAGCGGAGGATCGCCGCTCTCGCCGAGGTCTCCACGTCGTCTCCCTCGCGCCTCGTCGCGTCAGTCGACCGGGACGGCGTCGGCGCGATGCTCGGAGGCGAGCTCGCGCAGCGTCGCCATCAGCTCCGCCCGCCGCGGCTCGCCCAGGCAGGCGAAGAACGCCTCGTCGTTGCGATCGGCGAGCCGGGCGAGCCTCGGCACGAGCCGGCGCCCCGAGCCGGTGAGCGCGATCGCCTGTCCGCGCGCGTCCCCGCGCGCATGGCGCTCGACGAGCCCCTTCGCCTCCAGCCGGCTCACGATCTTCGACACCGCGCCCTTGGTCATCCCGAGCGCCGCGCCGAGCGCGGCATGCGTCGACGCGCCGTCGTAGAGCTGCCGCAGCGCCACCCACTCGGTGACCGACGAGCCCGCCGCCTCGACGGCCTCGCGGAACCGCCCCGACACGCGGTTCGACACCCGCCGCAGCCAGAAGCCCAGATGGGCGTCGAGCGGGCTCGGCGGCGCGGCGGGCGGGCGGGGCATGCCGGCACTTTAGTTTCCATGGAAACCTTTGTCAAGCATCGCTCCGGTCGCGCTGGCCCGGCGGGCCCGGCCGCGCCGGTCTATCATCCGGATCGCGCTGCGGGCCGACCGCCGCTCCCTCCCGAGCCGTGACGACGACCCCGATCCCCCAGGACGACCTCGCGGCGCTGCGCGCGCTCAACCGCAGGTTCATCCACAACTTCGTGACCAACGACGTCGCGTCGCACGACGCGATCCTGCACCCGTCGTTCCGCGCGATCACGTCGACCGGCGCCCACGTCGACCGCGCGACGTACCTCTCGGCCTGGGCCACGGGATTCGGCGCCGACGCGATCCCCTACTGGGACATGCGCGACGAGCGCATCACGCTCGCGGGCGACACCGCCCTTGTCACCGCGACGAACCGCTGGGTGCGCGCGCGCGACGGGCGGGAGACGGCCGGCATGACCTGCTACACCGACACGTACGTCCGCACGGCGGGCCGGTGGCTCTGCGCGCTCGCGCAGCTCACCGCGGTCGCGCCCGAGAACCACCCGCCCGACGCGACCATCGTCGTGCGGTACCTCCGCGGCGTGCTGCAGTAGCGCGTGCCGACCCCGCGCGGATTCGCCGCGATGGCCGCCTCGCTCCCGGTCCCGCCGCCCGCATGAGCTTCCTCGCCATGAACGTCGACAACGTCGGCCACGCGATCCAGCTCGCGCTCGCGCCGGTGTTCCTGCTCACCGGGATCGCCGCGCTGCTCGGCGTGATGACCGGCCGGCTTGCGCGAATCATCGATCGCGGCCGCCACCTCACGGAAGCCCCGGGCGCGCCTTCGCCGCGGATGGACGAGCGCGTCGCGCGCGAGTTCGAAAGCCTCGACCGGCGCCGGCACCTCGCGAGCTCGGCCATCGCCGCGTGCACGTTCTCGGCGCTGCTCGTCTGCACCGTCATCGCCGCGCTGTTCGTCGAGGCGCTCACCGGCCTCGACCTCCGCTGGGTCATCGGCGTGCTGTTCACGATCGGCACGCTGACGCTGATCGTCGGCCTCGCCTACTTCCTGCGCGAGGTGCACCTCGCCACCACGACGATCCGCATCGACCGCGAAGCGGCGCGCCCGCCCGGGCCGCGTTGACGGCCGCTCGCGAGGTTGCGTAGGCTTCGTCCTTGCGCCCGCCGACGATTCCCGCGATGTCCACGCCGCTCGACGAGTCCCGGATCCTCGCCGACGACCTGCGCCACTGCAGCGTGCTCCGGCTCTGCCGGCTCGCGCTGCTGCTCGGGACGATCGGCGCGATCGTGACCGCCGCCGCGAACGGCTGGAGCCCGCTGACGACGACCGGCGCGAGCCGGTGCCTGCACCTCGCGCTCGCCGCGACCTGGAGCGCCGTGCTCGTCGCGACCTGGGGCCGGGATTGAGCGGGCGGGCGCAAACGACGATCGAGGCGATCCGATGGACCTTCAGCTGACCGACCGCCTCGCGCTCGTCACCGGCAGCACCGCCGGGATCGGCCGCGCGATCGCCGAGGCGCTCGTCGCGGAAGGCGCGCGAGTGATCGTGAACGGACGCACGGCGGCGGCCGTCGAACGCGCGGTCGCGGAGATCGGCGACGGCGCCCGCGGGCGCGCCATCGGCTTCGCGGGCGACCTCGCCACGGCGCCGGCGGCGGAGGCGCTCGTCGCGGCGCATCCCGGCATCGAGATTCTCGTCAACAACCTCGGCATCTTCGAGCCGCGCGCCTTCGAGGCGATCGACGACGACGAGTGGCGCCGCTTCTTCGACGTGAACGTGCTGTCGGGCGTGCGGCTCGCGCGCCTCGTGCTGCCGGGCATGCGCGCGCGGAACTGGGGCCGCATCGTGTTCGTGTCGAGCGAGAGCGGCGTGCAGATCCCGCACGAGATGATCCACTACGGCATGACCAAGACGGCGCAGCTCGCGGTCTCGCGCGGGCTCGCCGAATCGCTCGCCGGCACCGGCATCACCGTCAACTGCGTGCTGCCGGGGCCGACGCGCTCGCGCGGCGTCGGCGACTTCGTCGACGCGCTCGCCCGCGAGCAGGGCAAGAGCTTCGCCGAGTTCGAGGCCGAGTTCTTCCGGAGCGTCCGCCCGACCTCGCTGATCAGGCGGTTCGCCACGCCCGAGGAGGTCGCCTCGATGGTCGCCTACGTCGCGAGCCCGCGGTCGTCCGCCACGACGGGCGCCGCGCTGCGCGTCGACGGCGGCGTCATCAGGAGCGCGTTCTGACGCGGCGTTCCGCGCCTTCCGAGCCTACCGAGCCTCTCATGCCCTCCCCCGACACCCTCGAGCGCTTCGTCGCGATGGTCGAGTCGAACGCCCACGACGACGCGATCGAGGCGTTCTACCACCCGCACGCGTCGATGCAGGAGAACGGCGCGCCGCCCCGCGTCGGCCGCGACGCGCTCGTCGCCCGCGAGCGGCAGGTGCTCGCGCAGGCGAAGCGCGTCGAATCGACCTGCGTGCGGCCCGTGCTCGCGAGCGGCGACGTCGTCGTGGTCCGCTGGCGCTTCCATTTCGAGTGGCGCGACGGGAGCACGACCGACATGGAGGAGCTCGCCTGGCAGCGCTGGGAGGGCGAGCGCATCGCCGAGGAGCGCTTCTTCTACGATCCGGTGCAGCGCGAGCGCAAGCCGCCCCGGCGCTGAGCCGGGCGCCGCGGGCCCTCGGCGACCCGCTACGCCTTGCGGCGGCAGGCGACGTCCGGCTGCCCCCTTCGCGCGAGGAGCGCCTCGGCGCCGTCCTCGCGGAGGACGTAGCGCGAGCCGACGTAGCGGGCGCCGGGCTCGGACGCGACCGCGGTGTCGGTGTTGCCGACGCCGAAGCTCACGATCGCGACCGGGAGCTCGGTGGCGCGGTAGAAGTGGATCGTCGCGACGCCGAGCTTGCCGCAGTCGTACAGCGTCGCCATTNCTACGATCCCGTGCAGCGCGAGCGCAAGCCGCCCCCGGGCTGAGCCCGGCGACCGGGCCCCGCAGTCCGCCCGGCGATTCGCTACGCCTTGCGGCGGCAGGCGACGTCCGGCTGCCCCTTGCGCGCGAGGAGCGCCTCGGCGCCGTCCTCGCGGAGCACGTAGCGCGAGCCGACGTAGCGGGCGCCGGGCTCGGACGCGATCGCGGTGTCGGTGTTGCCGATGCCGAAGCTCAGGATCGCGACCGGGAGCTCGGTGGCGCGGTAGAAGTGGATCGTCGCGACGCCGAGCTTGCCGCAGTCGTAGAGCGTCGCCATCGGCGCGCGCGCCTCGCCGCTCTGCACCTGCAGCTCGCTGATCCGCGTCCGGTACGCGAGCACGGTGCAGCCTCGCATGTCCGCGCTCCTCGCGCACGCGTTGCGCTTCGCCGGGAACGCGCGCTGCGCGTCGCGGAGCGCGATGCGCGCGCGCTCGCCGCCGGCGGCTTCCTCGGCCTTGCGGAAGAGCTCCGCGGCGCGGACGTCGAGCCTCGCGAGCGCGTCGTCCCGGCAGACGAGGAGCTCGACCTTCTCCTTCGCCTTCGTGCAGTCGAACGAGGTCCTCGCGGCGTGCGCCGCGGGGAGCGAGAGCATCGCGATGGCGAGGAGCGACGTCACGGCGGCCTCCGGCCGGGAGCCCCTGGGGCTCGTGGCCTATCGTCGCCGCGCCGATCACGGCGCGTCAAGTCCGTGAGTCGGCGATCGCCCGCAGGACGGGGACGGTCGCCGCCCCGGGGTCGCGTTTCATCGCAGCCTACGGAACTCCGGCGGGCTTTCGAAGGCGATGTAGAGCGCGAAGCCCATCGCGATCGCGATCGTCAGCCGGACGGCGGTCCGCATGCGGCGAGGATCGGGACCGCGATGCGTCGCGTGGACGACGATCGGCGTGCCGAGCAACGCAGGCCACAGCCACCGAACGTCGCTGGGCGCGTGCACGTGCACGAGGGACAGGACCGTGAGCAGGTAGAAGTAGGCGCACAGCATCGCGCGCTGGTGGCGCAGCAGCAGCGAGCGCGGCTCGCCGTCCTCGCGCAACGCGCGCGCGGCCATCCCGAGCGCGATCGCCCCGAGGACGAACGACGGGAAGTGGTGGCGCACGCCGAGCGCGACCATCGCCGCGCCGCTCGCGGCGAGGAGCCCGCGCAGTCCCCGATCGAGGCCGGAGGGCGCCGTCCGGCGATGCCGGTACCGCCAGATCGCCCGCCAGCCGACGACGAGGACGACGAATCCCGTGAAGTTGAACGCCAGGTTGCGCGCGCCCACGAACGACAGCGGGTCGTGGAGGCGAAGCGTGAACGAGAGCCCGGTCAGGTAGAGCGGGATCATCGCGTACGCGAACGTCCTGCCCCACGGGCGGTGGCGCGCGGGATCGGCGAACGCCGCCATCGCGAGCGGCGCGACGGCGAACGCGACCGCGTAGCCCGCGAGCTGGTGGGCGACGACCAGCGCGCCGACGACCGCGCTGCCCGGCTCCGTCACAGCTCGAGCGGCAGGCGCAGTTCCTCCCGCGCCCGCGCGGGGACGCGCCCGGACGCCGCCGCGCCGGTCCCGGCCCGGCGGCGCGCTTCGCGGAGCGCCTCGAGGTAGCCCGGTTGCTCGACGGGCACCGCGCACCCGCAGGGGAGCCTCGCCTGCAGCGTGAGCGCCCCGCGTATCGGCAGCCATTGGTCGGAGTCGAGGATGTGCAGGCGATCGCCGACGATGTCGTAGGGAAACACGTCGACATAGGCGGGGAACCGGCGCTCGTCGAGGGAACCCGAGGCGTCCAGGCGCCACAGTCGAAGCCGCCGGGCGCGCCGCGGGAGCGTCGAGGGCTCGATGCACAGGTGCGCCTCGAGATCGGCGTCGGCGGTCGCGTGCGTGCGCAACACGCGGGTCGTCAGCACGAAGCCGTCGCGGCGCGCCGCCTCGGCCGCGGCGCGCAGCGCGGCCAGGGGCACCGCGATGTCGATGTCGCTGTGCGCTCGCGCGAAGCGGCCGTTGACCAGCGGTTCGACCAGCCCCGAGACCACCATCCACGGGTGCCCGTCGAGCGCCCCGGCCAGCTCGCGCAAACGCGCATAGCAATCGCCGGCGTCGAAGCGCGCCAGGGCCGCGGCGCGTCGCCGCCAGGCGAGACGGAAGTGCAGCCGGCCGACGTGCATGGCTCCCCCCCATGCGGCTACGCTGCGCGCGACGGTGCGGAACGCCTGCGCGCGCCGACCGATGCCGGACCAGCCTACGCCGCGCGCTCCCGGGCGGTCAACGGGGTACGGTGCCGAATATTCGCGCGTGCGACCCTGTTAGTGTTCCAGCCATGCACGACCTCCATGCCTCCTCCGCGACCGGCGGCCTCGGCGCCGCAAGACGCGCGCCGATTCGCGCCGCGCTCGCGGCCGTCGCGGCCGCGACCTTGCTCGGCGGCTGCGTGCTGGATCGCGTCGTCGAGACCCACCGGCAGCTCTGCGAGGCGTCGCCGCCGATGGTCGTCGTCGCGGGCGCCGCCGGCGAGGGCTACCGGATCGCGTTCACGCAGCCGACGCTGACGCGCGACGACGTCGAGTGGCTCGTCGGCCTGCCGCCGACGCGCGCCGTGACGACGCCCGGCGGCGCGCGCCTCGCCTACGTCGCGACGCCGTCCGGCCAGCCCGCGGCGCGCGGCGAATCGATCGCCACCGAGCTCGTGTTCCGCGACGTCGACGGCGTCCCGAAGCTTGCCGCGTCGATTCCTCCGGCGCGCCTGTCCGCGCTCGTGCCGCGCGAGCTCGTCGACGCCGCGATCGCGACGATCTGCCATCCCGAGATCTCGCTCGCGCCGCCGGGCGCGCGCTTCGACATCGCGTCGATCCCGCGTTCGGCGTTCCCGGACGAGGCACGGATCGTCGCGATGCTGGGCCCGCCGCATTTCCGCGATGGCGCGTCGTTCGGCTACCGCTTCTGCCTCGAGCCCTGCGATCCGGCCGCGCGGCCCATCGCCCGGTTCGTCTACGCGTTCGGCGCCGACGGACACCTGGCGCGCGCGGAATTCGCCTACTTCCGCTACCTGCTGGTCGTCGACCCGCCGGCCGGGGTCGCCACGATCTCGCTGCGCCTCGGATGACGGCATGCTAGGGTTGCGTGCGCCCGCCGATCCGCCGCTCGCATGCTCCGGTTCGCTTCCCTGGTCGTCCCCGCCCTGCTCGTCGCCGCGCTTCCCTCGGCGGCGCAGGCGCCGGGGGCGCCCGTGCGAACCGCGTCGATCGCGCTCGAGGACGGCACGCTCCATGTCGACGTCTACGCGCCCGCCTCGAGTCCGCCGCTGGGCCTCGCGATCGTCGCGCACGGCTGGACGCGCTCGAAGGAGCAGCACCGCGACCTCGGGCGCGCGCTCGCCGACGCGGGCATCGTCGCGATCGTCCCCGACCTGCCGAACGTGCTCGACCTGTGGGGCAACGGGACGACGGTCGTCGAGCTGGTTTCGAAGCTCGAGGCGGGAGCGCTCGGCCTGCCGCCGACGCCGCGCTCGTCGATCCTGCTGATCGGCACCTCGGCCGGCGGGCTCGCGACCCTCTACGGCGCATCGAAGCTTCCCGGGCTCGCCGGATGGATCGGGCTCGACCCGGTCGACCGCACCGGCACCGGGGCCTGGGCGGCGACGAAGCTCGACGTGCCCGCGGTCGTGCTCGTCGGCGATGCGTCCGCGTGCAACCTGTTCGGCAGCGGGCGGACGATCGCGCGCTCGATCCCGACGCTCGTGCGCCTCGTGGGGATCCGGGGCGCGTCGCACTGCGATTTCGAGAGCCCGACCTCGAAGCTCTGCACGGCGCTGTGCGGCCGCGCGTCGCGCGAAAAGCAGGACGAGGTGCTGCGCGAGACGACGCTCGCGTCGCTCGAGCTCCTGCGCAAGGCGCAGCCCCGGCCGCCGCAGGCGCCCGACGAAGGCGGCGTGCCTCCCGCCGACGCGCCGCCCTCCGATCCCGCCGCGCCGGCGCCGGACCCGCGCGCACCCTAGCGGGCTGTCGCGGTTCGGCCTTCGACCGTCGGCGCGGTGCCCGACCGCGAGTCGGGCCGAGGTCGTGCGCGTCGCTCCGTTGCGGTATAAGGGCGCGGTGCCGGGCGCGCCGCCGCCGATCGGCCTCGCCACCGGCAACGGCGCCTCGCGCCGCCCGTCGCCACGACGTCCCGGGGGAAGCCCATGCGCTTGCGGAAGCCCAGGAAACAGTCGGACGCCTCGCCCTACCCGGAGGATTCGATCGGGCGGCTGATGGAGCCGCCGCTCGCGGTGTTCCTGCCCGAGCAGACGGTCGGCGAGGCGATCGAGACGATCCGCGAGCTGGTCAAGTCGCAGTTCATCACCTACGCGTGGGTGCTCGAGGTCGACGGCAAGCTCGTCGGCGTCATCACGATGCGCGACCTCCTGTTCAACGACCACGCCGTGAAGCTCGGCGAGGTGATGCTGCGCAGCGTCTTCGCGCTGAAGACGACGATGCCGCTGCTCGACGCGATGAAGCTCACGCTCGACAAGCACTACCCGGTCTACCCGGTCGTCGACGACGAGGGGCGCCTGAAGGGCACGGTTCGCGGGCAGCGGATGTTCGAGGCGCAGGCGGTCGAGCTCTCCGCGCAGGCCGGCGAGATGGTCGGCGTCACGAAGGAGGAGCGGCTGGTCACGCCCTGGCCGCGCAGCCTGTTGTTCCGCCACCCGTGGCTGCAGCTCAACCTGCTGACCGCGTTCATCGCGGCCGGCGTCGTCGGCATGTTCGAGGGGACGCTGCAGAAGATCGTGATCCTCGCCGTGTTCCTGCCGGTGCTCGCGGGGCAATCCGGCAATACCGGCTGCCAGGCGCTCGCCGTGACGCTGCGCGGCATGACGCTCGGCGAGCTCAAGCCGGGCGGTACCCCCGCCGCGGTGATCAAGGAATCGATCCTGGGGTTCTGCAACGGGGCGCTCGTCGGGGTCTCCGCGGGCCTCGGCATGCTCGTCTACGCGCTGCTCCAGCACCATCCGCAGGCGTGGATGCTCGCCGGCGTCACGTTCCTCGCGATGGTGGTCGCCTGCGTCATCAGCGGCATCTCGGGCGTCCTCGTGCCGACGACGCTGCAGCGGATGGGCGCCGACCCCGCGACCGCCTCGTCGATCTTCCTCACGACGGCGACCGACGTCGTGAGCATGGGCGCCTTCCTGGGGCTCGCGACGCTCGTGCTGATGTAGCGCCGCGCCGGCGGCGATCAGCGCGGGGGGTGGCGCGCGCGGAGCCTCTGCATCACCCGGGCGTGCGCGGCGATTGCCTGCGCCATCAGCTCGTCGGGGATCACGACCGGCTCGCCGCTGCGGTCCCGCTCCTCGTCGCGAAGCACGCGGCCCGCGAGGATGTTCGGGCCCATGTCGCCCAGGCCCCGCTCGCCGGTGTGCTTGAATTTCGCGTAGGTCGGCGTGAGCGGGGTCTCGAGCTCGAGGAAGCGCGTCAGTCCGGCGAGCACCGCGCCGGTGTCGGCGACGAGCTTCTCGGCCTCGACGAGCGCCGCGCGCCCGCCGACCCATTCGCTGTACTGGTCGATCCGCTCGAGGCGCGTGACGTAGTAGTTGGTCGCGACCGCGGGATCGGCGATCTTCAGGACCGTGTCGTCGTATCGGCCCGCGCGGACGATGCTCGGGATCGTGTCGCGCGCGTTGCGCAGCAGGAACACGACCTTGACGTCGTCGCGGAGCAGGATCGCGCGGTCGACGATCGCCATGTTGTGGAGGAGCTTGTCGAATGCGTAGCGACCACGCCGGCGTTCGCCGGTGTGCTCCTCGATGCGCCGCGTCATGTTGCGCAGGTCGATCGGGCTCTCGTAGTGCTGGTGGAGCTCGGTGTAGCCGTCGATCTCCGGATGGCTCCCCAGGATGTGCGCGAGCAGCGTCGACTGGCTGCGCATGTGGCTGAAGAGCAGGATGTAGCCGCGGTCCGCCATCGTCTCGGAGCGGCGCGGGCTACGGCCGGGTCGCGCCGGGGCGCCCGGCGCCGCCGCCCGACGACGCGCGCGCGGACTCGACGGCCTGCTCGGCCTGCCGGCGGTTCATCTCGTCGCGCTTCGCCGCCTGCTCGGTGATCTGCTGCCGGATGTCCGGATAGCGGCGCAGGATCTCGTTGAAGTCGTCGGTCGTGAGCTTCAGGAACTTGCAGTAGTCGAGCGCGGTGACGTCGGCCGATCGCGGCTGGCCCGAGATCAGCGCCATCTCGCCGAAGAAGCTTCCGGGCCCGAGCCGGATGTGCTGGCCGCCGACCGAGACCTCGACCTCGCCCGAGGACAGGAAATAGGCGGCGTCGGCCTGGTCGCCGCGGTGGATCACGCGCTCGCCCGGCTGCGCGCTCGCGGGCTGCAGGTGGAGCAGCACGACCTCGCGCTGGTCCGCGGTGAGCGAGCCGAACATCGGGAAGTGGTCGACCAGCTCCTCGGGCGAGAGCGTCCGGTGCGCGGCCGCGAGCTCCTCCGCGCGCGCGCGCGCCGCCGCGAGGTCGGCCTCGACCGCGGCCAGCCGCGCGCCGTGCGCGTCCTCGAACCGCGCCTTCAGGTTCGGCCGCGCCGCGACGAACGCGTTGATCCGGTCCGCCGCGGCGAACGCGAACTGGTTGAGCGTGATCGAGATGAGCGCGCCGGCGAGGATCAGGCTCGATCCGGCCTCCGGCATCAGGCCGTAGGCGATGCCGAGGCCCGCGAGGATGAACGAGAACTCGCCGACCTGCGAGAGCGCCGCCGACACGTAGATGCCGGTCGACAGCGGATAGCCCATCAGCATCACGATCGCGAGCGCGATGATCGCCTTGCCGACCAGGATCACGAGCAGCACGCCGGCCAGCATCAGCGGCTCGCGCACGATGATCGACGGGTCGAACAGCATCCCGACCGAGATGAAGAACAGCACGGCGAACGCGTCCTGCAGCGGCAGCGAGTTCGCGGCGGCCTTGTGCGACAGGTCCGACTCGTTCAGCACGACGCCGGCGAAGAACGCGCCGAGCGCGAACGAAACGCCGAACAGCGCCGCCGACCCGAACGCGATGCCGACCGACAGCGCAAGCACGGCGAGCGTGAACAGCTCGCGCGACCCGGTCCGCGCGACCTGGCGCAGCAGCCACGGCATCACGCGCGGGCCGATCGTCAGCACGATGGCGCCGAACGCGCCCACCTTGAGGAGCGTGATCACGAGCGACACCACGAGGCCGTGGTCGGAAGCGTGCGCGTCGCCCGGCACCTTGCCGCCGAGCGCCTCGGCGAGCGCCGGCAGCAGCACCAGCACGAGCACCATCGCGAGGTCCTCGACGATGAGCCATCCCACGGCGATGCGGCCGTTCGTCGTCTGCAGCGTGTTCCGCTCCTCCAGCGCCTTCAGGAGCACGACGGTGCTCGCGACCGACAGGCACAGGCCGAGCACGATGCCGGCGCCGAGCGACCAGCCCCACAGCAGGCACATCGCGACGCCGACGGCGGTCGCGACGACGATCTGCGCGACGGCGCCGGTGATCGCGATGCGGCGCACCGCCATCAGGTCCGCGACCGAGAAGTGCAGCCCGACGCCGAACATCAGCAGGATCACGCCGATCTCGGCGAGCTGCCCGGCGATCGCGGCGTTGGCGACGAGGTCCGGCGTGAACCGCCCGATCAGCACGCCCGCGAGCAGGTAGCCCACGAGCGGCGGCAGGCGGAAGCCGTTGGCGATCGTGCCGAGGATGAACGCGAGGACGAAACCTACCGCGAACGTGGCGATCAGCGTGACGTCATGCGGCATTCACGTCCCTTGGGCCTTCCCGGGGTGGCTTCGGCGACCGGCGGAGAAGCCGCGCGCGTGCGCGGATTGTGCCACGACGGGCGCGGGCGGTGGAATCGCGGCGCCTCGCGCGGGGCGCGGCCGCCTCAGCGGAACGCGCGCTTCGCGAGCGCCGCCAGGGCGACGAGCGCGGCGCCGGCCGCGACGCCGGCGACGATGCTCGCCGCGGGCGCGGCGATCGCGGCCAGGAACGCGCCGGCGACGGGCACGGACGCCGCCATGCCGGCCAGAAGCTCGATCGCCCGGCCGACCGGCGCGATGCCGTGCGCGAGGATGCCGCCGCCCACGAGGAACATCGCCGCGGTGCCGACGACCGCCAGCGCCACCATGAACCGGGGGGCGGACGCCAGCACCGCGCGGCCGACGGCCCGCTTCGCCCGCGCGACGCCGCCGTCGCCCGCCGCGCGCGCGAGCGCGATGCCGGCGTCGTCGAGCTTCACGATCGCGGCGACGACGCCGTAGACGCCCGCGGTCATCGCGAGCGCGATCGCGGCGAGCACCGCGATGCGCGAAGGCAGCGGCGCCTCGGCGACGACGCCGAGCGCGATCACGATGATCTCGGCGGACAGCACGAAATCGGTCCGGATCGCGCCCCGGACGCGCGATCGCTCGAGCGCCGCGACGTCGACCGCGGGATCGGCCAGCGCCTGCGCGAGCTCGCGCCGATGCGCGTCCTCGCCTTCGTCGCGCGCGCGCCGGCGGTGCGCGAGCTTCTCCGCGCCCTCGTAGCAGAGGTAGGCGCCGCCGGCCATCAGCAGCGGGAGGATCGCCCAGGGCGCGAGCGCGCTGATGGCGATCGCCGCCGGCACCAGGATCGCCTTGTTGACGAGCGAGCCCTTCGCGACCGCCCACACGACCGGCAGCTCCCGCTCGGCGCGGATGCCCGAGACCTGCTCGGCGCTGAGCGCGAGGTCGTCGCCGACCACGCCCGCGGTCTTCCCGGCCGCGACCTTCGTGAGCGCGGAGACGTCGTCGAGGACGCTCGCGACGTCGTCGAGCAGCGCGAGGAGCCCCGCGAAGGCCATCGGGCGTCGCGCGGGGACGCCGCGTCAGGCGCGCTTCGAGCCCGGCGGCTCGCGCTCGCCGAGCGCGAGGTCCATGCGCATCTCGCTCGCGAGCGCGTCGAGCGCGCGCTCGAGGTCGCCGTGCGTGACGGCGTTGGGGACGAAGAGCAGCGCCCGGACGCGGAACTGGTGCTCGTCGGGGCCGGGCCCGTCGACGAGCTCGGTGTGGAGGTCCTCGATGCTGACGCCGCGGTCGGCGAGGCTCGCGGACAGGTCGCGCACGATGCCGGGGCGGTCGGGCCCGGCGAGCTCGAGCTTCACGATCCGGCGCCCGGCCGGCGCGACCGCGGCGTCGCTGCGGGCGATCGTCACGCGCAGGCCCGTGGGCTCGAGCGCCGACAGCGCGTTCGCGAGCGCGTCGGCGTTCTCCGGGGGAACGTCGAGGCGCACGATGCCGGCGAACTGCCCGGCGAGGTTCGACATCCGGCTCGCGGCCCAGTTGGCGCCGAAGCCCTTCGCGCGCTCGGAGAGCTGCCGGACGATGCCGGGGCGGTCGGGGCCGATCACCGTGACGACGATCGACGATGAGCGCGCGGGTTGCCCCTCGGTCAGCGTGACGCTCCGCTTGATCATCGGGGCCCGGGTCGCGAAGCGCTCGTCCTGCCGGTGCGCCGGCAGGCTGCCGTGCTCGCGCGCGTGGCGCACGACGCGCTTCAGGAGGTCGAGCCCCATCGGCGCGAGCGCGCGCTCCCAGAGCTCCCGCGCGGACTCGCCCTTCAGCACGAAGCACCAGTCCTGCATCGCGACCGCGCCGGCGTCCCATCCGTCGGCGAGGTGGTAGACGGAGCCGCCGGCGATCGGGTCGCCCTCGAGGATCGTCCACTCGACCGCCGCGATGCCGCGGTGGCGCGGCAGGAGGGACGGGTGGTAGCCGATGCCGCCCAGCCGCGAGCGCGCGAGCGCCTCGTTGCTGACGCGCGCGTGCGTGTGCGCGGCCACGATCAGGTCGGTGCCCTCGGCGATCGCCTCGCCCGGCACGACCTTCGGGTTGTCGAGCACGTGCACCGGGATTCCGTGCTTGCCCGCGGCGA
The DNA here is from genome assembly GCA_044226265.1 of Casimicrobiaceae bacterium. Lineage (GTDB taxonomy): Bacteria > Pseudomonadota > Gammaproteobacteria > Burkholderiales > Casimicrobiaceae > VBCG01. Next base: position 24,469 of record JBGAHH010000025.1, on the reverse strand, counting down.
CCGCGAGGCGGTCGTCGGCGGCGGGCGCGACGACGCGCACGATCGTCGCGCCGTCCTTCACGAGCGCATCGAGGACCGCGCCGCCGAAATAGCGCGATCCGACCAGCGTCAGCTTCATGGGTGTCCCTCCCCTGGGCGGGCCGCGGCGGCGTGCCTTCGCGGCTCGAGGCCGCTAGTGTACCGACACGCGCGGGGCGCTTCGCGACGCGCGCGGCCGAATCGTGGTAAACCTCGCTCGCGACGACGAGAAGGCGACCGACGTGGAGAAGCCCTACGCCCCGAGCTGCGACCGCAACCGCGAGCCGATCCTCGCGGTGCTCGCCCACCATTTCGCCGACCGCCGCGACGTGCTGGAGATCGGCAGCGGCACCGGGCAGCACGCGGTGCACTTCGCCGCGGCGCTGCCGCACCTGACCTGGCAGTGCTCGGATCGCGAGGCGGCCCTGCCCGGCCTCAGGATGTGGCTCGACGAGGCGGCGCTCCCGAACACGCCCGCTCCGATCGCGCTCGACGTGACCGGCGCATGGCCGGCCCGCCGTTACGACGCGGTGTTCAGCGCGAACACGCTGCACATCATGGGCTGGCCCGAGGTCGAGCGGATGTTCGCGAAGCTGCCCGGGGCGCTCGCGCGCGACGCGAAGCTCGTCGTCTACGGGCCGTTCAACGTCGGCGGGCGGTTCACGAGCGAGAGCAACGCGGCGTTCGACGCGCAGCTGAAGGCGAAGGCGCCGCACCAGGGGCTGCGCGACGTCGAGGCGGTCGATGCGCTCGCGCGCGCGGCCGGCCTCGCCCTCGTCGAGGACCGCGCGATGCCCGCGAACAACCGCTGCCTCGCCTGGCGCACCGGGGGCGCCTGAGCGGCCGATGCGCCTCCAGGTCCTCTCCGACCTGCACCTGTCGCGCGGCGGGATCGAGGTCCCGGCGACGGGCGCCGATCTCGTGGTGGTGGCCGGCGACGTCGCTCGCCCGGCGGACGCGATCGCTTGGGCCGCGGGGCTCGGGACGCGCGTGCTCTTCGTGCCCGGCAACCACGAGTTCTACGGCTCGACCATCGGCGCGACCCTGCGCGAGCTCGCGGATCGGGCGGCGGGCACGAGCGTCACGGTGCTCGACGACGGCGAGGCGATCGTCGGCGGCGTCCGCTTCCTCGGCAGCACGCTGTGGACCGACTTCCGTCTCGACGGCGACGGCGCCGCGCGCGCCTCCGCCATGGACGCGTCGCGTCGGCTCGTGCGCGACTTCAGCCGCATCCGCGAGGACGACGGCTCGCCGTTCACGCCCGAGTCGTCGGCCGCCCGCTTCGCGCGGCACGCGGCGTGGCTCGACGCGAGGCTGCGCGCGCCGCACGACGGGCCGACCGTCGTGATCACGCACCACGCGCCCGCGCGGGGGAGCGTGCATCCGCGCTTCGCGGACTCGCCGATCAACCCGTGCTTCGTCTCGGACGCGGCGGGCCTGATGGGCGGCGCGCGCGTCCGGCTGTGGATCCACGGCCACACGCACGACAGCTTCGACTACGAGGTCGCCGGCACCCGCGTGCTCTGCAATCCGCGCGGCTACGCGCTCGACGGCGTGAACGAGAATCCCGCGTTCGATCCCGCGCTGTCCGTCGACGTGGGGTGACATCCCCGAAGCGACCTGCGGTCGCCTCCCCCCAGGGGGCACGCGCGCTTGGGGCGGCCCGGCGCGCGCGGAGCGCCCCGCGTCACGCCACGAACGGCCCGGGCACCGGGACGTCGCCGACCGCCTGGCGCAGCACCGCCCAGTGCATCGCCTCGTCGCCGAGGATGCTCGCGGCGGCCTTCGCGAGGTCGCGATTCCCGAACGAGGGAACCGCGCCCAGGTAGGCGCTCACCGCCGCCCGCTCGAGGCCGGCCGCGAAGCGCAGCACGTCCTCCTGCGTCTTCAGCGTCTCGACCGGGAACGCGTACTTCGCCTTCGCGCCGGCGGGCGCGCCGCCGAGCGAGCGGATCGTCTTGTCGAGCAGGTCGGCGTGCGCCTTGTGGTGGCCCTGGAACGTGACCGCGAGGTCGAGCGCGGGCTTCTTCAGGAGCCCGCTCTCGGCGCCGACCTGGTAGGCGGCGATCGCCTCGAGCTCCGAGGCGAGCGCGGAGCCGAGGATCGCGACGTCGCCGGGCGAGCCCGAGGCGCCGCGCGCGAGCGACGGGCGGCCGGCGAGGAGCGCGACGGCGGCCGCGGAGAGCGCGACGCCGGAGCGACCGAGGAATCGACGGCGAGCGGCGGCGAGCGCGCGGTCGCGCGCCATGATCGTGAACGACATGTCAGTCCTCCTTCGGGGGTTGGGCGCGCGCCGGCCCGTCGAGCCGCGCGAGCACGGCGGCGACGATGCGGTCGCAGCGCGCGCCGGCGAATCCGAACGCGTGCTCGACCGCGAGGTCGATCTCGCGCGCCAGCGATTCGCGCAACAGGCTCCGTGCGCGGAAGTAACGCGTGCGCACGGTGGCCTCGGGAATGCCGAGGGCCGACGCGGCCTCCTCGACGCTCATCTCCTCGATCGCTCGCAGCATGAACACGGCGCGGAACGCGTCGGGCAGCGCGTCGACGGCCCGCTCGACGAGCGCGCGCGTCTCGGCGCGCGACGCCGCGGCATCGGGCCGCTCGGGCGCGGGCATCGTCGGGCCTTGGTCGTCGCCGATCGCATCCATGTCGAGCTCGCCATCGATTCGGACCACGTCCGCCGAGCGACGCCGGCTGCGCAGGCGCCCCAGCGCCGCGTTCACGGCGATGCGCGTGAGCCAGGTCGAGAGCTTCGCCTCGCCCCGGTAGCGCGCGATGCCGGCCCAGGCGTCGATCCACGCGTCCTGCACCGCGTCCTCGGCGTCCGCGTCGTTCTTCAGGATGCCGCGCGCGGCGCGATAGAGCGTGCGGTTGTGCCGGCGCATCAGCGCCTCGAAGGCCGCGCGATCGCCGGCGATGACGCGCGTGACGAGCTCCTGGTCGCTGGACGCGGCGAGGCGGTCGTCGGAGGCGGGGGCGGTACGCACGGTTCGAGGGTCCATTTGCGGCATTGGATGCCGCCCGCGGCCGCGGCGTTCCCGCCGCCGTTCGTCGCTCCGGGGACGGCGCCGGGTTGAAACGCCGCGCGCAGGACCGACTATGCTGGCGAATCGGAGGCGCGCGCAACGCGGCTTCGCCCCGCTCGCGACATGGACATCCGGACGCCGCACCCCGACTACACCGGCTCGCCGCGCGCGCGCGCCGGCTTCCGGATCGCGCTGCGCCTCACGCTCGCGTTCGTCGCGCTGCTGTGGGGCATCCAGCTCCTGAACCTCGCGCTCGGCCTCGACGCGACGCCGTTCGGCGTGCGGCCCCGCACGATCGAGGGCCTGGCGGGCATCCTGTTCGCGCCGCTGGTCCACGGCGGCTTCGAGCACCTGCTCCAGAACACGCTGCCGCTCGTGGTCCTCGGCACGACGATGCTGCACCTCTACCCGCAGGCGAGCCGCGTCGTGCTGCCCGCCGTGTGGCTGGGCCCGGGCATCGCGGTGTGGGCGCTCGCGCGCGGCGGCGTGCACCTCGGGGCGAGCGGGCTCGTCTACGGCCTCGTCGCGTACGTGTTCACCGCGGGACTGATCCGGCTCGACCGGCGCGCGCTCGCCGCCGCGCTCGCGGTGGCGATGCTCTACGGCGCCGCGGTGTGGGGCGTGCTGCCGATCCAGCGATCCGTGTCGTGGGAAACGCACCTCGCCTCCGCCGTCATCGGCGTCGTCCTCGCGGTCGCGCTGCGCAATCGCGATCCGGTGCCGGTCGTGCGCTACGAGTGGGAAGGCCGCGACGACGTCGTCGACCTCGATCCCTACGACGAAGCCGCGCGGCCGGCGCGGATGCCGGGGCCGACGATCCACTAGTGGGCTGTAACGGGGGAATCGGAAGTGTCTGACTTGCTCTTCGCGCCGATTGCGTCGTTGCCCTTGCTTGCAAGGGGATGGGCCATTGCGGCGCAAGGGCGCCTCGCACTCGGCGCGAATAGCGGCGTCGGAACGCTTTCGCTCACCCCCGATTCCCCCGTTACAGCCCACTAGCGCCCGGGAAACGCCGCGTCGTGCCGTGGTGCGCGCGGCGCTTCCGGTACGCGCTAGCCGCGCGTCGACCGGCCGGCTTCCTCGAGGCGGCGCGTGCGCTCGTCCCAGACGGCCTCGGGGCCGCGCATCGCGCGGCGTGCGCGCCCGGCCCAGTCGAGCGCGTTGCGAACGTCCCCCAGCTGCTCGTAGCAGAGCGAGATCATCCGCATCGGCTGGTCGGCGTACTTGTCGGGCTCACGCCACAGCATCGTCGGCGGCGCCGGACCGAGCGCGCGAAACGCGTAGCCGAGCGAGTGGTTCCAGCGCTGCTGGTCGTAGGCGATGTACGAGAGCTCGGTCCAGAACTCGCCCCAGGCCCGCTCGCGCGCCGCCCCCTCGAGCAGCGTGCGCTCCGCCGCGTCGACGTCGCCGGCGGCGCGCTCGCAGCGCCCCTTGTAGAGGTGCGCGAAGAGCCACTCGTCGCGGTAGGCCTCGCCCATCTCGATGCGCTTCGCGTACCACGCGACCGCGTCGCGCCAGCGCCCGGCATCCTTGTGCGTGCTGCCGAGGTAGAACGCGACGCGCGGCGTCGGCGCCTCGGCGAATTCCTCGGTGAGGATGCGCAGGTTGCGCGCGTTCGCGCCCTCGCCGGTGCCCGGCGTCGCGTCGTGCCGGATCACGCTGTCGACGAGCGTCAGGCTCGACAGGCCGCCGATCGTCGGGTACTCGTGGCAGCGGCCCTCGAACCGCACGCCGCGCCCGGTCCGCCACAGCCGGTGGTGGACCCAGGGCTGCCCGCCGCTCTCGATCTGCACGCCGTAGACGTCGTGCTCGTGCCACCAGCACGCGCGCCGCAGGTTCGCCGGCGTGACGAGCTCGTCGTCGGCGTCCATCCACAGCGCCCAGTCGGCGCCGAGGCGCTCGATCTCGTCGACGAACACGTTGCGCGCCTTGCCGAAGTCCCAGAGCTTCCAGTCGCCCGACTCGTCGCGCCGCGACGCGCCGGTGTAGGTCTGCACGTGCACCGGCTTGCCGATCGTCGAGCGCGCGACCTCGATCGTGCGGTCGGTGGAGCCGGTGTCGACGACGACGACCTCGTCGACGACGCCCTCGATCGAGCGCAGGCAGCGCGGCAGGTCGCGCTCCTCGTTCTTGACGATCAGCCCGGCGACGATGCGAGGCTTGCGCATGAGCGGCTTCAGCACGAGGTCGCGCTGGCCGGCGCCTTCGAGCGTGTGGGTGCGCTCGACCGCGAACGTGTCCTCGCTGCGCACCAGCAGCTCGAGCAGGCCGGAGAACGCGTGCAGGAACGGCGCGACCTTGCCGCGCGCGGCGAACCGCTCCCAGCCGCGCACGCCCAGGTCGGGCAGGCGCAGGTAGACGCGCCCGTCGTCGGTGACGAGCCGGCGCAGCTTGCGCAGCGCCGCGGCGGGATCCGCGAAACGGTCGAACGCGTTGACGAGCGTGACCAGCGCGTACCGGCCCCCGGTTCCCGCGTCGAGGATGGCGCGCTCGTCGAGCGTCGCGAAGTCGCCGACGACGACCGGGACGCCGAGCGCGGCGCCGAGCGTCGACGCGGACGCATCGGCGTCGAGGCCGACGGACTCGCAGCCGAGCGCCGCGAGACAGTGCGCGAGGACCGGTTCGCCGCATCCGACGTCGAGCGCGCGCGCCGGCGTCGAGCGCAGGCAGGCGTCGAACAGCCAGGCCGCGAGCTGGCGATTGACCTCGCGATCGGCCCCGGACATCGGCGCGACGACGTCGAGCCCGTACGGCGGCCGCAGCGGCATCGGCGACTGGAACGCGACGCCGCAGGTCGTGCAGCGCAGGTACGGCGTCGCCGCGAAGGGCTCCGTCGTGTCGGCGCAGCAGATCGGGCAGGAGGACATCGGGCGAGTCGGCGGAACGCGCGTGATGTTACCGCCGCGCGCGCGCCTCGATGCTCCGGCTCATGCCGGGCGCGGGCGGCGCGTTCGCGCCGCCCGCGTTTCCGTCACTTGAACGTCGCCACCCAGCTGAACCGGCCGCCCGTCACCGGCCCGCTCGTCGACGCCGCGGTGATGCGCACCGAGAGCAGGTCGCCGCTCGCGAACGCAACCGACGACGCGCTCGTGCAGGTGTTCACCGCTTCCGTCATCGTGCAGGTGATCGTCGTGTCGGCGCCGTTCTTGCGCACGGTCACCGTGTACGACTGGGTGCCGCCGCCGTTGTTCGGCGGATTGTTGAGGTACGCGCGGAAGCCCGCCATCGTGCCGGCGCCGACCGCCACCTGCGCGTTCGCCTCGGTGTTGAGCGCGGCGTCGAGCGGCGAATACCACGGTCCCACGAACGCGGAGCTTCCGTCGGTCGTGGCAAGGCCGGTGGTCTCCGAGGTTCCCCCGCTGATCACCCCGCCGCCCGTGCCCGCGGAGCCGGTCGCACCGGTCGCGCCCGTGGCGCCGGTCGCGCCCGTCGGACCGGTCGCTCCCGCGACGCCGACTCCGGTCGCGCCGGTGGCGCCCGTCGCGCCGGTGGCGCCGGTCGCCCCGGGGGTTCCGACGCCCGTGGCGCCCGTGGCGCCTGTGGCGCCCGTCGCCCCGGTGGCGCCGACACCGGTCGCCCCCGTGGAGCCCGTGGCCCCGGTCGCGCCCGTGGGACCGGCCGGTCCCGTCGCTCCCTGGGATCCCGTCGCGCCCGCCGGACCGGTCGCGCCGGTCCCGCCGGTGGCTCCTGCAGGACCCGCAGGCCCGGTCGCGCCCGTGGCTCCCGCCGCGCCCGCCGGACCGGTCGCGCCGGTCCCGCCGGTGGCTCCCGTCGAACCCGTGGCTCCCGTCGAACCCGTGGCGCCCGTGGCGCCCGCGACGCCCGTCGGACCGATCGGACCCTGTGCCCCGGTTGCGCCCGTGAAGCCGGTGGCGCCCGTCGGCCCGATCGGGCCCTGAGCGCCGGTCGCTCCTGTCGCACCCTGCGGACCCGTGCCGCCCGTAGCCCCGGTCGAGCCCTGCGGGCCGGTCGCCCCGGTCGCCCCGGTCGTGCCTTGCGGACCCGTCGCACCTGTCTGCCCGGTTGCCCCTGTGGGCCCGATCGGGCCGGTCGCCCCAGTCGCCCCGGTCGCACCCGTCGGGCCCGTGATCCCCTGCGGGCCGGTCGCGCCCGTGGCGCCCGTCGGACCCGTGACGCCCTGCGGGCCGGTGGCCCCGGTTGCTCCGGTCGGCCCGGTGGATCCGGTGATGCCCGTAACGCCGGTGGCTCCGGTCGGTCCGGTCGAGCCGGTAACCCCCGTCGCGCCAGTGGCGCCGGTGGCGCCGGTGACGCCGGTGACGCCGGTCGCGCCCGTCGCCCCCGTCGTCCCGGTGGATCCCGTCGCGCCGGTCGGCCCGGTGGGACCCGTCGGACCGATGAACGCCCCGGTCACGCATTGCCCGAGCAGCCCCGTGCCGGTCTGGAAGCACATCGGACTCGCCTGCGTTGCGGCCGAGACCAGGAACGGGATCGTCACCGCGCCGGTCGAGTCGATCAGCAGGCGGAGGATCGAGCCCGTCGAATCGCGCACCGCGAATCCGCCGCCCGGCGGCGTGCGGATCTCGACGTCGGCGGCCTGCGCCTGGGTGGCCCCGATCGCCAGCGTCGCGGAGAGCGCGATCGCGAGCGGCCTGCGACGGAATTTCGCCGAGATCATCGTCCGTTCCCCTTGTCGAGTCGGTGTCGAGCCGCTGCGCGGCGCCGCGCGCCGAGCGCGCCGAGGCAGGCGAGCAACGCGGCGAGGGCGGCCAGCGGCGCGTCGGCCAGCGTCGGCACCGGGATCGTCGCCACGGACCCCGGCGTGCCGAACCAGCGATGCGCGTTGCCGGTCCCGCCTTCGTTGGTGAGCGAGGGTGCGAGCCACTGGCCGGTGGCCCACACGTCGGACACGCCCACCTGCTGGATCTGCTGCGTCCCCGGGCCGGCGAGGTCGATGCGCGCGACGTTGCCCGGCGAGCTCGATCGGAACTGGATCGGCAGCGGCGCGGTGCCGGCGATCTCGAGGATCGACGCGATGCGCTGCGTCGTCCCGACCTCGAACACGTAGTTCTTGCCGGTCGAGGTGACGAAGCTCGCGCTCGCGAACGACGTGCTGCCCGAGACGCTCGCGCTGGCGATCGCGCACAGGTCGCGGAATCGGACGGCGCTCGTCCCGGCGGTGAACGTGCCCGAGTTCGACCAGTTCCCGCCCAGCGTGATCGTGCCGCTGCCGGCGTCGATCGCGCCGCCGGGCATGATCGTCACGTGCCGGACGTTGGAAAGCGCGCCGCTGCCGACGAGGAGCGTGCCGGCGACGACGACGTCGGTGCAGGCGAGGTCCATCGACCCGCCCGCGAGATCCGTGGTGGCGTTCGCGGGAACGACGAGGTCGCCACGAGCAGGAACGGCGAACGCGAGCGCGCACGCCCAACACGCCATCCGCCCGATCCGCCGCACGCGCGACAGCCGGGCGCGCGAACGCGCCTGCGCGAACACCGCCACGTCGGGCAAGATGCCGACGCCCCCTTTCTAGTCGTCGCGGCCGTGGCCGTTCGCGAACGATTGCGAATGCGGACCGCGCGCGGGCACTATATCGAGCGGCTGCAACCGCGCGCAATGCGACGCCGAGAAAAACCTTGAACGAGATCATGCGAGAGACGAATCTGCAACACCGGTCGACGGCCTTCCGCGCGCTCGCCGTGCTCCTCGCCGCCTTCGTCGTCGCCGGATGTGCGTCGCTGCGCTCGCAAGCCTGTCGCGCCACCGAGGACCTCGTTGTAGCCGACACGCTCTATTTCGGCACCAACAAACCCGGCGGAATCGTCAGCGACGCCGAGTGGCAGGCGTTCCTCGCGACCGACGTGACGCCGCGGTTCCCGCAGGGCATCACCTCGTGGCAGGCGAGCGGCCAATGGCGCTCCGCGACCGGCGCGCTCGAGCACGAGTCGTCGCACGTGCTCCAGCTCGTGCATCCTGACAACGCCGACACCGAGCGCGCGGTGCGCGAGGTGATGGACCTCTACCGCAAGCGCTTCGAGCAGGAGGCGGTGCTGCGCGTGCGGCTGCCCGCGTGCACGTCGTTCAAGTGAGCGGCCCGGGGGCGCCGGCGATCCGCGTCGCGACGGCGGGCGACGCCGCGCAGCTGGCCGCGCTGGCCGAGCGCACGTTCCGCGACACGTTCGCCTCGAGCAACACCGAAGCGAACATGCGGTTGCATTGCGCGCGCACCTACGGGCCGGAGATCCAGGCCGCCGAGATCGCCGACCCCGGCCGCACGACATTGGTCGCCGACGCGGACGGGAAACTCGTAGGCTACGGCCAGCTCCGCTGGAACGGCACGCCGTCGCTCGCCGCGGCCCGCCCCGCCGAGATCCAGCGCATCTACGTCGACCGCCCCTGGCACGGCCGCGGCGTCGCGCAGGCGCTGATGGCGCGCCTGCTCGACGCGGCGCGCACGGGCGGCGCCGACCGCGTCTGGCTCGGCGTGTGGGAGCGGAACCTGCGGGCGCGCGCGTTCTACCGGAAGGCGGGCTTCGCCGAGATCGGCGACCACGCGTTCGTGCTCGGCGACGAGACGCAGCGCGATCTCGTGCTGGCGCGCGCGCCGTGAGCGCGCCTCAGGCGATCGCGGGCCGGACGCGCCCTCGCAGGATCAGCCAGGACGCGATCGAAACGTTGACGAGGTTCCACGCGATGCCGTGGAGGAACGCCGCGCGGTAGGACCCGGTCAGGTCGAAGATCACGCCCGACATCCAGCCGCCCAGCGCCATGCCGACGACGGTCGCGAGGATGACGATGCCGATGCGGCCGCCCGCCTCGCCGGGGGGGAAGTACTCGCGCACGATGATCGCGTACGACGGCACGATGCCGCCCTGGAACAGGCCGAACAGCGCCGAGATCACGAAGAGCGACACGAGTCCGTCGAACGGCAGGAACAGCAGGAGCGCGACGCACTGCAGGCTCCCGCCGACGAGGAGCGTGCGCAGTCCGCCGATCCGGTCGCTCAGGAATCCGAACGCGATGCGGCTCACGATGCCGAAGCCGAGCATCAGGGAAAGCATCTGCGCGCCGCGGGCGGGCCCGTAACCGAGGTCGCCGCAGTAGGCGACGATGTGGACCTGCGGCATCGACATCGCGACGCAGCACGCCAGGCCCGCGACGATGAGCAGGCCCTGCAGCGCGGCGGGCGACAGGCCGAGGGCCTGCGGCGACGCGACCGCGAGGCGGTGCGCGCCCGCCGGCGCGTCGGCGTGCGCCGGGGGCGGGCGCCGCAGCAGCAGCGACAGCGGCAGCATCGTGGCGAGCACGAACACGCCGATGCCGAAGTAGGTTTCGCGCCATCCCGACACGGAGATGAAGTGCTGGACGACCGGCGGCCAGATCGTGCCGGCGAAGTAGTTGCCCGACGCGACGATCGCGACCGCGATCCCGCGGCGCTTCGCGAACCACATCGAGACGTGCGCGATGAGCGGCCCGAAGCTGACCGAGCTGCCGACGCCGATCAGGAGGCCCTGCGCGAGCGCGAACTGCGTGAGCGTCGACGCGTAGCCGGAGAGGAGGTAGCCGGCGCCGAGCGTGACCGACGCCGCGAGCATCGGCCGCAGGATGCCGAAGCGGTCCGCCCAGCGGCCGAGCGCGACGCCGGCGATCCCGAAGCCCAGCATCGTGAGCGTGTAGGGCAGCGACGCGGCGCCGCGCGCGACGCCGAACTCCGCCTGCACCGCGGGCAGCGCGACGACGACCGACCACATGCCGACGCCGCCGATCGTCGCGAGCGCCAGCGCGAGGGCGAGGCGCGCCCACGATTGCGGGGAGTCGACGGTCGAGGCGGACATGGGCGATTGCCGGCGCGAAGCGGCGTCGCGCGACGGTCCGGCCCGGCAGTTTAGCCGATGGCGCCCCGCGCACCGCCTGCGGGACGGGCGAGGTAGACTCGCGCCGCCTCCCGCCGCGCCGCCCGCCTTGCCCTCGCTCGACCTCCCCGGCGTATCGCTGCACTACGAAACGCAGGGCGCGGGCGCGCCGCTCCTGCTCGTCGCGGGTCTCGCGTCGGATTCGATGTCCTGGCTCCCCGTGTGGAGCGCGCTCGCCGCGAGCCATCGCCTGATCGCGCCCGACAACCGCGGCGCGGGGCGCACGCGGCCGCAGGACGCGCCCGCGTCGATCGAAGCGATGGCGGACGATTGCGCCGCGCTGCTCGCGCACCTGGGGATCGGCCCCGCCGCGGTGCTCGGCCATTCGATGGGCGGATTCGTCGCGCAGCGCCTGGCGCTCCGCCATCCCGCGCTGGTCGAGCGGCTCGTGCTCGTCGCGACCGGCAGCCGCGCCACGCCGGCGAACGTCGCGCGGTTCCGCGACCTCGCCGACCGTCTCGACGCCGGCGAGGATGCCGCGCGCTGGTTCCGGCGGCTCTTCGACGTCATCTTCACGCGGCGCTTCCTCGCGGACCCCGCGAACGTCGACGCGGCCACGCGCTGGGCGCTCGACTACCCGTACCCGCAGTCGCCGCGCGCGTTTCGCCGCCAGGTCGACGCGATCGCGGCGTTCGACGGCGAGCCCGGGCTCGCGCGGATCGCCGTGCCGACGCTGGTGCTGGCGGGAAGCGAGGACGCGCTGTTTCCTCCCGACGAGACGAGGGCGTTCGCCGGCCGGATCCCGGGGGCGAGGTTCGAGGCGATCGACGGCGCGGCGCACGCCGTCCACACCGAGCGGCCCGGGGCCTTCGTCGACGCGGTCGCGCGATTCGTCCCGGCGCGTGCGCCGCGCGGTTGATTCCGGTCAAGCGGCGCGCGGGAACGCCGCGGCGCGATCGGGGTCGCAACCGGGGACCCCTTATCATGGCCGCGGAACGACGACGGCGGCCCTCCCGCGATGACGACGACCCTGCAGAACGAAGCCGCGCCCGGCACCTACGGCGCCCCGACGATCGCGTTGCACTGGCTCGTGCTCGCGCTGATGGCCGGCGCGTACGCGACGATGGAATTCTCGGGGATCTTCCCTCGCGGGAGCGCGGGGCGGATGACGATGCGCCTCACGCACTACGCGCTGGGCCTGTCGGTGCTCGCGCTGCTCGTCGTGCGGATCCCGCTGCGCCTCGCGCGGGCCGAGCCGCCGATCGTCCCGGCGCCGCCCGCGTGGCAGGCGAAGGCCGCGACGATCGTGCACGTCGCCCTCTACGCGCTGATGGTCGTGCTGCCGGTGCTGGGCTGGCTCGCGGTCAGCGCCGAGGGGCGGCCGGTCCTGATCCTGGGCGTCGACCTGCCGATGTTGATCGCGCCGAACAAGCCCTGGGTGAAGCCGCTCGAGGGCGCCCACGAGGTCGCGGGCAAGATCGGCTACGCGTTGATCGGCCTGCACGCAGCGGCGGCGCTCTGGCACCACTACGTCGTGCGCGACGACACGCTCGCGCGGATGTGGCCGCCCGCGCGCCGGCGCAAACGGGCGACCGCTACCGGATGACCATGACGGGAATCCGCGCGGCCGCGAGCACCTTCGTCGCGACCGAGCCCATCACGAGGTTGGCGACCGCGCCGTGGCCGCGCGTGCCGATCACGATGAGGTCGCAGCCCGCGCCCTCCGCGTGGCGCACGATCTCGACCCCCGGATCGCCGACGAGCTTCACCGACGTGAACGCGACCTCGCGGCGCACGAGCAGCTCCTCGGCGGGCTTCATCGCGTCGGCGGCCTCCTCGGCGTAGTAGCGCTCGACCGCCTCCTTGCCGGCCCACGCGACGGCGCGCCCGACCGGGATCGGCGGGTGCACGTAGGCGAGCTCGATCGACGGCGGTTCGCGGAACCAGGCGAGCCTCGAGACGAACGCCTCGATCGCGTCGAGCGCGCGCTTCGAGCCGTCGGTGGCGAGCAGGACCTTCATCGCGGGCCTTTCGATGGGGACGACGTCGCCGGCAGTCTACCCGATCACGCGGCGCCCTTCGCGGCGCGCGCCTCGCGCGCGAGCTCGAGGGTGACGATCACCTGCTCGGGATCGTCCGGATCGTCCGCGGCCGCGAAGCCCAGCGACGCGGTGAACCGCAGCATGTCGTGGTTGGCGCGGAGCACGGCGCCCGAGAGCCGCGCGAGCCCGCGCTTCCGCGCGCAGGCGATGAGCCGCGTCATCAGCGCGTGGCCGACGCCGCGCCCGTGCCAGTCGTCGGCCGTGACGACCGCGAACTCCGCGCTTTCGCCGTCCGGATTGGCGATGTAGCGCGCGACGCCGATGAACCGGCGCGTTTCCGGCGACGCCGCGGCCGGCGCGAGCGCCACGAGCGCCATCTCGCGGTCGTAGTCGACCTGCGTGAACCGCGCGAGCATCTGGGGCGTGAGCTCGTGCAGCCGGTAGAAGAAGCGGAAGTAGCGCGATTCCTCGGACAGGCCGGCGACGAACCGCTGCTCGAGCGCCGCGTCCTCCGGCCGGATCGGCCGCAGCTCGACCATCGTGCCGTCGCGCAGCGCCGCCGTCTGCGCGAGCTCGGACGGGTACGGGTGGATCGCCATGTGCCCGTAGCCCTGCATCGACTTGCGGCGCGGGTCGACGACGATGCGGGCGGCGGCGACCGCGGCGGCGTCGTGCGAGGCGAGCACCGGGTCGAGCTCGAGCTCCCGCACCCAGGGGCACGCGCACACGAGCGCCGACAGCCCGAGCAAAAGGCGCACGAGCGGCTCGCTCGCCGCCTCGCCCTCGGCGACGGGGCCGCCGCCCAGGCGCCGCTCGCCGGCGACGAGGTCGAGCGCGAGCCGCCGGTTGAGCGGCGGCAGCGACAGCGCGAGCGCGGGCATCGCGAGCGTCTCGCGCGCGCTCGTGCCGAGCGCGATCACCGGGCCGAAGCCCGCGTCGTGCGCGACGCGGATCGCGAGCTCGCGCGCGCCGGCGACGATCGGCGCCTTGCGCAGCACGATCGGCCCGGGCGGCCACGCCTCGGCGGGCGGGCGGCGCCCGTCCCCGCCGAGCGCGCCCCAGGCGCGGACCAGCGCGCGCCCGTCGGCGATCGGGCCTCGAACGCCGGCAGGCCCGGGGACCGGGCCGTCGACGCCGATCGTGACCGGGTAGCCCAGGCGCCGCGCGGCGGCGCGGGCCTCGGCGAGCGTGTCGACACGGGCGACGCGAGGCGCCGGAAGCCGGAACGCCTCGAGCAGCGACGAGAGCTCGGCGGCGTCGAGCGTCCGCCGTTCGCCGATCGCGGCGCGGATGCGCTCGACCGTCCCGAGGTCGGGCGCCTCGGGATCCGGCTGCGGCGGCGGCACCTCGAGCAACAGCTCCTGGTGCCGCCGGTAGGACGCGAGGAACGCGAACGCCTCGACCGCGTTCTCCGGCGTGTAGAAGTTCGCGACGCCGCCCGCCTCGAGCGCGTCGTGCGCCTCGGGCCGCTCGATCGCGCCGAGCCACGCGCCCAGCACCGGCTTGCCCGAGCCGCGCGCGACCGACGCGACCGCCCGCGCCGCGTCGGTCGGCGAGTCGACCGGCCTCGGCACGTGCAGCGCGACCACCGCGTCGACGTTCGCGTCGCCCAGCACCGCGGCGATCGCGCCGGCGAAGCGCTCGGGCGGCGCGTCGCCGCGCACGTCCACCGGGTTCGCGCGCGCGCTCTCGTCGGGCAGGATCGCGTCGAGCGCCGCGACCGTCGGGGCGCCGAGCCGGGCGAGCTCGATGCCCGCATCGCGCGCGCTGTCCGCCGCGAGCATCGCCGGCCCGCGGCCGTTCGCGACGACCGCGATGCGGTCGCCCCGCGGAATGCGCCCGGTCCCGAGCAGCCGCGCGGCGGCGAAGAGCTGCGTGTAGGTCCGCACGCGCACCGTGCCGCAGCGGCGCATCGCGGCGTCGAACACCTGGTCGGGCTCCAGCGCGCGGGGCGGCGCGCTCTCGGCCGAGCGCCCGGCCTTGAGCAGCACGACGGGCTTGGTGCGCGCCGCAGCCCGGAGCGCGGAGAGGAACCGCCGCGCGTCGTGCACCTGCTCGACGTAGAGCAGGATGCCGTCGGTGTCGATGTCCTCCAGGAGCGCGTCCAGCAGCTCGCCGAAGTCGACGTCGAGCACGCCGCCCAGCGAGAGGACCGACGAGAAGCCGATCCCGTGCGGCCGCGCGAAGTCGAGCATCGCCGTGCACACGGCGCCCGACTGCGCGACCAGCGCGAGGCGCCCGGGCAGCACCGCGGTGTCGGAGAACGTCGCGTTGAGGCCGAGGCCGGTCCGCACGACGCCGAACGCGCCGGGGCCCACGAGGCGGACGCGGTGCCGCGCCGCGATCGTGGCGACGTCGCGCGACCAGCGGCGCGCGGCGCCGGCGTCGCCCGCGGGCGCGGCCGTCATCAGGATCGCGGCGCGCGCCTTCACCGCGGCCGCATCCTCGATCACGCCGGGCACCGCGTCGCAGGGCACCGCGATCACGACGAGGTCGACCGGCTTCCCGATCGCGGCGAGGCTCGCGTGCGACGGCTGGCCCAGGATCGTGCGGTGCGAGGGATTCACCGCGTGGAACTCGCCGCGGTAGCCCGCCTCGAGCACGTTCTCCATCACGATGCGGCCGAGCGAGCCCGCCCGCTCCGACGCGCCGACCAGCGCGAACGAGGCGGGCGCGAGCAGCGGTCGCAGGCTGTGGGCCATCGCACGGTTCCGGCACCGCCAGTGTAGCCGACGCGCCGGCCGCGCTCCCGCTTCCGGCACGGGGCAGGCGGCCGGCGCGAGGGACGCGCCGCCCGCGCGGGCCGGTTCGCTATACTCGCGCCGCGCCCGCCACGCGCGATCGCGACGCGGCGCGGGCCTGTAGCTCAGTCGGTTAGAGCAGACGACTCATAATCGTTTGGTCGGAGGTTCGATCCCTCCCGGGCCCACCCATTCTCGACGCCGATGACGCTGACCCCGTTCGCGCGCGCCTACCGCTTCGTCCGGGGCGACGGCGCCCTGACGATCGCGGTCGCGATCCTCGCGGTCTTCCTGTTCGCGCTCTACCCGATGATCGAGGTCGGCGCGATGCCGTCCTGGTCGCTCGACGCGGCGTTCGCGCTGTTCCTGCTGGTCGGCGTCTCGTTCGTCTTCGAGCCGCGGCCGCTCGTCAAGCTGTTCCTCGCCCTCGTCGTCGTGACGGTCGCCGTCCGCATCGCGGGGCTCGCCTGGCCTTCGCGCCTGCTGCTCGCGCTCGACGCGATCGCGGTGATGGCGACGGCGGGCGCGTTCGGCGCGCTCCTGATCGCGCGCGTGCTGCGCGACGGGCGCATCAACGTCCACCGGATCCTCGCCGCCTGCGGCACGTTCCTGCTGCTGGGGCTCGCGTTCGCGCAGGCCTACAAGCTGCTGGCGCTGTTCGTCCCGGACACCTTCGCGATGGGCGGCGAGCCGGTCGACGAGGCGACGATGCACTACCGGTTCACCTACTTCAGCTTCGTGACGCTGACCTCGACCGGCTACGGCGACATCACGCCGATCCACCCGTACTCGCGCTCGCTCGCGACCTTCGAGGCGATCGTCGGGCAGCTCTACCTGGCCGTGCTGATCGCGCGGCTGGTCGGCCTCGAGCTCGAGTGGCGCGAAACCCAGCGCGAGTCCGCGCCCCCGCCGCCCCCCGCCGGGACGCCCTGATCCGGGCTGGCACGCGCCTTGCGGAAGCGGGGGCGCCCATGGCTTCTCCCGTCCTCCTGCTGCTCGGGGTGCCCGAGAGCGGCACGTCCGTGCTCGCCGACGCGCTCGTCCGCGCGGGCGCCGCGCTGGCCGCCCCGCCTGCCGCGGATCCGGCTTCCGTCTCGCAGCATGCGCTCGCCGCCTGCGGGATGCGGTGGGATTCGCTCGCGCCGATGCCGGCGAAGCTCCCGAAGGCGCCCGGCCTGGACGCCGCGCGCGCCGCGCTCGACACCTTCCTCGAGCGGGCGCCCTCCGACGTGCCGCTGCTCGTCGCCGAGCCGCTCGCCACCCGCATCGTGGCGCTGTGGCGCGAGCGCCTCGAGGAATCGGGCCGGCCGCTCGCGGCCGTGCTGTGGCTCACCCACCCGGGGAGCGCCGCGGCCGCGCTCGCGCGCCGCCGGCAGTTCGCGCCCGAGAAATCGCTCGTGCTGTGGCTCGCGCACCTGGTCGAGTTCGAGCACGCGACGCGCGGCCTCGCCCGCACGATCGTCACCGAGGAGTCGTTCCTCGCCGACCCGTCGGGCGGCCTCAAGCGCATCGCGCAGGCGACCCGGTTCCCGCCGGCGGCCGCTGCGGCGAAGGCCCCGGACATCGCGAGCCGGCCCGCCAGCGCGCCCCCCGCGCTCGGCCTCGGGTCGGGGCTGGACGCGGCGCTCGACGCGGGCTACGGCAAGCTCGCCTCGAAGGTGTCGGGCGAGCTCAAGCGGGCGGTCGACGCGATCGCCGCGGCCGCGCGCCCCGCGTCGCAGAGCGCCGTGGCGCCGTGGCTCGCGCAGGAGATCGAGGCCGACCGCGTCCGCATGCAGACGATGGCGGACATGGCGGCCGGGCACGCGGCGCGCGCGGACCGCGCGCAGCGCGACCTCGCGTCCGCCCCGCGCGACGCGCGCGCCCTCGCCGCGCAGCTCGACGCGATGCGCGGCGAGCAGGCGAAGGAGCGCGAGGCGTTCGCGGCGCAGCTCGATTCGCTGCGCGCCGAGCAGGCGAAGGAGCGCGACGCGATGGCCGCCCAGCTCGCGTTCCTGCGCGACGAGCAGGCGAAGGAGCGCGACGCGCTCACCGCCGAGCTCGGGTCGGCGCGGGCGGAGCTCGCGCGGATCACCGCCGCGCTGGCCGAGGTGCCGCGTCACGAGGCCACGATGCTGGGCGAGCTCGGCCAGGCGCAGCGCGAGCTCTCCGACGAGCGGGCCACGATCGTCAAGCTGACCGAGGCGCTCGAGACGGCGCGCCGCGAGGCCGACGGGCACGCGCACCGCTTCGAGTCGGCGCGCCACCACCTCGAGCGCCTGGCGATCGAGATCGAGGAGGCGCGCGAAGCGCTGGCGGCGCGCGAGGATTTCTGCGCGAGGCTCGCTTCCGAGGCCGACGGGCTCCGCGTCCGCGAATCGCAGCTGCAGGCGGAGCGCGAGACGCTGCGCCGCGAGCGGGACCAGGCGACGCGCGCGCTCGAGCGCGAGCGCCGCGAGCACGGCCAGGCCGCCGGCGAGCGCGAGGCGACGATGCACCGCGCGAACGCCGAGCTCCGCTCGACGATCGAGTCAGTCCGCGGTCGCCGAGCGCGACACGCGCATCGCAGGCCTGTCCTCGGAGGCCGACCGCATGGCCGACGCGATCACCGAGGCCGCCGTGCGCATCGGCGGCCTCGAGGAGCAGCTCGAGCTCCGGGCCTCGGAGCTCGCCTCGCTCAAGTCCCGCCACGACGCGCTCGCCGACCGGCTGCGCGCGCTCGAGAGCAAGTCGCTCGTGCGGGCGGCGAAGTGGCTCGGCGGCGAGAAGCCCGCCCGCGAAGGCACGGGCGGCGGCTGACGTCCGCCCGCAACGGCGCGCTACGGATTCACCGGCCCGGGCTTCACGCCCGCGGCCTTCAGCATCGTCTCGAGCGGGCAGAATCCCGTGATGGCGCTCTGGAACAGGTTGAAGCCGACGAAGGCGGTGAACCACAGCCAGTAGGCGCTGTGGAACAGCGGGCTCGCCGGCGCGCCGAGCGCGAGCGAGACGAGCACGAAGATGCCGGCGAAGATCCGGACGAGGCGTTCGGTGGTCATGCGGGACTCCTTTCGGACGATGGGGAAGCGGGGGCCGACGGCGCCGGCGCGAACCGGCGGCGCGTCGCGTAATAGAGCACCGGGATCACGACGAGCGTGAGCAGCGTCGAGACCAGGATGCCGAAGACGAGCGAGATCGCGAGCCCGCTGAAGATCGGGTCGTCGAGGATGAAGGTCGCGCCGGCCATCGCGGCGAGCCCGGTCAGCGCGATCGGCTTCGCGCGCGCCGCCGCCGCGTCGACGACCGCGCGCTCGAGCGGCGCGCCGTCCGCGACCGCGTGGTTGACGAAGTCGACCAGCAGGATCGAGTTGCGCACGATGATGCCGGCGAGCGCGATCATCCCGATCATCGAGGTCGCGGTGAACGGCTTGCCGAGCAGCGCGTGTCCCGGCATCACGCCGATGATCGTCAGCGGGATCGGCGCCATGATCACGAGCGGCGTCAGGTAGGAGCCGAACTCCGCGACGACCAGCACGTAGATCAGCACGAGGCCCACCGCGTAGGCGAGCCCCATGTCGCGGAACGTCTCGTAGGTCACCTGCCACTCGCCGTCCCACTTGACCGCCCACGCGCGGTACGGGTCGCCCGGCGCGGTCACGAAGCGCTCGTCGAGGCGGCCGCCGTCGGGCGGCGCGATCCGGCCGAGCGCGCCGCGCATCGCGAACATCCCGTAGAGCGGGCTGTCGGCACCGCCGGCCACGTCGCCGACGACGTAGGCGACCGGCAGCAGGTCCTTGCGGTAGCGGGCCGTCTCGCGTCCGGCCGGCTCGGCGCGAACGATCTCGGACAGCGGCACCACGCCGTCGGCGCCCCGGACGCCGAGCGCGAGGACCGACTCGAGCCGCGACTGCTTCTCCGGCGCGAGCGTCACGCGGACCGGGATGCCGTACTTGGCCTGCCCGTCGAAGATGGCGACCGGCGTCTCGCCCGCGAGCGCCGCGCGTAGCGTCGTCACCGCGTCGTTCGCCGACACGCCGGCGACGGCCGCCTTGCGCCGGTCGACCGTGGCGCGCAGGCGCGGCGCCGCGTCGTCGTAGGTGTCGTCGACGCCGACGACGTGCTCGGTCTTCGCGAACACGTCGCGCAGCGACGCCGCGAGCGCGCGGCGCCCTTCGTCGGACGGACCGTAGATCTCGGCGACCAGCGGCGACAGCACCGGCGGTCCCGGCGGAACCTCGACCACCTTCACCTTCGCGCCGTGGGCCTTTCCGATCGCCTCGAGCTCGGGCCGCAGCGCGAGCGCGATCGCGTGGCTCTGCCGCCCGCGGCGCCCGCGCTCGACGAGGTTGACCTGCAGGTCGCCCTGCCAGCTCTGGCCGCGCAGGTCGTACTGGCGGACGAGGCCGTTGAAGTTGATCGGCGACGCGGTGCCCGCGTAGGCCTGGACGTCCGCGACCTCCTCGCGCGCTGCGAGGAAGGCCGCGAGGTCGCCGAGCGCCGCGGCGGTGCCCTCGACCGGCGTGCCCGCGGGCAGGTCGACGACGACCTGGAACTCGCTCTTGTCGTCGAACGGGAGCATCTTCAGAACGACCCACTGCACGAGGGCGAGCGACATCGCGACGAGGATGGCGCCGGCGACGCCCGCGCCGAGCCAGAGGCGGCGGCGCACGCCGCGCTCGGGATCGACGAAAGGCGAGAGCAGCCGCGCGAACCCGGACGCCAGCGCGCGGTCGAGCCGGCCCGGCCCCGCGGCGTGCGCGTGCGCCGGCGCGAGCCTGAGCGCGAGCCAGGGCGTGACCGAGAACGCGATCGCGAGCGAGATCAGCATCCCCATGCTCGCGTTGATCGGGATCGGGCTCATGTACGGGCCCATGAGCCCGCTCACGAACGCCATCGGCAGGAGCGCCGCGATCACGGTGAACGTCGCGAGGATCGTCGGGCCGCCGACCTCGTCGACCGCGGCCGGGATGAGCTCCGCCAGCGGCGCGTGCGGCGCGAGCGTGCGTCGCCGGTGGACGTTCTCGACGACGACGATCGCGTCGTCGACCAGGATGCCGATCGAGAAGATCAGCGCGAACAGGCTCACCCGGTTGAGCGTGAAGCCCCAGGCCCAGGACGCGAACAGCGTCGCCGAGAGCGTGAGCACGACCGCGATGCCGACGATCGCCGCCTCGCGCCACCCGAGCGCCACGAGCACCAGCGCGACGACGGACAGCGTCGCGAAGACGAGCTTCGAGATCAGGAGGCGCGCCTTGGCGTCGGCGGTCTTGCCGTAGTCGCGCGTGATCGACGCCTCGACGCCCTCGGGGATCACCGTGTCGCGAAGCTCCGCCAGGCGCCGCTCGACGCGCGACGCGACGACCACCGCGTTCTCGCCCGCGTTCTTCGTGACCTGGATCGTCACCGCCGGCTGCGGCATCGCGCGGCTCGCCTCGTCGGCGCCGCTCCCGCGACCCGGCCAGTGCGTCGCGATTCGCGCGGGCGGCGGCGGGCCGTCCACGACGCGCGCCACGTCCGACAGGTAGACCGGCTTGCCGTCGTGCACGGTCATCACGAGGTTGCGCACGTCCTCCGCGGACGTGAGGAACCCGCCGGCGTCGACGCGCAGCGCCGCGTTGCCGCGAACGAGGTCGCCCGCGACCGCCGACGCGTTCGCCGCGCGCAGCGCGGTCATCACGGCCGGCACGTCGAGCCCGAAGCCCGCGAGCCGCGCGGCGTCGAGCTCGACGCGCACCTCGCGGCCGGGGCCGCCGATCGTCGAGACCTCGCGCGTCCCGGCGACGCGCTTCAGCTCGCCCTCGACCGCGTGCGCGACGCGCTCGAGGTCGGAAGCGCCGATCGCGGGGTCCGACGCGTGCAGCGTCACGGCGACGATCGGGACGTCCTCGATGCCCTTCGGCTTCACGACGGGCTCGCCGACGCCGAGCTCGGGCGGCAGCCAGTCCCGGTTCGCGAGGATCGTGTCGTGCAGGCGGACGACCGCGTCGTTCCGCGAGACGCCGACCTTGAACTGGACGGTGACGAGCGCCGACCCCGGCTGCGACACCGACCAGACGTGCTCGAGGCCCGGCATCCGCGCCAGCACCTGCTCGGCCGGCATCGCGACCAGCCGCTCGACGTCGACCGCCGACGCGCCGGGGAATGGGACGAAGACGTTCGCCATCGTCACGTCGATCTGCGGCTCCTCCTCGCGCGGCGTCGCGAGGACCGCGAAGACGCCGGCGAGGAGGGCGATCGCCGCGACGAGCGGCGTCAGGCGCGACGCGACGAAGAACCTGGCGAGCCGGCCGGCGAGGCCGAGCTCCTTCGCGTCGCTCATGCGGTGCTCACGCGGGCGGCGGGCCCTTGAGCCGCACGACGCCGATCGACTTCAGCACGAACTTCTCGTAGAACGGCTCGGAGGTGCCCTTCTTCATCTTGCGGATGAAGTACTTCTCGAACGCGACCTTCGCGTAGTGGACCCACTTGCCTTCGGCGAACCAGTTCACGTTGCGCGGCGGGATCTGCGGGAGCGCGACGAACGCGATGCCGGTGTCGCCCATGTCGGCGAGGCACAGCGCGTTCCAGGTCGCCTTCTCCGCCGGCGTGCGCCCGTCGACCGCCGCGCGGATGTTGAGCGCGGTCGCGGTGACCATCGACTCGATCATGTAGCCGGTCTTCGGGGCGCCGGTCGGCACGGGCGTCGCCTCGACCGGCGGGATCGCGACGCACACGCCGACCGCGTAGACGTTCGGGTACTTCGGGTTGCGCTGGTGCGCGTCGATCAGGATGAACCCGCGCGGGTTGACGAGCCCTTCGATGCCGGCGACCGCGTCGATGCCCTTGAACGCCGGCAGCATCATCGAGTGCCGGAACGGCAGCGCGTGCTCCTTCTTCGGCTTGCCCTCCTCGTCGTGCTCGGTCACGTGCATCGTGCCGGCCTCGACCTTCGTGACCTTCGCGTTGCAGATCCACTTGATGTGCCGCTCGCGCAGCGCCGACTCGAGCATCGCCTTCGAGTCGCCGACGCCGCCCAGGCCCAGGTGGCCGATGTAGGGCTCCGCGGTCACGAGCGTCATCGGGACGCGGTCGCGGATCTTCCGCCGGCGCAGGTCGGTGTCCATGATGAACGCGAACTCGTACGCGGGGCCGAAGCACGAGGCGCCCTGGACGGCGCCCACCACGATCGGTCCCGGCTCCTTGACGAAGGACTGCCAGGCCGCCTCGGCCTTCACCGCGTGGTCGACGTGGCAGATCGAGTGCGTGTGTCCCGACGGCCCCAGCCCCTCGACCTCCTCGAACGCGAGCTTCGGCCCGGTCGCGATCACCAGGTAGTCGTAGTCGAGGGAGCGCCCGTCGTTGAGCTCGACGCGGTTCTCCGCCGGATGCACGCGCTTCGCGCCGGCGGGCTCGAACGCGATGCCCTTCTTCTCGAGCGCCGGGGCCGCCGGGAACTCGATGTCGCTGCGCTTGCGCCAGCCGACCGCCACCCACGGGTTCGACGGCACGAAGTGGAACGTCGGGCCGTTGCCGACGACCGTCACGCTGTCCTCCTTGCGCAGCGCGGCCTTCATCTCGTAGGCCATCGGCATGCCGCCCAGGCCCGCACCCAGGATCACTATCCGTGCCATCGTCGCCTCCTCGTTACGGCCTCAGCGCGCCGTCGTTCGCATCCCCGCGGCGATCGGATTCGCCGCGATCGATTCCCCGTCCGCGAGGCCGGCGAGCACCTCGACCTCGCCCTCCCCGACGCGATCGCCGACGCGCACCTGGCGCAGCCGCGGCGCGCCGCTCGCGTCGACCACGTAGACCGCCGTCACCTCGCCCCGCCGCACCAGCGCCGACTCGGGCACCGCCAGCAGCGTCGCCGCACCGACCGCGAGGCGCACGCGCGCGTACTGGCCCGGCACGAGGCCGTCCTGCGGCGGCAGGTCGAACCGCACCCGCGTCGTGTGACTCCTCGCGTCGGCCAGCGGCACGACCGTGGCGCGCAGCGGCGTGACCGTCTTGTCGAGCGCCGGCAGCTCGACGCGCGACGCCGCGAGGTCGGCCTTCGCGAGCACCGCCTGCGGGACCGTCGCGACCGCGCGCAGCTCGCGCGGATCGAACACGGTGACGATCGCCTTGCCCGGCGTCGCCATGTCGCCCACTTCGGCGTGCGTTTCACCGACGATGCCCGCGTACGGCGCGACGATCGTCGTCCAGTCGCGCGCGATGTCGGCCGAGCCGACGTTCGCGCGGACCGCCTCGACCTGCGCCGCGGCCGCCTTGAGCGTCGTCGCCGACTGGTCGACCGCGGCCTCGCTCACGAACTTCTGCGCGAAGAGCGCCTGGTTGCGGTCGTGGACGCGCTTCGCGTTCGCGTAGTTCGCCTCCGCCTCCGCGAGCTGCGAGCGGCTCGCCGCGACCGCGGCGTCGGCCGCGCGCGCGTCGATGCGCGCGAGCACCTGGCCCGCGCGCACCGTGTCGCCAGGCTTGACCGGCAACTCGACGATGCGGCCCGCGACCTGGACGCCGAGCGTCGCCTGCCGCACCGCCTCGATCGCCGCCTCGACGGGCACGGTCTGCGGGACCGCGCGCGCCCCCACGCGCAGCGTCGCCAGCGCGCCTTCCCCGCTCGCGGGAACCGCGACCGCGAGCGCCAGGACGGCAGCGAGCATGCGCATGGACGTCCCTACTTCTTCGTCGCGCAGGTCGAGAAGCCGAACGGCGCGTAGGCCGGGCACCAGCCCAGGAGCGAGGTCCCGAGCGGCACCAGCCCGATCAGGCCCCACCAGCGAGCGTTGCCTTCCAGCACGAACACCAGCGACAGCACCGCGATCCCGACGACGAAACGGACCGCGCGATCCACCGTTCCCATGTTCACGTTCACGACGACCTCCTCTCGATCGACT
>JBGAHH010000141.1:0-5305 GCA_044226265.1 Casimicrobiaceae bacterium | reverse complement strand
GTTGCCCCAGATGCCGTCGAACACGACGGGGTCGAGCTTGGCGTGGCGCAGCGCGTCGACGAACGCGCTCGCGACCGGCAACGCGGCCAGCGCGCGGTCGGTGACGACGAGCGGGCGCAGCAGGCCCTGCTCGCGAAGATGCGGGCCGACGAGCTTCGCGGCGCCGGGGCCGAACTGGATCGTCGTGGGAAACGCGAACTTGTCGATGGTCATGGGGATTTGACGCGCACGAAGCGCAATTCGAGGATGTCGTTGGGCCACATGGCGACCTCGATGTCCGGCCGCATCACCCACGCCAGCGTGCGCCGGTAGAGGGGAAGCAGCGGCAGGTCGGCGCCGAGGATCGCGAGCGCGTCGCGGACGAGCCCGCGGCGCGCGTCGAGCGTCGGCGCGACGCGGATCGCGTCGATCGCGGCGTCGAGCCGGGGGTTCGAGTAGCGCCCGCCGTTGAAGGTGCCGCCTCCCGCGGGGTCGAACGTGTGGATCGTCGGGTTCAGCATCGTCCAGGCGTCGGTCGTCGGCGTCCAGCCGAACTCGAAGAACGGCGTCTGCGCCTGCGTGATCTTCGGGAAGAACTGGGCCGCCGGGCTCGGCGTGAACGTCACCTTGACGCCGACCTGCGCAAGCATGCCCGCGATCGCCTGGCAGGCGGCGGCGCGCCAGGTGATCGCGACGCAATCCATCCCGGTGGAGAACCCGTCGGCGTAACCCGCGTCCTTGAGCAGCGCCCGGGCTTTCGCCGGATCGTAGGGCAGGCGCTTGTCGAGCGTCGCGTCGTAGCCGTCGACGAGCTTCGACACGTACGATCCGGTCGGAGTGCCTTGTCCGCGCAGCACCTTCGAGACGATCGCGTCGGTGTCAATCGCGTGCGCCACCGCCTGCCGCACGCGAAGGTCCTTGAACGGATTGCGCCCCTTCAGCCCCGACCCCGGCAGCTCGTCGTGGAACTGGTCGAAGCCCAAGTACTGGGTGCCGATGTCCGCGGTCTCGGTGACTCGGACCTGGGGATCGCGCTTGAGGCGCCCGACGTCCTGGAACGGCGGGTCGATCACGAAGTCGACCTGCCGAGACGCCAGCGCCGCCAGCCGCGTCGCGTCCGATTGGATGACGACGTAGACGGCGCGGTCGACGTCGCCGCGCTTGCCCCACCAGGCGTCGTTCGCGACGAGCACGACCTGCCGGTCGGACTCGTAGCTCTCGAGCTTGTACGGCCCGGTGCCGTTCGCGTGGCGCACCGCGTAGGTCTCCTGCCTCGCGTCGTAGGCCTGGGGCTGCACCACGTCGTGCTTCTGGGCCCAGGCCTTGCTCATCATGCCGATGAAGATGAGCTTGTCCGGCAGCACGACGTCCGGCGCGGCGAGCGCCACGTCGATCGTCAGCGCGTCGACCTTGCGGACGCCGGTCACGCCGCCGAGCTGGAACGCGCGCTGCGAGTTCTTCGCGAGCGCGCGCTCGATCGAGAACACGGCATCGTCGGCGGTGAACGGGCTGCCGTCGTGGAAGCGGACGTTCGGTCGCAGCTTGAACCGCCAGGTGCGCGGGTCGACCGGCTGCCACGACACCGCGAGCGCGGGCTCCAGCTTGAAGTCGCGGTCCCGGCCGACGAGCGACTCGTAGATCTGGAAGGCGACCCGGGACTGGTAGAGCAGCGCGACCGCGTGCGGGTCGAGCGACTGCGGATCGTTCGCGCTCGCGATGCGCAGCGTGGCGGCCGGCACGGCCGGGGCCGCGAGCAGCGCGAAGGCGAGGATAGCGGCCGTCCGGCGCGCCGCGGGTTGCAGGACGCGCATCAGACGATCTCGAAGTACCGCTTGAGCTCCCAGTCGGTCACCGCGTCCTGCCACTGGCGGTACTCCCACTCGCGCGTCGCGGCGAAGTGGTCGACGAACTCGTCGCCGAACCAGTCGCGCGCGAGGTCCGACGCGCGGAAGATCGCCGTCGTCTCGGCGAGCGAACGGGGCGCGCGCGGGACGCGCTCGGCGCCCTTGTTGGTGCCTTCGATGGGCGGCACCTTGAGCTTGAGCCCCTTCTCGACGCCGTGCAGCCCCGCGGCGACGCAGGCGGCGAGCGCGAGGTAGGGATTGACGTCGGCGCCGGGACAGCGCGTTTCGAGCCGCGTCGACTTGGCGCTGCCTGGGATCACGCGGAAGCTCGCCGTGCGGTTGTCGATGCCCCAGGTCGGCTTGACCGGCGCCCAGAAGCCGTCGACCAGGCGCTTGTAGCTGTTGATCGTGGGCCAGAACATCGGCGCGAACGCCATCAGCGTGTCCACCTGCCCGGCGAGGTAGCTCTCGAAGAGCTTGCTCATGCCCGCGCGGCCTTTCGGATCGTGGAACACGTTCCTGGACCCGTCCGAAAGGCTCTGGTGCACGTGGCCCGAGCAGCCCGGGAGCGCCGCGTTCCACTTGGCCATGAAGCTCGGCATGATCCCGAAGCGCGCGCCGATCTCCTTCGCGCCGGCCTTGAACAGCAATGCGCGGTCGCCCGCCTCGAGCGCGTCGGAGTAGACGATCGCCGCCTCGTAGACGCCGGGCCCGGTCTCGGTGTGGAGCCCCTCGATCGGCACGCCGAACGCGGCGAGCTCGGCGAACAGCGCGTTGAAGTAGTCGCGCGCGTGGCCGGCGCGCAGCAGCGAGTAGCCGAACATGCCCGGCGTGATCGGCTCGGGGCCGACGCCCTTCTTCTCGGCCCAGCTCTGCGGCGTCTCGGCGAAGTTGAAGAACTCGAACTCGAGCGAGCACATCGGCTTCAAGCCCAGCTTCTCGCCGCGCGCGAGCACGCGCTTCAGCACCTGGCGGCCGTCGAGCGGGTAGGGCACCTCGCGCCCCTTCTCCATCCGCACGAAGTTGCCGAGGAAGAAGTCGATGCCGCCGTCCCAGGGCACGTTGCGATGCGTCGCGAGGTCGAGCCGCACCATCGCGTCGGGATAGCCCTTGTGCCAGCCGGTCGTCGTCGTGTTGTCGTAGCACTGGTCGTGCATGTCCCAGCCGTAGACGACGTCGCAGAAGCCGAAGCCGCCTTCGACCGCCGAGGCGAACTTGTCCTTGTGCAGCACCTTGCCCCGCAGGATGCCGTCGATGTCGGACACCGCCACCTTGACGCCCGGCATGGGGGACTTCAGCACGTCGGCGACGATCGCCTTGGGGTTGCGCGCGGCCGGCATCGGGGTCTCCTGGGGCGTGAGCGGGGGCGGGGCGGAAGCGCCGGATTCTAGCGCAGCGCGCCCGCGCACCCCGGGCCCGGGACGGCCCGCGTGGCAGAATCCGCCGCGTCGACGATGCGCCCCCTGCGATCCCTCGTTGCATTGCACGTCGCCGTGTTGCTGTTCGGCGTGGCGGGCCTGTTCGGCGCCTGGCTCGCGCTTTCTCCGGTCGCCATCGTGCTCGGCCGGACCGCGATCGCCGCGCTCGCGCTGGCGGCGCTGGCGGCGGCGATGGGCGACCTGCGCCGTCCCGCGCCCGGCCTCGCGCTCAACGGCGTCGTGCTCGCGGTGCACTGGGTGGCGTTCTTCGTCGCGATCCAGGCTGCCGGCGTGGCGGTCGGGCTGCTCGGCTTCGCGAGCTTCCCGCTCTGGACGCTCGTCCTCGAGCGTGCCACGGGCGAGCGGCGCGCCGGGCGGCGCGATTGGGTCGTCGCGGCCCTGGTCGTCGCCGGGCTCGTGCTGACCGTGCCCCGGTTCGACCCGCGCGACGTCGCCGTCCAGGGACTCGGCTGGGGCGAGCTCTCGGGCGCGACGTTCGCGTGGCTGGCGGTGCGCAACCGGCGCTTTGCCCGGACGGCGACGGCGCGCTCGATCGCGCTCTGGCAGAACGCGTTCGCCGCGCTGGTCCTCGTCCCGGCGGTCGCGCTGTGGCCCGGCGCGGTTCGCTGGCCGACACCCGCCGAGCTCGGGCTCCTCGCGCTGCTCGGGCTCGGCTGCACCGCGCTCGCGCACACGCTGTTCGTCGCGGCACTCGCCGGTGTCACCGCGCACACGGCGAGCGTCGTCGCGGCGCTCGAGCCGGTCTACGGCATCGCGCTTGCGGCGGCGTTGCTGGGCGAGCGACCGACCGCGGGCATGCTGGCAGGCTGCGCACTGCTCGTCGCGGCGGCGGTCGTGGCGTCGTGGAGCGCCTCCGGGCCGAACCCGGACCCTGCCGGTAGAATGCCGTCCTGACCGGCGCCCGCAGCCGTCGTCCCCCAAGGCTCGCTCCCCGTGGCTTCCCCCTCGATCGGACTCGTCGGCCTCGGCCGGATGGGCGGCAACATGGCCCGCCGGCTCGCGCGCGGCGGCGTCCGCGTGGTGGGCCACGACGCGACGCCCGGCGCGGCGGACAAGCTCGCCTCGGAAGGCGCGCTCGTCGCCGCGTCGTCGCTCGCCGCGCTCGTCGCCGCGCTTCCCGCGCCGCGCGTCGTGTGGGCGATGGTGCCGGCGGGCGCCGCGACCGAATCCACGATCGCGACGCTCGCGACCCACCTCTCACCCGGCGACACGATCGTCGACGGCGGGAACGCCAACTACAAGGATTCGCAGCGGCGCGCGCACGAGCTCGCGGGGCGCCGGCTGCAGTTCGTCGACTGCGGCGTATCCGGCGGCGTCTGGGGCCTGGCGAACGGCTACACGCTGATGTTCGGCGGCTCGCCCGAGGCGGCGCGTGCGGTCGAGCCTTTCGTCCGCATCCTCGCGCCCGCGCCCGACGCCGGCTGGATGCACTGCGGTCCCGGGGGCGCCGGCCACTTCGCGAAGATGATCCACAACGGCATCGAGTACGGGATGATGCAGGCCTACGCGGAAGGCTTCGCGCTGCTGCAGGGCAAGCGCGAGTTCGCGATCGACGTGGCGGCGCTCGCCGAGACCTGGCGCCACGGCAGCGTCGTGCGCTCGTGGCTGCTCGACCTCACGGCCGAGTTCCTCGCGCGCGACTCGGCGCTCGACGCGGTGGCGCCGCACGTCGCGGACTCGGGCGAGGGCCGCTGGACCGTCGCCGAGGCGATCGAGCAGGGCACGCCCGCGCCGGTGCTCGCGCTCGCGCTGATGAGCCGCTTCGACAGCCAGGGCAAGGGCGACTACGCGAACAAGATGCTGGCGATGATGCGGCAGGCGTTCGGCGGCCACGCGGTGCACGGCGCCTCGACGGAACCGAAGCGATGATCGTCGTCGTGATGGGCGTGACCGGCTGCGGCAAGAGCACGGTCGGCGCGGCGCTGGCCGAGCGGCTGGGCTGGCCGTTCCTCGACGCCGACGACTTCCACCCGCCCGCGAACGTCGCGAAGATGGCGTCGGGCACGCCGCTCGTCGACGAGGACCGCTGGCCCTGGCTCGACC
>JBGAHH010000140.1:0-5380 GCA_044226265.1 Casimicrobiaceae bacterium | reverse complement strand
CGACGGCGACCTACGCGGCGCGCAAGCTCGGCGTGGGCTCGGCGATGGGGCTCATGAAGGCCGCGAAGCTCGCGCCCGACGCGATCCTGCTGCCGGCCGACTTCGACGCGTACCGCGCGGCGTCGCGCAAGTTCAAGGCGGCGGTGCGCGCGATCGCGCCGACGATCGAGGACCGCGGCATCGACGAGATCTACGTCGACCTGACCGGCGTGCGACTCCCCGTGCACGAGGGCGAGCCCGAGGACGACGCCGACGCCTGGTGGCGCGCGCGCGACGTCGCCCGCGCGCTCAAGGACGCGGTGCGCGAGGCGACGTCGCTCACCTGCTCGGTCGCGGTCGCGCCGAACAAGCTCGTCGCGAAGATCGCCTCCGAGCTCGACAAGCCGGACGGGCTCACCGTCGTGCGCGAGTCCGACCTCCCGACGGTGATCTGGCCGCTGCCGGCGAAGCGGATCAACGGCATCGGGCCGAAGGCCGCCGCGCGCCTCGAGCGCCTGGGCATCGCGACGATCGGCGAGCTCGCGTACGCCGACCGCGCGAAGCTCGAGTCGGTGTTCGGCGCCGGCTACGCGCGCTGGATGATCGACGCGGCGAACGGCCGCGACGACCGGCCGGTCGTGACCGAGAGCGAGCCGCGCTCGATCTCGCGCGAGACGACGTTCGAGCGCGACCTGTCGGTGAAGCGCGACCGCGCCGAGCTGTCGCGCGTGTTCACCTGGCTGTGCGAGCGCGTGGCCGGCGACCTCGCGCGCAAGGGCTACGCGACGCGCACGATCGGCGTGAAGCTCCGCTTCGACGACTTCTCGACGGTGACGCGCGACCTGACGGTCGACGCGCCGACGCAGGACGCGCGCGCGATCCGGCGGGCGGCCGGCGAATGCCTGAAGCGCGTGCCGCTCGAGCGGCGCATCCGGCTGCTCGGCGTTCGCGCGGGATCGCTCGTCGTGGCCGGACCGGTCGCGGCGGCCGGCGACGACGACGATTGACGGGCGCAGGACGCCGATGCGTACCCTGACGCAGCGGCCAGGCCGTGAACGTCGACCGGGATGTTCCCGGACGTCGGCGCCGGCGATCGCGGTGGGTCGGCCTTCGGGCCGACGCCTTCCCTGTCGATTGGCAGGCGCCGCGATGCGCGGCGGCCTGAAGACCGACCCACAGGGGATGCCGCTGTGCTCGTCCTTGCCGGCCGACCGTGCGCGCGGCCACGCCGCGTAGAATCGGCTCCGCACAGAACGCCGCGCTTCCCGTGACCGCCTATCCCCACCTGCTCGCGCCGCTCGACCTCGGGTTCACCGTGCTGCCGAATCGCGCGCTGATGGGCTCGATGCACACGGGCCTCGAGGAGGAGCGCCACGGATTCGACCGGCTCGCGCGCTTCTACGCCGAGCGTGCGCGCGGCGGCGCCGCGCTGATCGTCACCGGCGGCATCGCGCCGAACCTCGCCGGCCGCCTCGAGCCAAGGGCTTCGCAGCTCTCGTTCCCGTGGCAGCTGGGGCGCCACCGCACGATCACCTCGGCGGTGCACGAGGCGGGCGGGAAGATCGCGATGCAGATCCTGCACGCGGGGCGCTACGCCTACCACCCGCTCTCGGTGGCGCCGTCGGCGATCCGCTCGCCCATCACGCCGTTCAAGCCGCGCGCGCTGTCCGACGCCGGGATCCGCAAGACGATCGCCGACTTCGCGCGCTGCGCGGAGCTCGCGCGGCGCGCCGGCTACGACGGCGTCGAGGTGATGGGCTCCGAGGGGTACCTGATCAACCAGTTCGTCGTCGCGCGCACGAACCACCGCGACGACGACTGGGGCGGCGCGTACGCGAACCGGATGCGCTTCGCGGTCGACGTCGTGCGCGCGACGCGCGCCGCGGTCGGCCGCGACTTCATCCTGATCTACCGGCTGTCGATGCTCGACCTGGTCGAGGGCGGCAGCACCTGGGACGAGGTCGTGGAGCTCGCGCAGGCGGTCGAGGCGGCGGGCGCGACGATGATCAACACCGGCATCGGCTGGCACGAGGCGCGCGTGCCGACGATCGCGACGATGGTGCCGCGCGCCGCGTACACCTGGGTGACGCGGCGGATGAAGGGGCGCGTGCGTGTGCCGCTCGTCACGACGAACCGCATCAACGATCCCGCGGTCGCGGAGGGCGTGCTCGCGCGCGGCGACGCGGACATGGTGTCGATGGCGCGGCCGTTCCTCGCGGACGCGGCGTTCGTGCGCAAGTCGGCGGAAGGCCGCGCCGACGAGATCAACACCTGCATCGCGTGCAACCAGGCCTGCCTCGACCACATCTTCGTGCGCAAGGTCGCGAGCTGCCTCGTCAATCCGGCGGCGTGCCGCGAGGACGAGTTCGCGATCGCGCGCGCGGCCGCGCCGAAGCGGGTCGCCGTCGTGGGTGCGGGCCCGGCGGGGCTCGCCTGCGCGACGACGGCCGCCGAGCGCGGGCACGCGGTGACGCTGTTCGACGCCGCCGCCGAGATCGGCGGGCAGTTCAATCTCGCGAAGCGCATTCCCGGCAAGGAGGAGTTCGAGGAGACGCTGCGCTATTTCCGCGCGCGCCTCGCGCGCCTTCGCGTCGACGTGAAGCTCGGGAAGGCGGCGGGCGCGGGCGACCTCGCGGGCTTCGACGCGGTCGTGCTCGCGTCGGGCATCGTGCCGCGCCAACCGGCGATCCCGGGCCTCGACCATCCGAAGGTCGCGAGCTACGTCGACGTCGTCGCGGGCCGGCGCGTCGCCGGCGCGAAGGTCGCGATCGTCGGCGCGGGCGGCATCGGCTTCGACGTCGCGGAGCTCCTGACGCATCCGGGCGACCCGCTTCCGCCGTCCGTCGTGCCGCCGGTGCCGAGTGCGACCGACGGCGACGAGGCGGTGGACCGGTTCCGCGACCAGTGGGGCATCGACGGCGCGTACGCGCACGGCGGCGGCGTCACCGCGCCGAAGCCCGAAGCGTCGCCGCGCAAGGTGTGGCTGCTCCAGCGCAAGGCGTCGAAGGTCGGCGAAGGCCTCGCGAAGACCACCGGCTGGATCCGCCGCACGCTGTTGAAGCAACGCGGCGTGACCATGCTGGGCGGCGTCGAGTACGCGAGGATCGACGACGCGGGCCTGCACGTCGTCGTGGGCGGCGAGCCGCGCGTGCTCGACGTCGACACGATCGTGATCTGCGCGGGCCAGGAGCCGCGGCGCGAGCTCGTCGCGGCGCTCGAGGCCGCGGGCGTCCGACCGACGCTGATCGGCGGCGCCGACGTCGCACTCGAGCTCGACGCGAAGCGCGCGATCGAGCAAGGCACGCGGGTCGCGATGGCGCTGTGAGGTCCGCGGCAGGAAGCACGGCGTCGGGCTGAAGCACGACACGCAGGCGGGGGCTTCGTGGGCCGGCCTTCAGGCCGACGCCTTTCGATGTTGCATCCGCGCCACGCTCGCGCGCAGCGCGCGCAGAAATCGCTGGCGACGCGCCGCGCGATTCCGTAGAATCCGTTCCTCGCTCGCAAGAGCCTTCGCGCGATCGGAACCACGCTGATGAACTTCACGACGCATCCCGACACCCCGACCCTGGCGCCCGGCGCCCGGATCGGCATGGCGTCGTGCGTCGTCGTCATCGGCGGCAGGCTGGCGTTCGCCGGCCTCCGTAGCGCGAAGTAGTCCCCGGCCTTCAGCGGTCCGCCGGGGGTAGCCGGCGGAACGTTCGAAGGCCCGAATGCCTCCTTCGAATCCGTCTCCGCCGCTCTTGCGGTCGCAGGATTGCGCTCGCGCATCGTGCGCCGGCGCGTGGACGAGACGAAAGGAGGCCCATGTTGACGACCGACATCGACCTGATGGCTGCCGGTGACCCCTGCGGCGCGTCGGCGGGCTTTCGCCCGTCGTCCGCGTGCGGTCGCGTCGCGACGAACCTGTCGCGCCGCGTCCTCCGCGCTTCACCGGGCGGCATGCCCCACCACGACCGGCCGATCGGCCCGGCGACGATGCGCTAGGCGCATCCCGCTCCCGAGAAAGCCCGGTCGCCGCGAGGCCCCGGGCTTTTTCTTTTGCTCGGGCGGCGCGGCGGCCGCAACGACGATGCAATGCGAGGCACCCAGAATGAAACGACGATACGAAGTACCGGAACGACCGTACGGCCGCCCCGACCTCGACTACGTGGGCGGCGGCTCGGCGGGCGCATGGCTCCGCGGGCGCGACGGTTTCGACCTGCGCCTCGCGGCGCCGGAGCGCGAGCGGCAGGTGGAGCGCGAGCGCTTGTCGCTCCTCGGCGTGATGCTCGCGTTCTTCGCGAGCCGCGAGCGGCCGCGATGAGCGCGGCGTCAACGGCGTGCGGTCGGAGCGCGTTGCGATGGAACGAATCGGCGCATAGGAAGGTCCACTCGGTTGCGACGAGCAGGGTTCCGCCCTCGGGCGGAAGGACGGCGACCTTGCACGCTGTGCGCGGCGTGCTTCACCGGGGATCGGGGTCGCCGCCGCAGGCGCGGAGCGTTCCGCGCCTGCGGTCACCAGTCGGGACGCCCGGCGGAGGCCCCACCTCCGCCGGGATCCTCGACGAAACGGGACCGGCCCGCGCGGCGCGCGGGCCGCGCGCTCGACACGAACGCCGCCCGGCCCTGGCGCGCCGGCCCACGCTGGCGCTTTCCCGTTGAGGTAGGATTGCCGCAGCGCGGCGCGGCGCGAAAACCGCGCCCGTCCGGCACGCACCGCGGCGGTGCGGAAGTGGCGATTTCTCGGGGAGATGTCGATGGTGACGCGAAGGGGTTGGCTCAAGGCGGGGGCGATGGCGGCGATCGTGGCGGCCGGCGTGCTCGGCACGCCCGCGATGGCGCAGAACAAGCTCAAGGTGGCGGCGATCTACACGGTGCCCATCGAGCAGCAGTGGGTGAGCCGCATCCACAAGGCGCTCAACGCCGCGAAGGACCGCGGCGACATCGAGTACGTGTTCTCCGAGAAGGTCGCGAACGCGGACTACGAGCGCGTGATGCGCGAGTACGCCGAGAAGGGCAACACGCTGATCGTCGGCGAGTCGTTCGCCGTCGAGGCGGCCGCGCGCAAGGTCGCGAAGGACTACCCGAAGGTCTCGTTCCTGATGGGCAGCTCCGGCAAGCCGCAGGCGCCGAACTTCGCGGTGTTCGACAACTACATCCAGGAGCCGGCGTACCTGACCGGCATGGTGGCGGGCGGGATGACCAAGACGAACAAGATCGGCATGGTCGGCGGCTACCCGATTCCCGAGGTGAACCGGCTCATGCACGCGTTCATGGCCGGCGCGAAGG
Source organism: Casimicrobiaceae bacterium (assembly GCA_044226265.1). Lineage (GTDB taxonomy): Bacteria > Pseudomonadota > Gammaproteobacteria > Burkholderiales > Casimicrobiaceae > VBCG01. The sequence continues at coordinate 133 of JBGAHH010000140.1, read as the reverse complement.
AAGTCAACCCGAAGGTGCAGTTCTACGTCACGTTCATCGGCTCGTGGTTCGATCCGCCCAAGGCGAAGGAAGCGGCGTTCGCGATGATCGAGAAGGGCGCCGACATCATGTACGCCGAGCGCTTCGGCGTCTC